>JAFTXP010000021.1 GCA_017461545.1 Clostridia bacterium | reverse complement strand
CTTGGCGTAAAGATAACTTTATGAAATACGTACATGCAATGTGCGGAAGGGAAACTGACTGGGCTTCTTAAAAAACAAAAAGCACCGTTTTTTGGTGCTTATGTTTATGTTTTTTTAGGACATTTTCACTTTTAATTGACAGCATAAAAATGCATAAATTTAAAAATAATTTGAGCGAAGATTTGAGAATTTACCGAGTTGAAAACTGAGTAAAAACCGCGTAATTGTCACACCAATAAACAATTACGCGGTTTGAAATCAATACATTAACTTAGTACGTCAGCTGTTATCAAATCATATTCAAAATAGCCATTGCATCAATAATATTTACAGCGCCGGCTCTGCTCTCGCCCTTTGCTGCATCTGCATAAGCACCGCTGAGAGTAGTTTTACCTTTTATGTGCTGTATAACAGTCTGAGCATCAGCAATAGTAACTATGCCGTCACCGTCTGTATCGCCTACAACAACGATGTTGTAAGAAGTTCCGCTTACAACTGCTATCATGCCTGTAGCAACGCTTGCTGTAGACGCAGCCGCCGTTCCGTCAGCTGCCAAAATTGCAACATCGGAAGAACCTGTAAGAGATTTGATGCCTAGTGTGGCAGTGCTGACAGTGTCACCTGTTTCGCCTTTGAATAAGCTCTCGTTTGTGTAACCGCCCTCTATCATCGAATAAGCCGGAACGTCAGCATCTGTTATAGTAAATGAATATCCTGTGCAACCGTTCATAAGAACGTTATTTACTGAATAATATCCTGAGTCGTCTGCCGCATCATATGCAAGCCATGCAGTATAGCTGCCAGCAGGAAGTGTACCTGTATTTGTTCCGCCTAATGCACCTGTGGGGAATACAACCGAACCTGATGTACCTGAAGTGCGTGCATACTGAATAGCCTTAACACTTCCTGGAGCTGTACCTGCTGCATATATTGCAACAAAAGGCTGTATGGATTCGGCAGTGCTTGTGTAGCTTGCGAGACCGGAATAATTTATAGTGATTGTGTCACCTACAGTGTATGTGGTTGAGTTTGTAGAAACTTTACCTGTAGACGGCTTTGAAGAAGTGAATCTTATCGAGTGAACCATAACAGAGCTGTCCGCCGGAGTAGTTCCTTCGAAGAAGTCGAAACGTATTCTGTTTGCAGTTCCTGTCCACAAAGATAAATCACTCAGGTCTATTACATACTCATGCCACAGTCCGTCGTTGTTCCAAGTCCATGACTTATAGCAGTCCGCTACCGGATTCTCCGTAGCGCCTGCACACAAATACATTCCCGTAGCGGTATTTGAAGCGGATGTCTTTGCAACAATCGTCATATATTTATATGTATCAGCACTGAAAGACGAAGTGCTTGTAAAGTCAAAATGTGCCTGCGGATCATCGTTTGATTCGGAAGGGCTGACAAATATACAGGACTTATCGCCCGTATTAGGATCAACATTCATTCCTGCAGAAACATTTTCCGAAACGCCTCCTGATACTACCCACTCTATCATTTCCTGTGTATCAAATACCATGTCAGCCGCATCAAAGAAAGGTTTGAACGTTACATAAATATCTACAGAAGATGCCGGCATCGTAAACTGATAAACGGAATGTATTCCGCCGTTTAATACATCAACCGAAGTACCGCCTATGACAACAGAAGAAACCCTGTATCCTGCTGCGGGTTTTGCAAAGAAGTTAACAACTGTGTCAGCAGCAACCGCTGTACTTACAGTTCCGTTGTCATCAAATCCGACAGTTCCCTTTCCTCCTGCTACGGAAACAGACAGCGGATAGCTTTCTATTACGGGCAAAGGACTTGCGCTGTAGTACGAGTTACCGTTTGCCGGGTCAGGACACGGAGAGGAAGGCATTCCCGAATATACCGGAATTTTGAAAATATGTGCCACTTCTAAAAGACCCTCTGACTCGTAAGAAGCTCTTACGGTTCTGCCCTCTGTCAAAGGCGCCGCAATATTCTGCATATACTGACCTAACGGGAAAGAATCACCTGATCTCGGGTCTACATTAAATTTCTGTAAATAAAGGTTATACTGGTAATCCGCTATGAAATTATTGCTGATTTTCTGAGCGCCGCCCGTAATCGCAGCCGCTCTTGTTGTCCAACCTCCACTCTTTGCTTCTTTACCGCCGCCGAGATATATTGCGAATACACCTGTGCCGGAAGCACCCATATTGAAGAAGTTATAGTAGCCGTCATATTGCAGAAGTTCTGCTTCTGTAAATACAGTGCCCTTTTCTACAGTTCCCCAAACTATATTTCCGTTTGAATCATAATCTGCCTGTGAATTGTAAAGTTCCAAAAGCTTAGTACCTGCGGTACCGTTAACAAGCGGACTTGTACCTGTACCCTGCTCCTGAGCAAGACGGCTTGCAAGGAATATCGGGCTTATATTATTTGCTGCACCGACATTTGTAATGTGCTGTGCATATGTAATACCGTTGTCACAGTTTGTATCTGCCATGAAACTGCCGGCAAGAGCTGTATTAACATTTGCAACATTCTGATAGCTCGAATTATAACCCAAGTACTCGAACATAAAAATATCGTCCTCATTCAGGAAGTTACGGGGATCCATAAAATACTTTATCGCCTCAAGGCTGGCTTTTCTCCAACCGCTGTCGTAAAGGGTGGTATTAGACGAATCATAATACGGGGAATAATTTGCCTGCCCAAGCGAATTCCAGTCTCCGGGTGCCCATGAATCTGTTGTGACAAGATTATAATATGAATCTCCGGCAGCTGAATTTTCCTCAGATATAACATAGTCCCATGTCATCGCAGAATCCAGTTCTGTTATCATGACAGGCTCAAATTGCCACGTGGGATGCTGATCATGAAGGGCCGCAAGTATTGTTACGTATGACTCGGGGAATCCCGCGTCACGCAAGGACTGCATATACTCCGCCGTAACGGCATCAACTTTTGTCGTTGTCGAAGCAACCGTATAATTTCCTACCAAAACTGTAAGCATTAAAACGAAAGCTAGTACTCTGTTTCTTAGTTTCATAAAATCCTCCGTAAAATATCAAATCATGCAGCCGAAAAGCTTCGCCTACACAATTAAAATATATAAATATTACCTAATAACGCAATTTTGCTTATTATAGCAAATGGAATATCTCATTGCAACCAAAAAAAGTAGCGTTTGCCAGATGACAAACGCCACTTTTTTTATCAAAATGAATTTCCTTTGTTTTACATATTATTCAGAATGTACATTACATTGAGAACAGTAATAGAAGTATAGTTATTTACCATTGCGGCATCCGCATACGCACCGCTGAGCTTTGTTTTTCCTATTGCATGAAGCATTATGGACTGTGCATCGGCAATTGTCAAAGTGCCATCGCCATCAACATCACCCATAACAATTATATTTACATTTGTTCCGTCAACCGTTGCAACCATACCCGTAACAAGAATCGCAGATGTATCCACTGCAGCTCCGGCAGCAGTCTTAATTGTAACAGAAGAGGTTCCGTATGTATTTTCAAGTGTTGTAAGCGCTGTCAAAACAGTATCGCCTTTGTTTGCAACAACAGCATCCTCACCTGAATAACCGCCTGTTATGGTCTGATATGTATCGGTATTTACGTCTGAACTGCTTACAACGGTAAATGTGTACGAGCTTGCCGCCATAATTACATTGTTAACTCCACAGCCACTCTGACCTGAGGCATCGTATCCAAGATAGAGTTTATATGTTCCTACAGGCAATACAGAAGTATTTGTACCGCCTTCAGCATCCGCAGGGAATGTCAGCGAACCGGATGCATCGGTTACACTTGAATACTGAATCGCCTCTGCACCGCCGGGTTCTGTTCCGTCAGCATAGATACCTACGAAAGGCTTCATATTGTCGGCTGTTCCGTAATATGAAGAAAGTCCGTAATAATTGATCTTAATGGACGACCCCTGAACATAACTTGTGGAAGATGCAGTAACCTTCGCAGATGCCGGGTTGGAAGTAGCAAATCTTATTGATCGTATGTCAATTTCGCTATCTGCAGTTGTTGTACCCTCAAAGAAATCAAATCTTATTTTATGCACCGTTCCGGTCCACGATGAAATACTTGTAAGATCTATAACATATTCGTGCCACAAACCGTCGTTATCCCATGTGATGGGAACATATGCATCTGTAGTCGGGTCTGTGACAGAACCTGCACAAACATACATACCTGCGCTTGCGTTTGCGGCACTTGTCTTTGCCGCAATTACAATATATTTATATGTACTTGCGCTGAATGCAGTTGAATTTGAAAAATCAATTGTAATGTGCTGATCGTCATTGTCTGTCGTAGGACTCTTTACTATAAGATATGTATCGTTCTTTGCCGCATCAGACCCCAATCCGAGCTGTACTCCTTCCGAAAGTACAGAGTTATCAATCAGCCAATCAACATTGACCTGTGACTCAAAAACGAGATCATTTGCCGTAGTTGTATATAAAGGAGTGAATGTTACATAAATATCCACATCCTCAGACGGCATCGTGAACTGATATACGGCATCAGAACCGTTATTCAGAACCTCCCACTCTTCGCCGTTGACATTTACAGACGTTACTGTGTATCCGGAAGCAGGAATTGTACGGAAATTTATTGTATCTCCGATTGTGCCTTTGTTTAAAGTTTCAGAACCTTCACCGAAATCAGCAATACCTTCGCCGCTTGCAACGTAAATATTCAAGTGGCGCTGTGTAGCCGCAATAGAACCGGGAGCTGTAGAAGGGCTGTAATATGAATATCCGCCTGCCGGATCAGGACAAGCCTCTGTGGGCATTCCGCCGTATACAGGAATCACAAAATTGTGAGCGGCCTCAAGACCGTTTGTATCGCTGTAATCGTTGTACGCACGTCTGCCTCCTTTGAGAGCGCCCGAAATATCCTGCATATACTGTCCCCAGAAGTTATTTGAAGAACCCGGGTGTGTATTAAATTTCTGGAAGTAAGGAGTATGCTGATAGTTAGCAATGTATTTGTTGTATACTTTTTTGACACCGCCTGTCACAGCTGCTGTCTTTGTTGTCCAACCCTCTGTCTTAGACTCATTTGAAGCGTTCATATAAATCTCAAATACACCTGTTCCTGAAGCTCCCATATTAAAGAAATTGTACAAGCCGTCTCTTGCTTTAAGCTCTGCTTCAGTATATGTAATGTTATCATATGCACCGCCCCAGATAATCTGGCCGCTGCTGTTTACAGCGCTTGTATTCCATCTGTTTGCTTCATCACTGTAATAGCTCCACATCGCTGTACCGAGAGTACCGTTTACGAGCGGACTTGTGCCGGCAGTACCCTGCTCAAGAATAATACGGTTGGCGATGTATATCGGGTTGATATTATACTGAACACCGAGATTATAAATCAATGTCGCATATGTATTTGTTCCGTCTACAGTACCGTTGCTTGCTGCCATAAAAGTACCGGTCAATGCACTCTCAACCGCACTTACAGTATGAATGGATGAGTTATAGGCAAGAGATTCAAACATAAAGATGTCAATATCGTTAAGGAAGTTTCTCGGATCCATAAAATATTCGACCGCTTCCTGACTGGCCTGTCTCCATCCGGAGTCATAAAGATTTGTGTCTGTCTCATCGTAATAGGGAGAATAATAAGCATCATATCCCGAAGGAGCCCACGTGTCTGTTGTAACAAGGTTTCTTGTAGGATACATCTCCTGCTCCACTATGTAATCCCATGTATATGCAGAGTTAAGGGATGTGATCAATACCGGCTCAAAAGTCCATGAGGGATGCTCATCATGAACTTCTGCAAGCAATGTTGCGTACGATTCCGGAAAACCGGCTGCAATCAAAGAGTTTATGTACTCTGTTGTGGCAGCATCCGCAATCATGCTTAAGCTGAATGTGTTGCACGACAAAACCATAGCCAAAGCCAAAATTAGTGTCGTAAGGCGTTTTGTAAATTTCATTTTTACCTCCGATGAAAATATACAGTAAGACTGCCTACAGGGGCAATCCGACTGAAAAATAACAATTTCGTTAAAATTAAACACAATTTATCTTATTGTACAAAATTTTTACAATATGTGCAATACCCTTAACGACCGAAACGGACTTTTTCGAAAAATAATTAATCAATTTAATTATACCTGTTCATTTCTCAGAAACAAAACAACCCGGAAACGCAAAATTGCGGTTCCGGGTTGTTTTGTTTCTGAGAAAAATCAAAGTACTTTTTCAGAATTATTTTGTTGCTTTATCTTCTTCAGTTTCGAGTTTTTTAACATCTCTTATTGCCCAGTTCTTGAACTCAATGAGTGTCTTGTCAATAGAAGTCTCAATTGTAATATTATCGTCTTTAATATTAACAACAGTACCTACAATACCTCCGATAGTTGTTATCTCCGAACCGAGTGCGATGCTGTCGCGAAGCTCTTGTTCCTGCTTCTGACGCTTCTTCTGCGGGCGGATAATCATAAAATAGAAAAGCAAAACTATAATTACCAAATAAATAACAATTCCAATCCAACCGTCCATAAATTAAAATCCTCCATATAAATATTTAGATAAAATCTATTATACAATGTTATCAACACTTTCTTCCGTCAAGTCTCTCGTAGAATTCTCTGCGAAAATCCAGGAAGCTGTCGTTCATTATAGCATCTCTTATCTGATTCATCAAGTTCAGCAAATAATGCAAATTGTGAAGCGTCGCAAGACGCAACCCATACATCTCGCCTGTTTTAAGCAAATGCCTTATGTAGGCTCTTGTGTGATTCTTACATGCCGGGCAATCGCACTCAGGATCCATCGGACTGAAATCGCGCGCATACTTTGCATCACGCACAATAAGTCTTCCGTCCGGAGTCATAACAGTTCCGTTTCGTCCGATTCTCGTGGGAAGCACGCAGTCAAACATATCAATCCCTCTGAATACGCCCTCTATAAGATAGTCAGGACTTCCCACACCCATAAGATACCTCGCTTTGTTTGCAGGAAGGCACGGAACCGTCTCATCAAGCATCTTGTTCATCAGTTCTGCAGGCTCTCCTACACTCAGACCGCCGATAGCGTATCCGGGGAAGTCAAGAGAGACCAAATCCTTTGCAGAAATCTTACGCAAATCTTCGTACATTCCGCCCTGAACTATTCCAAATAAAGCCTGTTTATCCGTATTTGTGTGCGCCTTAAGACAGCGTTCCGCCCATCTTGTAGTTCTTTCCATAGATTTCTTTGTATAATCATATGATGACGGATAGGGCGCGCACTCGTCAAAAGCCATTATTATATCTGCACCCAGAGCATTTTCTATTTCCATAACGTATTCCGGAGACAGAAAATGTTTCGAACCGTCAATATGCGATCTGAACGCAACACCCTCTTCGGTTATTTTTCTGAGCTTTGCAAGTGAAAAAACCTGAAAACCGCCGCTGTCAGTCAGAATAGCCTTGTCCCAATTCATAAAACCGTGCAGACCGCCGGCTTCTCTTACAAGCTCATGACCGGGTCTCAGATACAGATGGTATGTGTTTGAAAGAATTATATTAGCATTCATCTCATGAAGCTCATCAGGCGATATACCTTTTACCGAAGCTTGCGTCCCGACAGGCATAAAGCATGGAGTTTCAATTACTCCGTGCGGGGTGTGAAGTCTTCCCAGTCTCGCACCCGACTGCTTACATTCTTTTATCAATTCGTACGTAACCGCTGCCATTAGTTCCTCTCAATCTTTCGTGCTTACACAATATATGATAAACACAAAACTTAAATATTTCTTAAAAATTTATAAAATAATCATCGCATCTCCGAAAGAGAAAAATCTGTAACGCTCTTTTATAGCCTCGTGATATGCGTTCATCACGTTATCCTTTCCCGCAAAAGCGCTTACAAGCATAATCAACGTGGATTCCGGAAGATGAAAATTTGTTATGAGTCCGTCAAGAACTTTAAACCTATAACCAGGATAAATGAATATCCGTGTCGAGCCGGATTTCGGAGACATAAAACCATTATCATCCGCAACCGATTCCAGAACTCTGCAGGAAGTCGTGCCGACAGCTATGACCCTGCCGCCGTTCTTTTTTGTCTCATTTATTATGTCACATGTTTCCCCGGAAATAGTATAAGACTCTTCGTGCATGTAGTGATCCTCGACTTTATCAACCTTTACCGGTCTGAATGTACCGAGTCCGACGTGCAATGTCACAAAAGCAATCTTTACACCTTTTTTGCGCAATGCATCCAGTATGTCATCGGTAAAATGAAGTCCTGCCGTAGGAGCTGCCGCAGATCCTTTTTCTTTTGAGTATACAGTCTGATAACGTTCCGGGTCATCCAGCTTCTCTTTTATATACGGGGGCAAAGGCATTATGCCGATCTTATCGAGCACCTCTTCAAAAACTCCGTCACATGTAAACTTTGCAATACGGTTTCCGCTTTCTTCAACAGAGACTATTTCGGCTTTTAAGTCATCGTTTCCGAAAAATATCTCTGCGCCTACATGAGCACGTCTGCCCGGACGCAAAATCACTTCCCATAAAATATCCTCCGGGTTATCACTCTGCACACGGTGCAGAAGAACGACCTCCATCGCAGCGCCCGTCTTTTTGGCGCCGTACAGTCTCGCGGGAATAACTCTCGTATTGTTCAGAACAAGGCAGTCTCCTGCATTTAATTTAGACAGAACATCTTTGAAAATCATATGTTCAATATTTCCGCTTTCTCGCTCAATGCTCATAAGGCGAGAAGAAGATCTATCCTTTAAAGGAACTTGTGCAATAAGCTCTTCCGGCAAATCATAATAAAAATCTTTTACATCCATTTTTTATCATTTCCTCTGTGAATAAATACTTAATGATGTCTCCACATAACCGCTTATGTCTACACTGTTGTAAATTTCTGTATTTACTGTAGCTGAATATTTACCTGATGCAGAAAGAGAATCAAAATAATCTAAAGTATGCTTGTACCTTATGTATGAAATCAAATCGTCCGAATTATATGAATCCTCAAAATTGCTCTTATTAACACAGCTCACAACACATATTTCGTTTTCAGTCTCGACAACTTTAACTTCTCCTGTTTGCATTTTCGAAGCAGCCTCAAATATTCCGTAAAAACCGTCGTCAATACTGTAATCTAATCGTACGGTATTATCACCGCCGTGCTCGGATATATTAAAAAGATCATTTTCATCACTGTGTTCTTCCGAAAGCACGCCTATATCCTTTCCTTCATTTATATAATGAAGCAATGTCTCGGCATTTGTCCTTTTATAAGATACTTTGTCTTCATCAAGTCCTCTTATGTCCATATAAATCATCTTTACATCAACAGCGGTAAACCCTTCGGGATTTTCAGAGTAGACTTTCTGCTGATTTTCTTTACTTATATCAGCTTTATCTGAAACAATCTGCATATATTTGCTGATAAGAGACATCTGTTTACTCAAATTAAAATATTCATCATATTTCATTCCGTAAAATTTATAGCAATATTCATCTTTATTCTTGTAAGATTCAGCTGCAAGTTCGATGGCAGAACTTATTTCCGCCATTTCGGCATCTGTTAAAGATACACCCGCATTAGCCGCATCGTGAACTTTGCAAATAAATTCTTCTGTATTTTTCACTGCAACAGATTTTACATTTTCAGACAAAGCAACTGCATCAGTGCTGTTTTCAGCCAATTGTTCAAAAGTGTCTGATTCTAAAACCATACTGCAAAAAAACGAAAATTCTTCCCGGGAAATAGTTTCTCCGTCAATTACAAGAACTGTATTTTCGTCTTTATCAGATAAAGTGTCTTTTTTTACGGTATTTTTTATAAGCACTGATACAGCAATAATAACTATAACCGCCAGAGATACAACAAATACTGTAATAATTGCTTTTCTACGCATCCATTCAGTTTCTATACGTCTCTGTAAACGTTCGTTTTTTCTTCTTTGAATATCAGAATTTTCTTCAACACTAACTTCTGATATATCTGTATCTTCTTTGTCACTATTATTTCTTTTTATATAATCAGCCAAGCCGAAAACCCCATTCAAATTTTGTAATTCACTTCCCGGAGCTCACGGATAACAAATAACACAACCCGCAAAATTCCGCATTCTTATAAAGAATACCATAGAATTTACAAATAAGCAAAAAACTTCTATAAAATTTTTATAAAATATTGCATTTTTCAATAGAGTTCTTTACGCCAAAAACATTGACACAAAGGCAATAAAATGATAGTATCCTTTAAATGTAGGTTAATAAATTTTTAACCGCTTTTATGTATGTCACAGCAGAGTATTTCTACATATTATATTTTAGAGAAATGCTGTCATACGTATAATGCTACCAAATAAAAACATACGATACACGGAGGTTTATTACAATCATGGCTAATCAGAAAAAATATCGCGTAGGTGTTATCGGAGCAACAGGTATGGTAGGACAGAGATTCCTCGTATTATTGGAAAACCATCCTTGGTTTGATGTTGTTCTCCTTGCAGCAAGTGCCCGTTCGGCAGGTCATACATACGAAGAAGCTATCGGCGCTCGTTGGAAAATGACTACTCCCCTCGCAGATAAATATAAAAAGATGGTACTTAAGGACGCAGAGGCAGACGCTGAAGCAATCGCTGCGGAAGTTGACTTTGTATTCTGTGCGGTAGATATGAAAAAAGACGAGATAAAGGCTCTCGAAGAAAAATATGCAAAACTCGAATGTCCTGTTATTTCAAACAACAGCGCACACCGTCTCACACCGGATGTACCTATGATCGTTCCGGAGATCAACCCTGAGCACGCAGAGATCATCCCTTATCAGAAAAAGAGACTCGGAACAAAGAGAGGCTTTATCGCAGTTAAATCGAACTGCTCACTTCAGAGCTACGTTCCGGCGCTCCACCCTCTCCGCAAGTTCGGACTCAAGAGAGTTCTCGTTTGCACATATCAGGCTATTTCAGGAGCAGGTAAAACTTTCGAAACATGGCCCGAGATGATTGACAATATCATTCCTCTCATCGGCGGAGAAGAAGAAAAATCAGAAGTTGAGCCGCTTAAGCTCTTCGGTAAGATCGAAAACGGTGTTATTGTTCCTGCTACAGAGCCCGGCTTCACTGCACAGTGCATAAGAGTGCCTGTTTCAAACGGCCACCTCGGCGCTGTATTTGCTGAATTTGAGCAGAAGCCCACAAACGAAGAGATTATCGAAATTTGGGATAACTACGTAGGCCGAGCACAGGAGCTCAAACTCCCCTCCGCTCCGGAAAAGTTCATCAGATACTTCAGAGAAGAAAACCGTCCTCAGATAAAGCTCGACAGAGACAATGACAACGGTATGAGCGTTTCTATCGGACGTCTTAGAGAAGACACACAGTACGATATTAAGTTCGTATGTCTCTCACACAACACAATCAGAGGTGCAGCAGGCGGTGCCGTTCTCATGGCAGAGCTTCTCTGTGCAGAAGGTTACATCGAGCCCATCGCTCGCTGATAAAGATTATCTGCCGGCGAAAAAATTTTTTCGCCGGCACGTTATAAAAACATATTGATTTTCTCTTATTAAAGCTCAAACGAAAGGAGTTTTGAGATTATTATGAAAAACAAAATTTTTACAGGTGCAGGCGTTGCTATAGTTACACCTTTCAAAGAGAAAGACGGCAATCCCACAGGCGCAGTCGATTACGACAAATTAGGCGAATTGATCGAGATGCAGATTGCAGGCGGTACTGACGCCATCATCATCTGCGGCACAACGGGCGAGGCTTCCACAATGCCCGATGAGGAGCATTTGTCGGTTATAAAGTACGCCATCGACAAAACAGCGAAAAGAATTCCCGTAATCGCGGGAACGGGCAGCAATGACACATCTCATGCAATAAAGCTCAGCATAGAAGCAGAAAAACTCGGTGCAGACGCAATTCTTTCGGTTACGCCCTACTATAACAAAACAACTCAGAAAGGTCTTGTTGCACACTTTGAAGCGATTGCAAACAGCATTTCCATTCCGGTTATACTCTACAATGTGCCCGGCAGAACAGGCGTTAATATCGACCCTGCCACTTACGAAAAACTTTGTAAGATTCCGAATATAAACGCTGTTAAAGAATGTAACCTCGCTCAGATGCCCGAAACTGTAAAACGTTGCGGAGATGAGCTCTACATCTACACAGGAGAAGACGGTCAGGTATTCTACCCCACAGCAGCCGGCGGTCTCGGAGTTATTTCGGTACTTTCAAATGTCGCACCGAAATATATGCATGACCTCGTTATGACAATAAAGAACGGAAATATCGAAGAAGGCTGGAAAATGCAGCTCGGATGCCTCGATCTTGTCAAGGCGATGTTCTGTGAAGTCAATCCGATTCCGGTAAAAGAAGCTCTTAATATTATCGGTATGAATGTCGGTAACTGCCGTTTGCCTCTCGTTGAAATGACAGATGAGCATAAAGCATACCTTGCAGATACTCTTGCAGCATTCGGATTAAAAACAAAGAAATAATTAATTAAATATTAAGAAACAATTTATTCAGGGCTTTTTGTTATTATATATCAAGAAGTCCTGTTTTTTTAAAACAACTATACAAAAAACAAACTAATAAACGCATTGTGCAGAAAAGAGGATAAAAATGGTAAATATACTTTTAAATGGTTGCTGCGGAAGAATGGGACAGGTTATTTCAAAGCTTGTTAAAGGACGCGAGGATTGCAAAATACTCTGCGGCGTTGATATACGCAAACCCCAGCTCAGCGACTACCCGGTTTTCTTATCGGTTGACGAAATTCCCGCAGATATGAAAGCAGACGTAATTATCGACTTCTCTCACCCCTCGGGTTTCAGAAAATTAGTTGACTATGCAAAGGCAACTAAAACGCCTTTGGTCGCAGCTACAACAGGCATTGCGCAGTCCGATATGGAATATTTCAGAGCATCTGCATCTGAGATTGCAATTTTCCACTCTGCAAATATGTCACTCGGAATTTGTCTTTTGAAAGATCTCGTAAAAAAGGCTGCCGCATTCTTAGGAAGCGACTACGACATCGAAATCATCGAAAAGCATCATAACCAGAAGCTTGACGCGCCGAGCGGTACGGCTCTTGCCATCGCAGACGCAATAAACGAAGCCGATAACAACAAGTATGAGTACACATACGACAGACATTCACGCTCCGCAAAGAGAAGCAAACACGAAATCGGTATAAGTGCCGTAAGAGGCGGCAATATTGTAGGCGACCACGAAGTTCTCTTTATCGGCGGCAATGAAATAATCGAAATCACACACAAAGCTGCAAGCCGTGACGTTTTCGCTGACGGCGCAGTAAAAGCGGCTCTTTTCATCGCTGGAAAACCTGCAGGTTTCTACAACATGGAGAGTATGCTTTAATATAAATTTACACAGGAGGCGTATAAAATGGATTCCACAAAAGGAAGCGTTTCCATTAACGCAGAAAACATTTTTCCTATTATTAAAAAATGGCTCTACTCTGAAAAGGATATCTTCATCAGAGAAATCGTTTCAAATGCAAGCGATGCCATAAGCAAAATGAAAAAGCTCACCGCAGTGGGAGAAGCTTCAATCATCGATGGCACGGACGATTGGAAAATCGAAGTTATCTTAGATAAGGATTCCGGTACAATAACGGTACACGACAACGGAATCGGTATGACCGAAGAGGAAGTTAAAAAATATATAAATCAGGTGGCTTTTTCAGGCGCCGTTGACTTTCTTGAAAAGTACGAGGGCAAAACAGACGATGCGCAGATTATCGGCCACTTCGGACTCGGATTCTACTCTTCTTTTATGGTTTCAAAAAAGGTTGAAATCGACACACTTTCATGGTCTCCCGGCAGCAAAGCTGTTCACTGGGAAAGCGAAAGTGGCATGGAATTTGAAATGGCAGAGTCAGACCTTGACGAGCGCGGAACTTACATCACGATGCACGTCGCAGACGACAGCGTCGAATATCTTGACAGTTTCAAGCTTCGCGAAACTCTTGAAAAATACTTTGCATTCCTTCCCGTAAATCTCTATTTCATAGATACGGCAGACGAAAAGTCGGAGGACGAAAAAGAAGACGAAGTTATTGATGTTGACGAAGACGGCAAGACCGAAGGAAAGAAGGACAACTCCCCCAAGGCTCTTAACGACACTTCTCCGCTCTGGCTCAAACCCGCGAAGGACTGCACGGAAGAAGAATATAAAGAGTTTTATCACAAAGTATTCAACGATTACAACGACCCGCTTTTCTGGATTCACCTGAATGTCGATTATCCGTTCAACCTTAAAGGAATACTCTATTTCCCGAAGCTCAAAACCAATTACGATACTTTGGAAGGCACAATCAAGGTTTACTACAATCAGGTATTCGTAGCGGACAATGTAAAAGAAATTCTCCCCGAGTTCCTTATGCTTTTAAAAGGAGTAATCGACTGTCCCGACCTGCCGCTCAATGTATCAAGAAGCTTTTTGCAGAACGACGGCTATGTAAACAAAATTTCAACTCATATCACAAAGAAAGTCGCAGACAAACTTAACGGTCTTTTCAAAACAGAAAGAGAACAGTACTGCACTTACTGGGACGATATAAATCCTTTCGTTAAATTCGGTTGCCTCAAAGACGACAAGTTCTACGACAAGGTTAAAGATTCTTTAATCTACAAGACCACAAAGAGCGAATACTTCACTTGCGATGAATATCTTGAAAAGTATCAGAAGGACGCTGAAACGAAGACTATCAGTTACAGCGACAACGCGACGTTGCAGGCGCAGTACATCAAGATTTTAGAAGAAATAGGTATCGATCCCGTCATTTTGGATGGACCGATTGACTCACACTTCATCCAGCTCGCAGAATACAAAAATACGGGTAAATTTAAGTTCTCACGAGTTGACGCAGATGTATCCGACAAAATAAAGGACGAAAGCAGCGAAGAGGCAAAAGCAGAAATGACTTCACTTGCGGAAAGTCTTTCCGGAATATTCCGATCAGTTGCCGAAAGCGAAAAGCTCAAAGTTTCCGTCGAGCCTATCAAAACAAAGATGCCTGCAATGATTATCCTTTCTGAACAAGGACGCCGTATGCAGGAACTTGCGAAGATGTACGGAATGACCGATATGGCTAAAATGGGATTCGGCGCAGAAGAGACAACTCTCGTGCTCAACTACAAGAGCCCCATCGTAAAACAGCTTGCAACTCTCAAAGATACAGACGAGGAAAAACTCAAAGTCGTCTGCGGTCAGATTTACGACCTTGCAATGCTCGCACACAAACCGCTTGACACAGATGCCCTGACACGCTTCATCGAGCGCTCCGGCGATATTTTGGCAAAGTTTGCAGAGTAATAAAGAACCCCTCGCAGTGTAAAATTAAAATCGGCCCGATATCCGATTTTGAAATTTTACACTGCGAGGGGTTTTCGTTGTTGTAGCGGTTGGGAAAGGTAAAAAGCTGTCCGATATCAGATTTTAGAATTTTACACTGCAAGGGGTTTTCATTATTTCACCAGAGTTGAAATTACAATAATAAAAGCGGCTCCGCTCGTGTGCTTTAAAATCAATTCATTGTCGTAGCAGGAGTATATATCGGAGTTTGAACCGGACGAGGTTTATGAAGAGACTCCCAAGTATCATTTGCCAAAAAATCAATTGAATACAGCGCATCATCTTCAGAGTAAACCCCGTCTGAGTAAAAATCAATAAAAATCCTCGTCATTCCGTCCTCAATAATATCAGCGACTTTCTCGGGAACCCGTCCTCTGAAATCTCCGGGAATAGCTCGGCCGACATTATAGAGAAATGCATCATAGTTCTTTTCCGAATATTCTTCATAATGCCAAACAGTATCTTCTTGCATGGATTTAAGCACCGGAACTGCGCAATTTAAGCCCTGCGATATTTCCGTTTGAACGGGAATAGTCCAAATAGAGAGGCACAATGCAGCCGCGGCAGCGGGATTGGAGGTATATGAAAAAACGCCGTAGCCGCAAGAACTGCACGGAGATGCCGCATATTCAAAATCAGGGAAAGATACAATATCCCAATCTATGCCGTTCAGCGCATACAATGCAGCCCTTTCCTGAAGTTTTGAATATGAATCAAGCTGAATAAAAGCAGCCTTTGATATTATATTTTCGTTATTTATTTCTGCAAAGGCAGATGCGTATTCGCCTGTAAGAGTAAGTTCGCTCATGGGATAAACGTACTTATCCTCTAAAACCTTTGTAAGCTTTTTTAAACCTCTGACGGCATTTTTCGAAGAGAAATCTACTTCCTCATTTAGCTGATCAAACAGTTCGCCGCCTGTTCCCGTACAGAAAAAAATATATGTTTGCGGAGATGTAATATCCATTGCAGCGCCGACCTGCAAGACCGTGCCGTTCTCCGACATCACGGTCAATTTTTTGATGTATTCCTTAAACTCGTACCAAGTCCAATCATTTGGCGGCAACTCAAGACCTGCTTCTGCAAGCATACCTTTGTTGTATGTGAATGTCTGCATTTCAGAGCGCTCTGCTATCATATACAATTGACCGTCCGCCGTTCCGATTTCGCGCAAAATAGGATATACATCATTTAAATCAAGCCCCAAATCGCTTTTTTCCTCAAAATACTCCGCATAGGAATCAAGCGGCATTAAATATCTCTTTTCCATACCTAACTCATAAACCTGCGAATCATCAGCCCAAAAAACATCGCCGATATCTTTCGATGCGAGACGCACATCCCAATTTGCTCTGTCATCAAATTCAGTCTGCACGGTAACATCAGGATATACTGAGTTGAAGTATTTGATCCACTCCGAAATAACCTCCCTGCTTTCATCCGTCGGATAGATGTCTTTCGGACAGGTCAATGTGACAGTACCTCTTACTACATCGTATGAATAACGGGGAGGATGGCATGACGGCTCAGGAAAAGAAATTAAACCCATAACAATACAAGGGAACAAAACCAAAGAAATAAATTTAACCGCAACTGTTGTCTTTAAAAGTTTTCTCACGCCTTATCACCTCTTGTAAATACTTTCACTTTATATCTCGTAAAAAAACTGATTCGGTTTCACGATTTTTTATTATCTTTGAAAAATTATACAAAAAATAACCCCGGGAGACAAGCTTCCGGGGCCATCAAAAAGTTCTTATCAAAGATTAAAATATTTCTCAAACTCAGCGGGATGAGGAATCTTGGAAAGTTCCATACACTCAGCACGCTTTCTTGCAATGAAGTTTTTGAGCAAATGCTCGGGGAATACACCGCCGGCTGTGAGGTAATCGTGGTCGGCTTCGAGAGCGTCGAGAGCTTCGGGAAGCGACGTTGGAAGACCTTTGAGTTTTGCTTTCTCCTCTTCGGGCAAGGTGTAGAGGTTCATATCGTAAGGACCCCAACCGTTTGCATGAGGATCGATTTTGTTCTTTATACCGTCAAGACCTGCCATGAGAAGTGCTGCATAGCAGAAGTACGGGTTACATGTAGCATCCGGGTTACGGAGCTCAAAACGTCTCATCTTAGGTGTCTTAGCATAAGCAGGGATTCTGATAACGGCACTTCTGTTTGATGTAGCGTAACCTACGGTAACAGGAGCCTCAAATCCCGGAACAAGACGCTTGAAGGAGTTTGTGCTCGGGTTTGTAAGAGCGCAAAGCGAAGCGATGTGTTTGAGCAATCCGCCCATGAAGTAGTGAGCTGTCTCGCTGAGGTGTGAATAACCGTTGTCATCAGAAAATACAGGCTCGCCGTCCTTTAAAAGAAGCATGTGAACGTGCATGCCGTTACCTGCCTCACCGTATACCGGCTTCGGCATGAATGTAGCAGCCTTGCCGTACTTAAGAGCTGTGTTGTGGATAACATATTTTATCATCATTGTGTTGTCAGCCATCTTTGACATCTGACCGAGCATAGGCTCGATTTCAAACTGTCCTGCCGCACCTACCTCGGGATGATGGTACTTTATAGCGATACCCATCTTTTCAAGTTCGAGGCACATCTCAGAACGGCACTCGTATGAAGTATCAAGAGGCTTTGCAACATGGTAAGCTTTCTGATGGGGAACAATGCGGCCCATACCTTCGATATCGCTGTTCCAATAAGCCTGTTTAGCATCAACCGACATAGCAACCTCTTCGGGACGTACCGTCCATGCAACATCATCAAAAAGGTGGAATTCGAATTCGGGGAGAATCAACATAGTATCAGCTATTCCTGAATCCTTCATATACTGCTCTGCCGCAGCAACGATGTTACGCGGGTACTGAGCAAGCGGACGGTTCTCAGGATAATCGATAACCATTGCATTACCTGTGATAGAAAGTGTTTTTATTTCACAGAAAGGATCGATAATTGCTGTTTCAAGGTCAGGGATAAATACCATGTCACTCTTCTCAACTACTGCGTAGCCGTAGTTGGATGCATCAAATCCGATACCTTCCTTTACAGTGTTTTCAGAAAACTGTGCAGCCGGAATTGTCACATGACGGAACTGGCCGTTGATATCAACAATCTTAAAATCGATCATTTGAATATCATTTTCTTTAATAAAGCTCATAAGCTCTGCTGCGGTCTTTGCCATTATATAATACCTCCGAGTTTTTTTAGAGTTTTTATGTCTGTAAAATTTTACATAAAAACACTTTATTATTATACAATAAAACGCAGTGATTTCAAGAAAGAAAAACACTCGCTTTTTTCGCACCGCTTTGTCATAACAGCAAATCAACTGAAATATACATAAAACATGTCCTTGATGACTCGGCAAAGGACATAAAGTACTTAACCGGAAAGGTTGATTTAATCATGGCAGGCGGATTTCAAAACAAGTATTATTTTCTAAATGAAACAGAACATTCCGGAGGAAAGTTGTGCAAAGGCGCTCCCGGATATATTTCATTTTGGGAAAACACCGGAATATTGAAAGTCAATCTGTTAATAGAAAACATTTTAAAGCAAAACAAAGTCTTTGAAGCATATCTGCAAGGCGGAACAAAACTCTTGAAAATTGCAGAATTTATGCTGAACAAAAAAGGCAAAAACGGAACATGGAGCGCGGTGCTCAATTTCAAAATAAAATTAGATGACGGGCTTCAACTCAAAGATTTTGACACAGTTCTTATCAAATTCAAGTCCGCAGAAAACGATGAGCCTCTGTTTGATGTACACTCGTCTGTCCCCTGTGACGAAGTGAAAGAGAATAAAGAAAAGGACAGAATCGAAGAAGCAAAACAACTTGAAACACCGGAGACAGTATTCAAAGATCTGAAAGCATTTGACCCGTTCAACACTACAAATCACGCATACAAATGGTGGATATGCGAAAGCTACACAAGGATATGCGACACACTTCACAAGATGGATATTCACCTTCCCGGTTATGTATCAAAAACACTCTATACAAATATGCAATTTTTCAAGCATGCAATACTGGGCAAATACACAAGTGTTGAAAACAGATGCTTTGTAATAGTCGGAATACCCGTTCAGAATCTGCCCCCCGCAAACAGTCCTCAAAGCCCCGCACGCCCTATGGTATGCCGCAGATTCATCAACAACAGCGGCTACAGAGGATATCTGCTCTTTTACATAGATTACGCAAGCACTGCAATGGTAAAAGCGGTGGTCGTATAATACGGTGCGCCACCTGCCGGTTAAGCAGGGGGCGCGTAAATTCTGCTTTTTCGATATATTTTCAGCCGCAAAATACCAACTTTTAAATTTTTCTATTTCAAAAACAAATCGCGCTTGCGCTCTATCATTGAATCCAGGCGCGCCATGTAGTCTTCGATGCCTTTGACATTGAAGGCGCGCTCTATCGATTCGCCGCCGGCGCTGACACGCTTCGAGACGCCGGCGGCACCCGTTGCAATAATCGTTTGTTCTTCTTCCATGATATGAATATTGTACGGGCTTTCACAGCCCGGTCTGCAGTAACAGACATTTTCATGATTACCCATCATATTTTTCTGTCGGTACATATAAAACGGATGCATTCCGAGTTTAATAGCAGTATTCCTTGCAGCCGAAACCATAACTCCGACTTCGTCGCCGTGCAAAAGGTTGCGATTCTCTTCATCAAGCCTCAAATCCGCCGCTCTTTTGATGCTCAGAGTATGTACAGTGAGGCTGTCAGGCGAGAACTCTTCAATTTTTGTCAATGTGCGCATAAAATCGCCCGTATTTTCGCCCGGAAGCCCTGCAATGATATCCATGTTTATATTTTTAAAACCGGCTTCACGAGTCAAATAAAAGGCCTCCTCAGTTTGTTGTGCTGTATGAAGTCTGCCTATGCGCTTTAAAGTAAAATCATTCATCGTTTGCGGATTTACGCTTATGCGGTTTACCCCTGCGTTTTTCGCAACAAGAAGTTTTCCTTTTGTTATCGAATCAGGACGTCCTGCTTCGAGGGCAAATTCCTTTACCGAAGAAATGTCTATGTTATCGGTAACTATTTTCATATATCTTTCAAAGCGGGCTTCGTCAAGCGATGTGGGAGTTCCGCCGCCGAGATACACCGATTCTATTTTGTATCCGGCCTGTTTTGCAATCAGCAGACTTTCTTTTATTTCTCTTTCGAGTAAATCCAGGTACAAATCGAGTGATTTTCTGTATTTTGCTATCGAGTTTGATGTAAATGAACAGTAAAGACATCTTGTGGGGCAAAAAGGAATTCCTATGTAAAAGCCTATATTCTCGTGATGTGCAATCTGCTCCTCCAAAAACGGAGTCTGTATGTCAGATGTTTCAATCGCAAGTTTTGCTTTCTCGTCATTCATCAGATAGAATTCTTTAAAATGACTGAATACTGCCCTATTGTCCAATCCCCGCTTTTTGAGCACATTTACTATCTTTGTGGGCCTCACGCCTGTCATGCAGCCCCACGGTGACGAATAACCGGTGTATTCGCTCATTATCTTGTAGAGGTATCTTTTGAGCAGGTTTGTTTCGCTCACGCCCTCTGCGTGTATACCGGCATCAGCAGTTGCCATTTCCGATGTGATTTCATGGTTTTTCAGAACCTCTCCGCGATCATTCAGCAATTCCAGACGGTAGGATTCCGCCTCAGCACAAAAAGTCGGCATTCCGCAAGCGGTGCCGAATATTTGCAGTGCTTCAAAAAAATGAAACGGTATTTGTTTTTCGGGAAAATAAAATTTAATCATATTCTTTATTAACCTAAGTATGACGGCACGCCCCAGGCGGCCTCTTCGCCTATCGTAGAAGATTCGCCGTGCCCGGGAAGAATTTTTATATCAGGAGCCATTTCGTACAGCTTTATAATTGACGCTTTGAGTTCAGTCGGACTTCCTCCCAGATCAGTTCTGCCGAAACCGTTGCAAAAAAGCGTGTCTCCGGTAAACATAATATTATCATCTTCGACGAGTATGCATACGCCGCCCGATGTATGACCGGGTGTGTTTATGAATCGGAGTTTTTTACCGCCAACCTTCAAAACATCGCCGTCTGACACAGTCATCATGGGGGCATTAACTTTTTTAGGCATACCAAGCAATACGGAAACGTTTTTCCGAACATCTCCGAAAGCCTCAGCGTCGGCAATATGGCTCACGGTAACAGCATCGCCAAAAGCCTCTTTCAATTCGTCCGCATAACAAATATGGTCGATGTGACAATGTGTTAAGATTATATATTTTATTTTAAGACAGTTTTTCTCACACGCAGGAATCAACTCAGAAGCGTCACAGCCGGCGTCAATTATACACGCTTCGTGAAGTCCGCCGTTTTCTGTATCAGCGTTATCATTATCATTCCAAAAAATATATGCATTTGAGCCTAAAAGCCCGTCATTGAATGTTAGATACATTTAAAACCGACCTCTCGTTTTAAAAAGTTTTCTTGCTTTCGAGCAATATCGTCATGGGTCCGTCATTAACTATGGAAACCTCCATATCGGTACGGAATATTCCTGTTTCAATTTTAAGTGCAGGACACATGGCCTTTACCCTTGACACAAAATAGCTGTAAAGCTCCTCAGCCTCTGCAGGCTGTGCAGCATTTATAAACGACGGTCTTTTGCCTTTTCTGCAATCACCGTACAGGGTAAACTGGCTGATGATAAGCATACCCATATCATTGCCTTCTTCTATTTTATCAACTATAGAAAGATTTGTTTTTCCTTCGGCATCGTCAAAAATACGAAGACCGACTACCTTTTCCGCAAGATAATCGGCATCCTTTTTTGTGTCTTCTGAGGAAACTCCGAGAAGGACATTAAAGCCCTTCCCGATGCTTCCGACTATTTCATTATTAACTTTTACATGTGAATTTGTCACACGCTGCACTACTGCACGCATATTTTTTACCTCACTGCTCTGCTTACTTCTACAACATTGTCAAGCTGTCTGAGCTTATTAATTATCACTTCAAGCTGTTCTTTGTCCGATATTTCAATAACCAGGTCGATAATCTGATATGCATCTCTTGTCGTTCTGGCATTAATCGACTTCATCGATATTCTCATATCATTTATGAGATTTGCAACCTGAAGAAGCAAGCGTCTGTTATCGACAGCTTTAACTATAACCTCCGCAAGATGAGTCACCGTACTCTTATTTTCCCAGCGAACACTAATCATTCTGTTATCCTCGCCCTCTGTCATCGAAACGATATTCGGGCAATCGGTTCTGTGTACAGATACACCTCTGCCGCGTGTTATATATCCTATAATGGAATCACCCGGTACAGGATTACAGCAACACGCGAGTCTTACAAGGCAATTGTCTATCCCTTTTACAATGATACCGCTGTCAGATGCTCTTTCTTTGGCTCTTGGAATATCTCTCGTCTCTTCGGATTGCTGAATTAATTCCTCAAGTTCTTTGTCAGGGCTTACGTTATTTATTCTCTCGTAATCATCTTTGAGCTTCGTTACAGTTTTCTTTGCGCTTATCTCGCCGAAGCCAATAACATTGAGCAAATCATCAGCGGTGTTGAGGTTGCATTTTTTTAAATAAGACTCCAGCCACTCGCCCTTAAAAAGTTGCATATATGAGTAACCGACTTTTTTGAGTTCCTGTTCCACCAGATCGCGGCCGCGATCGATATTCTCGTCTCTGCGTTCTTTCTTAAACCACTGTCTGATTTTGCTTCGCGCCTGTGAACTTTTCACTATCGAAAGCCAGTCGCGGCTCGGACCTTTGTTCGGAGCCGATGATGTGATAATCTCCACTATATCGCCGTTTTTAAGACGGTAGTTAAGTGGTTTTATCTCGTTATTTACCTTTGCGCCTACCATGCGATGACCTACAGCACTGTGTATTTCGTATGCAAAGTCAATCGGAGTAGAACCTGCCGGCAAGCTCTTTACATCACCCTTAGGCGTGAACACAAATACCTCGTCGGTAAAAAGATCCATCTTAAATGTTTCAACAAATTCCGCAGAGTCATTCATATCCTTCTGTAAGTCGAAGAGATTTCTGACCCATTCAAGCTTTTTGTCAAATTCAGCTGTCGTCTTTGTGGACGGGTCATAGTCCTGCTTATATTTCCAGTGCGCGGCAATACCGATCTCCGCTGTCTTATGCATCTCCCATGTGCGAATCTGCGCTTCAAACACAAATCCGTCGGGACCTATGAGTGTCGTATGGAGTGACTGATACTGATTCGGCTTTGGCATGGAAATGTAGTCTTTGAATCTGCCCGGCATCGGTTTATATAAATCGTGTAAGATGCCTAGTACGATATAGCAATCCGGAACCGTATCAACGATTATTCTTACAGCAAGCAGGTCATATATCTGGTCAATAGTCTTATTCTGATTTATCATCTTTCTCCTGACGCTCGACAGGTGCTTCGGTCTGCCGTCAAAGAAAGCGCGTATACCCATTTCAACAGTTCTGGCGCGTGTAGTATCAAGAACTCTTTTAATATATTCCTCCTGCTCTTCTCGCTTTTGATTTATCTTTTTTACAAGATCATCATACCCCTCCGGGTCAAGATATTTAAAGCAGAGATCTTCAAGTTCCCACTTGATTTTAGTTATTCCGAGCCGGTGCGCAAGAGGCGTATAAATTTCCAGAGTTTCTTTTGCCTTTTTCATCTGTGTCTCAGGAGTAACGTATTGGAGAGTACGCATATTATGGAGTCGGTCAACGAGCTTTATAAGTATGACTCTGATATCGCTTGCCATTGACAGAAACATCTTTCTTAGGTTTTCAGCCTGCTGCTCTTCCTTTGAAGAAGTAGGAATTTTTTTAAGTTTTGTGACGCCGTCTACAAGATTTGCAATCTCTACACCAAACTCTGCGGCAACATCGTCATAAGTCATGGAAGTATCTTCCACAACATCATGAAGCATACCTGCCGCAATAGACGGCAAGTCCATATTCATCTCAGCAAGCATTGTCGCAACCTCTATCGGATGGATCACAAAAGGTTCACCCGACTTTCTGAGCTGTCCTTCATGCATTTTCTCCGCAACCGCATAGGCGCGTCTTATGACATCAAGGTCTGCCTGAGGCATATAACCGAGTATTATGTTTTCTAACTTCAAAAGGCTTTCATCATGCATAATAAATCTAGCTCCGTTTCAGTTCTCTGTACACAGCCGAGTCCTCCAGACTTCGGTTTTTAGGTTCTTTGTTAAATTCGTAAATTCCGTCTGCAGATTTTTTTATAAAATCCAGTTCGACAAAAACATCAAGTCCGCGTCTCAGTTTAAACCAGGAAAAATCATATCCGTTGTCTTTTAGTATTTTTCTTGCACGAAACAGATCCGAAAAGCCGAAACGCTCTCCGAAACTCTTTAACACTTTAAAATATGCGGTAAGATCTTTATGGTCTACCGTAAAGCAAGTACCTGTATAATATTCTCCGCCAAAGGTAAGTGAATTTTCAAAATCATCAGACACCGGATAGTACGAGTCTATCATGTCTGTAATCTTTAGAGAAGGCAAGCGTTTACCCTGCCATTCATTTATCTCAATACTGTAAATGCAGCTGCAGTTTTCTATGCCCGCCGCAATCGGATAATAATTACCGTCATTAAAAGATATACCGTCGGCGCCTAAACGTTTTCCGTTGTCATCATAAATAAAACGCAGTTTAAGATGCTTTCCGCTGTCACCTACTTTAGATGCATATACATCCGTAAAACCCGATGTACAGAACACAGGACAAGGATTTCCCTGTCCGAAAGGCTCCATCATTGCAACCGCTTCTGCATTTTCCAACGTAATCATCTCGGGAGTGAGGAATGCGTCTATTTCGTAAGATTGTATCACATTTTGTTCTATTTTGTTTTTTTCTGCGTAATTATTTATCCCTTCTATAAATCGATCTATTTTGTCAACCTCAATCGTAAGCCCTGCCGCCATTTCGTGACCGCCGAACCGCAAAAGCAAATCCGAATTTTCTGACAGCGCCGCATGCAGGTTAAATCCGGGAACAGATCGTGCCGAGCCTCTTGCGCGCATAATTCCGTCACGGCATTCATCAGCACAACATGAAAGAACTATCGCAGGTTTAGAAAACTTTTCGGAAAGTCTTGCCGCAACTATTCCGATAACACCGTGATGCCACTCGTAACCTAAAGCAAGCACAAAACTGTCTGTGCTGCAAGTTTTCAGATTTTCAGGCTTTACAGCCTCTTCTGCAATGGACTGCTCGACTTTTTGCCTCTCAGTGTTCTTTTTTCCCAGTTCTTCGGCAAGAGAAACAGCCTCGTCATAATCTTCACAAAGAAGCATCCTGAGCGCGCACTCCGCATCACCCATTCTGCCTGCGGCATTCAGTCTCGGAACTACACTGAACATAATCGCCGAAGCGGATAATTCTATATCCGAACTTCTTCCTTTGGAGATACTGTCCAAAAGAGTTGAAAGACCCAGCCACGATGTCTCTCGCATGGCCTTAAGTCCGTTGCTGACAATTATTCTGTTCTCGCCCGTAAGCGGCATCGCGTCGCCCACAGTACCTACCGCAATTATGGGCAAATACTCCAAAATTTCCTCTCCCAGTCCTATAGCTACGGCAATAGCCTCTATAAGTTTAAAAGCAACACCGCACCCGGCAAGCGTCCGATAAGGAAAACTACTGTCCGGTCGCATAGGATTTACCGCCGCACAGCAATTCGGAAGAGTTTCACCGCATTTATGATGGTCTGTAACGACAACATCAATATCTTTTTGCATAGCATACTTTATTTCATCAGCAGCCGCAATACCGCAGTCAACAGTAACAATAAGGGATGTTCCTCTTTCTGCGATAATATCAACAGAACTTTCCGAAAGACCGTATCCTTCAAGCAAACGGTTCGGAATATAATAGTCAACATCCGCATCGAGATAATTCAACAAAAAATGATACAGTACTGCAGTAGAAGTTATACCGTCGGCATCATAATCGCCGTAAATAGTGATATGTTCGCCGTTGTCACAAGCTGCAAGAATTCTCTCTACAGCCTTGTCCATATCAGGAAGTAAAAACGGATCCGTAAGCTTATCGACGGTAGGATACAAATAATTTAAAACTTCTTTTTCTCCTGCTATGCCGCGTTTTGCGAGAAGTTCAGTTATGAAATCAGGAACACCGTCTATATGCGTGTACGATATGTTATTATTTTTCTTAGATATCCATCTTTTCTCAAACATATAAACGCCCCTCCCTCCAAACTGATTTGCTGCATCTTTGTAATCTAATATTTTTTATTTATATTCTGATGTAAAACAAAAGACCTGAAGAACTTCAGGTCTTTTGTGCTCTGTCCATTTTAACTGCGCACTCCGATGTCCCTCACAAAAAGGCATCTCATGCGAGTATAAGTATCATATATATGACCGGTCCAAGACATGTCAATACTTACGCTTTCTGGCTGCCTCAGACTTCTTTTTTCTTTTTACGCTGGGCTTCTCATAGTGTTCTCTTTTTCTAACCTCAGCAAGAACACCTGATCTGGCGCATGATCTCTTGAATCTCTTAAGAGCACTGTCAAGTGACTCGTTTTCTTTCAATCTGATCTCTGACATTTAAATTCCCTCCCTCCAATGGCAACAACCACGCCATTTCAAATCTGTACTGCCTCAGCAGTACGGCTGAATCTCTTTCACAAGAAATAGGCTGTCGCTTACTACTGGGTTGCTTATCAATCAAATCCGCTAATCTGACATCTAACGCAATGATAGGATTATACAACACGCCTTAAAAAACTGTCAATAACATATTTAACAATACTTACCTAAAATTTTTATTATTTTACCAGTGCACTGTTTAAAACATCTTCCATATTATCCGCATATACAATTTCCATGTGTTCTTTTACGGATTCTGCAAGATCATCATAATCGGAACGGTTTTCAGAAGGAATGACAACTGTTCTTACACCCTCTTTGTATGCCGCCAAAGTCTTTTCGCGGAGTCCGCCGATTGCAAGAACTTTACCTCTCAAAGTAATTTCTCCGGTCATTGCAACATCCGCCCTGACTTTTTTGCCTGACAATGCAGATATTATAGAGGTAGCCATTGTAACACCTGCGGAAGGACCGTCTTTGGGCATCGCACCCTCCGGCACATGGATATGGATATCCTTTGTTTTATAGAAGTTCGCATCAATACCGAGTTCTTTGTGCCTTGACCGTACATAGCTTATTGCAGCCTTTGCCGATTCCTTCATAACATCGCCGAGCCTGCCGGTAAGTTCGATATTTCCGCTACCATCTAAAACATTTACTTCAACAGACAGAAGCACGCCGCCCACGGGAGTCCACGCCATTCCGTTTACAACTCCTATATTTCCGTCCGACTTTGTGTCAAACTTGTGACGTTTTTTAGCAGGTCCCATAAGCTCCGACAATCTCTTATCATTTATTTTGTACGACTTCTTGTTCTCTAGTTTTATATTGCAAACCGATTTTCGTACAGCCTTTGCAATCTGCCTGTCAAGATCACGTACGCCGGCCTCTGCGGTATAGCCTTCAATAAGCTTTCTTATCGCACTGTCAGAGAATGATACAATGGATTTGTTTACACCGTGATACGAAAGCTGTCTCGGAATCAGATGATTCTTTGCTATAAAGAATTTTTCCTCTGAAGTGTAACTTGACAGCTCTATAATCTCCATTCTGTCTTTCAAAGCAGGATTCACCGCAGACAAATCATTTGCAGTTGTTATAAACAGAACATTTGAAAGATCAAAGGCAACATCTATGTAGTTATCTCTGAACCGGCAATTTTGTTCTCCGTCTAAAACCTCGAGCAACGCGGCAGACGGGTCACCTCTCATATCCTTTGAAATTTTGTCAATTTCATCAAAAAGCATCAACGGATTGCATGTTCCGGCTTCTTTAAGTGCTTTAACTATCCTTCCCGGCATTGCCCCCACATAAGTACGTCTGTGACCTCTTATTTCGCTCTCGTCGTGAAGTCCTCCCATAGCAATCTGGACATACTTTCTGCCAAGAGCTTCCGCAACAGACTTTGCAATTGACGTTTTGCCTGTGCCCGGAGGTCCGTAAAGGCATATAATCGGAGCTGAACCGTCCTTCTTCATAGAGTGCACTGCTAAAAACTCCAGGACTCTCTCTTTAACTTTTTCCATTCCGTAATGGTCACGGTCAAGAATTGCCCTTGCCTCCGCAATATCATCTCTGTCTACGCTTTTATTTCCCCACGGCAGTCCAAGCAAAAGTTCGATAAATGATATTGAGATCTGAGCCTCAGGCATATGCGGAGGCATCCTCTCGAGTTTTTTTATCTCGTCAAGAATCTTATTCTTTGCTTCTTCGGAAATTTTTCCGGAGAGGTCTTTCAATTTTTTTCTGTATTTATCAATCTCGGAATCTTCTCCCTCTCCGAGCTCTCTTTTTATAACCTTTATCTGCTCACGCAAATACATCTCTTTTTGCTGTTGGGACAAATCGGCCTGTACACGCTGATTTATCAAATAATTTATGCGCAGAAACTCAATTTCTCTTCCTAAGATAACAGCTAAAGCTTCGAGACGCAAAAGCGCATTGTCCGCTTCAAGAATCTTCTGTCTGGCTTCTATCGGAGAAGACAGGTAGTCACCGACATGATATGAATATTTATCAAAGTTTTCGATTTTACCGAACTTTGCTATAGTCCTCTTCTCGTTTATATGAAGAAGCTTTGCACGTTCGCCAAGCAAATGCTGAACACGTTTTTTTATCTCCTCACAATATTGAATACCCTCATCGCCTTCAATTACAACATCGGTTTGTAATTCTGCATTAACAAGCATAGACGGTTTTTCCTGAACGCATGAAACAATTCTGGCACGCATCTTACCTGTAAGTTCTACGTAATACCGGCCGTTTACTGTTTCCGTCAGTTTCTCTATACGGCAGACTGTTCCGAACGAATGTAAATCTTTATATTTCGGTTCTTTCTTTTCGTTATCTTTAATTGAAGAAAGCAATACACATCCGCCCTCTGCATCGGCAGCCTTAAGCGCCTGAATTGAAAGTTCATCTCCTACCTCGAATTCCGCATGGCAGTCCGGAAACATAACACTGTTGCGGAGAGTAAATACAGGAAAAGTAAATATATTATTTTCTTCTTTTTTTTCAATGATCATATTATCTTTTTTCATTTACAACAATCCTTTCGATGTATGAATGTAGTATAACGATGAAAATTATCGATTACAATAGGAGTTTTACGGAAGAAGAAACATATTTTTCTATTTTAAAATAAAAAACAGGTGATATAATATCCTTAAAATGGCAAAAATGTCTAATTTACTCGGAGGTAAAAGATGAAAATATTTATCAGCAGTGACATAGAAGGAACTTGCGGTGCAACCGACTGGGATGAAGCGCTTAATCCCGCAAACAGACATTGGCTCGGAACACAGATGACAAAAGAAGTCTGTGCAGCAGCAAGTGCCGCATACGACTCGGGCGCAAAAGAAGTTCTTGTAAGAGATGCACACGGCAGTGCACTCAATATTGAACACGCAGGGCTTCCTAAAGGCACACAATTATTGCGCGGCTGGGCGCACGACATATATTGTATGATGACCGGAATTGACAGAGCAAAATTTGATGCGGTCATGTTCACGGGATATCATTCCGGAGCAAAAAGCACAGGCAATCCGCTCTCTCATACGATGCACAGATATATAGAATCTATAAAAATCAACGGAAATTACGCAAGCGAATTTATTTTAAACGCATATACGGCAGGATACTTCGGAATCCCGGTAATATTTATCAGCGGAGATGAAACGATCTGCAACGAAGCAAAACAATTCATACCCGACATAACTGCAGTACCCGTCACTGAAGGAATCGGCGGAGCATCAGTTTCAATACATCCCGAAGATGCGGCCGAAAGAATCTATTCGGGAGTAAAAGAAGCGCTCTCAAACGGCAAGGCAGAAAATTGTATTATAGACATGCCGGCAAAATTTGAAGTTCAGATTGCATATGCAAATCACATAACAGCATACCACAACAGCTCTTACCCCGGCGCTGCGCTTGTGTCAAACACAAAAGTCCGTTTCTGCGCAACAGACTACCTTGATGTTCTGAGATTTTTACATTTTTGTGCGGATTAAAGAAAATATGACGATGCATAAAAGGGAATTTATCGGAAATAATTTCATCACTTCCGGTAAATTCCCTTTTATTATAGTATCCAACTTAATCGGTTCAGTAGTTTATAACATACTTTTTCTCTGCACCTCTGCCAATCTGCTTCATCAGTCCCATATCGCACATTTCTCTCATAAGTATATATGCACGGGTATCTTTTACGTCTAAAAGAGCTTTAATATCTGCCTCGGTAATTTCTCCGCGATATTCCGCAGCTTCGAGAATTTTCCTTTTCTGCGCAGTAAGATGCAATTTCTCTGTCACAGGCTTATCAGCAGAAATTATATTATTCATATTCGGAAGAATAATTTTGAATGTATTTTGTGTCACCTCAATGCGTGGCAAAACCGCACAGTCTTTGTATAAATTAAAGATTTTACGTATACCCATACCATACGATTCTATAAGTCTCAACCTGTAGAAAATCTCCGCCAGCTTTTTATTCCTCGGCTGTGATATACCGCTTAGTATGTCATCAGTCGATAAACCCGGTAAAAGACCGCCGAGTGATATAAACTCGATTTCTCTGTCGTTGACATTTATTATGATGCTTCCGCTGAAACCGTAATCACGGTGTACAATCGCATTTAGCAACGCCTCGCGCACAGCTTCATCGGGGTAATCCTGCCTTTCGATTCTTTCAAGACCTTTAAACGTCGCCTGTGTCTTGTTGCACAGTTTTAAGTAATTAAAAGTATCATCAAGCTGCCTGAAAACAGAACCGCAAAATTCCCTGCTGTCGCGGAATTCCGTATTTGCCTCGTCCGCAAAAACAGCAACCTTTATCGTATGCCGACATTGGTCGGAAATAATCAGCGCAAGATTTGTATACATATCGCCGGAATTGTCGGTAATACCCAACGCACGGTACTTTTCTTTTGTAAAATCTACTTTGTATCTGTTGAAAATCACTTGAGCACAATCAAAGCTCAGATTCTGTTCAAGAGAACGAATCTCCTCAAAAGTATCTCCGTCGGATTCCTTTATCATCTGACGAATCTTCTCAGAAGATGCCGGAACAGACGAAGTTCCCTGTCTGACATAAACTCCGCCGGGCTTCAAACCTTTTGATTTAAGATAATACGGCTTATAACTGCCCTCTCCGACAGCAATTTTCACCACTCCGTTATCTTGAAGTGTATATTTTACAAACATAGTAACATCCGGCATGATGGCATCGCGGATACCGTTAGTTATACGGGTATATTCTTTGTCAACATTTTCAAGACCTACTGCGTTCTCCTCATTGTCAATACCGATATACACTATACCGCCGTCCGTATTTGCAAATGCTATAATCTCTTTATATAAATCATCAGTTGCCTGTAATTTAAACTCGGTATTTTCCGATTCAAATTTCATAACGAACACTCCCTCGCAATATTATATTGCCTCGTTTTTCATATTATATCCGTTATTTTCACATTTTTTAATCCCCCAAAGTGAATTTCCACTGAAAATTCACTTTGGAGATTGAAAAACAGCCGGCTTGCCGTCACGGCAAGCCAGCTCCCTTATTCGCCAACTCATTATTATTCAAACATCAGACTCGTTGTCTTTCCGTCAAATCCACAATATGTCTCGGTAAAAATGCTTCTGGTTTCCTCCAAAAACTCCTCTGGGTCCGTCACCGCAGGACTGTAATGAGTAAGCCACATACATTTCGCATCGGCATCTTTTGCAAGACGCGCCGCTTCGCTGAAAGTCATATGGTACTTTTCGGCAGTTTTGGACTGTTTCTCGGGATCCCCGTATAAACCTTCGCAAATAAATAAATCAGCGTCTTTAGCCAATATTTTTATCCTTTCGACAGGACGTGAATCGGTACAATAAGCGATTGTTATACCCTTTCTGTCCGGTCCGAGAACATCCTGCGGCACATAAGTTTTTCCTTCAAATTCCACAGAACTTCCGTCTTGGAGAACTCCCCAGAGATTTTTAGGCAATCCCAGAGCAAGTGCGCGGCTCACATCAAATTTGCCTATGCGCGGGATATCGATACGGTATCCGTAGCAAGTAACCGCATGTAAAACACGGTACGCCGTTATCACAAACGGGCCTATATTAAAAGAATCTACGGAACCATTTATCTCGGTGTACTTTATTTCAAAAGGGATCTCCGGAGCAATGACACGAAGGGCATTTACTGTTTTTGCAAGACCCGGAGGTCCTATGAGCTCCAAAGGTTCTGTGCGGCCTGCATTACCCATAGAAAGCAAAAAACCGGGCAAACCCGAAATATGATCTGCGTGATAGTGAGTAAAACATATAACATCAATAGGTTTGAAAGTATACCCTGCTGATTTGAGAGCAATCTGCGTACCCTCTCCGCAGTCTATCAATATACTTTTACCCTCATATCTTATAAGACACGATGTCAGCCAACGGTCCTTAAGCGGAATAGAACCTCCGCATCCGAGCAAAGTAACATCTACCAAACAAATCACCTCCGTTAAAAATAACTGAGGTAATTATTGCACAGCTTTTTTAATAAGTCCAGCAAAAACCAGATAGCCCCTGTTCCAAAAACGCCCGAAACCGTTTTGTGAAACATGGGCTATGTGGTTTTTTAGAAATGAAAACCGGAAATTGCCCGATATCGATTTTGAAACACTGCTTGTTGTTTTTTTTAAATTTGAACTAAAAAATTACCCTAAAAAACATAATAAACAGACATAATAAGTTTAAGGCAATTTCACTATATAAGCTTCCGCGCCGGCAAGCTTCTTTTCCGGTGCATTGTATCCTCGCATAATATAATCGCACGGATCGGATACCACAGAAACACCTTCTGCGCATAGCGCAGCCGTAACAAGCGCAGCGCCGCACCTGAGGTCGCTGGCATATACTATAGCCGGTTTTAGTTTTGATGCACCGCCGCACAAAATGAAATCACCTGATACATATAGCTTTGCCCCCATGCGGCAAAGCTCATCAACATGTTTAAACCTGTTAGCAAACACAGTCTCTTCTATCGCACAAAAACAACCTGTACACGCAGCAAGCACAGTAAGAAGGGGCTGCATATCTGTTGCAACCATCGGATGCGGACCGGTTTTAATAAACTGCTGCTTTTTATACGATTCAGAGGTAATACATTTCTTTACACGTATCGATTCATTTCCGCAGTCTATTGCCGCTCCGCATTTTCTCAATATTTTTATCAGTAAAGAGACATACCGGGGATCGCATTTTTTTATAAATACATCGTCACCGCAAAGTGCAGCACAAGTAATATATGTACATGCCTCGATTCTGTCCGGAATAACACGGTGAATGACATTTTTATTTGGCTTTACAGTTCCGTACACAGTAATAACAGGAGTTCCGGCGCCGCTTATATTGACTCCGCATTTTTGAAGAAAAGACTGTAGATCGCAAATTTCAGGCTCTCTCGCAGCATTAATAATTACTGTTTTTTCTTCACAGCAAGAAGCGGCAATCATCAGATTTTCCGTTGCGCCCACACTCGGAAATTTAAGCAATACCTGACCGCCCTTTATCTGACCTGCAGCAGATAAAGCATCATCGCATCTTCCGCACGTACTTATCTCTTTTCCGGAAAAAAAATCTATTCCGAGAGCTTTTAATGCGTCAACATGGATGTCTATAGGCCTTGCGCCTATTGTACATCCGCCGGGATGTGCAGCCCCTGCTGTCACATTTATCCTAAAACATTTTCATGTATCAATTTTGCCATATCGCATAGAACATAATCGGCAAAATCATTGAGGGAGGCAAAATCCATTGATTCTATATAATAATCCTCCATTGAATGATGATACCCGGAAGCTTTCTGCAACGCCCTGAATGCTCTTTCAAGAAGTTCGTCAAAACGAATTTTTGCATATCCTATGTCGTAATCCATACATCTCTCCGAACTGACTGTAACAGAACTCTTTAAGAAACCCTCGGGCAATATCTCCTGTTCTATGTTTTGTTTATCGTACGGGTGATATTCATTTGAAGTAACAATAGCAATATTCAATTCCGGTATTACGATGTGTTCAAGTTTTCCGGCGTCAAATCCGCAATAATACAAATCAACATCATAACCGCTGCTCACCGCTTTTTCAGCGACTTCATCAAGTATCGGTTCACATGAAATTCCAAGTTCGGAATTGATGCAATAGATTTTATATCCGCGAAGTTCACCGTCACTCATTCCCGGAACTGCACCGAATACTCCTTCAGAAGTCACAGCAGTTGAAAAAGCTCTTCTTTTTACACCCAATACTTCTGCATCATCCTTCTTGGGAATCAACTCTTCTGCAAAAGATTCGCCGTACAACTTCATCTTTCTTCTGTCAATACACCGGTTAAGAATGCCCGACCGTTCCTTATTGATTTCATTTGCCGCAGCCAAATAATGATATGCCTTCTTATACATAATCGCCTTTTTCTCCGATAAGTTCTCAATCTCATCAGAATATTTCTTCAGGACTTCACGGTTCCAGAAAGCACCGAGATTTACAATGCTTTCGCGTACTCCGGGACAAACCGGCTCGATACAATGAGGATTTGTTCCGTCAACAACTGTTATTCCTCCTGTTTTACTTGAAACACCGTCCAGACTTTTTACGTCTCCTGAGCAAAGAAGCAGTTCCGCATCACAGTCAGACTTTTCAAGCATCGCCGCAACTTTTTTTATAAAGGTTGATTTTCCTGTTCCCGGGCCTCCTTTTAATATATAAATACTCTGATTACGGTATCCGAATCCGCTCCCCGAGAGCAGATCTCCGTAAAACCCCTTAAAACCTTCACCTGTATTGGAACCTAAAAATTTCTTTGTCACAAAACTGTTATTCACTGTCATTAACACGACCGTATAATCTGATTTACATAACCATTTTATGCGTTTATTACCGATGCTGTTTCACAAAAAAATATACCCGGACTGCATTTTATTCTTCCGCATTTGTCAGGAGTTACAATATAAAGTTTCTTTTTGGCTCTTGTCATCGCAACATAAAAAAGACGCCGTTCTTCTTCAATCTCTTCATTGTCAACAGCTGTCCTTTTAGGGAATTCATCCTCCGAAGCATCGATAATTACAACACAGTCATATTCCAGCCCTTTCGATGAATGCACCGTGCTGAAAAAAATATTACTTTCCGACTCATTAGTTCTGATTTGTTCGAGAAATTCCGTTATTTGTCCGTATTTTTTCAATGTTTTGCCCATGACTTTGGTAAAAGACAGAATATATTCAGTCTCTTTCGCGCTTTGTCCTTTCAGCGCGCACAAATTCCTGTATTCATCAATTTTGCCGCATCTCTCCATATCACGGAAAATATCAGACGGACTTTTGCATATGAATCGTGAATGACGCTCATGTTGCAGTATTTTTTCCAGGTATTCTTTTACTATTTCATATCCACAGGGGTGAATGAAGTCTCCGGATATGCAGAAGGAGGCTTTTATGCCGTTGCGGCGTGAGAGCTCGTAAAGCAGCAGCAAGGGCATTAAAGCCGACATGTTTTTCCGGTAAAGAATACCGCAGGTTAAGCCCGCCGCCGAATTTGCAAGTGCAATTTCGGCGGCGAACCTTGCCTGTGATACAATGTCGCGAGTCCTGATTAATTCTATCTTTTCACCTGCACTATTAAGTGTAAAAATATTTTTTTCGTATCTGTCTGAATTTTTTCTGATAAAAGACGATGCTGTCGAAACAATTTCACCGCAGGACCTGTAATTTTGCTCAAGATAATACCGTTTGCAACCGCAGAATGCTTCCTCATAACGTTTAAGAGATTTGACATCAGCGCCTCTGAATCCGTATATTCCCTGATCATCATCGGCAACCATAAAAACATTTCCATGCGAACCTACAGATTTTATTATCTCTATCTGCAAATAAGACAAATCCTGACCTTCATCAACCTGAACGAAATCATATTTCTCTGATATCAGAGCCTTAAACATCTTATCTTCCGCAAGATACAGCGCCGTTTCCGATAACATATCATCAAAATCAATTAAATATTTTTCCTGCTTATATTTTTCATACTCGTAAAATATTTCATCAAAATTTCTTATCTGTATATCTTTACGCAAATCAGCTTCTTTTTCTGTACCGCTGAAACATTTTATTTTGCTTATGGTATTTGATATTAATTCAAGATATTCAAAAGTAAGTATATTGTTTTCCGACGCATTTATCCTGTTCCAGATATCCGATATCAATTTATGCTTCTCTGCACTGCCGCACAATATTTTTCTTTCATGCTCACCATATGCTTTACAATACTTTATCGACTTTAAACAAAAGCTGTGTAATGTACAATACTCGGGAACATCTGAGTCTGTTATGCGTTCTTCTCCGACTTTTTTTATATATCTTTTTCTCATCTCTTCTGCTGCGGCTCTGCTGAAAGTTACTGTGAGCAGCCTGCATGGTTTTACTCTCCGCTTCTCAATCAGACTGACTGCTCTTGCCGTTATAACTGATGTCTTTCCGCTTCCGGGACCTGCTAAAACAAGCGCAGGCCCGTATAAATGATTTGCCGCGTCAGCCTGTTTTGTATTTAAACCGTATAAATAATCAGATCCTATCTGAAAAATTTTTCTCATCTGCCTTTCAATACTATTAAATTTGGATTTTTTCAAAAATTATGTAAAAAAACGCTTGACAGGTTAAGTTTATATGAGTATAATCTGTCTTGCTGTTGCGAAAACAGTATGCCATGCGACCGTGGCGGAATTGGCAGACGCGCACGTTTGAGGGGCGTGTGGGCAACCCCCGTACGAGTTCAAGTCTCGTCGGTCGCATTTATCCCGAACACAATGTGTTCGGGATTTTTTATTTTTAACTATTATATCATTTCCAAACTTTTCCCATGTCGATTTTTATATTATTTCCCGGAATATACAAAGGAGATTCTGCAATATAGGTCCTATATCCGATCCTGCAGAATCTCCTTGCATATTTAGAAATAATAATCTGTTACGTATCGATTAATTATCATTAGGTGTACTGTACTCTCCGTTCACACAATTGCACATCATTTTGTTGCGCATCTTTTTTCCCGCATCTGAATTCACAAACATTCCTAATGCAATACCACCTATCGAGCCGATCATAACACCGAGCAACATACCTTCAATTTTTGATTTACATGAATACATTCTGCAGGTTTTACGGCTGACACACATTACATTATCTAATATCTTTTTACACATATAAAACACCTTCTCGTTTTTAATTAACTGCAAAATTTATCCGTTTAACTATATGTTAAATTATATTTTGCTTTATTATTATTTCGTATATAAATTTTTTTATTATATTAATAATATGGAAAAACCATAAAAATATTTTTAACTATTTTTTCAGAGAACAAAAGTTTGCATTTATTTTTATTTGTGGTACAATTTACCCAAACAAAATTTTTAAATATACGGAGGTATTTTATGGCACGGAAACCTACAACACTACCCTCACCGAAACAGCAGGAGATTCTTGATTTTATAGAAGACAGTATAAGAAGAAACGGGTATCCGCCCTCGATACGTGAGATTTGTGCAGCAGTAGGGCTCACTTCTTCATCTACCGTATTTACACATTTAGCAGCTTTGGAGAAAAAAGGATATATAGAAAAAGATGATTCAAAAACACGCGGTATAAGACTTACAGGTACAAAGTCTGCGGTAAATCCTTTTTTTACGCAAGATATTGACCAGGATTCGGTAAATGTCCCTGTTATCGGAAAAGTAACGGCAGGTATGCCGATATTGGCCGTAGAAAATGTAGAGAGAACGTTCCCTGTTCCCGGGGATTTTCTTTCCGGAGAAGCTTTTATGCTTCATGTCAGCGGAGAAAGTATGATAGAGGCCGGAATTTTGGACGGTGATTATATTCTGGTACAGAGACAGTCTACCGCACGAGACGGTGACATCGTTGTTGCTCTTATAGAAGACGAAGCAACGGTAAAGACTTTCTACAAAGAAAGAGATTGTTTCAGATTACAGCCCGAAAACAGATACATGAAAGCCATCTATACAAAAGAATTGCTTATTCTGGGTAAAGTAGTCGGAGTATTCAGAAAACTTTGATCTACTCATTTTTATTCTAATATTTAAGGAGAATTTCACACGTGAAAGGTTTCATTTTCAGATTATGTGTGGTTATATTGATATTGATCACAATTATCACAACCATATATACGGATGCTTTAGAATACAGACGCGATACTTTTGAAGCGTCGCACGGTGATATCATATATGATTCGATGATTTTTACTGATTTTACACCGATAAAATCAGCAGACGGACAAGATCAACTGGTCGTTGGAGGATCAGTCTATCCGGACAATGACCGAAATGCTAACAAAAATGTTTTTTTCAAATTGTATAAAGCAGACGGAACACTTATTGCCACATCAGGTATAAATGAGATAAATTGTAATCTCCTGCTTAATGATATAGAAAAAACCGATTATGGTTTTGCAATTATATGCGAAGTACGCGGAGATATAGAAAGTTATGGAAAGATATATGAATATTCTCACGAAGGCAAATTTATAAATAGCGTCAGTTTAAGATATTCAAAACATGTTGCACAGGAAGCCGGAACCGAATACGGCATAAGCTTATTTGACGGAAATACGTATTATACTGCTACTGACTCAGATAAAACGATTTGCTTAGACGCTGACGGCAACTATCTTTTCCATATAAAAAAGCAAGAGGATTCTGTAGTTCACGATGCAGTAGCTATCGATAATGTGATTTATACTTCCGGCAGCTTGTATAACGAAGCCGGAATTCCAGAAGCATTTATAAATGCATACAATATGACTGACGGTTCTCTGCTATGGTCACAAAATGACATCATAAAAGCAGAGGAAAATCTTTCGGAAACATATTCACAGATTGAAGAAATAAGAATTATCACGGAAAACAATGTTCCTGTTTCTGTCGTCGCATATGGCAAATTTTTCGATGCGACTGCGTACAGCACATATATAAAAGACAATAATATAGACCTTTCAGAAGAACTTGACACTGTTTCAAAAAAATGTATTCTCGAAACTTTTAGCCTGTACCGTACAGGTGTAACAGAAAACGACTACAATAAGTCTCCCTACCCTTCTGCTTTTTTTGCATCAGCAGATATTGACGGAAACATCTTAGGTACAAAAATATACGAAGCTGATTCTGAAAAATCACTGTCTTCAATTTCTACAGGATCTGCATCCGTTGAAACAAAAGACAATTTTGCAGCTTGTACTGTTTCGGTAAATACCGTTAATCTCACAGCGGAATACTTCAATACACATCTCGAAGTTATTAACAGTAATTTGGATACAATTTCCGAAATAACTATTGTTGAGCCCACAAAATATAAAACATATTTTTCAGTCTCAACAGCCGGTAAGCTTTTTACATATACAACTATAAATTCGACAGATTCATACAGTACAAAATCGTTTGACTCGGCACAAGAATATGCCAATCACATACAAAATTTAAAAACTGCTACAGATAATATATATTATGTAAGAGAGATTATAAAAAAATTACCTATATGTATTATGGTTTCGATGTTCTATATACTGACCCGTATACGTTCACTGAGCAGAGGCGTCGGATATATTCCAAAAACAAGTCGAAAAAAGAAATCATAACAAAAACAGCCCGTTTCACAAAGTTGCGAACCTGTGAAACGGGCATTATTTTATGCTTTTACATTACCTGCTTTTCTTTCCCGAAGATATTTTCATGAACTTAACTCCGGCATAACCCGACAAAGAGCCTAATAAAATTCCGAATAGCAGCATAGTTAAACTATCCTTATCCGCGCATATCCTGTCTTCTAAACAAGATTTCAATACAATTATAAACAACATATAAATTCCGCCAATCAATGTGCCGTTTGACCACCCGCAGTTTTTCTGCCATGCTGACGAGAAAAAAGCTGATAAAACAATGGACAGTATAATAGCAGCAAATGCAACGGGCGAAATATATTCTTCCGGAAAATCTGTTAAATATGCAGCACCTGCTGTAGCAAGAATGACAGGTAATGTTATTATCAAAGAAATAACAACACCTCTTATGAGATAGAACAACCTTGAACGGCTGTCAGATGCCGCCATTCTCATTTTTTTTATTTTTCTTTTTGTTCTGAAATCGGACATAAAAATACCGCCTGCAGTAAAACTGTGACGGTATATATTTATGTCTTATATTACATTTTATGCCTACTTAAAAAGAATCACGTCGGAAGACTCATCTTTTTTATCATTTTCGACAGCGTTGTCTTTCGATTCACCTTCAGGATAACCGTATAAATTGTCAAGCATGCTGTCCAAATCATTTCCGGAAACCACATTTTCACTCTTCTTGTTATTACAATCTTCTTCGTCTGATTCCTCGCATAAATCCTCCGTATCATCAGGTAAATTGTCACAGGCATCATCTTCAGAATCACTGTAAGAAGCGAGACAAACAGCAGCACATCCTTTCGGAAGAATATACTTCTTCTCTATTCGTTCTATGTCTTGTTCCTCTATATCACGTGGTAAAATAATTTTATTTCCCGTCGATCCGCCTTCAGGAGAAATTACATAATTAAATACACTTGTAACACCATATCCTGCAAGAATAAGAACTAAAGGTATCGCATTGTATATGTATGATACACCTCCACATTCAAATATGCCGGCAATTGAAATTGCCATCGGGAACGTTATTGCAAAAACTGTTTTTGTATTTTTTGATTTCACAGCATTGTTGCATCCTGCGGCGCATGAAACAAATACAAATAAATATAAAAGCAACGAAACGTATGTTATAAACAGATTTCTTTCGAAATATATGCCTCCCCACATAGAAGTCAACATTTCATCGGCATATCTGAAGACCGCGACCGCACAGTCAAATTTTTTTAAGTATATAAACCATTCCGGTATAAGCGACAAGAGGCCTACTGAATACACGGCAACAATCGAAGCAGCCGTAAATACTGAAAAACCAAGCAAAAAGAATAAAACATATTTGTACGGTTTATATTGCAAGCTTCGCATAGCATCTCTGCCTACATATTTATACGATTTCTTTGTAAGCATAAACATAATTATCATACATACAGCGGCAATTACCGCGTTCTTTTGCAATATTACGCAGATACCTAATGCAGAACCGCATACAGTGCTTAAAATTAATGCATTTTTTGATTTTTCTGCTTTTATTGCAAGCATTGCTATTATGAATGATAATATAATAAATAACGTACCTGCATAATCAATTATCAATTCCGTTTTTGTACCGCCGCTATGCAGATTATCCATTGCCGGATAAATATCAAACGGACAAAACAATGCATATATTACTGACGAAGCCAAACCTGATTTATGACTTCCCAGAAGCCTTCCCCCCAGATAAATTACTATGAAACATATAACAGTATATGTATATGTAATAAGCGCACGTTTTCCCATTATGTCTACATCAATCAGCATAAAAGCTATCATGCGTATAAACACTGCAACAATTGAAACCATTGAAAATCCGAAAACAAAAATACCCGAATTTATATTCGGTGTAGTTTTAATTTTCTTGTTTAAATTAAAGAAAATTCTGAAAATTGCATATATAAAAAGAACAGTAATGCCTACCAGCAAAACCGACATGCCTTCACTCTCAAATTTATTATTAGAAATTACCAAAAGAAAAAGTAACAAAGAACCAAATATTCCTGCGTACTGTATGATTCTTTCAATAACCGATTTTATTTTTCCCACAATGATTCCGACCTTTCTTCAGCTTATTCTGCGTCAATAAAAACAGCTCCCGGCGTCTTTCTGAACCATGTCATCTGCCGTTTTGCATAATGTCTCGTATTGATTTTTATCTTTTCGCATACTTCTTCTAAGCTCATCTCATCAAAGAAAATATGACGGATCATCTCTCTGTAGCCTATTGCGGCAAGAGATGTCAATTCGTCAACGCTGCCGGAAGATGCAATACCTTTCTCTACAGCTTCTTTACATTCATTATATACGGATTCAGTCTCTTTATAAAGACCCTCCGCAAACATAATATCAACACGTTTCTCTATTCTTTCATACAGCCTTTCACGGTCCATATTGATTATAAATGTCCTGTATTCAACAGAAGGCGGAACACAGTGAGACGCTTCATTTCTCTGACACTGTGTTTTACCCGTAATTCTATAGAGTTCCAGTGCGCGAATCACTCGTTTAACATTATGCTTATGGATAATCTCCGCCGCTTCCGGGTCACAGTTACAAAGCATATCATAAAGTAAATCGTACTCACCGTTATCCGCCATAGTTTCAAGCTCTGCTCTCACAGCCGGATCCTCTTCCGGATTGTACTGCCTGTTCTCTATCAGAGAATTTATATAAAGACCAGTGCCGCCGCATATTACAGGAATCTTTCCACGTGAAATTATATCTGCAATGCACTTTTCTGCTGCTTCTTTATAATCAAATACACTGTAATTTATCCATGGTTCAATTATATCTATCATGTGATGAGGCACTTTTGATTGTTCTTCCGCAGTCGCTTTTGCTGTACCGATATCCATGCGCTTATAAATCTGCATTGAATCACAGGAAACTATCTCACCGTTTTTACGAAGTGCTGTTTCTATTGCAAGAGAAGTTTTACCGGATGCCGTCGGGCCGCCGATTATTATTGCGTTTGCTTTTCCGCATTCAAAATCTTCAGTTTGCCTGAGAATTTCATCTATCAGCAACGGTGGAACTTCCTTTCAACTTCATATTTTGACATCGTTACGGCAACAGGTCTTCCGTGCGGACACGTACCGTGATTTTCAACAGATGTCAAAGTTTCAAGCAACGCTTTTATTTCCGCATCGCTCAAATGTTTATTTGCTTTTACGGCAGCCTTACAAGCCATTGTAAATACCGTGCGGTCATCATACAATCCGCCTTTACCGTTTTGCATAGCCTTATTTATTCCGTCAACGACAAATGCCTCAATATCACTGCCCTCTAATATCATCGGAATACTTCTTACTGCAAACGAATTCAACCCGAACTCCTCTATTTCAAATCCGAGCTTTTCAAAAAATTCAATGTTCTGCTTCAAAAATGTACACTCTGCAGATGACAGATTGAGCATCACGGGAAGCAACAGCTGCTGTGAATGAATATCGCTGTTTTCGAGCGCAGTTTTTATTCTCTCATACATAATTCTTTCATGAGCCGCATGCTGGTCAATAAGCACCATTTTGTCTTTGTATTCAAGTATTATATAAGTGTCAAAGAGCTGACCGATGACGGTGCTGTCGGTATATATGCTTGTATCGTTGTATTTTTTCACGGTTTCATATTGAACCGGAGCTTCCTCCTTGATTTCAGCTTCAGATTCAATTTTGATTTCAGCCTTTATTTCTTCTTTTAAAGGGTTTAAAGGCGTTTTTTCCGATTCCGCAGGGTCTTCTTTAACATAAGTAATTTTCTGCTCAAACACCGGCTTTTTTTCGACTGTTTCAGGCTTCATGGTTACCGGTTCGAAAGCAGGCATCACTTCCCGGGGCTTCTCCGCAGGAACTTTCGGAACAGGAGCTGAAGAAACAAAATCAAGTAGATTCTTAATTTCCTGCTTGTCGTCCTTTTTTATATCATCCTGACGCTTCCACGGATTTACATTTTTTTCCGTAGATTGCACAGTTCCCGGCTCTTCTCCGAAAAGAGCATTATGTATTGCATGATAAACAGCGCGAAAAATAATCTGCTCATCGGCAAATCTGACTTCCGTTTTTGTGGGATGAACATTGACATCCAAAGTCTGCGAATTTACGTTCACCGTTAAAACCGCAAAAGGAAACTTATTTTTCATTGTAACGGTCTTATACGCTTCATCAAGCGCCGATGTAATCACTTTGCTCTTGATATATCTGCCGTTCACAAATATATGCTGACGGTTTCTGTTGCCGTAAGCTGCGTCTCTCACACCTACATATCCGGTTATCTTCGCCCCGTCCTGTTCGTGATTAACAACACAAAGTGAACTTGTTACTTCTTTTCCGTAAATGCTGTGAATACAGCTGAGCATATCACCGTTTCCGGGAGAATGAAATACAATCTTTCCGTCACTTATAAGTTTAAAAGATACGTCGGGATGCGCCATCGCAAGCTTCTGCATTATATCCGCAACATAACCTGCCTCTGTAGCATCCTTTTTCAGGAATTTGTATCTTGCAGGTGTATTATAGAAAAGTTCTTTTACAATAAATGTACTGCCCTTTGACGATGCATATGCGGAAGACGAAATAAGCTTACCGCCTCGTATGTTGACCATAAAACCGCTGTCAGAGTTTTCGCCACGGCTTATAAGTGTCACATCGCTTACAGCTGCAATGCTCGCTAAAGCCTCACCTCTGAAGCCAAGGGTCTTCACACCGAACAAATCATCGGCATTCATTATTTTACTTGTTGCATGTTTGTCGAATGCTATTACGGCATCGTCTTCGTCAAAACCGCATCCATTGTCGCTGATTTTTATATATTTAATGCCGCCTGCTTTTATTTCCGCAGTGACAATCGTTGCGCCGGCGTCTACGGCATTTTCAGCCATTTCCTTTACTACCGATGCAGGTCTTTCTATGACCTCACCTGCCGCGATCTGACTTGCAGTTATTTCATCCAATAAAATAATTTTACCCATACTAAACGCATCCTCAACAAAACTATATTATTTTTTAGTTTTCTTCTGTATGTTCTATCTGTTCCGTCTCTTCTTCTTTTTCAATTTCCATGAGTTTATCATTGCTCTCTTCATACGGGGAACTCATAATCTTGCAAGTTTTTCTTTCTTTCAATGCAAAATAAATCAAAAACGCCGCAAGAATCAAACATATTACACACGATGAAAATGCAAGTATAATTAGAATCTTATGCGACTTTGAATTTTCCGAACTGCGTTTTACTGTCATATCAGAGGACTGACTCGCTGTCGACGTCGGCACAGGCGTTGCAGTATTATCTGTATCATTACCGTCTGAAGAACCTGACATGAATTTTATCTCCGCATATCTCTGCATCGTGTTTTCGACCGTATCGTATGAATAGTAGTTGGTATCACCGTTCCAATTCATGGCTCTTACAATGTAAAACTCACTGTTAGACGGATCGATCTCGTAAGCATCCACTAAAACATCTCCGATAGAAATCTGTGTTTTATTCAAATTCAACCCTGCTTCGCCGTCAAGAAGTTTCATAACGGTGTAAATACCTGATTTTACAGTTATATCAACATGTTTGAAAAATTCGTTATTACCATCATCATACACAAAAAGACCTGTGAATTCCTCTGACTCAAGATACAAAAGTGTGATATTTTTTGAAATACCTTTTGCGCCGGAATATTTCTTACCATTGTATTCTACATCTGTCTTTTCAAATCCTTCGGGAAGCACAACGCTCTCGTTGATATTAACAATTTCATATTCTTTCCCATCGACTGAAATAATATCATTCTCAACCGGAGGTGTCGTCGCAGGTACTGTCGGAGAAGAAGTCTGCGTAGATACCTGTGTAGGTGTCACCGAAGGTTTTGCAGTTTCCGTCGGACGTTCTGTTGCAGGAGGGGTTGCCGTCGGCGCTTCCGTAGGCTTCGCCAAACGTGTTATTGTAATTACATATTTTTTTACCGTACCATCCTGTGCCGTAACAACCACAGTCCTTGTTTTTGTTCCGACATTCAAAAACTCGTCACCCTCAACCGTATGTGTAGCTCTCGAATCACTTGTTGAAGGATAAACATACAAAGCAGCTATATCAAAAGGAACAGTAACTGTGTATTGTGTAATATCGGGAGAAAATGACGGAACAAGTTCTCCTCCGTCTACAACAAGTGACTTCAGATTTGCATCACTTGAACCGACATCCATAATGGTAGCAGATGCTCCCATCGTAAGAATGCTCATTTCATCGCCGTTATCATCAGGAACAAGCTTGTAACTTGTAGCATTTATTGAGAAAGTCACTTTCCCGACTGCCTTTGCAGTAAAAGTATATGACTTAGTAACATTTTTTGTATTTGCAGAAGTATCATCAAACCACTCGGTTTCTATTATTTTTCCGGCAGAACCTTCACGCGAAACAAGAGAACTGTCATATGTAAGTTCCCACATGAGATAACCTGATTCCAGATTACTTTCGTAAGTTACTTTAACATTAAACGTATCTCCTACATTCAATGTATTTCTGTCAAGCGCTACAACTATCGTAGCATCCTCATCTGCAGCATTTGATGAAATCAAAAAAGAATCCGATACGGCAGATGCAAAAATGAAAACTGTCGCAAATAATATACAAATCAATCTATTAATACTTTGATTTAATTTCATCATGTAAATATCAACCTCACAATTATTGTACTATATCAGCAATTCCCCAAAGATGACGCTTCATATATACAAAATCCAGCGCATCGATAGCCCCTTTTGAAGGAGACACATCTGCAGAATTTTTGTATAATCCGGTCAATTCGGATATTCCCCATAAGTGTCTTTTAAGATAAACATAATCAAGTGCATTTATCTGCCCGTCTCCTGTAACATCTCCGTAAATAACAATGGAATATTCTTTAATAGTATTACCATCAATATCTTTAACAATAATTTTTTGCCCCGTAGCAACCTTAGAACTCATTTCAAGGACTTCACCGTCTTTGTCCTGCAATAACACGGTTCCGTTTGTGATCTTTATCTTATTTATAAATGATTCAGCCTTAGTATTTGTTGAAACACCTGTAATATAAGAACCGTTGTTAACAGTGTAAACTTGGCTTATATTATGAGAAGTCACCGGTTTTTGTGTCTGTGTCGTGGAAGGCTTTGCAGTAGCTGTAGCAGTTGCCGTACTTGTCGGCTTTGAACCGGATGTAGCAGTAGGTTTCGCCGTAACCGTTGCGTTCGGAGAAGCTTCTCTCTTTATATTTATTATATATTCTCTGAAGGTCTCATTTTCGGCTGTACATATAATTTTTATTGCATTGTTACCTTCCTTCAGAGACACAGTTCCCGTTCCGCTGACAGAAGCTTTTGAAACATACGGAACCGCGCTTATTTCTACCGTTGATGCCGTATAAGGAACCACCAGCGTATACGCAACCGTATCCGTCTTAAAAGACGGGCTCAATGAATAACCTTTTACAGTAATATTTGAAAGTTTATAGTTAGGATTTCTGTCTTCTGACGGCAGCTTACAGGCATACTCCGGCATATCAAGAAACACAGGAATCTTAAATTCAAAAGCGCTGCTTAAAATATCACACTGTGCGTATGAATTTCTCACCGTAACACCCTCATGCGATGCAGCTCTTATATTTTGCATATACTGATGCCAGTACAATCCGTAATACGAGTCTTCTACATCAAACTTTTGCAGATACAAAGTGTCCTGACCTTTTTTTATATGTGTATTACATACCTTTCTTGCTCCGCCCACAAGCGCTTTATAAGGCGAATTCCATCCCTCGCTTACGGCCTCTTTAAGACCGTTGATAAGGACATCTTGTGCATTGTTGCCTGTTGCACCTATATTGAAATAGTTATAATATCCTTCGTATCCCGGAACAGTTCCCGAAATAAGCTTATTTGTGCCGGCTGTGCCCTGTTCCTGTCTTACCCGGCTTGCAAGCATACACGGACTAACGTCAAGTTCCTTTGCGACCTGAATAAATGCCTGCGCATATGTAACTGTTTTTGTCCCGGCAGCAGTCCCGCTCGCAGAATCAGCAGGAATTTTCTCCTCGTACAACACCGTCTTATACATAAATGTACCTTTCAGTATAGTTTCTACAGCCAATTCCGTATGGCTTGCCGGATTATACTCTATCAATTCAAATTGAAACATTTGCTGGTCATTTAGAAAGTTTCGGGGATCAAGATAAAAAGCTACAATTTCATCCGAAGCCTGCGTCCATCCGCTTCCGCCCACATTAGCATATGTATCATTAGCCCAATCATATAATTCAAGAGATTTCCACGATGATATAACAGAGCTTTCTATACAGCTCCGACCGTCTTCCGTTTCAGCGGCATATACCTCTGACCACGGTAAATTAGTATGAAAAGCTTTGAACACCCAATCGGGCTTTATTTTATGAAGAACTCGGAGATATTGTCTGTATGTTTCCGGAAAATTCTGCGATTCAAGGTATGCTTCAAATTCCGGATCATCAGCAGCAGTAACAAATCTGATATTAATACTGTGAACATAACCGTACTTTAATGTCCGGCCTTTAAAATATGAAACACGATACCAAAGCGCACCGTCAGGCGCATCATATTTACCTAAAACAGACACCTGATATCCGTTGTCAAGCTGATCTATTACAGTGGATGAAACGGTACCCGCTTTATCTCTTACATTAAGATACCCATAATTTGCCGAATAAACATATCCGATAGAATAAACTGTCTGTGAATTCGCAGTAAAATTATACCTGCCGCTGACCGTATATAAACAGGTCATTACCAAGCATAACATAAAAGATATTATTCGTTTAAAAATTTCCGAATTTTTATATCCGCATTTTCTTAAGTAAATCATAATTAATCCTATATCACATCAAATACGTGTAAAATTCCAATCGACATAAAACAATAAAATTCGTTTTTATAATATTTTATATAAGTAAAAAAGTCAATAAAATATAGCGTTATTTTTGACGGTAAATAATGGCAGTAAATTCTCAAAGTAAATGCAACTGTGCAATTTAGAGTTGCGTTTACTTTGAGAATTTACCTAAATATTGGCAACAGCAGACGGCATGTCTGCTGTTAAATAATACTGACAATCAGTTTTTAATCATATTAATGAAATACTTATGAACAGAAAGATCATCGTTAAGTTCCGGATGAAAAGCAGTCACAAGCTGATTACCTTCACGCGCAGCAACAATATGTCCGCTGACAGTTGCAAGTACTTCGGCCTCTCCGGATACATCTTCGATATAAGGCGCACGGATAAAAGTCATGGGGATTTGTCCGATGCCTTTGAATTCCGCTTCGGTATAAAAACTGCCTAGTTGACGCCCATAGGCATTACGCACTGCCGTTATATCCATTACGGCAAAATGTACCCTGTCATCGTTTTTAATTTTTTTCGCCAGCAAAAGCAATCCGGCACATGTTCCAAACACAGGCAGGCCGCCTGCAATGCGTTCCCTCAAAGGTTCAAAAAGGCCTAATTCCCGCATGAGCTTGCCCTGTACGGTACTTTCTCCTCCGGGAATAATGAGGCCGTCAAAGGGCTTATCCAAATCTCGTTTCTGCCTGATTTCAAAAGAAGGAACACCAAGCCGGGAAAGCATCTGTTTATGTTCAGCGAAAGCCCCTTGCAGGGCAAGTACAGCAACTTTCATAGCTTATTTCCCTCTTTCTGCCATCAGAAGTTCAATTTCCTGCTCGTTAATGCCGACCATTGCCTCACCCAAATCCTCGGACAACTCTGCAATCATCTTAGCATCAGTATAGTTGGTGACTGCTTTCACGATAGCAGCCGCTCTCTTTTCGGGATTACCGGATTTAAAGATACCTGATCCGACAAAAACACCTTCCGCACCAAGCTGCATCATCAAAGCTGCATCAGCAGGAGTAGCTACACCGCCGGCGGCAAAGTTGACTACAGGAAGTTTTTTATGTTCGTGGACATATAAAACAAGCTCATATGGAACTTGAAGCTGTTTTGCAGTATCAAACAGTTCATCATTAGCCATGGAACCGATTCGACGGATTTCAGACTGCATCATTCTCATGTGACGGACAGCTTGCACAACATCTCCGGTGCCGGGTTCGCCTTTAGTACGGATCATAGCGGCGCCTTCGTTGATACGGCGCAGTGCTTCGCCAAGGTCTTTGGCACCGCATACAAACGGTACATCAAACTTTGTTTTGTCGATATGGTATTTGTCATCCGCCGGAGAAAGTACTTCGCTCTCATCGATATAGTCGATTTCGATCGCCTGCAAAATCTGAGCCTCAGCAAAGTGACCTATGCGGCATTTCGCCATAACCGGTATGGAAACTGCATTTTGGATACCTTTGATCATTTTGGGATCGCTCATACGGGAAACACCTCCCGCTGCACGAATGTCCGCAGGAATACGTTCTAACGCCATAACGGCACACGCACCCGCTGCTTCTGCAATTTTAGCCTGCTCCGGCGTTGTGACATCCATAATAACGCCGCCCTTAAGCATTTGAGCAAGATTCTTATTCAATTCATAACGATTTTCTGACATTTTATTTTCCTCCTTGCATTAGGTATAGGAAGAATATATAATAATTTTGGTTATATTGAAATAGTCAAAAAAGGAGAATTTTATATTACCAGATGAAATACTTACTTGATAAAACAGATAATACACCGGCATACCTGCAGCTATATCGGCAAGTACGAGACGACATTGTTGAAGATATCTATCCTTATAACAGTAAGCTGCCTTCCAAGAGGACGATCGCAGATGAGCTGGGGATCAGTACCGTTACAGTCGAACACGCCTACGCACTTCTTTGTGACGAAGGATATATAAAGACCAAAGAGCGAAGCGGATATTTTGTCATCTTCCGCACCAATGACGGTTTCGCCGCTTCGGCAGACAAAAACAGTCGGCATATACATGTCCCCTATCATCAGGCAAGTTCAAAATCCGTAGAATTTCCGTTTTCCGTGCTGACAAAGACCATGCGTAAAGTGATGAGCGATTTGGGAGATACAATTCTTAACAGATCACCCAATACCGGTTGTTTGGAGCTTCGTGACGAAATCAGCCTGTACCTCAAAAGAAGCCGCGGAATCTACGCAGAACCAGAGCAAATTATCATCGGCTCCGGTTCGGAATATCTATACGGTCTGATTGTTGAACTGTTGGGCAGAAATCAGAAATATGCCATTGAGTCTCCTTCATACAAAAAAATTGAACAGGTATACCGTGCTTCAGATGTTAAATACGATATGCTTAAGCTCGGAAATGACGGCATTGAAAGTTCTGAAATGTGGGCAAGTAATGCTGATATTCTGCACGTATCACCATACCGAAGCTTTCCCAGCGGTGTATCCGCCTCAGCATCTAAACGTCATGAATATATCCGTTGGGCAAGTAAAGACAATCGATACATCATAGAGGATGATTTTGAATCCGAGTTTTCTGTTTCAAAAAAACCTGAGGAAACTCTTTTCACAAATTCCGCAAAAGATAATGTTATATACATGAATACTTTTTCCAAAACTATCTCTCCGGCACTTCGAGTCGGATATATGGTACTTCCCAAACATCTTGTTCCGACATTTGAAGAAAAACTGGGATTTTATTCGTGCACCGTTCCAACTTTCATTCAATTTGTTTTGGCAGAACTCATATCGAACGGCGATTTTGAGAGGCATATAAACCGTGTCAGACGTCAAAAACGCAAAGAACAAACAGAAGATAAATAAAGAAAAAGAGCCCCGTATTTAAAAATACAGGGCTTTGCTTCTTGCAGCAAAAATCCCCTGCAGCCTGAGGTTGCAGGGGAACAACATATATAAACAAAATCAGATTACTCAGATAACAACTTCGCCGTCGTAAACCTTTTCGGCAGGACCTGTGAGAGTTACACGCTTGTCGTTATAGTTGACAACAAGCTCGCCGCCGAGAGTTATTACTTTAACGTCACTGCCCTTTTCGCAGAAACCGTTAAGACAAGCTGCAACAACAGCAGCACAAGCACCTGTACCGCATGCAAGAGTCTCTCCGGAGCCGCGCTCCCAAGCGCGCATTTTGAGGGTGTGTTTGTCGATTATCTGAACAAATTCCGCATTTATTCTTTCGGGGAACAATTCGCAGAACTCAAAGTCGGGACCGATTTTCTTTACATCTACTGCGTCAACATAGTCAACGAATGTTACGCAATGCGGGTTACCGACCGATATACAGTTTATGTTGTAGTCGTTTTCGCCGATTTTTACGGGATAATTGACAACAGTGTCAGCATTTATCGTAGTGGGCACCTTTTTCGCATCAAGGATTACCTTGTCCATATCAACCTTTACCTTTGATACAATACCGTTCATCGTGAATACTTTACATTTCTTAACACCGCTGAGAGTTTCGATTGTCATAAGGTCTTTTTCAACAATTTTATTGTCGAAAAGATATTTTGCGACACATCTGATAGCGTTACCCGCCATCTTTCCTTCACTTCCGTCGAGGTTGAACATACGCATCTTTGCATCGGCAACATCGGAATTTTCAATAAGAACAACACCGTCACCGCCTACGCCCGTACGTCTTTCAGAAAGGTAAATCGACAAAAACTCAGGTGATGCTATTGTGTTTTCCATACAGTTGAGAAAAATGTAGTCATTCGCACTGCTCTGCATTTTAGTAAACTTAAGCGTGAGCTTTTCATTTCTCATATGCGCTATGTCTACAAGCTCGATATTTGAAAGTGAGTAACGGCTCATAAGGCTGTCTGCCAGCGCATTTGCAGTATCGATTGCAGTGAGACACGGAATTCCCAAGGAGCTTGCTTTTCTGCGGATTTTAACGCTGTCACGCTTCGGATCTCTGCCCTTTGCCGAAGTTGAAATTACGTAGCTTATCTTTCCGCTCTCAAGAAGGTCAATTACGTTTGTGCCGTGGCCTTCATGAATTTTACCGATATCAGTAACTGTAAGACCTATTTTGCGGAGAACTTCTGCGGTGCCGGCTGTTGAATAAATATCCATACCGAGTGAGCTGAATTTCTTCGCGATTGCTCCGATCTCAAACTTGTCAAGATTTCTGACAGAGATAAATACTCCGCCCTTCTTTGTCATTGTTGCACCGGAAGAGATAAGACCTTTGTATAGAGCTTCCTCAAAAGTATTTCCTATACCGAGAACTTCTCCAGTAGATTTCATTTCAGGTCCGAGCTGTGTATCAACGTCGGTAAGCTTCTCAAACGAGAACACAGGAACTTTGATTGCAACGTAAGGCGATTCTTTGTAAATACCCGTACCGTATCCGAGGTCTTTCAGTTTAGCTCCGAGGCTTGTCGCTGTTGCAAGGTCACACATCGGAACACCCGTTACTTTACTGATATAAGGAACTGTTCTCGAAGCACGGGGGTTAACTTCAATTACATAGAGCTCGTTTCCTTTTACGATATACTGAATATTTACAAGACCTACTGCGTTAAGTCCACGGCAGATTCTTTCCGTTGTATCAATGATTACGGCGCGCATTTCATCTTCGATGTGCTGTGCGGGATATACCGCAATACTGTCACCCGAATGAATACCTGTACGCTCTACATGCTCCATAATTCCGGGAATGAGTATATCATCGCCGTCGCAAATTGCATCAAGCTCACACTCGATGCCGCTGATGTATTTGTCAATAAGCACCGGGTTGTCCTTGTTCGAGCTGAGAATAATGTGCATGTACTCCACAATTTCATCGTCTGATGTAGCAATAATCATATTCTGACCGCCCAAAACGTATGACGGACGCATAAGCACGGGGTATGTGAGGTCATTTGCAGCCTTGAGAGCATCCTCTACATTAAGAACCGTGTGTCCCTTCGGTCTGAGAACATTGAGGCTTTCGAGAAGGTTTTCAAAACGCTCTCTGTCCTCAGCCATATCGATAGTGTCAGCAGACGAACCAATAAGCTTTACTCCGTGGCCTTCAAGCACCTTGTTGAGTTTAATAGCAGTCTGACCGCCGAATGCAACAACTACACCGATAGGCTTCTCTATATCAATAATATTTAAAACATCCTCTTCGCAGACAGGCTCAAAATAAAGTCTGTCACCTGTGTCAAAGTCTGTTGAAACGGTTTCGGGGTTGTTGTTTACGATAATCGTCTCGTAACCCATTTTTCTGAGAGCATGTACGCAGTGTACGCTTGCGTAGTCAAACTCTATACCCTGTCCGATTCTGATAGGACCGGAACCGATAACCATTACTTTCTGCTTTTCGCCCTTGTTTACAAAGTCAAGAGCGTCATTGTGCGAGCCGCATTTCGGGTCGTCAAATATTCCGTAGAAATAAGGAGTACCTGCGCTGAACTCGGATGCACAAGTGTCAACCATTTTGTATACAGGTGTAAGTCTGTGTTCGCATTTATGTCCTGAAAGTCTTTCGAGAGCCTTATTTGTATAGCCGTACTTTTTACCCTGCAAATACTGCTCGTATGAAAGCTCACAGTTTTCGATGGACTTCTCATACTCTGCAAGGTTTCTGAATTTTGCGAGGAACCAAGGATCAATCATTGTAAGTTCATAAAGCTTTTCAATGGGTGTACCTCTCTTTATAAGCTCGTATACAGCGAAAATTCTTTCGTCTGTCACTTTTGAAATAAGCGCAACCAGCTCGTCGTCGCTAAACTCTTTCATCTTAGGCATATTCATTGTGTCAACTGAAATCTCAGCACCGCGGACAGCCTTAATAAGAGCCGCTTCAAAATTGTCTGCGATAGACATTACCTCGCCGGTAGCCTTCATCTGTGTACCGATTCTTCTGTCAGCATATACAAACTTGTCAAAAGGCCACTTCGGGAACTTAAGACAGAGATAGTCTATCGTAGGTTCAAATGCTGCATATGTTGTACCTGTAACGGCATTTTTAATTTCGTCAAGGTTGTATCCGAGAGCAATTTTTGCGGCAACCTTGGCAATCGGATAACCGGTAGCTTTCGAAGCAAGCGCAGAAGATCTTGAAACACGGGGGTTAACCTCGATAACCGCATACTCAAATGAATCGGGCTTCAGAGCAAACTGGCAGTTACAAGCGCCCTCTACTCCGAGAGCTGTAACGATATCAAGAGCCGCATTTCTGAGCATAGAAAATTCAACATTTGAAAGTGTAACAGCAGGAGCTACAACGATACTGTCACCCGTGTGAACGCCTACCGGGTCAAGGTTTTCCATAGAACAAACAGTAATAGCATTTCCTACATGGTCGCGGATAACCTCAAATTCAATTTCTTTCCAACCTGAAATACATTTTTCAACGAGTACCTGTGTGATAGGGGAAAGCTTAAGACCTCTTTCACAGATTTCGTGAAGTTCTTCGTCGGTATATGCGATACCGCCGCCGCTTCCTCCGAGTGTGAATGCAGGTCGTATGATAACAGGGAGACCGATTGTCTTTGTAAACTCAACGGCATCCTCTACTGTTGTAACAACCTTTGACGGAATACAGGGCTGACCGATGCTCTCCATTGTGTCTTTGAACATCTGTCTGTCCTCTGCCTTGTCTATCGTCTCAGGCGAAACTCCCAAAAGTCTTACACCGTGCGCATCAAAGAAGCCTTCTTTTGCAAGCTGCATACACATTGTAAGACCTGTCTGTCCGCCGAATCCGGCAAGAACACTGTCAGGCTTTTCCTGTTCGATAATTCTTCTTATTGTGACAAGATTTAACGGTTCAATATATATCTTATCTGCCATAGCGCTGTCAGTCATTATGGTAGCAGGATTTGAGTTGATAAGAACAATCTCGATTCCATCCTCCTGCATCGCGCGGCAACACTGAGTACCTGCATAGTCAAACTCGGCAGCCTGTCCGATTACAATCGGACCTGAACCGATTACAAGAACTTTTTTTACAGATTTATCAAGTGGCATATTTTTTTCCTCCGTTTAATTTATATGTTTGGCATAAAGAAAACTGCGGTTATATTCTTAACTTAAAAAAAACCGCCGATACAACCTTTTAAAAAAAGGAATATCAAGCGGTGATATCTAAATAAGAAAAAACAGGAAACAAATCCCCCATGCAAAGCTCAGATAATTGAATCGATGAATATGCGCAGAACTTGTCCTTATTCTGTTTTTTTGTTATCATATAAGATTTCAAAACAGATACCTCGTTTTCTCGTAGTTATTACTTTTACCGACATAAGAGTATAGTGGTTTTATATATATTTGTCAAACCTTTTTCGACAAAATTCTACATATTTTTTAAAAATTTTTCTGCGCGCATATGACCCGTGTGCAGACTTTGACATTGCAAAAAACGACAAAGATTATTATAATATTTAATATATAATTCATTGACACAAAAGGATATAATTTATGGCACTCGAAAATTACGGACTCGGTTCCCATATATTGTTAAAAAAGCAACACCCCTGCGGCAGTTTTGAGTGGGAAATCATACGCGTCGGTGCAGATTTTAAAATAAAATGCTGCAACTGCGGTCACATGATAATGCTTCCGAGAAACAAACTCGAAAAAAGCCTGTCACCGCAGATGAAAAAATAAATACTGGACACACAAGTACATGTGTGATAAAATACCGCTGTTGCTCGATACTGACCGCTTATTCATGCACGTTGACAACAGGATTTGCGGGTGTAGTTCAATGGCAGAATTCCGGCTTCCCAAGCCGATTACGGGGGTTCGATTCCCCTCACCCGCTTTTTACAAAATCATATGCCTCCATAGCTCAGTAGGTAGAGCGCATCCATGGTAAGGATGAGGTCATCGGTTCGATTCCGATTAGAGGCTTAAAAAAAGCAACTTGCAAACTACGTTGTGTTGCAAGTTGCTCTTTATTTATCTCATGTTATTCAATGAAATTTTTCATATGTATGAATCGTAAAATTCAATGATACTGTTAAATAATTCTTCGTCCAATAAATTCGTCCATACGGTTCTGTCTAAATTTTCATTTATATAATCAGTTTTTGCTTCCGGTGAAAACTCATGTTCCTCAAAATATAGTTCAAATTCTTTATTGAATTGATTAATATATTCTGTAGCCGTGTCGGAATAATAAATCTCATCATGTCCTTTATCTTCATATGAAATAAATTTAAATCTTTCTGAACTATTGTACTTTGCATAATAAATATCATAACCATATTTTTTTTGAACTGTATCATCATCTTCGCTATGCATAATCATTACACCTGCGTCAGATTTTTCAAATCCATCCATACTTGTATTTATCGCGTATTCTCCAAATTTTATTTTTTCATATATTTCTATATACGGCATTCCGATTTCGATAAAACTTCCTACAATACTTTCGCCTTGCGATTTAATTAAGTCAGAAGACTCATTAAAACCTGACATGGACACTACCGCTTTAATCTCAGGATGATATGATAAGACGCTTGTAACAGAGTATCCGCCCCAACTATGTCCAAATAACATAATCGGAAGATCTTTAAACTTTTCCTGACTTTCAACAAATGAAATTGCATAATCCAAATCGATAACTCCCTGAGGCAAACCATTTACCGAATCGCCTTCACTCTCATCATTGCCTGTTGCGTCATAGGCGAATACATAATATCCGTTTTTCGCAAAATAATTTGCACAGTCCATATACAAATTATGTCCTCCGCCGCCAAATCCATGAGCAATTATAATAATTCCTTTTGTTTTTTCATTTTCATGATAGTAATTATATCCAACCAGTGTTTGACCTTTATCAGAACTAAATTCGTATTTATCTCTTTTTAACCCCGGAAAGTCTTCCATGCTAAAGGATAATGGCTCATAAGTCTCATATCGGGTTCCAAAATATTCATTATACAGATATGTAAATACGCCAAACGGCAGCATTAATAATGAAAATGTCAAAAAAACAGTTATTGATGTTATAACAATTTTTTTCGTCTTACTCATTTTGCGTTTTTTTCCTACAACTCTGCAAATAGCATATGCTACCCATATAATCCAGGAATATGCCCAAGCTCTGAAAATGATACTTATTGACAAATATATAACGAAAAGACTAATTGCAATAATCCAATCAGTTATTTTTTTCTTATTCATATTCACTTAATCTCCTATGCGTAAATTACAAGTCGAATAACCGCACAAAAGCCGCAACATTTGCTGCGGCTTTAAAAACTCTGCATCATAAATTTTGATACAAAAATCAAGTATTCTTCATAACAATCGTGCCGACGGAATCTGCAACATGCTCACATGCGTCAACGCAGTTTTCCATAAGCTCATATATCTTACGCCATGCAATGATTTTGAGAACATCATCGTTTTCGAGTCTGATCTTTCTTGTAGATTCAAGATAAATAATATCGCACTCTTCTTCCACATTGCTGAGTTCTATGATAAGCTCATGAAGCTTTGCAGGTTTTTTGAAGTTTTCAAGCTCTGTCACAAGAGACTTCATGATCTTTGCCGTATCCGCAATCTTTTTCGAGAAATCAATCGCCTCGGGAGTGACTTTTCTTACATCATCCACATAAAAACGCTGTATAACTTCTTCTATATTATCAGCAACATCATCTATATTAATGCTCATCTCCGCAAGGTCTTCTCTGTCGATAGGAGTTACAAATGCTTTTGCAAGAGCTGTGGACATAGCATGTTTCTGTTTATCTGCAGCATGCTCTATCTCATGCATCTTTGTAATCATTTCCTTTATGTTTTCCGGGTTGTAGGAAGCCATGCACTCTACTAAATAGTCTGCAGCCTTGCAGCAATAGTCTGCAGCTGTTGTAAGATTTTCAAAATAAAAACGATCTGATTTTGACATAATTATTGTCCTTTCTATGTACTACAAATTTTCAAATTTACTAAATCAACTTTTATAAAAATATCATCATAAATATTTTTGCAAAAACAAATGCAAGCAATCCGCATCCCGGGAAGGTCAATATCCAAGCGACAAGCATTTCCTTCACGACGGAAAAGTTTATCGCAGAAATACGTTTAACAGCGCCTACACCCATAATAGCAGTTGTCTTTGCATGTGTTGTCGATACGGGAATACCGAACACAGAGCTTAAGAGCAAGCAAATGGAGGCTGAAATATCTGCTGAAAATCCCTGGTACTTTTCGAGTTTTACCATATCCATACCTACGGACTTGATTATCTTTTTTCCTCCAAGCGATGTTCCGAGTGCCATAATGATCGAACACAATGCAACTATCCAAATCGGCATATCCAAAGCAGCACCAGAAGTACTTTTACCACTTATAATCAATGTGCATAGGTATATTACACCCATAAACTTAAGGCCATCCTGCGCACCATGCATAAAACTCATAGACGCTGCACCGACAATCTGAGCACCGCGGAAAAACTTTTCGGTTTTTCTTCTGTGAACATTTTTAAATAACAGCACAACAATCTTACAAACACACCAACCTACTACAAAGCCGAGAATAAGTGAAATACCGAGACCGTAGACAACTTTTATCCATTCGCCGCCGTTTACACCTCTTAAGCTGTTATGTACAGCAAGAGCTCCACCTGTAAGACCTGCGATAAGTGCATGACTCTCACTGGTCGGAATTCCGAACATCCATGCCGCAGTCGCCCACACAACAATCGCAAACAGTGCCGCACTCAGCGCAATTATCGCTTTTTCATTTTCAGGGCTACCCGGAATTTCATTACCGCCAAAATCAACCATCTTAGTAATTGTATCTACGACAGCCGGGCTTATTCTGCTCATCACGAAAACACCTGCAAAATTAAACACGGCAGACATCAAGATAGCAGCACGTGCTGACATACATCTTGTAACAACGCAAGTAGCAATCGCATTTGGTGCATCAGTCCATCCGTTTACCAAAATAACGCCGAGAGTAAGAACTATCGCCATAAACAGTAAAGGATTGCTCGTCATCTGCCCCCAGAAAGTAGTAAAATCCATTTATTCCTCCAAAAGAACGTATATTATTTTTCATCTATTACATGTCACCATTCGACACGCTTGGACATTTTAACACATTTTTCCTGATTTGTATATACCGAGCTTTACAATTTAAATATCACAAAACCGATTATTGCAAGTATTATTCCACACAGTTTTTTAAATTCAAACGGCTGTTTTTCCGCACCGAACAGTCCGAACAATTCAATAAGATAAGCCACCAGCAGCTGTGCAGTCACTATAACCATTATAGCCTTTGCAGGGCTCGAAAGTTCAATACTTTTTATTACGGTGTAAGTTATTAACGCTCCTATTACACCGCTCAGCAACATATACTTATTATTTACAGAAAACAGCTCTCCGACGCTTCCCTGTCTACCCGAAAAAAGCCACATCAAAAGACACAGAGCAAAACCGCTCAGCTGAACAAATCCGGCAGCCATCCATATTCCCGACTGCTTTGTAAGCTCCGTATTAAACACTCCCTGCACACTCATCAACGCGCCCGACGCAACTGCTATCAATATTCCGAGCCACATATTTTATCCCTCATTTCAAATCAGTTTTATTAAATCTTTTTAATCAATTTAATTATTCCCAAATGAAGAATTTATAAAACACGCGGCAAGCCGCATTAAAATCGGCGGCGAAACCTCTCATCGCAAAAGGGTTTCGCCGCCACCGCACTTAATCATTTTTAATTTTATCAATACTCTTTAAATCTTCTGAGTTCGTATAATACAAGCTGTTTAAGCTCTTCATAAGATCCTTCGTTATCGATAGTAACATCGGCAAGCTCCGAATACTCGCTGTTAGAAAGCTGTGAACCGATTCTTGCCACCGCTTCATTTTCCGAAAGACCGTTCCTCAACTGCAACCTCTCAATTCTCAAATCATCGTTTGCAACAACCGCCCACACCTGCTCGGCAGTATCAAAAAATCCGTCCTCTATCGGAATCGGAACATCAAGAACAACAAGTTCCGCGCCCTCTCTGCGATACTCTTCGACACGCTTTTTAATCTCTATCGAGACATGTTTGTGGACTATGGCATTAAGTGCATTAAGCGCATTCCTGTCATTAAACACAAGAGCACCCAAAATCCTGCGGTTGAGCTCGCCATCCGTGTCCAGAATACCCTCTCCGAAATATTCTATAATCTCATCAAATGCAACCGTACCTTTTTTCTGCAGAGCGTTTGCAATCTTGTCCGCGTCAATTATCTTTGCGCCGTTATCCTGCAATATTTTACAAACAGTAGACTTGCCCGTACCCGTACCGCCTGTGACACCCAAAACTTTCATATATATTTCCTCCGACAGTCAAAATATTTTCAAAATCTTTTACTTACATTCAGCCCAGCTGCTTCCGTATGAAACCGAAACAGGCAGCGGAACTTCCATTTCAAATGCATTTTCCATACACTCACGCAGAAGTGACATGACCTCGTCTTTTTCCTCCAACGGTGCATCTATCAGAAGTTCGTCGTGAACCTGCAATATAAGTTTCGCCCTGAGACCTCTTTTTTTAATCTCGCTGTAAACTTTTATCATAGCAATTTTCATGATATCCGCTGCTGTGCCCTGTATGGGCATATTCATTGCAACACGTTCTCCGAAAGACCTGATCGGGTACTTTGAAGAAGTAAGCTCCGGCAGATATCTTCTTCTTCCGAGCAGTGACTCAGCAAAACCGTGCTCTTTTGCAAATACAACAGCGCTGTCCATATAAGCTTTTACGCCGGGATATTTTTCAAAATATCCGTTAATATATTTTTTAGCTTCAAATCTTGATATTCCGATATCTTTTGCCAATCCGAATTCGCTTATGCCGTAAACAATGCCGAAATTTACCGCCTTTGCCGCACTTCGCATGGCAGGCGTTACATCCGATAACGGAACATTATTCACCTGTGATGCGGTGATCGCATGTATGTCGGCACCGTCTTTAAATGCTTTTTTCATCGAGTAGTCACCGGACATCTCAGCAAGTACCCTCAGCTCTATCTGTGAATAGTCGGCATCTACAAGTATATGATTTTCTTTTCTGGGCACAAACGCATATCTTATCTTTTTTCCGAGCTCATGTCTTACCGGAATATTCTGCAGATTCGGCTCCGTACTGCTCAGTCGGCCTGTCGCAGTAACAGTCTGATTAAAACTCGAATGAACGAGTCCGGTTTCTTTATCTATAACCGCAATCAATCCGTCAATATACGTGGATTTAAGCTTCACATTCTGTCTGTACTCCAGAACAAGAGGAATAATCGGCGACTCGTCAGAGATTGCCTCCAGCACATCCTGACCTGTCTTGTAGCCGGTTTTGGTTTTCTTTCCGCCCGGAAGCTTCATCTCATCAAACAATACCTCTCCGAGCTGTTTAGGCGAATTTATATTAAACGTGCGTCCTGCTATCTCATATATCTGCGCAGTGAGTTCGTCTATTCTCTTTTCGAGAAGCACACCTTCTGATTTCAAAACCTTTTCGGACACTTTGAAACCTTCATACTCAAAAGATGCAAGTATCGGAACAAGAGGCAATTCTATATTTCTGTAAAGAGCGGTCATGCCGTCCTTCTCAAGCCGTCTGACAGCCATCTCAGATGCAAGCGGCATATACTCTATGCCGACATGCTCTTCGCCCGTAAAAAGTCTGCAAACATCAGAAAAATTATCATTTTTTCTCGTCGAATCCGTAAGATATGCGGCAATGGACAAATCACACCAAAGTCCCTCAAATCCGCAGCCGTTTGTCATCAGCCACAAAATAATCGGTTTACTGTCGAAAGCAATCTTTTTGATATCGGAATTCTCAAAAACAGGCTTCATTATATCTATGAAATTGATCTCCGTGTCAGGTATCGAAAACGCAACCGAAAACACCGTGTCGTCATTGTCAAAATTTACTCTCATCTCAACGGGATATTTCCCGCTGAAGTCACATTCGATATATACCTCGGAAGGATTTTTTTCAACCGTAGCCTTTAACTCCTTAAGATCCTCATAAAACATGACGAAAACAGTATTTTTAGGAACAACCGCCGGAAGCGGCGCCGCAGAAGCTTCGTTTTCTATGTTATTTATATCAATACCCTCGCCTGCAAGAACATTAAACAGCGACATAACGACCGCGCCTTTTTCGTCGGCATCTTTTTCACTATCATCAGACACCGGTACGCCTTCGAGCTTCATCTTTTTTATTATGCTCTTAAACTCAAGCATCGTAAGAAGCTTAATCAGAGCCGGTTTGTCCCACTCACCCTTTGCAAGCTCCTCAACCGTTTTCTCAACCGGCACGGTAAGCATGATAGTCGCCAAATCATAGCTCATATACGCAGACTCTTTGTTTTCTTCTATTTTTTTCTTAAGAGCAGGCTTTTTTATGTTCTCTACATGTGCATATACTCCATCAAGGCTGCCGTACTCCGCAAGCAAGCTGACCGCGGTTTTCTCTCCCACGCCCGGAACTCCGGGAATATTATCGGACGAGTCTCCCATAAGAGCCTTAAGGTCAATCAGTCTGATAGGCATAAGTCCGCCGTACTTGTTTTTAAAAGCTTCTATATCTATAGTATCTGTCGTGGTAGTGCCCTGCTTTGTGACGGGAAGCTTTACAATTGTCAATTCGTTTACAAGCTGCAGTGAATCTTTGTCTCCTGTCACTATCACGCTTTCGATACCCTTTTCGGCAGCAAGTCTCGAATACGTACCTATGATATCATCGGCCTCGTATCCGGGAATCTCAATGCACGAAATATTCATAGCGCATAAAATCTGCTTTATAATAGGCATCTGCATGGCAAGCTCATTTGGCATACCTTTTCTGGTAGCTTTATAACCGTCATAAGCCTTATGTCTGAAAGTGGGAGCCTTTACATCAAACGCAACAGCAACATACTCCGGCTTCTCTTCGTCTAAATACTTAAGAAGAATATTCATAAAGCCGAAAAGTGCACCGGTAAAAAGTCCCTCCGCATTTTTCATAAAACTGCTTTGGGTGCCGTAAAAGGCTCTGTTCATTATGCTGTTTCCGTCAACAAGTAAAAGTTTTTCCAAAATTCCCACCGTCTTCTATAACATTAAGTTCTTTACATTTTATCACACTTTTGCAGGTTTGCATATTATGTAAATATAAATTCAACATAATCTTCAAGGCAGGAATCACGCTATGTCACAATACATAATTGAAGGCGGCCACACTATTTCCGGGGAAATCGATATTGACGGAGCCAAAAATTCCGTACTGCCGATTTTAGCAGCAACAATAATCACCGGAGGCACCACCGTATTAACAAATTGTCCTGATTTAACAGATGTCCGAAACACACTTTTAATCCTTGAAAGTCTCGGTTGCAAAACTGAATTTGTCAATGACCGGATAACAGTTGACAGCACTCATATAACCTCAACAACTATTCTTCCGGACCTTGCAGGCTCGCTCCGCTCCTCAATCACATTTTTAGGCGCTCTGCTCGCCCGCTGCGGCGAAGTGACTACTGCACATCCCGGAGGATGTGCAGCACTGTTGATACATGGCAATATCACAAAAATAACAAACTCATCATTTTTTTGTTATGTTATTAACATTAAAACTCAACGGGTTTTCGTTAAATTTAACTCAATACGAATTTACAAAGCCGGAACTGTCAGCCACAGATGGAAGTTCGGATTACAATGACATTTTAATTTTATTATCACCCTAAAATATTTTCAGGGAACTTTTTTACTGATTTTCACTCAAAAAGTTCCCTGATTTCTTTTACATCGTTTTATTTTTAGTTTTGTAAACCGCAATTTCATGCATAACGGCAATCAACACCAGCAAAATCATCAAAAAGGCAGGCAGAAGTGAAATAGTTATATTGTTTGCGATAACACCGAAAAGCGGCGGCACAAGGCAGAAGCCCGAATATGCACACGCCATCTGAATACCTATCATTGCCTGCGATTTATCTTTGCCGAACAAAGCCGGAGTCATGTGTATGATACACGGATACACCGGCGCACATCCTAATCCGATTACAACAAAACCGATTAAAGCAAAAATCTGATTGATTGGAATAAGCACCAAAAGTATGCCCACACAGATAATTCCAAGACCTAAGCGAATTAAAAATCTGTCATTGAATTTCATTGCGAGAAAACCGTTTATCGCTCTGCCTGCGGTTATTCCAATATAAAACAGACTTGCAAACGCCGAAGCTGTTTCAGGAGAAAGTCCTCTGTCCTGTACCAAATAGCTGCTCGCCCAAAGCGAAGTTGTCAATTCAAGCGCACAGTACCCGAAAAATGTCAGAAAACACGGAACTGCTCCGGGAATTGATACAATCTCCCTTATTTTAATGTGACTCTCGTTTTCCTTATCGCCATCATCTGCATCTGTATTTTTCTTTTCTTTCCACAGAGGCAAACTCATAAAAATAAAAAGCGACAATACGATTTGTATGATTGACACAATCAGGTAACCGTAATTCCAGCTGTCAAGTTTCACAAGAGAAAAACTCATTATGTACGGGCTTATACAAGCTCCGACACCCCAAAAGCAATGCAACCAGCTCATGTGCTGCGCCTTATAATGCAAAGCCACATAGTTATTCAGAACCGCATCTACTCCACCGCCGCCGATACCGTACGGGATTGCCCATAAAATAAGCATCCAAAACCGGTCGGCAGTTGAAAAACCGAACAATGCAACAGCTGTCAATGTTACACTTATAGCAGTAATTTTTCCCGTGCCGAATTTTCTTACGGCGCGGTCGCTGAGTAAACTTGAGACAATAGTTCCTACGGATATTACCATGGAAACTATACCTGCATATGACACCGGAGCGGAAATTTCCTGATGCATAACAGGCCACGCCGAACCGAGTAAGGAATCAGGCAATCCCAAACTTATAAAGCATATATAAATCAATGCCAGCAGTAAATTAAACATATTTTTCACTTTCCATAAACATTACATGAGTAAACATACAAAACCCTTTATATCCCAATTTAAGTTAAAAATCAACATGAATATACCCGTGTCTGTTTTAATTCTGTTACATTTTTCTGTAAAATATTTATTTATTGATAGCTGCCTGTTAAACTATAACATAGTTGGATGTAAATATATTTACTATTAGAAAATCGATAAACAAATTTAGAAATAGTTATTACAATTACAGAATCGGAGATTTAAAATGAAAAAGTTTAATTTGTTTCTTATATCTTTATTGACATTTTGTTTATTTATAACAGGGTGTGTAAGTACGAATAATGAAGGAAATACCGTAGATAACACAGAATCCTTGCCAATTGTCACTTCCGGAGACATTGAAGGTTCACCTGAAACCGAACATGATAATAAGGTAAATAACAATACAGAAGCATCACAAGATAAAAGCACAACAGCGCCGCATGTGCATGATTACTCATCAGCAACCTGTGCTGAACCGCAAATATGTATTTCTTGCGGCGCGACGAATGGAAAACCGGCAGGGCATGATTGGAAAGATGCAACTTGCACTTCACCGAAAACATGTGTTTCTTGCGGCATAACAGACGGAACTGCCGCAGGACATGATTGGAAAGACGCAACTTGCACTTCACCGAAAACATGTGTTTCTTGCGGCATAACAGACGGAACTGCCGCAGGACACAATTATGTAAGCGGAGAATGTACTTCCTGCGGAGCAAGCGACCCATCATATTCTATCGGAAATATGGTATGGATTCCCAGAACCGGTTCAAAATATCATAGCAAGTCCAATTGCAGTAATATGAAAAATCCTACTCAGGTAACACAATCTCAAGCTATAAGCAGGGGGTACGAGCCGTGTAAAAAATGTTATTGATTTCAAAACTAAAAACTAACCCTTATCTGTGCCGAGAATTTTATTCTCGGCACAGATATTTTATGTAGCCATGTCTCAGGGAATAATTTACAATTTTGTTACATGATAGTATAATTAAACAATTAATGAGACACATTCCGGATTCGGAGGAAAAAGATGAAAAAAGCATTAACTTTTGTAATAATAATTTATTTTATCATCATAAGCATTATTGCAAATAGCTACACAATGTTGGCAAACGAGCCGAAGATACTATTTTTATTCGTTCCGCTGTTTCTGTTTATCAATATATTCGCTGGTGTTTTTTTTCTTAAAACGAAATCCAAACGTCTTAAAATCTGCTGTCACGGAAATGTTTTACTGTCGGCATTTATGCTCTCACTGCCTGTATCTGTTGTTTATCACATCGTATTGGCATTTAAAACCATACCTGACAATTATCTCACTTTTATCTGGAGTGCACTGCTCTGTATCTGCCTTGAAGCAATCGTATTCTGGAACGGTATAATCTGCGTCTACCTTACATCAGTTCAATTAGGAATAAATCAGCGAATCATCGGAATTATTTGCGGCATGATTCCGATTGCAAACCTGATAGCACTATACGTAATATTAAAAGCTACTTTTAAAGAGGTCATAACCGAAACACAAAAACAAAAAATAAATTTGCAGAGAAAATCCCAGAATATCTGCAAGACAAAATATCCTATTTTAATGGTGCACGGAGTATTTTTCAGAGATACGAAATACTTTAACTACTGGGGCAGAATTCCCAAAGAACTGGAACAAAACGGCGCTGAAATTTATTACGGCAATCACCAATCGGCATCGTCTATTGCAGACAGTGCCGAGGAATTATCTGAACGCATAAAAACTCTTGTAAAAGAATTAAATTGCGAAAAAATTAATATCATAGCACATTCAAAGGGCGGACTTGACTGTCGCTACGCTATATCAAACCTTGACGCAGCACCTCACGTGGCATCACTTACCACAATAAACACGCCTCACAGAGGCTGTGAGTTCGCAGATTATCTGCTGACAAAAATCTCTGTCGGCTTAAAAAACAAAGTAGCATCAACATACAATGCCGCGCTGAGAAAGTTTGGAGATAAAAACCCTGATTTTCTCGCTGCCGTAAATGATTTGACAGCCGGGGTCTGCACTAAATTGGACAGCGAAATGAAAACGCCTCCGGAAATATTCTGTCAAAGCGTAGGCTCTGTATTAGCCAAGGCCCAAGGCGGAAAATTCCCGCTTAACTTTTCATATCATCTTGTAAAACATTTTGACGGACCGAACGACGGTCTCGTAAGCAGCAAATCATTTAAGTGGGGAGAAAAATACACCCTTCTCACTCCCAGTAAGAAACGCGGTATCTCGCACGGTGACATGATAGATTTAAACCGTGAAAACATTGACGGCTTTGATATCAGAGAATTTTACGTTGAATTGGTAAAAGATCTGAAAGACAGAGGTCTGTAAAAATGACATGCAAGGCGGCAAACAAAACAGAAAGCGACAGAAAACAGTTTTGGTTGACAAAAGCGGGCTCACTTCGTGCAAAGTGAGCCCGCTTTTAAAAATCATATTAATTCAATGAAATTATTTCTTACCGAAAAGTCCGCCGAGCTTGTCGCCGATGCTGTCGAAAGAAATTTTGGCCTTGATTCCATCCACAATCTTTTCAATCTGATCATTTGGCAAATCAACACCGATGAGGTTTTCTACAACACTAATAGGATCATTCTTGAAATTTGCCTTGAGATTATCGTCGTTCTTGATTTTATCTGCGATTTCATTAATTTTTGCTTTGATATCCATGAATATTAACCTCCGTTTAATAACAAAAGAAAAGATTATCTTACTTTACAATATCCGCTAAAGGAGTGTAGTCCAATCCGAGGCTGTCTGCAACATTCTTATTTGTGCACTTACCGCAGTAAATATTGACACCGTCTGCAAGACCCTTATCCATTGCAACAGCCTTCTCCAAGCCGTTCTCTGCCATAAGCATGCCGTAACGGAAAGTTGAGTTTGCAAGTGCAATAGTCGAAGTACGCGGAACTGCTCCCGGCATATTTCCTACACAATAGTGAACAACACCTTCTTCGATGTATACCGGATCAGCATGTGTAGTAACATGCGAAGTCTCACAACAACCTCCCTGGTCAATTGCAATATCAACAATAACCGCACCTTTTTTCATAATCGAAAGATGCTCGCGTCTTATAAGCTTCGGTGTTTTTCCACCAGGAATAAGAACTGAACCTATAACAAGATCTGCCTCTTTGAGAGACTTTCTGATATTCGCCTCTGTGCTGTAAAGAGTTGTGACAGAAGCACCGAATATATCTTCGAGATATGCAAGTCTGTTTGCATTTATATCAAGCAATGTAACCTGTGCGTCAATACCGACAGCAGCTTTTGCCGCAAATGTACCTGCGATACCGCCTCCGACGATAACTATTTTTCCGCGTTCTACACCCGGAACGCCGCCGAGAAGAACACCGCGTCCGCCGTATGCTTTTTCGAGAAATTTTGCACCCTCCTGAATGGAAAGACGGCCTGCAATCTGGCTCATCGGTCTGAGGCAAGGAAGATTTCCTTCGTTATCTGTGATTGTTTCAAAGGCGACTGCTTTTACACCCTTCTTCATAAGGGCATCTGTAAGCTTAGGATTCGGAGCAAGGTGGAGATATGTAAAAAGTATCTGACCCTCTCTCAAAAGATCATACTCGCATTCCTCAGGCTCTTTAACCTTAACAATCATATCCGCTATGTCAAAAACTTCTTTAGGAGTCGCCAGAATCGCGGCGCCTGCCTCTATATATTCCTCATCGGTAAATCCGGCACCCAAACCGGCATTAGTTTCTACATAAACCTTATGTCCTTTAGCAACGTAAGCCATTACGTTATCAGGGGTAAGACCTACACGATACTCGTGATTTTTGAGTTCTTTAGTTGTTCCGATTATCATACGCACAACACCTTTCAAAAAGTTTAAGAATAAAAATAACGATTAATTTTACAAAGAAATAAAATACAAGTCAATAATTTATTGCAATCAAATTACATTCCTCGGCTTGCTTTCGCTGAACTCTCTTTCAATCCAAGCCATAAGCAATTCAACTGCTTTTTCCTGCTGTTTTCCAGATAATTGAACATCTCGCGGCACACCGTACCACTTTTCAAAGCATCCTCTGCAGCAACATGCACAGGCATGCTGCGCAACGAATACAGGATGACCTCTCATAGGCGTCTGTCTGCCATCATTGGGAATGACCGCAGGAGCAAGTCTTTGCCTTACAAAATCCGCACAATGGTTGCGGATAGTATCAATACCTTTTTTGTTTATATAATCTATATCCTTCTTATTTAAATGAAAACTTGAACGAAACTTTGAAGAATTCAATTTCAGTAATATATCATCGACTGTTTCCACCGTTAGCTTACCTATCCTTCCGTTATATTACGCAACAGCTCTATTTTCCGCAATTCATTTTACATTTTATCCGCAAATGTAAAAAGCGAAAAATATTTTACTCCATTCTCTGTACCGCTACTCTTTGGTAAAAATTTTAAAAAGAAGTGTGAAAAATATTTTCCCACTGTTCTCTGTACCGCTACTCTCTGGTAAAAATTTTAAAAAACAGAGTGAAAAAATATTTTTCCACCGTTCTTTGTACCGCTACTCTTTGGTAAAAATTTTAAAAAGAAGTGTGAAAAATATTTTCCCATATTTTTCACACTTCTTTTTAAAATTTTATATAATCCGCTTCCCTTGATATGTTCAAAAGAATTCCCGCATTAAGCATCATAGTCATAAGTGATGTACCGCCGTAACTGAAAAACGGAAGCGAAACACCTGTTACCGGAAGAATATTTGTAACAACCGCAATATTTAAAATGAATTGTGTTGCAATCAAAGTGGTAAGACCGACAGCAACCAACGCACTATAGGAATCTTTGGCAAACATTGCAACTTTAAATCCGCGCCATATAAGCATTACAAAAAGCAAAATGACCGCTACGCACCCGAGAAAACCTAGTTCCTCTGCCAGAATTGCGAAAATAAAGTCATTGTAAGGTTCCGGTAAATATAGCTGCTTTTGCATACTCTCACCAAGTCCTACACCTCTTAAACCGCCTGAGCCGATAGCGTAAAGCGACTGTGTGGCCTGCCACGTGTCTGACGAATTTTCAGCTGTACCTGAGCCAAAAAAAGAATTTAAACGTTTTTGTACATGCGGCACAAATGTATACGCTGCAACACCGGCTGCCGCAATTCCGCCGCCCAACACAGCATACATATACGGTTTCAGCCTTCCGAAAACCATCATTGCAACCATAACTATACCTAATATGATAAGACAGCTTACATGAGGCTCAAGAAAAATCAAAACCATACCGCATGCTATAGGTGCAATCACAATCATAAGACCCCACATACCGCGAGCCTTATCTTTAATTTTAGGATGCGAAAAAACGTATGCCAGATATAAAATCATTGCGGTCTTAAAAAACTCCGACGGCTGAATAGACAATCCGAGATTAATCCATCTTCTTGAATAGTTAAGTTCCACCCCGAGAGGCGAGAAAACAGCAGCAAGAAGCAAAATTGTAACAGCAAAGTACACAATAGAAAATTTCTTAATCAATCTTTCAAAATTTGCAGCATACGCAGCAAACATACAGCCAAAACCTATTGTGACATAAAGAAGCTGCTTTTTTATAACAGTATAGGAATCACCGTCTGCACTGTTCTTGGACGTAGCAGGACTGGCGCTGCAAATCATCACAGTACCTACAATCACAAGCAATATTACACTTAATAATAACCAAAAATCAGGTTGCCGTTTTCTTATATCTGCCATAAAAAACCCCTTAACAGAGAAAATCAATCATCTTATAATCAAATATGTAATTATGCAGCAAACTAAAGTGAATGTCCAAAATACATATGTGACTTTTAACTCTTTCCATCCCTTTAATTCGAAATGGTGGTGAAGCGGCGCCATTCTGAAAAGTCTTTTTCCCTTTGTCAACTTAAAATAACTGACTTGGAGCAAAACAGAAACTGCCTCAAGAACAAAGAGCAATCCTGCACCTACAATCAGAAACGGACGGTTCAGAACAATGGCACAAGCCCCAAGTGCACCGCCGAGCGCCAGAGAACCGGTATCACCCATAAATACTTTCGCGGGATGATAGTTAAATATTAAAAATCCTAAAACAGAACCTGCCATCATAACTGAAAACAGAGCAACACTGTCATTCGGCTCAATCAGCATCGAAACTGCGAAGAAAAACAGGAATACTATAAATGCATTGCCTGCACATAAACCATCGAGTCCGTCTGTCAAATTAACGGAGTTTGTAGACGCGAGAAGTACAAAAATCGCAAACGGTACGAAGAACCAACTTAGATTTAATGAAAGCTCTTTGCCGAAAAACTCAAGTATTATTGTTGCGGCATCTTTGTTGAAGAAATATTCGTACAGAGAAAAAGCAACCGATATTACGAGCAAGGCGCCCATTTTCTGATACCAGAGAAGTCCGTCCTTTGACTTTTTTATGATTTTCAGATAGTCATCAAAAAAACCCACAAAACCAAAGCCTACCGTGACCAGCAGAACAGGAAGGATTTTCGGAGCCCATCCTATAAAAAACAATACCAGTCCGACAATAACAGCAGGTGTTAAGAATATCAAGCCGCCTATCGTCGGAGTTCCTGTTTTCTTTAAATGTGTCTGCGGTCCGTCATCTCTTACCGTCTGACCGAATTTAAGTTTTTTTAAGAAGGGAATATAAATCGGCCCTGAAAGCACTGCTATCAGGAACGATACTAAAAATATTCCTATTACTTTTCCTGTCATAATACCATCTCCGTTAGAAAAAACGTATAAATCAAATGCAAATCAATTTCTGCTGTATTGCTCAGTTAATGCCTTTGTAACAATCTCCATATGCATGGAATGAGATCCCTTTACCAACACGGCATCACCGTTTTCTACAATCTCAATCGCCTTTTCAGCTGCAATTTTTGCATCATCAGTCTTTATAGCATATATTTTAATACCTTTCAACTCCCCGATACGTACAAAAGCATCTGCAGCGTCCGCCATAGCCTCTCCGGAAGTAATCAAAACATCAATACCCAGCGACGCAGCATACTCGCCTATTGAAACATGGGCATTTGCGGATTCGTCACCGAGTTCAAGCATATCGCCGAGAACGGCTATTTTCCGACTGACTCCTTTCATCGCGCCAAGCACTGACAATGAAGCCTTCATAGACTCAGGGCCTGCGTTATATGTATCGTCAATTACTGTAATACCATTTTTTTTGATAATATTCTGTCGTATTCCGTCGCCGTAATAATTTTCAAGAGCCTTTATGCAGTCGCACAGTTTCGCGCCGCATTTAATTGCCACAGTAACGGCAGCGGTTGCATTTATTACATTATGACGGCCGGGAATATTTAGTGTTACTTTTCTTTTTTCCTCCGGTGTGACTATATCAAAAGTGTACCGGTTGTCTTCATCCGTTTCAATATTCTCAGCGCGGAAATCACAATTTTCTTTCGTACCGAAATAGACTATATCAAATTTTTTTCCGTACTGTTCAATCTCTTTTTCAACTGCCGCCCTGTCTGAAAGGAATTCATCGTCGCCCCACAGAACAAGAGGAGCATTCTCCGGCAGCTTTGATGCAATTTCAAGCTTTGCCTTGAAAATGTTTTCTCTGGATTTCAAAAGCTCCATATGCGCCACACCGATATTTGTAATAACACCGATCGTCGGCAAAGCAAAGTTGCAAAGATATTTTATCTGACCGAGACCCCTCATCCCCATTTCAACAACGGCCGCAGTATGTCTCTCATTCATTTTGAGCAGTGTCATAGGAAGACCTATTTCATTATTGAAGTTCTTCTCTGTTTTCAGGACATTGAATGAACTTGCAAGAACCGCGGCAATCATCTCTTTTGTAGAAGTTTTACCCACGCTGCCTGTAACCGCGCATACCGGAATATCAAATTTCCTGCGGTGGTAGGATGCTATATTCCCCAAACCTTCAAGTGTATTTTCAACCAAAATTACAGCGTCACATGAAACCTCAGGAAGCTTACTGCACATCACAGCCTTAACACCTTTTCCGACAACCGACGCAATATAATTATGTCCGTCAAAAACTTCACCTGTAAGAGCAACAAAAATGCTTTTTCCCGCATTGTCTTCATTTATCAAACGTGAATCCGTAACAACGTACTCAAAACACACATCGGGATTCCCTATTATTTTTCCGCCGATTGCATCTGCAATCTCACCCGCATACATCATAAAAAAGTTACCCTCCGATTTCGGCAAGCACCTGTGCTACAACCTCGCGTTCATCAAAATGAACGGTTTTATCTTTAAAAATCTGATATGTCTCATGCCCTTTACCGGCAAGGACTATCACATCGCCCGGCCTTGCATTCAAAATTGCATATCTTATAGCCTCTGCTCTGTCCGTAATACACACATATTCAGCGCCTGTCTCTTTTATTCCGACTTCAATATCTTTTATTATCGACTCCGGCTCTTCGCTTCTCGGATTATCGGAAGTTATTATTGTGAAGTCCGCATACTCTCCTGCTGTCTTTCCCATAAGAGAACGCGGTCTGTTTCTGTCACCGCCGCAACCGAATAAAAATACCGTTCTTTTTGCAAAACTCTTAACAGTAGTCAAAATATTTATGAAACTGTCAGGATTGTGCGCATAGTCTATAATAACCGCAAAATCTCTTCCCGTAGGAACATTCTCCGCCTTTCCCGAAACGACAACATCTCCCACAGCCTCAACAATTTTATCTAAATCTCCTCCGTCAAGGTAACAACAGGCAATTGCCGCAAGTGAATTATACACAGAAAACTTTCCCGGAATAGAAACCTTTACATGTTTTGCAGGACATTTTCCGCAGATATCATATTCTACGTAACTTGACCCGAGCTCTATATTTACAGCTCTGAAATCACATTCTTTTTCAATTCCGTATGTATAAACATCACATGATGAATTTTTAATCATCACATCACTGTACGGGCTGTCAATATTTATAAGACCTTTCCTGCACATTCCGAACAACTTAGCCTTCGCAGCGGCGTAGTCATCCATATCCTTGTGCTCGTTGGGACCTATATGGTCAGGCGAAAGGTTTGTGAAAATACCTATGTTATACTCGCAGCCGCCGACACGGTTCAGATTAAGTCCCTGAGAAGAAGCCTCCATGACACAAGTCTTGACATCTGAGTCAACCATTCTTCGAAGAAGTTTTTGTGTGACATTTGCTTCAGGTGTTGTTCTTTCTGTCTTTATGATTTCTTCGCCTATCATATTGCAGATAGTGCCTATAAGACCTGTTTTTACACCCATTTTGTCATATATGTTTTTAATCATATATGTGGTGGTTGTTTTTCCTTTTGTTCCGGTAACGCCTATTAAATTTAACTCCGCAGAAGGATGGCCGAACACAACATCCGATAATTCAGGCAGAAGCTTTCGCGAATCCTTTACCAACACAACGCAAAAGCCTTTATCTGTTTCAGCCCGCTCGCAAAGCTCGCGGTACCTCTGCTCATCCTGAACAAATAACGCAGAAGCGCCCATCGAAATTGCGCTTTCGGCAAACTCATGAGCGTCCCGCGTAAAGCCTTTGATACATACAAAAGCATCTCCGGCCTTACAAATTCTGTTATCTATACATACATCAAAAACTTCTATATCCGTATTGCCCGAAACGGAGCAATAATTAATTCTACTGATAATTTCACTGATTTTCATAAATACCTCCGTGAAACTAATTCTCTACAACAGCATCGTTACCTGCATTTTCCGACTCTTCATCGATAACATCCAGCTCGATAACGCTGCCTTTGTCAACATAAGTTCCTGCCTCAATACTCTGACCGACGACAGTACCTAAACTGTAGGCTCGCATATTAAGACCCATTCCTACAAGTGTCGCATGAGCATCCTCAAGCGATAATCCGTTCAGATCCGGAACCCGCACCTGTGAAATATTTGATTCAAGATCAGTATATAAAACAATCGTCGATTCTCTTGCAACCTTTACTCCCGGTGCAGGAAACTGTGCAACTATTTTAGCATCGTCAGATTTATCTCCTACAATTACATAGTTAAATGTAGAAAGATTTATTGTATATGTAGCATCTGCAACAGTGCCTTCGGTGAAAGAAGGGACTTCATATGCAGAAAGAAGATTTTTAAGATCATCCTCTGTATAACGCTTTTCAATTTCCATATAATCAAGAATCTCCTGAAAAAGCCTGCCTGCAACACTCGCCGCCTGTACACCGCCCGATGCACCGCCGATAGTAGGATGGTCAACTACAACGAGAACAACAACTTCAGGGTCATCGGCAGGAGCAATTCCGGCAAAAGAACACACATAACGACCTGTGGTATCAGTTGTTGTCGTCTCTGATGTACCTGTCTTACCTGCTATTCTGTACCCGGAAACATACGCTCTGCTTCCGCCGCCTTTAGAAACTGTGTCCTCAAGCATTTTGAGAACTTTTTCGGAAGTATCGTTTGATATAACCTGACGAACCGTTTCGGTTTCGTATCTTTGTATGACATTTCCGTCGTTATCTGTTATTTCTTTTACAATTCTCGGCTCGTAAAGATATCCTCCGTTTGCAACAGCACTGTAAGCAGAAACAAGCTGCAGCGGAGTAATCTGAAGACGCTGCCCGAAAGAGGCAACCGCCATATCTATTTCGGTAGGATTTGTGTGAATAACGCTGTTTGCCTCACCGGATAATAATATTCCTGTCTTTTCGGTAAAACCAAAAGCAGCAACATAACTGTAAAAAGTTTTTATGCCCAATTTCTGAGATACACGCACCATAATGGGGTTGCATGAGTTCATAATGGCTTTTGCAAAAGTCTCTGTACCGTGACCTTCACGGCGCCAGCAGTGAATAGTCCATCCCGACAAATTTACAGCCGAATCACTGAACTCTGTTTCAGGAGTAACGACACCCTCTTCCAATCCTGCACACGCTGTAATTGTCTTAAAAGTTGAACCCGGCTCATATGTATCGGTCAAGGCCTTATTACGCCATACTGTCGAGTTAAGTATCTCAACAGTCTCGGAAGAACCGTTTACCCAGTCTGTCGGATCCATGCCGTCAGGGCATGAATAAGGTGAATTCAAGTCAAAAGAGGGATTGGAAGCCATTGCCAAAATATCTCCGGTATCCGGATCCATAACTATACAGCAGCATCCTTCCTCTACACCGAAGTCAATTGTTGCATCCTGCAAGGCTTCCTCAACCATGTATTGAATTGTGGCATCTAATGTTAGCGTAACATTGTATCCGTCAATTGGATCAATTCGTTTAACTTCATCTGTCGGCACTTCATTACCTAAAGCATCAACTTCTGTAATAACTCTTCCGGCAGTACCTTTAAGTACGTCATTTAATGCAACTTCGACACCGCAAACCAAACCGTCACCGTCTTTTCCGGTAAATCCTATTACATGAGAAGCCAGCGAACCGTTCGGATAATATCTTTTCGTGTCGCTGTCAATGTAGACACCTTTAATATTATTATTTTTTTTCCATTCAGTAACTTTATCCCCGACTTCAATATCGAGTTTCGAGGCAATTTCAAGATAATTACCCGAGCCTTTCAATTTTTCCAGCAATCCGTCATATTCAATACCGAGAATATCAGACAAGCCTTTCGCTATCATCTTCTGATACTCTTCTCTTCCGCCCTCATAATCATCACCGGTGGAATTAATTATAGTTCTGCTGGCAGTTATCTTATTCGCTGAAATACTTACTGCCAACACAGAGCCGTTAGTATCATAAATAGCCCCTCGGGATGCAGCAATTGTTCTTCCAGAATTCTGTTGTTCGTACGCCGCCTGACTAAGTTCATCACCTCGTACAAACTGAAGCCACGCAACTCTGCCGATTAAAACAACAGAGGCGACAATGCAAACAGACAATGCCACCCAAGACCATATCTTTATATTCTTATTATTAGGCACACTTTCAGTCGAAAGCAACGTGCCGGAAATTTTTCCTGATGATTTTCTTGCCAAATAAGACAACCTCCCTGACTAAATACATCAATTATGTATATTTACGCAAGGATGATTTTACTACATTTATAAAATAAATATTGTTAAATATTGAATAAATCTTTGCGCATAAATTTATTTATAATCAACAAAACCGAAAAAGTCCTTAACTTTTTGAACAACATCTTCATACCATGTCAGATCTTCAGTGCTGCTACCGCTCTGAACAGAACTGTTTAGCTTGTATTCATCAACAGGCTCTACGTTTATCTCAACCGTCTGATACGGCTGCGGTTTCTGAAGTCCGAGCTCATTCTGTGCAACAGAATCTATATCAATAACATTTGACTCACTTGAAATAACTGCCTCAAGTCTGTTATTTTCGATATTCACCGCTTCTATTTCAGAATTAAGCTGTGCAGTTCTGTAATTCATTTCATATATTGAAGCATATCTGCAAAGCAAAATACTCGCCAAAACGAATACCAAAGCAATACAGCAAATCAAACTCTGTTTTACTTTTTTATTCTGACGCTTAACAGTTATCTCATAAAGCGCAGTAGTTTTCTGCTCTACACGCTCAACTTTTTCTTTTGTATTTCTTCTGACAACCGCATCTCCGGGCTCCGCGTAAGGATAGTCCCTTATAACCTCAGCTGTCGAATCTTTTGAATATCTCATAATTCATCCCTCAAAGTCTTTTTTCAAAGACACGTAACTTAGCACATGCGGCTCTGGAATTCGTTTCACACTCTTCTTCAGATGCCTCAATTGGTTTTCCTGTAATCACTTTGCCTTTCGACTCTTTGCCGCATACACACACGGGAAAAGAAGGAGGGCACTCACAAGGCTGTGCCGCTTTTTTAAATTTCTGTTTAACAATTCTGTCTTCCAATGAATGGAAAGTTATAATACACAACCTTCCGCCCGGATTGAGAAGTTCTATTGCTTTGTCAATGACATCTTCCAATACATCGAGTTCGTGATTTGTCTCAATTCTCAATGCTTGGAATGTTCTTTTTGCAGGATGTCCCTCTCCTTTAGCAAACCGCTTTGAGGCAGGAATCGCCGCTTTAATGATATCGACCAATTCAAAAGTAGTTTCAACCGGCTTTTCTTTTCTTCTCTCCACAATAATGGACGCTATCTTCTTTGCCCATTTTTCTTCACCGTATTTAAATATGATATCCGCAATTTCTTTTTCCGAATAACTGTTCACAATATCATATGCAGAAAAATCATTTGTACGATCCATGCGCATATCCAGCTTCGAATCAAACCTGTAACTGAATCCGCGCTCTTCCGTATCAAACTGATAAGATGAAACACCTATATCAAGAAGAATTCCGTCAACCTTTTCTACTCCGAAACGATTACAGACTTCAGGCATTTCAGCGAAATTAGCGTGAAAAGTACAGAAGTCTGCATCAATACCTTCATTTTTAATTTTTGTCAATCTCGCAGTCGCAACCGCGAGTGCATCGTCATCCTGATCGATGCCAATTAGGAGTCCGCCCTTGCCGAGTTTCTTCAATATACCCGACGAATGACCTGCTCCGCCCAATGTTCCGTCTACATAAATGCCGTTCGCCTTTATGCAAAGGTTTTCAATGCACTCCTCATAGAGCACCGGCACGTGTGAAAACGTTTTTTCTTCAGTAGTCATTATTTCTGTACCTCAATTAAAGCATACCGAGCGATCGAGCAACATCCTCTGTAACAGACTGGTCGTAACGCTCCTCATTAGCGTCATAAGTCTCGCTGTCCCAAATCTCCACAAACTCAATTCGTCCAATAGTACAGATATCTTTTGTAATATGAGCTTTTTGTCTGAGTTCAGGCGGCAAAACCATGCGGTATTGAGAGTCAAGTTCTATACATTTGGCAGCTTCTACGAAATAACGTTCTACTCCTCTTGTATCAACAGTACCGCTTTTTTTCGCCTCGAGTAATCTCGCCAACAGCTCCTGGTACTTTTCATAAGTATATGCTCTTATGCATTTAGGATTTTCCATATTAAGCGTAAGAACAAGTCTTTTCCCTAATATGTCGCGAAAAGATGCCGGAATCGAAGCTCTGAACTTTGGATCTACCGTGTTTCTATGTGTTCCGATCAGCACTTTTCACAAACCTCCCCTCAAAAGTGGATTAAAATCCCTTAAATAATAATCTTACGTACTTTTTTTAAATTTTTCTTTTGTACTTCGTATCAATCATAATGATACTTTTATCTTTTGTGTTGAAATTAAAGAATTTTGTCTTTTGTAATGAATTAATCTTTTGTAGTTAAAAATCATTTGTAAGGTAAACGGAGTAAAACAAAGGCTTAAAACCCATTTTTAAGGAATTTATTCTACTTTAAGGGTATAAAATTCCGCTTTATTCCACTTACAACAGAATAATATCATTAACCAATGCATATTGCAAGAGGTTTTTTCATATATTTATAAATTTTTTATATGAAATCCGAAATGCAACACTGCCGTTGCGTTTCGTACTTCCAAGTTGCATTTACTACTTCCATATTGCATTTCGCTCTTCAGTGTTGCATCTCGGATTTCAATTAAGCTATTTATAAATTTTTTGTGAAATTCTTAGGCAACGCAGCTGCTTGTGTTGAAACGAGCTTAACCGTATGATATAAATAGAAAAAATCAAAATAAAAACATAGATTTTACAGTTCCTTATATCAACATCGACTCTGATAACAACTCATTTTCTATCGGAATGTCGATGGTTCACTCCTATGCAGAGCATGGTTTCTTCGAAATACGCGACGAGAAATTAATTGCAACAGGAGAACTTGCATCATTTGTTTTCAAGATAAAGAATAATAACAAACTTGTCTTGATAGACAATGGCAATCATGAATATAAAAATCCAAGAAGGTACGGTATTAATGTTCGCCATGATCTTACGTCGAATAATCAATAGATTTTAATAAATAAAATGGTACCGCCCCGAGAATTTGTCATGTACAACGAATTCTCGGGGCGGTTAATTAGTTTTAACATAGCAAAAAGCACCGCGCCTTTTGCGCGGTGCTCTTCATATAGTATCCGGCAGCGACATATTTTCACAGGACGTCTCCGTCCAACTATCGTCTGCATTACGGTGCTTAACTTCTGTGTTCGGTATGGGAACAGGTGTACCCACCG
>JAFTXP010000020.1 GCA_017461545.1 Clostridia bacterium | reverse complement strand
CTTGGCGTAAAGATAACTTTATGAAATACGTACATGCAATGTGCGGAAGGGAAACTGACTGGGCTTCTTAAAAAACAAAAAGCACCGTTTTTTGGTGCTTATGTTTATGTTTTTTTAGGACATTTTCACTTTTAATTGACATAGAAATTTTTTCTGAAAATTCTGTTTTTGCATCTAAAAAAACAGATTCAACACAAAATTACTTACTTTTCTTTGTCCGTAAATTTTACCGATGCTATAAATTCTTCATTATTCTCTGTTTTTGTAAGCTGATTTACAAGTATTTCAGTAACATCGGCAGTGCCGAGATTCGACATTGCCCTTCTTATGCTGAATATCGTATTCAACTCTTTTTCGGTCAAAAGCAGGTCTTCACGGCGTGTACCCGACTTGTTAATATCAATAGCAGGGAAAATTCTCTTTTCAGACAGTTTTCTGTCGAGATGAAGTTCCATGTTGCCCGTGCCTTTAAATTCTTCGAATATAACATCATCAAGTTTGCTTCCCGTATCAACAAGCGCCGTAGCGACAATCGTGAGGCTTCCGCCGTCTCTTATATTTCGCGCCGCGCCGAAGAATTTCTTAGGTTTGTGAAGTGCTCCCGGATCAAGTCCGCCCGACAGCGACCTTCCCGTAGGAGGAATTGTCAGATTGTATGCTCTTGCAAGCCTTGTAATACTGTCCATCAATATCACTACATCTTTTCCGTATTCCACCAATCTCTGAGCGCGTTCAAGCACAAGCTCTGAAACCTTTATATGTCTTTCGGGCAATTCGTCAAAAGTTGACGATACAACCGTGCCCTTTACCGACTCTTTCATATCCGTCACTTCTTCAGGACGTTCATCGATGAGAAGGACAAAAAGTTCTACGTCGGGATAATTCGTTGTAATGCTGTTCGCTATCTTTTTAAGAAGAACAGTTTTGCCGGCTTTCGGAGGCGATACTATCATACCTCTCTGACCTTTTCCGATAGGCGCAATCAAATCAATAAGACGTGTAGACAGTTCCTTTTGCTCAACTTCGAGAACAAATTTTTCCTCAGGGTAAATCGGTGTAAGTGTCTCAAAAGGTCTCCTTCTGGGGTGCTCACTCAGCGTGTAACCGTTTATCGTACTTATCCACATGAGCGCCTGACTCTTGTCTGACTCTTTTTGAAATCTGCACTTTCCGCAAATAAGGTCTCCTGTCTTCATGCCGTACTTTCTTATAAGCGTAGGCGGAACATAGATATCCTTGCTTCCGGATACATAGTTTTCTACACGAAGAAAACCGTATCCCTCCTGCATAATCTCCAAAATACCTTCGACGTCTTTGCCGTTATCGTTTGTATGACGGTTTTCTTTTTGCGGTACAGCTTCAGGAGTGTTATTATCGTTGACGTTTTCCGTTTCGTCTTTTTTAGTCTCGTTATTCTCGCCGTCCGAAACATCATCAATGTCGAAAGAAGGCTCTTTGCTTTCAGCTTCATCCGTCTTCTTTTTTTTGTCAACAGCTTCGGTCTCTGTTACAACGGCAGCATCTGTTTTTTCTTCAGTCTTTTTTGAAGTTTTTTTGCCGCGCGTCTTTTTAGCGGTTTTAGCCTTACCATCAGCTTTCGAAGTATCATTTTCATCGGCTGTTGCTTCGTCCGGAACAACATCTACAACCGTCACAGCAGCCGTATCGCTCTTTTTTTCTGCAGTTTTCTTATCCGATGTTTTTTTAGCAGTTTTTGGTTTCTTTGCTTCTTTTTTCTCAGAAGCCTCTTTTGCATCATCTTTCTTTTTGCTTTTTGGAGACGCAGCCACCTTCTTTGCTTTAACAGTAGTTTTATTGTCTGTATCCGCACTCGCTTTTTCAGATGATTCGACAGAGTCCGAAGAATCAACCGATTCATCAGAAACCGCGGGAGATTCAGCAACTAAAGAAGTTTCCATAGGCTGCCTTGTCGCTGTATTTTCCTGAACTTCAGAGTTTAAAATAATATCTATAAGCTCATTTTTTTTGTACTTGGTAGGAGATTTGATATTCATCATCTTTGCGATATAACGCAAATCATTTAAAGACTTCTTTTCAAGATTGCCTTTATCCATGTGTTTTACCACCTTGACTGTAAAATTTTAAATATACTGAAAAAATAAACGCACTTCACCCTCGAAGAATAAATAAGATTACAAAAATATAAAAATTTATAAATGAGAATAAATAAAAATTATAAAGCACATCTATTTTAGAATTGATGACAAAATAATATCAAAAAAAATCTTTCCGTGCAACAACTAAAATTGGCCCGATATCCAATTTATAGTTGTTGCACAGAAAGATTTTTACCGAAAAAGGGAACCCGATATCGATTTTTAATATTTCCGAAAAGATTTTTGCCAAGGGGGACAATATCTTTTTTAACATCGCAGTTGTTGACACAATTTTTTTATTAAGCTAATATATTAAAAAGGGCATCGCCTGAAACGGTTATGCTCCTTGGTTTTGTTTTATTGCGAAGTAACTGCGTCTCTTATTGAAGTTTGGAGGGCGCAGTTATTTTGTATTTTTTGTATAAAAACTGACTAAGATAATGAGTTCTATTATAGAGAGTAAAATTGCTAATGTTTCATAAGTATCCATACAAATCACCCCCTTTTTACGAGTATGTCAATCTGTTTTACAGATTGACATAAAACGCAACCAAGGAGGATAACTGCAACTATTTCAGGGCAATGCCCTTACAAGGATTGCCCTTGTAATGTGATAATATCCGCTGTTTTCGGGAGTCATTGTTGTGTCATACACACCGTTTTTGCTTTCCACAAAAGCTTTCATATCGGCATCGATTACCGACCAATTATACGGATGGTAATATGCAGCATATTTTTCGTCTTTTATGGATTTTACTGTAAGCGTAAGCATTTGTCCGGATTTGTGCTTGCACTTGATTGTACAAGTACCGATTTTACCCCAGTATCCGTTTACAGAGAGTTCTTCTGTACCGTTTGTGTATATCAGCGCGCTGAGCCTTGCTACATTTGCGTCCGATCGTGGAGGTCGCCGCACTTCCCGTACTGCTTGGTTTTGATGTCGCAGTAGGAGCAGATGTTGACGCAGGTGCATTGGTGCTTGCATACGCACCCGAAGTTGCGCTTGCAGTGCCGCTCGGCGAGTTAGTTGTCACCGTGCCGTTTGCAGCATTTGCAGTATCGGAAGGCTGTATGTCTGCCTCTGTGTCGCCGAAAGTTTCCGACGGTACAAGCAACTGCTCTCCCGTAGAGTTCGGTATTGTACTCTCACCTGCCGAGTCTGTTGCAGAAGCCGAAAATGTTGCAGAAGCACTTGCGGTGCTGCTCTGCGAAGGCTTTGAAGTGTTATTGCCGCTGTTTGACGGCGTACAGGCAGTGAGTAAAAGCACTGCTGTAAGTAATATTGTAAGTAGTCTTTTTTTCATATAAATAAATTTCCTCCCCCAAAAAAATAGCTAAAGTTACACAAATTCTGTGTAACTTTAGCGCAATTATTACATCGACGGATATTACATCAACTTGCCAATAATGTCAATAAGCAGTAAATCAAATGACTTTCTACTCATAATCCTTTACAAGCAATGCCCTTAGATACCCTTTTTCACTTTCGGTAGACTCCACATAGAAACCGCAACCGTAGTAGAAACGCATAAGCGCCGTATATTTTGAAGCGGTGTGCAGGCAGGCACGTTTGACGCCTTTTGACTTCAAAAGTTTATCGACAAGGTTCATGAAAGATTTTCCTATACCGATATTCTGGCAACCCGATACAACGCCGAAACGCCTTATGTATGCCGAATAATTTTCTTCGTCGATACGCACCCTGATGCTTCCGACAGGCTCGCCGTCAAGAAATGCTATAAAAACATAACTTTCTTTTATATCTTTCAAGATATCGTCGGTGGTTTCCAAGAGAGCCTTGGGGACAGACGGGATTCCCGTGTCGCGTTGATACTTCAAAAAGGCGTTTTTCATTACCTTTAAAACTGCCTCGGCATCCTCGTTATTCGGTTTTGCACTTCGTATTATGAGTGAATAGTCCATTTGCGGTAAGTACCCCGTTAAATCAAATATCGGTTTCTTATTTCTCAGCCATGAGTTTTACCATAACTGCTTTCTGCGCATGAAGTCTGTTTTCAGCTTCGTCAAATATCGCAGAGTTAGGTCCGTCAATTACGTCCTCGGTAACTTCATAACCTCTGTATGCAGGCAGACAGTGAAGGAACATCGCATCTTTCTTTGCATACGCGAAAAGCTCTTTATTTACCTGATACGGCGCAAAAATCTTGGCTCTTATCTCTTTTTCGGACTCCTGACCCATACTTGCCCATGTGTCTGTATAAACTACATCTGCATCCTTTATAGCCTCAATCGGATCGTCTGTCATCGTTACTTTTGAGCCCGAAACGGCAGCAGCGGCCTTTGCCTCATTTACAAACTTCTCTCCGCAGGTGTAGCCTTCGGGACTTGCTACAGCAATATCCATGCCGACCTTTGAACAGCCGTGAAGAAGTGAATGAGCCATATTGTTTCCATCTCCGATATATGCAAGCTTAAGTCCCTTGAGAGTGCCTTTGTGCTCGTAAATTGTCTGAAGGTCTGCAAGTACCTGACAAGGATGCTCGTCATCAGTAAGACCATTTATAATCGGAATACTACCTCTTTCTGCAAGCTCTGTAACGTCGCTGTGCTTAAATGTTCTTATCATTATTCCGTCAAGAAATCTTGAAAGCACCTGTGCAGTATCGGAAATCGGCTCTCCTCTTCCGAGCTGGATGTCGTTTGAACTCAAAAAGAGTGCCTGACCGCCGAGCTGATACATACCTACCTCAAATGATACACGCGTTCTTGTGGATGACTTTGAGAAAATCATACCGAGTGACTTACCTTTGAGGTAATGGTGAGTTTTTCCCTCTTTGTTATCTTTTTTAAGTTTTATGGCGAGGTCGATAAGCTCTGTTATCTCTTCGCACGAAAGGTCGTTAAGACTTATAAGATGATTCATTTTATATGCTCCTTTTTAATGCTTTTACGAATTCGTCAACGTCGTTGTTTTCTATGATGAGCGGCGGAAGAACACGGAGTGTGCTGCTGCCGACAGCACCGACAAGCCATTTCTGCTCAAAAAGTTTGTTTTTTACGTCTGCCGCAACAGGTTCTTTAAACTCTATGCCGAACATTAGACCGCGGTTTCTTATTTCTTTTATGCCGAGCGCTTCTTTTTCAGCTTCGAGAGTAATTCTCATATATGCGCCGACTTCTTCTGCGTGCTGTGAAAGATTCTCCTCTATCACGGTTCCGAGCGATGCAAGACCTGCCGCACATGCAAGAGGATTGCCGCCGAATGTAGTGCCGTGATCTCCCGGTACGAACCCTTCGGTAACTCTGCCCTTTGCACAGAGACATCCTATCGGAACGCCGCCGCCGAGCGCTTTTGCAAGTGTAAATACATCCGGCTCTACACCGAGCGTCATATAACCGAACAGCTTTCCTGTACGTCCGACACCTGTCTGAACCTCGTCAAAGATAAGCATTATATCATTTTTGTCGCATATGCGTCTTACTTCTTCTGCATACTCTCTTTCGAGCGGATAAACACCCGACTCTCCCTGCACAGGTTCAAGCATTATTCCGCATACAGTATCGTCAACAGCAGCTTTCAGAGCTTTTATATCATTTATCGGAACGTGCTTAAATCCGGGGGTGAGAGGGGTATAAGGCATTTTGTACTTATCCTGACCCGTCGCGGTGGCAGTTGTAATAGTTCTGCCGTGGAAGGACTTATCAAGGCATATAAAGGTCGATCTGTTTTCCTGCCCCTTTTTCTTGTAATATGCACGGACAAGCTTTATCGCGCCCTCGTTTGCCTCCGCTCCGCTGTTTGCGAAAAATACCTTCTCAGCACATGAATTTTCGCAGATCATCTTTGCAAGTTTTGCCTGCGGCTCTATGTAATAGAGGTTTGAACAGTGAATAATTTTTGAAGCCTGTTTGGTAATTGCTTCGACAATCGCAGGATGTGAATGACCTAAAACATTAACTGCAATACCTGCGAAAAAGTCTGTATATTTGTTTCCTTCGGTATCATAGAGGTATATGCCCTCTCCGCGCTCAAAGCAAACGGGAGTCCTCTTGCCGAAAGTATTTAAATAATACTTCGCATCTGTTTCGATAATTTCATTAAGATTCATTTAAATAACACTTCTTTCGTATGTCAGATATTTTCTGTTTCAAAATAACGCTTCTTTTCTTTCATAATCATTGAACCGATACCCTTGTGGGTAAAGATTTCAAGCAATAAACAGTGAGGAATACATCCGTCAATGATATGAGTTCTGTTTACGCCTTTATTTATAGCGTCGATACATCCGAGAACCTTCGGTATCATACCGCCTGTTATGATGCCTGCATTAATAAGGTCATATACTTCCTTTTCTGTGAGAACATGGAGAAGTTCGCCTGTTTCCATATTCTTAACTCCTTCTGTATCGGTAAGAAGCATAAGCTTTTCGGCTTTGAGTGCCGCCGCGACTTCGCCGGCAACGGTATCTGCATTTATATTGTAGCTCTCTCCGTCATCGCCGATACCGATAGGAGCGATTACGGGAATGTACTCATCACTTGCAACGATTTCAAGGATTCTTGTATTTATTTTTGTGATTTCTCCGACATATCCGATGTCAACTTTTTCGCCGTCAACAACCTCGTAATGCTTCTTACACTCAATGAGTCTGCCGTCAATACCGCAGAAGCCTACAGCCTTTCCGCCGATGTTATTAATGTTTGCAACAATCTCCTTGTTTGTCTTACCTGTAAGTACCATCCTTGCAATTTCCATAGTGAATTTGTCGGTTACACGAAGGCCGTTTATAAACTTGCTGTCCACATTGTACTGTGCAAGAGCTTTATTTATATCGGGACCGCCGCCGTGAACAAGCACCGGATTCATTCCGATAAACTTGAGCATGACCACATCCTGCATGACCGAATTTTTGAGAGCCTCGCTCTTCATGGCATTTCCGCCGTATTTTATAACAACGGTCTTTCCTCTGAGTTCTCTTATATATGGCAAAGCTTCAACAAGAATGTTGGCTTTGTGAATTATATCGTTAATTGTTTCGTTCTCACCGATTATTTCGTTCAAATCTGTCATCTTTTGCATCTCCTGTTAAAAGTAAAAATACTTTATTATTATAATACAATCTTATACATTATTGCAACTTTCAAAAGATTTAAATGCAAATCATAAATAAATCATTTTCCATCAAAGTCTAATTGCCTTTTCAATCCGCTTTGTTACCGCTCTGTCTGCATAAGTAAAAATCACTGCACATATAAGTGTTACAACAAAACCGAAGCTGATAAATATTATGTATTTACCCAACAAAGGCATTCCCAAAAAAGCATCCGTCGAGCCGAATGTATTTTTAAAATAATCAAATGTTGTCATGTGTAATATATAAAATGCAAACGTATATGCGGCAAACCAATCGATAAATTTAATAACATTGTATTTACCGGGAGATATTTTTTCGCTCCGATCGGATTATGATACATCATTATAAGAATTGAACACGATAGTATATACACCGACGGTAAAATGTAGCGGTAAACAAAATAGGCCAACTCTGTTCCGTACCAATAAATAAAACAGTTACACACAACTAAGCCAGCAAACAGCAAATTTGCCATTACTCCCCATAAGGCACAGTCTTTGCGCATTTCTTTTTTCTCATGTCTTGTACAGTTTATAATAGCTACAATCATTCCGCATAATACAATGTCCATATTAGTTCCGATAAATGTATACACCTCAGTATACCAATCGGCACCTGCATTGCATAATGCGATTCTCAAAACTAATCCCAATACTAAAAATGCAAAGAATAAAATTTTCAGCACTGTCTCTTTTTTTATCTTAGAAAGAATTAAATACACAAACGGTATAATCATATAAATCTGCATTGCAAGCGACAGATACCAAAGATGACCTATACCGGACACACTGCCGCTTCCGTCAAATCTGAATGTAATTATTTTCCAGAATTCCTCCGGATTCTTAAAAAAGAACGGTGTTCCTCTGAAAAATTCAAAAATAAAACAGTATATATAATACATCGGAGCAAGCCGTATATACCTTTTCAAATAAAATATAATCAATGCTTTTATGCTGAATTTTCCGTTCTCACCGGTAAGCCTGTATTTCCCTTTTACAAAACCGATTCCCATCAAGTAAGCTGATAAGATAACAAAAATCCAAACACCCGCCCATGCAGGAGTGCGAACCAAGAACGCGAATTTAGAATCGGTTGTTTTTAGACCTGGAACTATCGCTCTGGCGTGTTGTAAAAATACAAAAAGCGTAGCAGCAACTCTTAATATATTTAGAATATCAGGACGATATTTACTTTCGCTCATTTATAACAGCCTTTCTATGTCTATATAAATAAAACTTTTTAAAGAATACCACAAAAATGCAATTTTTCAACATAATTGTTATGTCATGTATTTTTTGTTAACAATCAGCACCATCGTCTTAGCCGGTAGTTTGCTCTGCACCTCTAATATACTATTACTGGCATGCGCCTGTTGGCGCGTCGAAGCGGTTTGCCAACCGTATATATTTTCTAATTATCGCTAAAGCGATTTATTTACTATTTTCTTTTATCTGCTTTCCCGTAAACGGGTCTTTTAATCTACCATAAATTTCTGCTCTCCTAAACTTTGGTACAAAAAAGACATGGTAGTTACAATTCCAACTTGTGTGTAATAAACTATCTTTGTTCATAAAAACCTCCTGTATTTTTGTGGTTGGCAAACCCACAATATTCTATCCCAGGAGGTTTTTATACTTGAAGCCAAAGCATAACGGCGCCCCCGGGTACCCTCTTTACCGGACAGTAAGCAGGGTGTTTTTATGGAAATGGTCTAATAAAGTAGACACAAAGTTAAAAGAATTTAGTGAAAGGGGTCTGCTTTATGACAAGAAGAAGTTATGATAAACAATTCAAAGTGGCTAAGGTACAAACTACAAATATAAAAGATATCATCAAAACAACGAAAAGGAAACACTGCATCTTGCTGTTTTTGTAGATATTTTTTCCCGGAAAGTAGTCGGTTGGGCTATGGATACTAGAGTGAAAGACCAATTGGTAATAGCAGCATTTAATCAAGCTTATGGAATCTTTTTACCGTACATTAAAAAGAGAGCTTATCCGGAATGCACATTTCGAAACACCTGAACAAGCTCAAAAAGAAATCTTTAAATATATTGAATTATATAATATGAAACATATGCATTCATCTCTTGGATACGTTTCTCCATCTGAATTTGAGGAACTAAATTCATAAAATCCACTTAACTTTGTGTCTAAAAAAGCTTGACAACTCCAAAATCAAATAACAATATGTGTCCAGAATATTGGGTACATATCATAGTCGGGGAGATTTGCTTACACCAACACAAAAAAATTCCTCATTGCGAGGAATTTTCTTGTATCTCAGCATTTATTATTTTATCCTGAATCTTATTTTTTCGAATAAATTCATATAATATAATTAACAGTGCAACCGCCATAATACCGCCGAATATTAACCATGTGCCGTATGCAATAATCCACTGTGGTAAATCAGAAATAGTAAACGTATACTTTTCTTTAGAAAAGATAACTTTTTCACCGTCAAAATCCCACATATAAAGATCATTCATGTCAATTTCCGCCTTAGAAGCCGCCATTATAATCCCATCATTAAGAACGTCTGCATTAACCTCATTTTTTTCGCCGTTATTTGTATAACAATTAAGCATTCTTGAACAATCATAACTATAAATGTCACCATGCTCTTTTCCGAAAAACTCACAATCTGTCCAGCAATTCAAAATTATGCCATTGAAGTTATCAGCGATACCGCCACCCCTACCACCATATATAGATGCCTTATTGTAGCAGTTTATTATTACCGCCTTGTCACCCGCAGCATGGCTTGTAAAAGAACCAATACATCCGCCGTGTATCTCTCCGCTTTCTATACCTAAATTCATGACCACACCGCCTAACATTCCGAACAAACCATTGTTTCCTGATTTCGATATCAGCAAATTCTCAATGTAATGTCCGCCGCCGTCATATATACCATAAAAATAATTCTTTCCGCCAAACACTCCTATCGGAATCCATTCTTCGGACTTCAAATCAATATTCGCAGTCTGACAAAAATATATATCTTCAAATTTATTACCGTTATTCACAGCATCTCTGAAATTTTTCAAATCATCAGCATTCTGTATCAAATACGGAGAAGCCTTTGTTCCTTTTCCCGAAAAAGAAAAATCACTATCCGTATACACATCAGCAAGTGCAAATTGCGGAACAAAACATAATGTCACAAAAAGCGCGACAAAAATCATCAAACAACCAATTTTTTTCATAACACGCCTCCTCATTTTAAATGCAACATTTTTTCAATATGTTTTGTAACACCTTTTTCAGCACATGTAAGTATCCATGCTCCCAATAATGTTATTACGAAACAGCAGCCAAAAAATACAACATACCTTCCACGCAATGGCAATTCCAGAAATGTAGTAGCTTTTCCTATGGTTTTGCCGAAATAGCTAAAAACGATCATATGCAGTATATAAAATCCAAATGTATAAGGAGCGAACCAATCAAAGAACTTTAATATATTGAATCTGCCCGGTGTCTTCTTCTCAATACCGTGAGGATTATGATATTTTATAATAAGCATCGCACATGACAATATATAAAGTGTCGGCAATAAATATCTGTATATAAAATTGTCTGTCTTCATGCCGGAATGATATATGTAGCAGTTATAAATGACAAGTGCAATGAATTGAAGATTCGCAAAAACGCCCCACAAAATATTCGACTCACGAGGTATACCTTTTTTGTTTGTCATACAACTAATTATTGCGAGAGTTATTCCGCAGAATACTATATCCATATTTGCCCAAATGTACGTATAAACCTCGTAATACCAACTTACGTTTTTGTTATACATCATTATTCTGTAAAACAATCCCATCCCTAAGAAAACAAAGAAAAGAACTTTAAGTACCGATTCTTTTTTAACCAAAGACAAAAGAAGATAAACGATAGGTATTATCATATAAATCTGCATGGCAAGAGACAAATACCAAAGATGTCCCAGGCCTGATACTCCGCCATCACCGTTAAATCTGAATGTAATCATTTTCCAGAATACTTCAGGATTTTTATAAAAGAATGGAGTTCCTCTGAATAATTCAAAAACAAAACAATAAATATAATAAATCGGGGCAAAACGTATATATCTTTTAAGATAAAATACCAAAACTGCTTTAATACTTAGTTTGCCGCTTTTTCCTGTAAGTTTATATTTTCCTTTAGCAAATCCTATACCCATAAGATACGCCGATATAAAAAGAAAAATCCACACACCTGCCCATGCAGGAGTACATGTCAAAAACGCCAGCGGTGACGCTGTTTCACTTATTCCCGGCACACACGTTCGTCCGTGAAGAAAAAAAACAAACAATGCCGCCATCACTCGCAAAACATTTAAAATATCAGGACGATATCTGTTCTCAATCATCTTAAACAACCTTTCAACTAAAATCAACATTAGAAAAAAACTATATAATAGTATGCGATTTAATATTTACAGCACATCACACAGAAAAAATTAATCCACCGCCGCAGTAACTTCACTGTCATCATACGGCAATGTAATACCTACATTGAACACCTCAACCTGTTCATTAAGTAGTCCGTCAAGATGTTTTAAGGCTGCTGACGCCTGCTCTACACCGTCACTTCCGTTATATAATCCGTAGTACGACTTTGCATCTTCGTTTGCAAGTGCTTTTTCAAGCGGCACGATCGTGTAGGCAGGATCTGAACCGGATGCCACTCGGTGAACCCATGTGGCAACATAATCTGTATTTGAAATAACTACTTCACCTGTACTGTATTTTCTGAAAGTAAACAATAAAAGCACGCTGTTTTCTGTTTTTCCATCCGGATCTCTGCTTAAAGAGTATCTGCCTTGGTTTGAAAGGAAGTTTCCTGTTGAATAATAGCACATTGTCCTGTGAGTGCCGTCAGCAGATGTAAGCGTTTCAGACTCCTGAACAACATGAGAATGCGAGCCGACTATTGCATCAACGCCTAAATTACACAGTTGCTGCGCAATCTCATTCTGAGAAGGATTCGAATAATCAGAATACTCATCGCCCCAATGTATATACATTACAATAGCATCTGCTCCGTCTTTCTCCATCTCATCCATACGCGTTTTTACTTCACTGTAAAACTTGTCCAGACGATTATAGTTAAAAGAGTCTACAAGGGGAACACTTCTTGTATCAAGTCTGATTCCGTTTAAAAACTTCACCGTCTCCCCTTCGTCTCCTGTTTCATAGGTATAATTCAGAAGGCCGAGCCTAATACCGTTTGCTTCTATTATTCTGTAGCTTTTACTCTCCGTATCAAGTCTTGTACCGATATAATCCAAACCTGATGAATTTATATTGTTTTGTGTATTTATAAGACCCAAATGACCATAGTCGTATGTATGATTATTTGCAAAAAGACACATATCAAATCCTGTGTCTTTCATCGAGGTTAAAGTAGCCTCCGGCATATTAAATGTAGGATACCCTTCGAAACCGTATTCATCACCTGCTATTGTGGATTCTAAATTGAAAACCGCATAATCAGCTGATGATACGATATCATTTATATACTTTGTATATTGTGTGAAGTCATAGCTTCCGTCTGATAATTGAGCACTACGTATGACAGGAGTATGACCAATAAGGTCACCTGTACTCAAAAGAGTCATTTCTGTGTATGTTACAGGCTCAGGTGACGGTGTTATATTAGGAGTTGTATCCGCGGCTGATGTACTTGTCAATAAATCAGCATTTGATGAAACCACCGGAATATCACCGTTTTCGGCATCTTTTTTCCAAGAAACAATCTTTGAACACAATATAACACAAGCCAGCAACAATAAGGCGCTTGCAGACAGCAATATTATTTTTAATTTTCTCTTATCCATTACCGCACCTACTCCAAAAATTTATGATAATTACTCTAAACCGCACATTATTTTAAAATTCTGAACAGCCTGTGACGCCGCGCCTTTTCCTAAATTATCAATACATGAATTTATATATGCATATCCGTCCTCAACATTTACCTTTATGCACATATTGTTTGTATCGTTTACAAATTTTGTTCCGTACGAAACCTCTTTGCTGTCTCTTACTACATACACACCATCAGCAGAAGTATATGCATTCTTTATTGCACTTTCGAGTTTTTCTGCTGCATCTTTTGCAGGAAGCTTTGCAAGGTCGGCACAGAGCTTTACTCTGATATTGGTATTTATACCTTTGAAAACAGAGCGTAAAACAACCGGTGTAAAATTAACCTCCACACCGGAGTACATCGCCATTTCAGGGACGTGTTTATGCTTGTGACCGTAAGAATACGCCCAGTCATCAGAAACCTCTTCTACACTTTTTCTTGCGCCGGAATTACCCGATGTAGACACAACCGTTGCCTCGCCCTCTACCATATCGCGGATAGGATTTAACGCAAGGATTACCGATGTTGCATAGCAACCGGGATTTGCAACCAATACCGCATCTTTAATTTTATCACGGTTAAGCGCAGGCATACCGTACACGGCCTTTTCAAAAAGCTCAGGCTGTGTATGCTCTATTCCGTACCACTTTTCAAACTTTTCTTTGTCAAGTCTGAAAGCACCGCTCATATCAATTACCCGGCATCCGGCATTGAGAACATCACTCACACTGTCAAGAGATGCCTGATCTTTTGTTGCAAGGTAAACAACATCACAGTCTTCAAGTTTACCGAATTCTTCTTTTGAATTTCTTTTATAAGCAATTTCAACTTTCACTTTTTCTAAATCGAGAATTCCGTAAGCGCCTGTCTCAAATATTCTTGTGAGCTCCTGGCCTACCATTCCCGTATAACCTATAATGCCTATTTTGTAACAATCTTTCATAATCATTTACCGCCGTTTCAAATTACTTTTTTTAAATTTCTGCCGTCCTTAGGGACGAGAAGGTTAAGCGCACCCGGAACAACCTCAATTGTAAGAGGCATCGGATTTCCCTCCTCGCCGTCAAAGTCAACAGGAAAAACATCATCTTCATTAACAGTAGATATCACTATCTTGCTTGTTTGTAAATATGTAATACATTTATTATCCTTTGTGTGTGTACCGGTTTGTATCTGTGTAAAAACAGGAACGATGTCTATAGGGGTCACATTTTTTATTATACACAAATCCAATTTTCCGTCATTTATCTTTGCATCCGGAGCAATACGGTGAAATCCGCCCACACTTTTTGAGTTAGCCAAAAAAAACAAAAAAGTTTCGGCTACAAAAGTCATATTGTCCATCTCATATTTCAGAGGAACTGTTTTTAACGATAACGAGCCTATTTCTTTTACACCTTGAAGAATATACGCCGAATGTCCCAAAAGAGTTTTGGCATTTATTGACACTTTGTGAGCAATTTCGGACAACACGCCTCCGGCTGCAACATTTAAAAAGTATTTGTCATTAATTTTTCCTACATCAACCTTTTCCGTTCTGAAACTTTTTACCATCTCCACAAAATTCTCAACATCTCTCGGCAAACCCAAACAAGATGCAAAATCATTTGTCGTACCTGCTGCATAAATTGCAACAGGAATTTCAGACTCACTGTCAATTATTCCGTTTATCACTTCACTTACGGTTCCGTCGCCGCCAACTGCAACAACAAAATCATACTCTCCCGGCTTCAGAACAGAAACAGCATCATATGCAGAATTCTTTCCGGATGTATGCATTATATATAGACCTTCTGCTATTCCTTCATCCAATAACTTATGAATAACTTGTTTTACTGTTTGCTGATTTTTTTGTTGACCCGAAGTAGGGTTTATTATAAACATACCTTTCATTACAAATCCTCCGCAGAACCGGCATTGGATGCCGCACATTCCGCATACCGAAAATCAGAATATTTCTGAATCTTTTTCGGTAAAATTATCTTTATTTAAACCTTCTTTATCATACGCAACAAGTTTTTTTATACCTTCTGCAGCTGCCGTGCAACTGTAACAGTATATTTTGCTGTCGGAAATATACAAATCAGAAATGAAGAGAGTCGCATCGGTTTGGGCAACAAGCATCTCCGGTGCGCCCAAGTCAACACTCATTCTAAACAGTCCCCTCTGTGCATTTTCATTTACAGTCGGGTCTTCTTCATATCCGGCATAATAAATATATCCGTCCGAAATACAGATTGCAGCAGATGAAAGAAATACATTTTCTATGCGAGAAACTTTATATTCGTTTGAAATATCAAGTTTACACAATACCGATGTATTATTTTCGCTTATATCAAAATAGATGCTGTCACCGTATAAATGCATATCATAAATATTTCCTGCATATATACCCTCGTTATAAATCCCAACTTCTCCTGTACTTTCATCCTTATATTCTTTAAGGATGAATAGACCTGCCTCTGCTCCGCTCGAAAAATACACATTTTCCGAAGCATTCACCTCTATATCATATCTGAAAGGATTCGATAAATCGCTCACAATAAATACTTCTTTATATGAGGACATATCTCCGGATACCGAGATAGAACTAATACCCGTCGATGTTGAAAAATACAGTTTGTCATCTTTAAGACATAATGCCGCACCGGATATTTCGCATAACCTTACTGTCTGACCGTCTGACGGAGAATATCTGTATATCTTTCCATCAGTGTAATTTCTATAAATGATGTATTTAGAATCAGAATTATATGCAACAATCTCTTTCGGAATATCGTCGGAAATTTTAGAAACGACAGAATTGCCGGATGAAAAATCAGCTTTATATAACTTTCCTTCATCATTATAATTTGAATAATAAAGAACACCGTCAAGCTCTGCCATAGCCATTTTTGTACGGAACTGCGGCATTGTAATATCTATGGTATTACTCTGCGGCAGCTTAGAGACAGTATTCTGTTCTTTGTTGTATGCAACAACTGCGGCAATCACCCCTGCTATAACTCCGCAAAGCAATATAATAGCTATTACCACCGTCAGAATCTTAATTTTTCTGCGTTTTCTGTCGGCAGCACGCTTAATTTTTTTAAGTTCTTCTTTATCCTCGGAGAATGCTATCTCGTCATCATCTATTTCTAATTCTTCGTGGGAGACAAAAGAAACTCTCGTAGCTTCATCCTTTATAACCAATCCCCACATGTCCGGAGTACACGATTTCATATCTTCGGTCAAATTTTCTTTTACGGAATCATTCGACCGTTCGGCAGGATCCAGTGCCACCAATTCTTTTATGCCCCTTCTGTATTCGGCAGAAGCAGAACCTCCCTGATACCAAAGCAATTTCGCAATCTCAGATTTATTCAGACCTGACACCGTTCTCAAAACGATAAACTTTGCTCTATCCTCTGCAGTTTGCAAAATCAAATCGGACAACAAACGTGTCAAGTTGTCAATACGGTTTGAATCAGCGACTTTTCTGAGTTCTTCATGTTTCAGAGAATTTATACACAAATTCTTAACAATATCCAAAATCCAATATTCGGCATTCAAATCAGTGTCGAATTTGTATGCCAAGGAATAGACACGCTTATATGCCTCTACTGCAATATCTCTTGCAAGAACACGATCCTTAACCAGGGAAAGAGCAAACATATATGTCTCAACCTTGGTTTTATCATAAAACTCTCTGTAATCCTGTTGTTCGTCTTTAGCTATTCCGACTATTAAATATTCAAAACTCACAAAAGCACCTCATTATTTTTTATCAGTTGTTTATTATAAAACAAACACGGTAAAAAGCAAAATATATTTTACATCAAAAGATTTTCACAGGTGAAAAATTAACATAGTCAGCTGAAATCAGTCTGCAATCAATTCCGTCTACAGATGCCGAAACAGGAACTTCCGCAAAACTCTTATATACTCCGCCCCGTATACCGTGTACATGTCCGTAAAAACATTCGGAAATTTTATATTTTTTCATCAAATCAGTAAATCCTGATGATTCGTATTTACCGTTAAAAGGCGGATAATGAAAAATACATATTCGCTTTTCAGCATCATACTTCTCAGCATCTTTTATAGAAAGTTCAAACCGCAACAATTCCCTTTTATAAATCTTTAAATCTTCCTCGGAAAAATCTTTGTCTCCGATGCAGCGCCATCCTCTTGTACCCAAAACGACAACACTGCACTCTTCAATATAAAAAGAACTTGTGTGCATAAAAAACAGAGAATCCAGATGTCTGTCTTTTTTTAGCTGATTCAATTTTGCAATAGATGACCACCAGTAGTCATGATTTCCTTTCATCATAACTTTCTTGCCGGGAAGTTCGTTTAAAAATATCAAGTCCGGTACTGCCTCTTCAGCAGTCATTGCCCATGAAATATCACCCGGAATGATAACCCAGTCATTTTCACCGATTTTTTCACACCATGCTTCTTTCAGTCTTGCAATATAGTTATCCCATAAATCCCCAAATACATCCATCGGTTTATCCGCAGACAATGAAAGATGAAGGTCGGATATTATAAAAATGTCAGTTTTATTTCTCTTCATTTTCAACACTTTCGTTTCCTTTATGAAAATAAGAATATACACTTTCAGCAGCACTTGAACCCAAACCTTCTATGCTTTTAAGTTTATCCAAATCTGCTTGTTTAATTTTGGATACAGAACCCAGAGCTTTAATTAGAATCAACTTTTTCTTTTCGCCGATTTTAGGAATTCCGTCCAGCTCAGACTTTTTGTACCTTTTTTCGGTGAGTTTTCTGTTGTATTCAATGGCAAATCTGTGAGCCTCATTTTGTATTGCAGTTATAAAGCGCCATACATCAACATCTTTTTCAAGCCGAAACTCCATGCCATCTACAGACATAAGACCTCTGCTGCGGTGGTGATTATCCTTTACCATACCAAATACGGGAATAAAAATACCGTATTTCTCCATCACCTTTATGGCCGCTCCAAGCTGTGTAATTCCTCCGTCAATTAGAAGTAAATCAGGTTTTCTTTCAAAACCTTTCTCACGCTTTTCGAGTCTTGCAAAACGCCGGTCAAGGACTTCTTCCATTGATGCCACATCGTTCCTTACCTCCAGGCCTTTTATTTGGAAATGTCTGTAGTCTTTTTTGTACGGTTTCCCTGAATCAAAAACTACCATGGAAGCATCAATTTCGCTGTTTCCCTGATTAGAAATATCATATGCTTCGATTCTCACAGGCAAAACGTCAAGTCCGGTAACCTCAGCCAACTTTTCCAATACTTTAAAATCAGAGCCGGATTCGGTATTTTTTCTTACGGAGTAATTTTTTAATGCAAGAAGCGCATTGTCATATGCCATATCTGCAATACCTTTACGCTCACCCCTTTGAGGGACAATTAAATTAACCTTATGACCTGAGCATTCAGTCAGATACTCCGATAACAGTGTTTTTTCATTTTCAGGCAAATCATTCTGCGAATAAAAGGCAGATGGGATAAATGAATTTTCATTATAGAACTGCTTTATGAAAGAAGTCATTATTTCAGCCTGATCCGCAGTACCCTGACCCTCGAATATAAAGAAATCTCTGCCGGTAATTCTGCCTCCTCTGACAAAAAAGATTTGCAGGCAAGCATCTACATCTGAGCAAGCAACAGCCGCAACATCAAAATCATCGTTTGTGGAAAGTGTGATTTTTTGCTTCTCCAATACCGACTCCAAAGCCTTTATTTTTTCTCGCAAAACAGCTGCCTTTTCAAATTCCAACCGCTCCGCTTTTTCCTTCATTTCTTCACGAAGATGCTTTACTATATGCTCTGATTTTCCAGAGAGAAAATCGCACGCCATATTTACTGTTTTTCTGTACTCAACTTTATCAATCAATGCAGCGCACGGTGCAGGACATAATCCTATGTGATAATTCAAACACGGCCTTGCACCTTTTACTTCCATTTTAGTTTTATTACAAGTCCGTAGAGGAAAAATATTTTTGAGCGTATCAAGTGTTGTATTTACAACCCAACTGCTGAAATACGGACCGAAATACTTACTGCCGTCTTTTATCGGCTTATGAGCAAGTGACATTCGCGGGTAATCTTCATTTACCGAAACTTTGATGTAAGGATAACCCTTGTCATCTTTTAACAAAACATTATATTTCGGTCTGTATTTTTTAATAAGATTACACTCAAGCATGAGAGCTTCGTATTCGCTTGATGTAATGATATACTCAAAATATTTTATATTTGAAATCATCTGCGCGATGCGCTCTGTACGATTGTTTTTTCTGAAATATGATTTTACCCGGTTTTTGAGTATAACTGCTTTTCCGACATAAATAACTGTGCCGTTCTTATCATGCATCAGATACACGCCTGGTTTTTCCGGAAGCTTGGCAAGTTCTGCTTCAATATCAAAATCATCAATTTTTTCTGACATAAAGGCTATGCCTCCCTTCGTAAAAGTGCTGAATATCGCTGAATATTATTTGCAAAACAGCGTTTTTATATTAACAAAAAGCCCATGTAAACGCAACTGCGTTTACATGGGCTTTAATCGCTTATGTTTATATAATCAACTCAAACAGATGAATGATTATTTAAGTGTACCCCACTTCTCGTTAGCCTGTGTTTCAATTTTCGACAAGCTATCCTCTACAGATACTGAACCTGCATAGAGATCCATAAACAACTGTGTCATACCTTCAGTAATAATTTCACCTACAGCAGCAGGAACTTCACATTTTACCTGGCTGGGCACATACTTGTCTGTATTGGCAACAAATGCATTAAAGTTCTTATCTTCGTATCCTTCGAGATGCCAGAATGTTTCAGTCTTAAGTGAGCCAAGGAGCGGAACCGCACCGCCTGCACCCTGATTTATAGCTTTCTGACCTGCCTGTGTATAAATACTGAGAACCAACGCAGCTGCAGCTGCAGGATTGGATGTGTAGCTGAATACACCGTATCCGAAAGATCCGCAAGGAGATGCTGCAGAATCAAAGAGAGGGAATGCTATTACATCCCAATCAACACCTGCTGTTTCGTACTGAGCAGCTCTTGTTGCAAGGTTTGCAAAAGAGTCGAGCTGCCAGAAAGCGGCAGTTGTAGATACATTGTCAGCATTTATGTTAGCAAAAGCAGTAGCATAATCTCCGCCGAACTGAATACCTGTGCTTGTAGGATAAATATTCTTGCTCTGAAGAACACTTACAAGCTCCTCAACTCCTTTGAGAACATTCTCATCAGTTGTGAGCGTAATCTTCTTATTTACTGTATCACACCACTGTCCGCCGAAACCAAGATAGAACGGAACATACATAGGAGATATAGTAATATTCATAGCGGCACCTACCTGAGAAAGTGAACCGTCAGGATTCTGAACTGTAAGCTGGCTTACATAATCCTTAAAATCAGCCCAAGTCCAATCATCAGTAGGCATTGCTAAACCTGCCTGAGTCAACATACCCTTGTTATAAGTGAATGTCTGCTGACCGCAGTTAGTTGCGATCATGTAAAGCTGACCTTCTACCTCTCCAAGGTTATAGAAACCTGCATATACATCACTCATATTAAGACCAAATCGCGCATCTTTACCAAAGTGCTCAGCGTAACTGTCCAAAGGCATAAGTGATTTGTTTGTAATAGCCATATCATAAACCTGAGTATCATCAAGCCAAAAAACATCGCCCATATCTTTAGCAGAAAGTCGAGCTGTCCAGTTAGCACGGTCAGAAAAATCCTCTTTTACTTTTACGCTGGGATACAAAGCCTTAAATGCAGACACCCACTGTCTGATAGATGCACGGTTTGCGTCTGAAGTATATACATCCTGAGGACAAGTCAATGTTACTGTACCTTCGACTTTTACTTCGCCTTCTATCTCGCCGCTCTGAAGAGTCTTACTATTACATCCGAAAGATGCAATTACCAAAACTACACAGATAGCCACGAGACATACTGACTTTACATACTTACCAATATGTTTCATCTTTAATATTTCCTTTCTGAAATTATTTAAAATCGCATCGAAAAATAAACAAATTCCGACACATATATATATTGATATTTTATATAAAAGTTCTCATAGTGTCAATACGGAAATATTCGTTATTATAAAAAAGACAGAATCCTTGCAGACGCATTTTTCATCTGCAATGATTCTGTACATGCTATGTTTCATTAATCAGTCATCACTTGAATAGACTATTTGAGTGTACTCCATTTTTCGTTGGCCTGTGTTTCTATCTTTGACAAACTGTCCTCAACTGACACAGAACCTGAATAGAGATCTTTGAACAACTGCGCCATACCATCTTCGACGATACTAGCTACAGCTGCCGGAACCTGACATCTGACCAGAGCAGTGACATACTGTTCTGAGTTTGCAACAAACGCACCGTAGTTCTTATCCGGATAGCTACTCATATGCCAGAAAGTCTCTTCCTTAAGAGAACTAAGCAGCGGTATTGCTCCTCCGACACCCTGATTTATAGCTTTCTGACCTGCCTGTGTATAAATACTGAGAACCAGTGCAGCAGCTGCTGCAGGATTAGATGTATAACTGAATACACCGTATCCGAAAGTTCCGCAAGGTGTGGCAGGATAATCAAAGAGCGGAAATGCAACCACATCCCATTCAATACCCTGCTCTTCATACTGAGCAGCTCTCGCTGCGAGATTTGCAAAATGGTCAAGATGCCAAAAAGCCGCAGTTGAAATAACGTTATTATTATTAATATTGGCAAAAGCAGCAGAATAGTCATCGCCGAGACTGATTCCCGTCTGCCACGGAAAAATCTGCTTGGTCTGAATTACACTTACAAATTCCTCTACACCCTTAAGAACATTCTCATCAGTAGTAAGATTTACCTTTTTATTAACTGTATCACACCACTGTCCGCCGTATGCGAAAAAGAACGGAACAAACATAGGATCCCAGTTAACTTTCATAGCGGCACCTACCTGAGTAAGTGAACCATCGGGACCTGTCAATGTCAATTTCTGTATATAATCCTTAAAATCAGACCATGTCCAGTCATCTGTAGGCATTTCAAGACCTGCCTGAGTCAACATACCCTTGTTGTAAGTGAACAGATGCGGTCCGCAGTTTGTAGCGACCATGTACAGACATCCATCAGCCTCTCCGAGGTTATAAATACCCGAAAATACATCACTTATATTAAGACCAAAATTCGCATCCTTTGTAAAATGCTCAGCATAGCTATCCAAAGGCATAAGTGATTTGTTTGTTACAGCCATGTCATAAACCTGAGAGTCATCAAGCCAAAAAACGTCACCCATATCCTTCGCGGAAAGACGTGCAGACCAGTTGCCACGGTCAGAAAATTCCTCTTTTATTTTTACTTCCGGATACATAGACTTGAAAGTAGAGAGCCACTGTCTGACAGATGCACGGTTAGCATCACTGGAGTATACATCCTGAGGACAACAAACTTTTACTGTACCTTCAACTTTTACCTCACCCTCAATATCACCGCTCTGAATCTCTTTCGGCTCACAGCCGAAAGCCGAGAACAGCAAAGCAACACAGATGGCAATTAGACATACAGACTTTGCATATTTACCAATATGTTTCAATTTTTATATTTCCTTTCTGAAAGATATTTAAAAATGTGTCGAAAAACACGTACAATTCGACACATATATATTTTATATAATATATAAAAGTTTTTTAAGTGTCAATACAGAAAGGTTCTATATCACAAAGAGATTCTTAATTGTCAAGACATATGTTACACTTAGAGAAATATTCTGCTACAACTTGATTTGGACTTTTAAAGTCTAATACTGTCTTTGCTGTTCTGTTGTATCTTGATTCATGCTTTTGTACTTCTTTTATCAATTCTTTTT
>JAFTXP010000019.1 GCA_017461545.1 Clostridia bacterium | reverse complement strand
TTCGATTATGTAAAGAATAACCGTGAGTATTTCGTAATCACTCATACAAATCACCTCCTTTCTTTCTGTCTGCAAGAACTTGCAAACAGCTCCCAAGGAGGATAACTGCCGTGCTTTTACAGCAATGCCCGCGGAAGTGTAGAGACTTCCGTGAGAAGATAATGCCACAAAAGGAAGAGTTTGACAATGATGTCAGAAATTTATCTTTTGTTTGACAGTTAATTTCTGTGATTGGTTTTTGCCTGTCATATCCGATGATGAAAAACCTTTCTATACCAATTCTCTTACATTTTGTGTTTGGGGATTTGTAGCTTTGTTTATAGTTGTTAAGTAATCTAAAAATATGAAACAGCGCGGCAAAAAAATATTTTTACGACCGAAAGGGAGTAAAACATATTTTTTTGCCGCGCTGTCTTATATTTCTTCGAGAGAAATATTCGGATGGGCGTTTAAATCAAGTTGCGAGAAACGCCCGCGTTGCGCCGCGTAGTGCGCGGCGCAGCCGATCATTGCAGCGTTATCGGTGCAGAGAATCGGTGAAGGTCTGTAAAATTCAAATCCTTTTTTTGCCGCTGTACTTTCAAATGCGCTTCGGAGTGCAGAGTTTGATGCAACTCCGCCTGCAAGGGCAACTTTGTTGTAGCCGCACATTTCGGCAGCTTTGAAAGTGTTTTCTGTGAGAATATCGGTGACGGCCTTCTGGAAAGACGCGCAGACATCCGCTACGGGGATATCGTGACCTTGCATGCGCTCTTTGTTTAAGTAGTTCAGTACGGCTGTTTTTACGCCGCTGAAGCTGAAGTCTAGTGAGTCACCCATGTGTACACGGGGGAATTTTACGGCGTCGGGATTGCCTTTTTTTGCCTCACGGTCTATTGCAGGACCTCCGGGGTAGCCCAAGCCTATTTCCCGGGAAATTTTATCAAAGGCTTCGCCTGCCGCATCGTCGCGAGTTCTTCCTAAAATTCTGAATTTTCCGTAATCGTAACAATCGACAATATGGCTGTGACCGCCCGATGCTACAAGACAAACAAACGGAGGCTCAAGCTCGGGGTATTCGAGGAAGTTTGCTGAGATGTGTCCTTCGATATGGTGGACGCCGATCAGCGGTTTGTTCAAAGCAAAAGCCATTGCCTTAGCCGCAGACAGTCCTACAAGGAGAGCGCCGACAAGTCCGGGGCCGAAAGTTACCCCGATTTGGTCGATCTCTTCTTTTTTCACCCCTGCTTTTTCCAGCGCCTCGTCGATTACCTGAATGATAAATTCGACATGTTTTCTGGAGGCGAGCTCAGGTACGACACCTCCGTAAACTTTGTGAAGTTCGATCTGTGTAGATATAACGTTTGAAAGTATTATCCGTCCGTTCTTTATAACAGAAGCAGATGTTTCATCGCAGCTGCTTTCGATACCTAGTGTTAAAATATCAGCCATTTATGCTTCTTCCCGTGATGCGTAGTAGTAGTTTTTATTTTCCCTCTCCAAGGAATTGAATTATTTTATGGGTTCAAAGTCTGACGCGCCGTGTTTGCAGAGAGGACAGATGAAGTCCTCCGGAAGCGGGTCGCCCTCGTATACATAACCGCAGATTTTGCAGACATATCCTTTTTTGCCTTCTGTTTTCGGCTTCGGTTTTACATTTTTCTGGTAGTAAGTGTATGTCATTGTCTCTCTGTTGTTTATAACTTTTGACTCTGTGACGGAGCATATGAACATTCCGTGAGTGCCGAGGTCAACATAGTCTTCAACTTCGAGCGACATGTATGCGTTTATGAAGTCAGGAATAATTCTCAGCCCGTTTTCCGAACGTATTTCGGTGTACGGAGTTTCTGTGAATTTGTCTACGGCTCTGCCGCTCTTGAATCCGAAGTCTTCGAATACTTTAAAGGGCGCATCTACCGAAAGGCAGTTTACATTGAGCTTGCCTGTCTTCTTTATGATGTGGTGAGAGTAGTTGTCCTTATTTATCGCCACCGTGATTCTCTCCGGTGTGTTTGTAACCTGCGCAACGGTGTTTACGATGAGGGCGTTATCCTTTTTGCCGTCGTTTGATGTTACAACGTACAAGCCGTAACCGATATTAAACAATGCCTTTGAGTCAAGCTCGGCAACTTTCATATTTTCGAGACCGCTGTAATTTGCGCATAATTCTTTGGCGAGAGCTTCGATCTGAGCTTTGTTATCGTCATTAACCGCAGATTTTATTGAAACAATGTTTTCTGCAAAAGTGATATTCTTTGATTTTTCAAAAGCTGCTTTGATGTTCTTTGCGACATTGGGCGCCCATGTGCCGTTTTCTATGATTCCGACGGTTCTGTTCTGGTAATTTCTCTCGGTAAGTCCGTCAACAAAAGTTTTCATAAAGGGGAACAGTTCGTTGTTGTAGGTCGTCGTGGCAAGAACCATTGTATCATAGCGGAATGCATCTTCTATTGCTTCTGCCATATCGCAGCGTGCCAAGTCCTGAATTGCAACTGCAGGGCAGCCGTTTGCTTTGAGCTTGTCCGCAATGAGGTCAACCGCTTTTTTTGTATTGCCGTAAATAGATGTGTATGCGATGAGAACGCCTTTTGATTCGGGTCTGTACGATGACCATGTGTCGTAAAGCGAAATATAGTATCCTAAATTTTCAGTCAGAACAGGTCCGTGGAGAGGGCAGATGATCTGAATATCAAGAGCTGCCGCTTTTTTGAGAACGGTCTGTACCTGCATACCGTATTTGCCTACGATGCCGATATAGTAGCGGCGTGCCTCGCAAGCCCATTCCTCGTCAACGTCAAGAGCGCCGAATTTGCCGAAACCGTCAGCAGAGAAAAGTACTTTGTCACAGCTGTCGTAAGTCATCATAACTTCAGGCCAGTGAACCATCGGTGCAAAAACGAATGTGAAGGTATGTCTGCCGGTGCAGAGTGTTTCTCCGTCTTTTACCACGAGTTTGTTTTCAAAATCGGTTCCGAAGAACTGCTCCATAAACTTGAAGGTTTTTTCGTTACCGATAATCGTTGCATCGGGGTACGCTTTTATAAAGTTTTTAATATTTGCCGAATGGTCGGGCTCCATATGCTGAACAAGAAGGTAGTCAGGCTTTCTGTCTCCGAGCACTTCCGCAATATTGTCGAACCACTCATCGGTAAATCTTGCGTCAACCGTATCAAACACTGTTATTTTATCATCAACTACGACATAAGAGTTGTATGCCATGCCGTTCGGGACAATATACTGACCTTCGAAAAGATCGGTAATGTGGTCATTTACTCCTACGTAGAATATATCTTTTGTCACTTTCATGGAAGAAACCTCCTAAAATTTTATATTTGTTATTATAGCATAATGCCATTATTTGTTAAATAATGAAACCTCCGTTAACACCGAGAATTTGTCCTGTGATAAACGAGGCTTTGTCCGAGGCGATAAACAGTATTGCGTCTGCAACTTCCTCCGGTGTTCCGAGCCTGCAAAGAGGTGTTTCGTCTGCCAGGGCATTTAATGAATCTTCACCGAGATGAGCGTTCATCGCAGTGTCTATTACTCCGGGGGCTATGCAGTTTACCGTGATATTTGACGGGCCGAGCTCCTTTGCCAGAGCTTTTGTAAGACCTATGACGGCGGCTTTTGCCGCTGAGTAGTGAACTTCGCATGATGCTCCCGTGACGCCCCATATGGAAGATATATTTATTATTCTGCCCGATTTTTTTCTTATCATATCAGGGATTGCCTCCTGACAGCAATTAAATACTCCGTCGACGTTTACCGCGAAAGTTTCCCTCCAAAGCTCAGGGGATATGTCCTGGAACATAACCTGTTTTCCCGCGCCTGCGTTATTTACAAGGATGTCAACTTCGCCCAGTGTATTTTTTATATCCGAAAACATTTTCTTTACCTGCCCGAAGTCCGATACATCAGCCTGAAATAAGGCACATTCTTTTCCCTTTTCCGTGAGGTCTTCTGCAAGTGACTTTGCGGCGGATTCGTTCTTATTGTAATGTATGGCGACCTTGCAGCCTGCCTGTGCAAAGGCTTTTGCCGCGGCGCTTCCGATGCCTCCCGATGCTCCGGTAATAAGTACAACTTGTGACATTGTAGAAACTCCTTTTTGTATGCGTTTTTGTGCGGTCAATTCGGTGACTCGCATAACATTGACATTATAAATTTTGGCGGAGTAATAATCAAGATTTTTGACAGATTGGTTTGACAGGGCAGTCTTGGAATAGTATATTTTTATTATGTGCGCATTTGCGTGTAATGATATGCAAATTGAGGTGTTATTATGGCGTTTGATTCGATAAAGGTAAAAAACGATATTGTTGAATGGATTCGCGGATGGTTTGAGGAAAACGGTCCCGGCTGCACGGCTGTTGTCGGAATTTCCGGAGGAAAGGATTCTTCGGTTGTTGCCGCGCTTTGCGCAGAAGCTCTGGGAAAGGACAGAGTTTTCGGAGTGCTCATGCCGAACGGCGAGCAGCACGACATTGATATGGCGCAGCTTCTGGTAAATCATCTTGGAATCGACAGTGTTACTATAAATATTAAAGATGCTTATAACGCGATTTCATCGCAGGTGGAGGAAAAGCTGGGAGAGTTTACGTCGCTTTCTGCGCAAAATCTTTCTCCGAGAATAAGAATGACAGTGCTTTATGCTGTTTCTCAGTCTAAAAACGGCAGAGTTGCAAATACCTGCAATCTTTCCGAGGATTGGGTCGGATATTCGACGAGATACGGCGACAGTGTGGGCGATTTCAGCCCTCTTTCAAATCTGACCGTTGCGGAGGTAAAGGAAATCGGCAGAGCGGCAGGACTTCCCGATGCTTTGGTCAATAAGGTTCCGATTGACGGACTCTGCGGAAAAACCGATGAGGACAACCTCGGATTTACGTATGAAATGCTTGATAAATACATTCGCACGGGAGTATGCGACGACCCGGAAAAAAAAGAAAGAATTGACACACTACACAGGAAAAACCTCTTTAAGCTTCAGCTTATGCCGTCTTTTCCGTATAAGGCAGAATAATGAAAACACTTTTTAAACTATTAAAATTACTAAAGAAATACTATATTCATCTTGTAATAGCCCTTACAGGCATGTTCGTTATGTCCTCGGCTCAGCTTTGCGCTCCGGCGATTATACGAAAACTCATACAAATGGTTCAGGACAAAGATGAAAACATACAGGCGGTTGCGTTTCGTCTCGGAATGATATTACTCGCGGTATATTTATTACAGGCGGCAGGACAGTTCTGCAAGTCGTATTTTGCGCACTATGCTGCGTGGAATTTTATTGACGAATTCAGACAGAAGCTTTACGGGCATATACAGAATATGTCGATGGGCTTCTTCCATGACAAGCAGACAGGTCAGCTGATGTCGAGAATTACAAACGATACAACAAATCTCGAACCTCTCATAGCGCATGCGCTTCCGGATCTGATTGTAAATGGCATACTGCTTATCGGCAGTGCCGTTATACTATTCTCAATAAATGTGCGTCTTGCTTTATACACTATGATGACGGTGCCTTTTACGGTTCTATGCGTATATATTTATTCAAAAAAAGTAAGACCGATGTTCAAAAAATCCCATGAAAAGATGGGAGAGCTTAATGCTGCCGTACAGGATAACCTGTCAGGCGTAAAAGAAATTCAGATTTTTAATAAATATGAAGCTGCGGCTGATAAAGTAAAAAAGTCTAGTAACGAACATAAAAAATTTATTATGGGCTCACTCGTAAGAGGCGCAATCTGTAACCCGATAATATTGTTTACAAACAACATCAGCATGGTTATCGTTATCATTGCAGGCGGTTTTCTGGCGTCAAAAGGACAGATTGATGCGGCAGACATAGTTGCGTTCAGTTTGTATGTCTCATATTTTTACCAGCCTATCTTAAGCTTTGCGCAGATAAGCGAACAGATAAATACCGCGCTTACGGCGGCGGAGAGGTCTTTTGAGATATTGGAGGAGGAAAGTCCGGTAAAAGACGGCACGGAAAAACTCGACAGCGAAAATGTAAAAGGATTGATCGAATACAAAGATGTCTGCTTTTCTTATAAAGAGGGCAGAATCGTTCTCAATAATGTTTCAATCAGAGTCGATGCAGGTAAAACTCTGGCACTTGTCGGCCCCACCGGTATAGGCAAAACTACGTTTATAAATCTTCTTACAAGGTTTTACGATGTTGACAGCGGAGAGATATTGATTGACGGTGAGAACATAAAGAAATATACGCTCAGCTCATTACATGATTCAATGAGTCTTGTGCTTCAGGATGTATTTCTTTTCCACGGAACTATCGAAGAAAACATTGCATTCGGTGTTCCGGGAGCCACGAAAGAGCAGGTCATAGAGGCGGCGAAAGCTGCAAATGCCCATGAATTTATTATGGAGACAGAAAACGGATATGACACTTTGGTCGGCGAGCGCGGAATGAGACTTTCCGGCGGTCAGAAGCAACGTATAAGCATTGCAAGAGCAGTTTTGAGAAATTGTCCTATACTTATTTTGGACGAAGCTACAGCCTCGGTAGATACAAAAACCGAAAAGCTTATTCAGCAGTCATTAAATGAGCTTCGCAAAGACCGTACAACAATTTTAATCGCACACAGGCTTTCCACTGTCAGAAATGCGGATATTATAGCGGTTGTTGGCGAGGACGGTATTTCCGAAGCCGGTACACACGAAGAGCTTATGGAAAAGAACGGTGTATACGCTTCTTTAGTCAGGGCAGACAATTGATTTGCACTTCGATTTGCATATATCTTTGCAATTTAAAATGTTCTAAAAATAATCAAAATAAAAATTGACTTGTCAGTTCCTGCGTGTTATTCTGTGCAATGTCCGATGCAAGATTGTATATTTTATATATGCAAAATTAAACTCGGCGGAAATTTAGGAGGCTGTATTTATGGCAACTGGCAAAGTTAAATGGTTCAATGCCGATAAGGGTTTTGGTTTTATTGAGCGCGATGGCGGCGATGATGTTTTCGTACATTTCTCAGCTATCTGTATGGACGGCTTTAAGACACTCGAAGAAGGCACAGAAGTTGTTTTTGATGTAGTGGACGGAGCTAAAGGTCCGCAGGCTGCAAATGTAAAGAAAGCATAATTTGTATTGTTTATATTTGTAACTAAGAATCCTATAAGGATCAAAAAAATAACAAGCTTACAGATTTATTATGAAGTCTGTAGGCTTGTTGTTTTTTTGATATGACTTTTATATTCTGAAAACGGTTATATTTATAAGAGCTCTTTTAACCAACCCCAAATTGTAAATCCGTCTGAAAATTCGAATGTCATTATTCCTATTATAAAAATTATGATAATCATTATCGGAAGAACATATGTCATATAAGGTTTCATCCATTTTGATATTTTTATACCTTTGCCGGTGTTGACCTCTGCCATAAAGTTATCAAACCCCCAACCCTTTTTGCTGATGCAGAATAATACAAAACACAGCGAACCTAAGGGCAGCATACAGTTAGTCACAATGAAATCCTCAAGATCAAGAATAGAAGAGTTTGAAGTAAAAGGCTTAAACGAAGACCAGACATTAAATCCAAGAGCACACGGGACGGAAAGAATAAAAATAACTATTCCGCAAATCAGACATCCTTTTAATCTTCCCCATCCCTTTATTTCTCTGACGCAGGCAAGTATGTTTTCAAACACAGCAATAACCGTTGACATCGCTGCAAAAAACATAAAAAGGAAAAATACAGCGCCCCACCATCTGCCTCCGGGCATCTCATTAAATACCTTGGCAAGCGCAACGAAGAGCAGGCTTGGACCTGAGGAAGGTTCTATATCGAATGTAAAGCACGCTGGAAATATTACCAAACCAGCTACAACTGCAACAAATGTATCTAACAAAAGAATATTAACAGACTCTCCCGTCAGTGAACGCTCCTTGCCGATATAACTGCCGAAAATTGCCATTGAACCAATTCCGAGGCTTAATGTAAAGAAAGACTGATTCATAGCGGCAACTATAACATTGCCGTTTATTTTCGAAATGTCAGGTTTTAAATAAAATGACAGAGCTTCTCCTGCGCCGGAGAGGGTAAAACCGTGCACGGCAAGAACAATCATCAGCAAAAGAAGAACAATCATCATATATTTTGTAATTCTCTCGACTCCTTTCTGAAGTCCGAATGAAAGTGTAAGAAATCCCATCACTACAACAATTGCCATAAATCCGACTGTAATGAGGGGACTGCTGAGCATATTGCCAAACAGTGCGCCTGACTGCTCATCTGTCAATCCGGTCATATTGCCTGCCAAAAAGCTTACAAAATAATACAGAATCCACCCTGCAACCGAAGTGTAAAACATTACAAGCAAAACATTTGCCGCAAGAGCCATATAGCCGTGATAATGCCATTTCTGCCCGGGTTTTTCAAGCTTCTGGTAAAGACCTGCAACACTGCTCTGACTTGCACGTCCGAGAGAAAATTCCATGAGCATAACAGGAAGCCCGATAATTACCAAAAAAATCAGATATACCAACACAAATGCTCCGCCGCCGTACTGACCTGCCATCCAGGGAAACTTCCATACATTTCCGACACCGATGGCACATCCGGCGCTGAGCAGAATAAATCCTAAGCGACTGCCTAACCGTTCTCTTTCCATGTCCAAATGAGCTCCTTACAAAAAAGTTAAATTGATTTTAACAAATAAACTTATACGCGTCAATTTACTCATAAGATTCCGTGTAAAAGGATTTTTTGATTATTGAAAAGATTTATTGTATTATATATCGGTCGGGCAGACCGATATTTGATTTTATGAAAATTAAGGTGAATTAAATTATGGCAGACAGACTTATAACGGCAATAGGCGCAGAAGGACTTGTGCGTGTCATCGGTGCCGATACAACCGATATAGTTAGAAAAGCAGTCGAGCTCCACGGTATGTCGCCGCTTGCGACAGCCGCACTCGGCAGAGCTCTCACGGGAGGAATACTTCTCTCAAAACATTTAAAGAACGATACGGACAGCCTTACATTAAAATTCAAGGGCGACGGCCCCTTGCGCAGTGTAATCGCGGTAGCAAAAGCAGATGCGACAGTAAGAGGTTATGTCGATGAGCCTTTTGTTGACCTTCCAATTCGCGATGACGGAAAAATCGATGTCGGAGCGGGTATCGGCAAAGGTCAGCTTACGGTTATAAAGGATATGGGACTCAAAGAGCCTTATATAGGAACATGCGAACTCATATCCGGCGAGATTGCAGAGGATCTGACATACTATCTTGCGGTATCGGAGCAGATTCCGTCGGTTGTGGCGCTCGGCGTTCGCCTCGCGCCTGATCCGGATGGCGTAAAGCCTTTCATAGTGCAGTGTGCAGGCGGATATATTCTTCAGCTTATGCCGGGCGCTCCTGATTCATTGATAGATGACCTCGAAAGACAGATCAGATGCCTTCCGTCAGTTACGACACTTATGGATGCAGGCGAGAGCATAGAAAATATTGTCGAGGATATCCTTATAGGAAACGGTTTTGAATTAAAAGAAACACGCCCTTGCTCATATAAATGCAGCTGCTCAAGACAAAAAATGGAAGAAACTCTGATAAGTATCGGCAGAAAAGATTTGCAGGAAATTATCGACGACAAAAACGGCGCAGAGCTTTGCTGCCAGTATTGCAACGGAAAGTATTTCTTCACGACTGAGGAAATGGTCGGACTTCTCGACAGCGCAGAGAAAAAATAATAAGAATGAAAGAGTTATTCAATTATAAAATTTCTCTGAGTTATGACGGTACTTCCTTTTCCGGCTGGCAGAAGCAGGGCAATACTAAAAATACAATTCAGGAAAAACTCGAAAATATTCTAACGGAAATGTCGGGTGAATATGTAGAAATTCACGGCGCAGGACGTACCGATGCAGGTGTTCACGCAGAAGAACAGGTCGCATCATTTAAGTTGGGTAAATTTGAGAAGCCTGATTGCATAAAAGATTATCTGAACAGATACCTTCCCGTAAAGATTTGCGTAACTGCTGCCGAAACTGTTTCGGATGACTTTCATGCGAGACTTTCGGCAAAGGGTAAAACTTATGTGTACAGAGTTTGGAACAGCAAAACCCGGAATGTTTTTGAGTACCCGTATCTGTATCAGTACGATGATTGCAAGCTTGACTGCCGTAAGATGCAGGAAGCGGCTGATCTGCTTTGCGGCGAATGTGACCTTGCATCGTTTTGTGTTCCTTCACAGCTTAAGGGTTATGATAAAAAAGGGCGGTCTACGGTGCGACGTATTGACGGTATAAACGTAGAGCGTATCGGCGACGAAATACGCATGACCTTTGAAGGCAGCGGTTTTCTTTACAACACGGTGCGTATTATGGCGGGTACGCTTATTGAAATCGGTGCGGGGAAACGCTCAGCAGAAAGTATTCCGGAAACGGTTGCAAAACGTGACAGGGCGTCGGCAGGCTTCAAAGCCCCGGCTTGCGGACTGATATTAAAAGCCGTGAAATATTGACCTGATGCTTGAAAAGAAAACGTTTATTGCTGTATAATTGTACGAAGCCGCGCGGCGGCGAAAACTTTTGAATTATATGTAATTTATATTAACGGAGGTTAATTATGGATAGAACTTATATTTCCGACCTGAAGCCGGATACAACCTGCAAAATTCAGGGTTATGTAGAAAATCTCAGAAACAAAAGAACGATGGCATTCCTTGTTATAAAAGATCTGAGCGGTAAGGTACAGGTCACCGTAGAAAAAGAAAAATATCCCGAGATTGCGGCAGAGGTGGACAAACTTACACTTGACTCTGTTGTTACATTTGAGGGACCGATAATCGCAAACGAGTATGTAAAGCTTAACGGAATTGAAATGCTCCCGACAAGCATTAAAATAGAATCTATCGCGGAGGCTCTTCCGATTCAGCGTGACGAGATAAAAGGCGGCAAAGCAAAGGATCTTGAGCGTTCATCTATCGACCAGAGACTTGATTACAGATGGATTGACTTAAGAACAGAGCAGAACCAGTTCATATTCAAGCTTCAGACTTATATGGTAAAGGTTATGAGAGATTTCCTCACAGAGAGAAACTTCCTCGAAATCCATTCTCCGAAACTTATCGGTGCGGCGAGCGAGAGCGGTTCCGACGTGTTTGAGCTTACATATTTTGACAGAAAAGCATACCTTTCACAGAGCCCGCAGTTCTACAAGCAGATGGCTATGGCGAGCGGCCTCGAGAGAATTTTCGAAGTAGGCCCTGTTTTCCGTGCTGAAAAATCATACACAAGCAAACATACTACAGAATTTACCGGATTTGACCTTGAGTTCAGCTACATCGACTCATTCCGTGATGTAATGAAACTCGAAGAAGAACTTCTCACAGATATGCTCACAAAGGTTAAAGCGAAATTCGGCGATGAGATAGAAAGACTTTACGGACTTGAAGTAAAAGTACCGACAAAGCCGTTCCCTGTTATTAAGCTTGCAGACCTCTATGACGAGCTTGAGAAAAACTACGGATATAAAGTTGATGAGAGCGAAAAGGGTGACCTTACAACAGAGGCTGAGAAGCTCAGCTACAAGTGGGTTCAGGAAAAATATGACCATGAGTTCCTGTTTATCACTGACTATGATGCGGAAAAGAGAGCTTTCTACCACATGAGAGACGAAAATGGAGTTCCGCAGGGATATGACCTCATCTGGAGAGGCGTAGAGATAACGACAGGCGCGCAGCGTGAGCACAGATACGATGTTCTCAAAGCTCAGTGCGACGAAAAGGGACTTACAGAGGATGTTAAGTTCTACCTTGAGTTCTTTAAGTACGGCTGTCCTCCTCACGGCGGATTCGGCCTCGGCGTTGACCGTCTCACAATGCTTTTCCTCGGAATCGGTATAAAGGAAGCAATGTATATCTTCAGAGGACCGAACAGACTTAATCCTTAATTTTATGCAATAAATTATTGCAGTTGTTAAAAAGGAGTTGCGATGATGAAAACTGAACAAATGAATTTTGACAGAATAATTCTTCATTGCGACCTGAATAATTTCTTTGCCTCGGTGGAGTGTGTACTCAATCCGGAGCTTAAAGACAAATGTATTGCCGTGTGCGGTTCGGAAGCGGACCGCCGCGGCATTGTTCTTGCTAAAAACGAAAAAGCAAAGGCATGCGGCGTTGTCACGGCAGAGCCTATCTGGAAAGCAAGACAAAAATGTCCTTCTCTTGTAACTGTTCCGCCGCACCACAGCCTGTATCATGAATATTCAAAAAAAGTGCAGGAGATTTATTACAGATTTACCGATCAGGTAGAGCCGTTCAGCATTGACGAATGTTATCTTGACGTTACGGGGAGCACGGCGCTGTTCGGAAACGGTGAACAGATTGCATATTCGATAAAGGAAACTGTTAAAGAAGAACTCGGACTTACGATTTCCGCGGGAGTGTCTTTCTGCAAAATATTTGCAAAACTAGGTTCTGATATGAAAAAGCCGGATGCGGTAACCTGTATAACAAAAGAAAATTTCAGAGAGAAAGTATGGGGACTTTCCGCAGGGGAATTGATGGGAGTCGGCAGGGCATCCTTTGAAAAGTTGAAGGACTACGGAATATGTACGATAGGAGACCTGGCGGCCGCTGACGAAAATCTTATGCAAAGGCTTTTAGGCGTCAATGGGGTACAGCTGAAACAATACGCAAACGGTATTGATGACCGTGAAGTTGCAAAGTACGGAGACTATGAAGCTCCGAAAAGTATAGGTCACGGAATGACTACTCCTGCAGATTTGACAGACAACGATAGCGTGTGGAAAGTGATATTATCTTTATCTGCCGAAATAGGTTCAAGGCTGTGGGATGAGTGTCTTTCCGCAAGCGGCGTATGTATTTCCATAAAAGACAATATGATGAAAACAGTTTCTTACCGCCAAAAGCTTGCAAATCCAACGCAGAGCCCTACGGTGATTGCAAATGCGGCGCGTGAGGTTTTCTGCCAAAAACACAAGTGGCAACACGGAATACGTACCGTGACTGTTACTGCTGTTGATTTGGTAGATTCCGATTGCTTCTGTATGCCCGATATGTTCGGCGACTATATAAAAGATGAAAAACACGAAAAAATAGATTCAGTTGTGGATGCTCTCAGAAGAAAGTACGGAAATGATTCGGTAAAAAATGCCGTGCTTATTGAGGACGTAGGACATGAAAAACATGATGAAGCATGAAATTTACACTAAAAAACATATATATATTTGACATCTGTTAAGATTTTTTATATTCTAAACTAACTGCTATTTATGGAGGATAATTATGGGTAAAGGAAAAGTAAAAAACTTTTTTAAAACTGTAAAAGAACATATAACCACAATACTTCAGGGTTTTGTAATCGGCGGAACGATGTTGGTTCCCGGTGTCAGCGGCGGTACAACGGCGATGATTCTCGGTATATATGATAAGCTTCTGAGCGCGGTAGGATCATTTACCAAAGATATAAAGAAAAATATTATGTTTTTGCTTTTCATGGCATTGGGCGGCGGACTCGGATTAGTTCTTATGGCGAGCCCTATGGAGTGGATAATAGATAAATTCCCCAATCCTGCATTGTTTTTCTTTATCGGAGCTATTGCAGGAGGTATTCCGGTGATAGTTAAAGAGTCCACTATAAAGAAATTTTCATGGAAAATACCGCTTGACATAATCATCGGTGTCGTTATTGTTCTTGCGATGCGCTTTATTCCGGCTATGGACGGTTTTGAAAAAGGGTCTTTCGTATATTATTTGGTGCTTTTATGCACAAGTATGATTGTTGCGGTTGCGCTTGTTTTGCCCGGCATCAGCACATCGCATATGCTTTTGGTACTCGGAATGTATGAGCCTTTTTTGGCTGCTGCGAAATCTCTTGATTTGTCATTTCTGCTTCCGCTGGGAATAGGTGTTATCATAGGAATATTCCTCACAACAAAGGTACTTGATTTGGCCATGTCAAAGTTCCCGAAGAGAGTATATATGATAATTCTCGGATTTGTTGCAGGTTCGATATATGAAGTCTGTACCGAAATGGAACATTCAGTTTTGCTGAAACAGCTTCCGATCTGCATAATAACTTTTGCGGCAGGCTTTTGCGTCTTCTGGTTCTTGTCAAGACTGGAGTCCAAACACGAAAAAAAGTAAAATCCATACAGATTTATAAAACAACGTTGTTGATATAAAGTACTTTTGAGGGAAATAATATAATATGAGATTATTAAAGGAACGCATTATAAAAGACGGAATTGTAAAAGACGGGGATGTTTTAAAAGTTGACAGCTTTCTCAATCATCAAATTGATGTAAATTTGTACCGGGAAATAGGAAAAGAATTTTATCGCATATATGCAGGATGCGGTGTAAATAAGATTGTTACAATCGAAGCTTCCGGTATTGGAATTGCGGTAGCAGCCGCTATGTACTTTGATGTTCCCGTTGTTTTTGCTAAAAAAAGTAAGACGCGAAATATTGCAGGTGATGTGTACAAAAGTGTTGTACATTCTTTTACACACGGAAAAGACTTTGATGTAGTGATTTCAAAAGATTTTCTTAATTCTGAAGATAAGATTCTTATTATAGATGACTTCCTTGCAAACGGAAGTGCGCTTGAAGGTCTTTGTGATATTTTGAAGCAATCCGGTGCAGAAGTTATCGGCGCAGGTATTGTAATCGAAAAAGGTTATCAGGCAGGCGGAAAAATGCTGCGTGAGCAGGGCATGAGAGTAGAGTCTCTTGCGATAATCGATAAGATGGGACCGGATGTCGGAATCATTTTCAGGGAATGATTACATTTAATATTTTTGTTTTATAATAAACTGCATGATACTTTTTACGTATTGTGCAGTTTTGTCTGTTATAAAAGGGGGTGTGTTTTGTGGGTGCTTTTATAGGTTCAGTGATAGTAATAATTATTGCATCATTTATATCGTATTTTGCAAAGCGACGGATAGAGGAAACTTTATTTATTTCATTTGTGTTTATATCATTCACATTGTACATCTTCGGTATGATGGGAACTCTTATTGCAGGCGTGTTTGCGACGGTAATAATTTCGTTGCTTTGTATTTTGTTCTTTGCAGTATATTTAAGTATTGATAAAAATAAAGTGCAGGCAAAAATAAAAGATGTTTTTCGTTATGTATTGACACCCGGACTCGCAGTGTTTTTGTTTCTGACCGTTTTTTTTGTGATACTTAATTACGGCAGGGAATATTACCTCAATGACGAATTTTCTCATTGGGGATTTTCGATAAAAACCATGTTTGCTCTTGATAATTTTTACTGTGTGCCTGAGGCTTCGGGTTTATTCAAAGATTATCCTCCGTTTGCGACACTTGTATGTTATTTCTGGTCTGCTGTTACGGGATCGTTCAATGAAAGCTACACTTTCACGGGAATGGGACTTCTTATGTTTTCGTGCCTGATGCCTTTCTTTAAGAAATTCAGTTTTAAGGACAAAAAAACAGTATGGCTGATTCCTTTGGCGGTTACGTTGTGCTTTGCCCTGACGGCAATTCTTAAGATGTCTGTTTTTACGATACTGGCAGTTGATACCTTGTTAGCCTTGATTCCTGTGTATGTTTTCTTAATCTATTTTGTCCGTGATGAAGGCTCGGAGGAAAAGAAAGACGTCATAAGCATATGCAGTATTATTTTTATAACGGTTGCCCTTGCGGCGCTTGCATTGACAAAGAGTATAGGCATAGGATTTTCGGCATTTGTAATTGTTTTGTTGACTGCAGATATGATTTTTTTCGAAAGACAAAGCAGCCGTCCGAAGAAAATTTTACTTACCGTATGCCCGATACTGTCATTTGTAATTGCCTTTTTTTCGTGGAAGACAGTTTTAAAGTCCAATGAATATATTTCCGACGGCAGCGGTGTAAAGGAAACACTCAACAATTTATACGAAATGGTTTTCAGAACCGATGAATTGTCTGCATACAGAAAGCAGACCGTAGATTCTTTTATAGAAGCGGCATTTGAAGGAAGATTTGCGTTCGGGATATCTCTTTTTGCGATTTTTATAATATTGGTACTTCTGGGCGCAACGCTTGTAATTTTGGTGAGAAAAGATAAGAAAAAAGCCGGAAGATATGCAGTGCTCCTGACATCTGTTGTTGTAGCTTTTATACTGTATTTAAAGGCGATTTTATTTACATTCGTTTATAAATTTACCGAGTATGAGGCTGTTAATTTAGCTTCCTACGAAAGATATATAGGAACATTCCTGACGATGTGGTTGTTACTTACGGGGGTGTTGTATTTCAATGAGTTATACGAAGTTTTTGTGAGCCGGGTATTTCTGTCCGAAAAAAAATCCTCGGTAATTCTGAAAAAAGTAATTACGGCGGTATCGGTACTGTCAATATTATTGCTTATTGTTTTCTATCTGCTTTTCTATCCGTATTCTTCCGAATTTTCGTCAGAACAGAGACTCGAGACAAATCATGCCGCATCCATAGGACAGATGTACGATATCATGAAAAAACAAGACTCTTCAGTCGATGCGTCCGAAATAAAAATTTGCTATGTGACAACTTTGGAAGAAACACGTGATTTATTGATTGCAGACTATAATGCATCTCCATTTTCGTTGTCTTTTGATAAAGAATGGTACAACAATATTGATAAGTATGATTATATATACGTAGACTCTGTCACAGACGAGGACAGAACGTGGATTGAGACTTTTTCTGTAAGTTCCGGCGATAAAGAAGTCAGATACAGAACGGTGTACCGCATAATTTCTCAGAGTGACGGATATATTCTTGCGCCTTTTTATGCAGAGTAAAATGTTTAAGAGCATTTTAAGAATTTTATTTATAATTATTAGTATAAGAAATTAATAATACAAAAAAATTAATGTTTTAACTGTGAAAGGATTCATATATGCCTGAAAATAATAATCCGAAAAACGGAAAGAAAAAAGTACCGATAATTGTATATTATCTGATAATAACAGTTGTTGTATTGATAATCTCATGGGTAATTGTTCCTCAGATGAATGCCCCTACATATAAGGAGATTTCATACAGCGAATTTATAACAATGGTAAAAGAGGACAAAGTAGAAAAGGTTGAGCTGAGCGGCAGTACGATTACGGTCGTGCCGAAAGATGCTGACAAGAATAATCCTGTGTATTACGAAACCGGTATGTTAAGGGTAGAGGATTCGGAAGTCGTAAATCTTTTACTTGAGCACAATGTTAAGTTCGGCTCCCCGATAGAAGAGACAACCATATTTGATACTATACTGGGATTTTTAATTCCTCTTGTAATTTGTTACTTGCTGTTCTTCTTGCTGTCACGGACATTGAGTAAGAAAATGAACGGCGGTGTGATGTCATTCGGCAAGAACACAGGAAAGATATATGCGGAAAATGCTACAAAAAAGACGTTTGACGATGTGGCAGGGCAGGATGAGGCCAAAGAGTCATTGCTCGAAATTGTTGATTTTCTTAACAATCCGAAAAAATATTCCGAAATCGGTGCGAAGCTTCCTAAAGGTGCGCTTTTAGTTGGCCCTCCGGGTACGGGTAAGACTCTGCTTGCAAAGGCTGTTGCGGGTGAGGCGGGTGTTCCGTTTTTTGCAATATCGGGTTCTGAGTTTGTCGAGATGTTTGTCGGCGTAGGTGCATCCCGTGTCAGAGATTTATTTAAACAAGCAGTGGAGAAAGCTCCTTGTATTGTATTTATCGACGAGATAGATGCTATCGGTAAGAGCCGCGACAATGTTATGGGCGGAAATGATGAGAGAGAACAGACTTTAAATCAGCTGCTTGCCGAAATGGACGGATTTGACTCATCTAAAGGTGTTGTTTTACTTGCTGCCACAAACAGACCGGAAGTACTTGATAAGGCTCTTCTGAGACCCGGCAGATTTGACAGAAGAATAATTGTCGATTTGCCTGATCTGACAGGGCGAAAGGCAATTCTTGATGTTCATGCCCGCAAGGTAAAAATGTCTGACAATGTCGATTTGTCTGCTATTGCCAAATCTACTCCGGGAGCTTCGGGTGCGGATCTCGAAAATATTATAAACGAAGCTGCGCTTCGTGCAGTTCGCGTAAAGAAAAAAGTTGTAACGCAGACAGAACTTAATGAGGCTGTTGATGTAATATTGGCAGGCGAGGCCAAGAAAAGTACCGTTCTCTCCGATAAGGAAAAGAGAATAGTTGCTTACCACGAAATAGGACACGCGTTGGTTGCGGCGCTTCTGACACATACAGAGCCTGTTCATAAAATCACCATTATACCGAGGACTTCCGGCGCGCTCGGATATACAATGCAAGTCTCTGAGGACGAAAAGCATTTGATAAGCCGTGACGAAGCTTTGGAAAAAATTTGTGTTTTCGCCGGCGGCCGTGCTGCTGAGCAGATAGAATTTGACTCTGTCACCACAGGCGCGTCAAATGATATCGAAAGAGCTACTGCATATGCCCGTGAAATGATAACTGCTTACGGTATGAGTGACGAATTCGGTTTTGTAAATCTTGTTCAGAAAACAAATATGTATCTCGGAGAAAGAAGTCAACTTAACTGCTCTGACGAAACTGCTGCAAGAGTTGATAAAGAAATTCACCGGATGATTACTGAATGTTACAACAAAGCCGTAGAACTCCTTACCGAAAATAAGGATAAACTGGATTTGCTGGCAGGAGTTTTATACGACAGAGAAAATATTACAGGCGAAGAATTTATGGCATTGCTTGAAGGTAAATCTTTGGAAGAAGTCTTCGGCGATGAGAATGTGAGTATGCCTGAAGAAAATTCCGGCAAAGACAGGGAAACAATTGTTCCTGACGCAAATGATGATAGTGAAGAAGTGAAATGAATTGATATCTGATAAAAAAGTAAAAATAGTAACTCTTACGTTAAATCCTGTAATTGATACGCATTACCAGTTCGGAAAGTTTAATATCGCAGACGAAAACAAACCGTTGTCGGTTATTACCAATGCTGCCGGAAAGGGTATAAATATTTCCCGGGCACTGGCTCGGTTCGGAATTAAAAGCAAAGCTGTTGCGCTATTGGGAAGACAAAACGCAGATTATTTTCTTAACATGCTCAAGGCAGACGGTGTTGACTGTACATATATTCTTGCGGAAGGAAAAGTCAGAGAGGCTATTTCTCTAAATACTGCAGGGATTCCTGAGACAAGAATTATTACCGATACGTTTACTACTTCGGAGGATCTGCTAGAGCAGGCGATGGCGCATGTAAACAGCGAATGTACATCTGATACGTATATTGCCATATCCGGAAAAGTTCCGGCCGGCATAAGCAGACAGGCTTTTATAAATGCATGCAAAAATGTGTACGGAAAGTTGATATTGGATACCTCGTCCCTCGGCGCGGAAGATTTGTGTGAAGCTAAACCGTGGCTTATAAAGCCAAATCAGCAAGAAGCCAATGCATTGATGGGGATTTCTGATTGCAGTGCGTGCGGCTTGCCTGCTGCGAGACTGCTTTTGCAAAAAGGATGTGCTAGTAATATAATAATCAGCTTGGGAGCTGACGGTTTTGTCTATGCAGGAGAATACGGAGAAGCTACGGTAAAGGTACCTCAAAATGATGCGAAGTCTACTGTCGGCGCAGGTGACAATACGATTGCAGGATTGTTGTTCGGACTGTATAATAATTTCGATTTTATAAATTGTCTGAAAATAGGAGCTGCATTCGGAAGTGCATCTTGTTTGGAGTACGGCACTGTGCCTCCGGCTGTCGAAACTGTTATGAGAATTTTGCCGGAAATCAAATTGATAAAATAAAAACGGATGAGGTAGTGTATGGAAGAAATAAATTTAATTCCAAAATACAGTGAGATAAGGGCGTTGGAAGCAACAGATACGGATTTCAGAAACAGGTGGAAAATTTCTTCTGCCATAAAGCATATGCTTGCTGTTGCCGGAGTTCACTCAAATATGTCCGGATGGGGTTGGAATACATTAAAAGACGGTTACAATGTGTGCCTTGTGTTGGTACAGACTCATATAGAAATGGTCAAATATCCTTCTTGCTATACAAGAGTGAAAGTTTCTACATGGCCTGATAATGAAAAACATGCAATAATCACAAGATATTTTTCTTTTGAGGATGCAGATACGGGTGAGCTGTACGGAAAGGCGGCCATTCAGTGCGTATTGATGGATATGACTGCCAGGACTGTTGTATGGGCAAATAAATACGACCTCCCTTGGGTTGATACATCTCATCTGGATATAGCATGTAAAGTTCCTAAGCTGCGAGTTCCAAAAGATAAAATCGGTGCTGCGGATAACCGTTTGGAAACACATAGAGCTGTATATACTGACCTTGACTATAACAGCCATGTAAATAATGCCAAATATGTAGAATGGGTTGAAAATCTTTTCTCTACGGAGCAGTACCTGAAGGCGGACATATCTTCTTTTGATATCAAATATCACAAAGAGATAAAATTCGGAGAGAAAGCCGTTATGGAAATAATAACCGATAACGAGAATTCAGAGCGGTACTTTGTCAGAGGAACGGTTAATGACGGTGACGAAGATCATTGCTGTTTCGAAGCTTCAATAAAATTCGGATAACAAATAAAAAACAAGGGGCTGTAAAAAAACAGCACCTTGTTTTTTTATTTGTTGTTTGTAAAATTATTTTGCTTCTTTTATGCCTTTAAATAATTTTTTGACTTTTTCGGTCTCTCTGCCATTGATTTCAAAGTAAATTCTTTCTCCGTCACCTGCGTCGATTTCTACAACAAAAGAGTCCTGATGAACTTTTCCGCCGGATTTATTTATCGATGAGGGATATGCTGAGAAACGTCCGTAAGAAACGATATCTTTTTCGTCGCATACAAGTTCTCCTGCAGGATTCATAAAGTCCTGATCATAGAATACGAAAGTTCCGTTCTCCTTTTTTACATAATATCTGTGGCGGGCCTGCGTGAGCACGCTTCCGTACACCGTCATGTTTTTACAGAGAAGGTCTGAAGGATTGTTTTTTGTGTTAAGCATATTTACAAGCTGAAAAAGGCTTGCTTTGAAAGTGGGTTTCTGCACAACAACAGGTTTTGTGGCAATGGGCGAAACGGTCTTTAAAAAATCTGCCGCCTCCATCTCTTCGGGAAGATCATCTCCGAAAAGAGCAAAAAACTCCATTTTCTTAGCATGTTTGCTGTTGTCAGTGCTGTTATAATTTTTGTAAGCTTTAAGATTTTTAAAATATTTGTATATGATAAATAATGTAATAGCCGCACAGACTGCCATGAGAATTAACCAAAGCTTTTCCGATTTGCTTTTTTCAAAAAATGTAAGCAGGTACATACCTGTAACGATGAGCATACTGAGCACACCCGTGATTGTGACAGCAAGGTCGGGCTTTGTAGCAACCGGTCCGTCCTGTCCGTCCGTGTATGCGTTTTCAAAGGCTGCGTCAATCATCGATTTCGGATTGACCGTATATCTTCGTGTTTTATTTTCCTGTATCATAAAAAACTCCTGCCTTTTTATCAAAAAATGATTTCATAAAATATGATTTTTAATTATACCAAAAGCGTATTGCTTCGGTCAAGCAAACAAGTTATTAAGTGTTAGAAAATGCGTATTATTTCCCAAGTTGATTCTTGACAGAAAATGTTAAATATAACATAATAACAAGAAGGCAATTTTAATTAAACGGAGGTTGTGGAGTATTATGTTTTACCGTCTTAACGGCGCAAAAATTTATACAGACGGATGCTTCCGCAATGCGGACATTGTTGTCCGTGACGGTGTTATTTCAGATATATTATATTCGGACGGTGCTTCGGGCGGAGAAGTGTCTGCCGATAAGGATTCCGTATTTTATAATTTTAAAGATTGTTATATTTTCCCCGGTTTTATTGATGTGCATGTGCATTTCAGGGAGCCGGGTTTTTCGTACAAAGAGACTGTTGCGACAGGCAGCAGAGCTGCTGCGCGCGGCGGTTATACAAGTGTCTGTACGATGCCGAACTTAAATCCCGTTCCTGACTCTGTCGAAAATATTCGTGTGCAAAAAGATATCATAGAAAAAGATGCTGTGATAAATGTCTATCCGTTTGCTTCGATTACCGTCGGGGAGATGGGTAAGGAGCTTGCTGACATTGATGCTCTGGCGAACGAGGCGATAGGCTTTTCTGATGACGGCAAAGGTGTTCAGGACGCAGACATGATGAAGGCCGCTATGATAAAGGTCAAAGAAAACGGAAAAATAATTGCTGCGCATTGCGAAGATAATTCACTTCTCAGACAAGGATATATACACGACGGAGAGTATGCAAAGATAAACGGTCACAGAGGTATTTGCTCGGAGAGCGAGTGGGGACCTATCGCACGGGATGTTGAACTTTTAAAGGAGACCGGGTGCAAATATCACGTCTGTCACGTTTCCGCAAAAGAGAGTGTCGAAGTTATAAGAAAAGCAAAAGCATCCGGAGTTGACATAACTTGTGAGACAGGCCCTCATTACCTTGTCTTTAATGATATGCAGCTTCAGGAGGACGGCAGATTTAAGATGAATCCGCCCATCAGAAGCGAGGCGGACAGGCTTGCACTTATAGAGGGCATAAAAGACGGCACCATAGATATGATAGCAACCGACCATGCGCCTCATTCGGCGGAGGAAAAATCAAGGGGACTTGAAAAAAGCTTTATGGGAGTTGTCGGAATTGAGACCGCTTTCCCGGTGCTGTATACGCATCTTGTAAAAACAGGAGTTATTACACTCGAAAAGCTCTGCGAACTTCTTAATACAAACGCTTCGAAGAGGTTCGGAATAGGCGGAGAAATAAAAGTGGGACAGCCTGCCGATTTCACGGTATATGATTTGAATGCGGAGTACGAGGTTGCCCCTAAGGACTTTTTATCAAAGGGCAAGAGTTCTCCTTTCACGGGAATGAAAGTTTTCGGAAAATGTCTGATGACGGCCTGTGACGGTAAAATCGTCTGGAAAGCATAACAGTAACCGATATTAAAACGGAGGAAATTTTTATGACACAGGGTTTATATACAATCAAAGAAAATTACAAAACAGCAAAAGACGTATATAAAATGATTCTTGAGGGAGACACATCTGCGATAACCGCTCCGGGTCAGTTTATAAATATCAAACTTGACGGATTGTTTTTGAGAAGACCTATTTCGATATGTGACTGGACGGAAGATACGATTACGATTATCTACAAAGTAGTCGGAGAGGGTACGGAGAAAATGGCGTCTATGACATCAGGCGGCGTGCTTGACGTGCTTGTCGGTCTCGGCAACGGTTTTGATGTTGCAAAGAGCGGAGATGCACCGCTTCTTATCGGCGGCGGCGTAGGAACACCTCCGATGTACGGATTGGCAAAAAAACTTGCTGAAAAAGGAATAAAATCATTGGTCGTACTCGGCTTCGCGTCAAAAGACGATGTCTTTTATGAGGAAGAATTCAAAGCTCTCGGCTGTGATGTGATGACAGCAACGGTTGACGGAAGTTACGGAATAAAAGGCTTTGTAACCGATGCGATAAAGCAGTCGGGAAAAGAGTATTCATACTTCTATACTTGCGGACCTCTTCCGATGCTAAAGGCCGTTTATGATGGTACAAATACAAGCGGTGAGCTCAGCTTCGAGGAAAGAATGGGCTGCGGATTCGGCGCCTGTATGGGCTGCAGCTGCAAAACTAAATACGGAAACAAGAGAATCTGCAAAGACGGTCCCGTACTCGTAAAGGAGGAAATAATATGGTAAAAACAAAAGTAACACTCAGCGGATTGGAGCTTGACAATCCTATTATTCCTGCAAGCGGAACATTCGGATTTGGCTACGAATTCGCAGAATTATATGATATAAATATGCTCGGTTCGTTCTCTTTCAAAGGGACCACGAAAGAACCGCGTTTCGGAAATCCTCTCCCGAGGATTGCCGAGTGCCCTGCAGGTATGATAAATTCCGTAGGTTTGCAGAATCCGGGTATTGACAGGGTCATTGACACCGAACTCCCGAAGCTTGCAAAATGCTTTGATAAAAAAGTAATAGCAAACATCGGCGGTTTTTCGCTTGACGAGTACGTTTACTGCTGTGAAAGAATCGACAAAGAGGAGCAGGTAGGCATAATCGAAGTAAATATAAGCTGTCCCAATGTCCACAACGGAGGAATGGCTTTCGGAACAAATGCAAAGGCGGCAGAAGAAGTAACTGCGGCGGTAAAGAAAGTTACAACAAAACCTGTATACATAAAACTCAGCCCTAATGTTACGGACATTACGGAGATAGCAAAGGCTTGTGAGGCGGCAGGTGCAGATGGTATCAGCCTTATTAACACATTACTCGGCATGAGAATAAATCTGAAAACTAAAAAGCCTATCATCGCAAACAAGATGGGCGGATTTTCAGGCAGTGCGATATTCCCCGTAGCAGTCAGAATGGTATATCAGGTATACGAGGCTGTAAAAATTCCGATAATAGGAATGGGCGGCGTATCGACAGCCGAAAATGTTATAGAAATGATGCTTGCGGGAGCAACAGGCGTTCAGGTAGGCGCGGCAAATCTTGTCAATCCCTTTGCTTGCAAAGATATAATCGAGTCACTTCCCGCGGCAATGGAGAAATACGGTATAAAGAGTTTAAATGATATAATAGGAGGAGCACACTAATGGGTAAAGACGTAATTATCGCATGTGATTTCAGCAGCAAAAAAGAGGTTTTGGACTTTCTTGATTTATTCACAGAGGAAAAACCTTATGTAAAAATAGGAATGGAGCTTTTCTACGGCGCAGGTCCGGAGATTGTTAAAGAAATAAAAAAGAGAGGACATAAAATATTTCTCGACTTAAAGCTTCACGACATTCCGAACACGGTAATGAAGAGTATGGCAGTTCTCTCATCGCTTGATGTAGATATGACAAACCTTCACGCGGCAGGCACAATCCCTATGATGGAGGCCGCTCTCAAAGGTCTTACAAGAGAGGACGGTACAAGACCGCTTCTTATCGCGGTGACACAGCTTACATCGACATCACAGGAGCAGATGACACAGGATCTCTTGATAAACGAGCCTATCGACAAGGTCGTAATGCACTACGCAGACAACGCAAGAAAAGCAGGCCTTGATGGTATCGTATGCTCGCCTCTTGAAGCTGCAAAGGTTAAAGAATGCTGCGGACAGAATTTTATAACAGTTACTCCCGGTGTAAGATTTGCAGACGGTGACGTAGGCGACCAGAAGCGTATAATGACACCTGCTCAGGCAAAACTCAACGGCTCTGACTACATCGTAGTAGGACGTCCCGTAACAAAAGCTGAGAATCCCGTAGAAGCGTACAGAAGATGCGTGAGAGAATTTGTTGATTGATAATATAAAAAATTTAGATTAAGGAGATAAACAAAATGGCAACAGAAGTTCAGAAGCTTATAGCAAAAGATTTACTTGAAATAAAGGCGGTTTTCTTCAGACCGGACGAGCCTTTCACATGGGCAAGCGGAATAAAGAGCCCCGTATACTGCGACAACAGACTTACACTTACAGCACCTGCCGTAAGAAACGATGTTGAAAATGCTCTTGCAGAGACAATAAAGGCAAATTATCCTGATGTAGAAGTTCTCATGGGAACAAGCACAGCAGGTATCGCACACGCAGCTATCACAGGACACATCATGGGACTTCCGATGGGTTACGTACGCTCAGGTGCAAAAGACCACGGCAGAGGAAACCAGATTGAGGGCCGTCTCGAAAAAGGACAGAAGGTCGTAGTTGTAGAGGATCTTATTTCAACAGGCGGAAGCGTTATAGAAGTTGTAAATGTACTTCGTGAAGCAGGCGCAGAAGTCTTGGGTATCGTAAGTATTTTCACATACGGTATGCAGAAAGGGCTTGACAGACTTGCGGCGGCAAATGTTAAAAACATCAGCCTTACAAACTTTGATGTGATTGCAGAAGTTGCGGCAGAGATCGGCTATATAAAGAATGACGACATAAAGAGATTGATTGCATTCAGGAACAATCCTTCAGATGAGAGCTGGATAACAGCGTAATTGACCGCAAAGGTCGGAACGGAGACTATATATGAGAAGTCTTATCGATATACTTGACTTAACAACAGAAGAAATCGAAGAACTTATAAAAGTTGCAGGCGACATCATAGAAAACCCTGCAAAGTATTCAGAAAAATGCAAAGGCAAAAAGCTTGCATCGCTTTTCTTTGAGCCCTCCACAAGAACGAGACTCAGCTTTGAAGCGGCAATGTACGAACTCGGCGGAAATGTAATAGGTTTCTCCGAGGCAAACAGCAGTTCTGCGGCAAAAGGCGAAAGCGTTGCCGATACTATCAGAACTGTTGGTTACTATGCGGACATCATCGCAATGCGCCATCCGAAGGAGGGCGCTCCGTATGTGGCATCACTTAACTGCGACATTCCCGTGATAAACGCAGGTGACGGCGGACACAACCACCCGACACAGACTTTGGCTGATTTGCTTACCATTTCAAGGGAAAAAGGAAGATTCGACAATCTCGTCGTAGGTTTCTGCGGCGACTTAAAATTCGGAAGAACAGTACATTCACTCGTAGGAGCGCTTTCCAGATATAAAAATGTGAAATTTGTATTTATATCACCCGATGAACTCCGTATGCCTGAGTACATACTCGAGGAAATCGAAAAGAAAGGCATCGAATACACCGAGACCACTGATTTAGAGGGTGCAATGCCGGAACTTGATATTTTGTACATGACAAGAGTACAGCGTGAAAGATTCTTTAATGAAGCTGACTATATCAGACTTAAGGACAGCTACATCTTAACTGACAGCAAGCTTGTAAATGCAAAAGCAGACCTCAGCATAATGCATCCGCTGCCGAGAGTAAACGAGATTTCAAGAAGCGTTGACAGCGACCCGCGTGCCTGCTACTTTAAACAGGTGCAAAACGGTAAATTTATAAGAATGGCTCTCATTCTGAAGCTTTTGGAGGTGTAAATTATGGTTATTGATGAGATAAAAAACGGTATCGTAATAGACCACATCTCTGCCGGCAGAGGAATGGTTTTGTACAATCTTCTGAATCTCGATTCGCTTGACTCGTCGGTAGCAATTATCAAGAACGCTCCCAGCAGGAAAATGGGTAAAAAGGATATTATAAAGGTAGACGAGTTGATATCGCTTAATTTTGATATTTTAGCCTATGTTGATCCGGGTATAACGGTAAACATCGTCAGAGACGGACAGCGTGTTGAAAAATTCAAGCCGACGCTTCCTGAAAAGCTTGAAGGTGTAATCGAATGTAAAAACCCAAGATGCATTACATCGGTCGAACAGGAACTTCCACACATTTTCAAGCTTGCGGACCGTGAAAATCACGTATACAGATGTATATACTGCGAAACAAAAGCAAAGAAGCAAAAATGGGAAGAAAAATAAAATGAGATCGTTGTCACGCCGCTGATGGAAAAACATCAGCGGCGTTTTTTATACTGTTATCAAGCATCAATTGTATAAAAACTCCCTTTTCAACAAACAATAAACTGCAGTTTGTTTTGATTGCAATTATTTCACCGCAAAGGGGTAGATTGTATGACGAGTATTTTAGGTGTTAAAGGAGTTCCTGTCGTTTGTTTAAAAGATGACAGCCGTGTCGGTTACATCGGAGATGCTTTGTATGATAATGAAAGTAAAGTCTGTGCATTTATTCTGGAGCAGAGCGGTATAACGCTGCGCAAGAGAATGATCCTTCTTGAAGAAATATTGCAGATAAGCAATAAAAACTGTGTAATTTACAGTGACAAAAGCATTTTAAAATTTGATAAAAAAATCGGCATCAATAAAGATTGCCGTTATTCCGGAATGATAGGAAAGAATGTGGAGGCAAGGAGCGGAGGCGGAATGGGCGTAATCCGTGATATGGTCTTTGACGTTGAAACAGGAACTATTGAGGGTTTTGAACTTTACCGAGGTCTTATGGAGGATGCTGTAAAAGGCCGGAACATTATTTATTTTGATGACGGCATAGAGGTGTTCAGGGATTATGTGATTGCGGGAAAGGAATAAAGGCAGATTTAACGTGGGGCGGTGAATGTTGATGCCGGATATAGATGAAAAAGGCTCTTTCGGCAGTAAAATAAAAAAACTGTGGTTAAATTTTCTGTATCTGATTCCTGTTTTACTTATAACAATTATATTTTTAATTTTCCGCGACAGACTGACGCATATTATCAATCCGCTGATTATTGCAGCAGTTTCGTTTTTTGTATTAAATCCGTTTGTTGAATGGTTTGAAAAAAAGGGTCGGGTAAAGAGAAGCGGCGCGGTAGCGGTGGTTTTTCTTATTGCGCTGACTGTTATTGTCGGAATAATTACTTTTATAATTCCTGTTTTAAAAGAAAATGTATCTGAAATAGTTGAAAATATACCGTTGATAAAAGAAAATATAAAAACATTTTCAGTGAAAATATATGATTTTTTTGAATCGTTAAACAGCAAATTTGTTGACAGATTTTTCGAGTCAATACTGAATGAAGATATTTCAGACTCTCAGGGAGGTCTGTCAGTAGTTGAAACAGCGGAAGAAAAAATTTCCGAAACCGTTGCATCGTGGGCAGAGCCCGGAAATATTGTAAATATCGCAAAAACCATACTGGATATTGTCACATCTGTTGTGATAACATTTTATTTATTAAGAGATAAAGAAAAAGCGGGGAATTTTATTTTGTCGGTTTTTCCGTACAGCTGGCGGGAATTTCTTATAGAAATATATACCGAAACAGAAAAAGTATGTTATTCCTTTATAAGCGGACAGTTTATTATTGCATTCATTATTGGTTTTTTAGAGACCTTGGGTCTTTGGATTATCGGAGCGCCTTATCCGCTTTTGTTGGGGATAATAGGCGGATTATCGAATTTAATCCCTTATTTCGGCCCGTTTATCGGTGCAGTGCCGGCAGTTGCTGCCATGTTGATAGTTTCTCCTTTTAAAGCGCTGTTTGTAGTTCTTTTGTTTATAATTGTTCAGCAAATTGACAATAATTTTATTTCGCCCAAAATAATTGAAGGTAAATTGGGTATTCATCCTGTTGCAACGATTTTTGCGGTCTTTATAGGCGGAGAGTTTTTCGGACTTTTCGGAATGCTGTTTGCAGTACCGCTGTATGCAATAATACACTTCAGCCTGAAGCGGTTAACAAATAATTTAACACCGCAGATGAAAAAATAATATTGTGCAAACTCATTATTTTGATATAATAACCATGTTGATTTATAGAATGTTCAGATTGGAATCGGATATAATTTATGTTCTTGACGTTACTTTTAGTTTTTGCGGTATTGTTTTTTTCAGTTCTTATATATAGAGCAAAAGATAACAATAATGTTTTTGGGGCAAAAGTTGTCGGATGGTTTCAGCAAAATCGCACACAGTTCATTTTCGGATTTGTTGCGGTTTTGATTCCGACAGTTGTATTTTGCACTATTTTGTCCACAAGGACAATGCCTGTTGCAGAAGGATGGTATTCTGTATATGCAAAATTAATAAATAACGGAAGTTCTCCGTACACGGATTTTGAATTATTATTTATGCCGTTATATACGTATCTTATTTCCGGAATTACTGCGATTTTCGGTTATGATATTATTGTTTTGCGTGTGTTCGGCATAATTGTCTTTGCGGCTATAACATTATTGACATACAATATATTATCTAAAATTTTTAAGCCGTGGATTTCAGCAGTTGCAACGATTGTTGCAGCCTTTTATTTGCAATCTGAAATTGTGCAAATTTTTTATGATTATATAAGAATTTTTGATCTGTGCGCATATGCTGCGACGTTGCTTCTTTTGTGTCATGTCTCAAAAGTGTTATCTTCGGAAGAGGTTCCGGCATTCAGTTGGCAATTGGTTTTAAGCGGTGTCATTGCAATGTGCTCTTTTTTGGTGCGGCAGAACAGCGGCGCTTTTGTGTTGGTATATACATTTGCAGTTCTTGTTTTCATCGCGATTTATTTCAGAAAGACAAAAAATCACATTTTTCATATAATTGAATATATAGTTGCTGCTCTTGTACCTCTGTTGATTACCGTATTGGTAATGGTGTCAAACGGCTCTCTCAAAGTATTTCTTGATTCTACTGTCGGCGGCGCGATAGAATCCAAAGGCGGAATGCTGACGGTGCTGTTTGCTTGGGTGCCCAGAATGCTTTCGGCTATTTGGAGTAAAATGCCATGGTTCTTATTGGGGCTTTTTATCATTTTCGCATCTGTATATGCTGAAAAGCGTTTTTCAATACAAAAAGACAGAACTGTGATCAATTCAATAATATTTATATCATTTCCGGTACTTATTTTAGTCGGCATTGTGGTCTGTTGGCACAGCTTCGGCATCAGCCGTTTTTTCTCGAAATTGATAATAGGAAAAATGCCGTACCTGTTCTTCGGATTGAGTTTCATAATATTTATAGCGGTGTTCATTTGGCTTATAAAGCACAGGCATGATGATAAAGCTGAACTGAAACCGTTATTCCTTGTTTTTACTTTATCCGGAATGATTATTGCTCTGGCATACGGATGTGCGACATCATCAGGAATAGTAGAAGGTCAGTCGGCTCTTGCTGTAGGATTGTTCCTTTGTATTGTTTTGCATTTTTCAAATCACAAATTTGGATATATAAACAGAGCGGTTGCATTATTGTTTGCAACGGTTATGTGTTTCCAGATTATTTCCGCAAAATACAGATTGCCTTACTCCTGGTGGTCTTTGACCGAGGGCGATTTGCGCTATGCTACAGAGACTGTAGATATTCCTGAATTGAAAGGTATAAAAGTATCGGCTGAAACGAAAGACGGATATGAAAGAATCGTGTCAATGATAAACGAATACTCGGATGAAGACGACACTGTATTTGTATTTCCGCATGCGCCCATATTTTATCTTTTGGCGGATAATTATCCTTCGACCTACACTATTGTGCAATGGTTTGATGTTGCAAGTGACGAAAGTGTTATAGCTGATATTTCAAATCTTCAGGAAAATAAACCGGCTGTCATTGTTCATTTCAGAATACCTGACAATGTAGTTGAATCCCACGAGTCTTTGTTCCGCAGTGATGATATAAGCGGTTTACATAAAATGACTGATGCTTTAGACACTATGGTGGCAGATGATTATACAATGATTGATTCACTGGTTATGCAGAATTACAATGTTGAAATTTACGCATTAAAGTAAGGGAGTGTCTCAAAATTGTTGTTTCAGACAGTTTTGAGGCACTTTTCTCTATTATGTCTGTATGAAATTCCGAAAATATCATTTTAGTTGTAGATAAATAATTAATAAAATAAAAACTATTTTTTAATGCGGACAGCTGTTGTCCGCATTATTTTTTATTATTACCTCAGCAGCTGCAAAACAAGTTTTATTAAATAAAAAAGAAAAGAGGTAATTTAAAATGGCATGTAGAGATGCATACGAAAAAGCAATATCAGTTATTGAGAATATTGAAGAAAAAAGTATTTCAAATGAAACTGTTGAAAGTAATAACGAAAAAACTGTCAGACTTTTGTTCGGAGTTGATTCTGCAATTCCTTCAAACGATATTTTACAGAATAATATCACAGAGTTCGAATGGGTAACCCGAAACAAACTGTACCCGAACTTTTGGGGCAGAAATATAACGGGTGAGAATGCTCTTA
>JAFTXP010000018.1 GCA_017461545.1 Clostridia bacterium | reverse complement strand
AGGCAGTTCCTCAAGCACAGCCGGCGGTTTGAATACAGCAGGCTCTTCCAACAAGGTAAACCCCTCAGGCACGGCAGGTACATCTGTGACACTTTCACCGAGTACCACACCTTCGCACGGCGAGGACAGTTCTGTATTGGTAGAAATAACTGACAAAGGCAACAACACTTTTGATGACAATACAAAAATCACAGTCGCAAAAGCAAGTGACACTGCGGAAATCGACAAAAATATAACAGCATGTTTCGGTACTGAAATACGATATATAATTACAAATATGAGTATTAACGCAACACTCAACAGTCCTATAATGCTCACAGTGACATTGCCCGAGGGATATAATAACAATAAAACAATGGCTTACATGGCATCACAGGATGGAAAACTTACAACAGTCAATTCATCATATACAGACGGCAAACTTGTTTTTATAACAGATAAACTCGGTACAGTGGTGTTTGTAAATACATCACCGATACATGAAACAGAAACGCCGTCAACAACCACACCGGAAATAACTGAATCGGAATTACCCGAAAGCAGCGCATCGCATACTGCCGGAGATGAAAACAACGACTCAGAGTCAGCTTCTGCACCCACTGCCGATACAGAAGAAAACACAACCAAAACGGACAACAGAAGCTCCGATAGCAATAAAGGCAACAAGAAAAACATCAAGGTCATTTTGACTGTTATCTTAATTATCACAATTATTGTAATCGGCGGTATCATTTTTCTTTTGCTGTTCTTAAAGAAAAAACGCAAAAAATAAAATAGTTTTTAATTAATTTACCATATATAAAAGGAGTAAAAAATGAAAAACAGCTTTATTTCATCTAATCATGTGCTGAAAAAAGCAGCAATTCTTTTTGTTACTTTCGCCATGATTTTCCAATGTCTTTTTTCCGCACAAGCGGTAAAAGCGGAAGAAACAGACATTCAATTTAACGGTGCAGGGTTAAAAACCAATGTGTCGGGATTTATAGGAACAACGGCTGACGGGAGTTACATTGTAGAAGACAAATTGGTCTTCAACATAGTTGAGCCAAAAAACAAACAATTTAATAAGTTTTCAATAAACTACACAGCTTCCGACGTTGTAAAGGGAACAATCTCTTACAAAACGGCAGACACAATATATACAGAGGACTTCTACCTGGAAAAAGGTGACGAGGCGGACTTTACATCGCTGATTGACAACACTATTACCGTAGACACAAAAGTTATATCCAATGTTATAGGATTAAAACCTCTTCAGTTGACATTCGAACCTATAAAGGAGGGCACCCGTATTGCCTTTAAGCTTCACTCATTTGAAACAGCTATGGGTTATAGGCCAGTAAACGATACTGTATATATTGAAAACGAACGTTTCAAACTCGGTGTATATATGGCCTGGGGCGGCGGTGTCAATTATATAGAAGATAAGCTTGACGGCGATGACACTGTCACAAATATGCTCAATGCATACGATACAGGACGTTTGGTTCAGCAGTCCTATTACGGCACAATGAAAGAGCCGTATGTCCTCGGAAATTATCAGGGATCATCCTGGGGATACAATCCGGTACAAGGCGGCGACCAATTTAACAATAAAAGTAAAATATTGGATTTCACCATTGAGGAAAACTATATTTACGTAAAATGCCGTCCGCTCGACTGGTCACAGTATAATACACCTACATACGCATATATGGAAAATACATATACATTGCATGACGATTACATAGAAGTTGACAACAGATTCGTCGATTTTTCAACTTATGATCACGGAGAATCCGGCAGACATCAGGAATTACCTGCATTTTACACCATAAGTTACCTTGATACGTTCACATTTTATAACGGAAAAAAACCCTGGACAGATGACGAACTTACAGTGAAAAAAGATTTGCCGTTTTGGGGAGAACGCGATACCGCTGATGATTGTTACACCACCCTGGATAAATCAAATACAGAGACTTGGTGTGCATGGACGAGCAGCGAGAAGGGCTACGGAATCGGTCTTTATACACCGCAAGTCGAAATAATGCTCGCAGGAAGATGTGAATATGACGGATCAAAAGACCCAAAAGCTTTTCCTACAAACTATGTCGCGCCGCTCATAACAAACACAATGAGAAACTTTGAACCGTTTGAATACAGTTATATAATCAGCACCGGCGATGTCAGCACAATGCGTGAAACATTCAAAGAGCACAAGGATGATTTTAACTGGAAAAAAACCATAGACTACACACACATAAATTTTGATACAACAAATGACCTGAGAGCCTTCACACGATTGGATAACTGCATGATAGAATTTGCAGAGAAAGGCATTGCAAAAATAACTACGGTTGGCGAAGAAAGTAATTTAGAAGGTGAATTAGTGATTAAAACATCGCTTAATTCAGAAAGAATCCTGACAACCGATTACAGTTATCTCACATATACATACATGGTTCCAAAGTCAAACTCTAAAGACAGCTACACAACAAGAATGTATTTCTACATCGGCAAAATAGTTGAAGCATTAAAAGAATACTCTATACCGATAGAGCTTAAATGTGACGGCGAGTACCATACAGAAATCATAAACTTGAATGACTACAAAGATATTTGGCGGACCACAGGCGGAACTACAAATTGCACGCTTAACAGTATGCGATTTGACTATTTCGAGGAGTCATCCGCAAAAGACAAGATTTATATATCATGTATTGCACTTTCTCCCGACGAAGAAACTGCTAAAAAATACGGAGATGACGCAGTAAAGACTGACCCTGCAACCTTTGATCCGGATATGATGTCATATACACCGGCAGCAGAAGCAGATACAGTTCCGCAAGCAGATATAACAGATCCTGACGCACCTGTGACAACAACTCCTGCTCCTGTATCTACCGATACCGAAGAGAAATCTACAAACTGGGGCAAAATCCTTATCTTCGCCGGCATAGGAGCTCTCGCCGTAGCTGTAATTGTAGCGGTAATCATTGTTGTCTCACTTAAGAAGATTAAAAAGAAAGAAGCCGAGGAAAACACAGACGGCGATAAATCCGAAGATACTTCTTCACAAGAAGAACCGGAAAATTAAAAACTGAAATATTATTCTTTTGAATAATAAAATATTTATTGTACATAATAAGGCATGTTGATTTCATAAAAGAAAGAGGCATGCTTTTTATGTCTATAATAAAAATTATACTGTCGGCGGTGTTTTCACTTGCCGTACTTTTTCTTTTGACAAAGTTAATCGGAAATACACAGATGTCGCAGCTCAACATGTTTGAATATATCAACGGTATAACGATCGGCTCAATTGCGGCTGAAATGGCAACGTCTCTGGAAGGAGACGTGTGGCAGTCTCTTATTGCAATGATCATATACGGTGCAGTAACATTTCTCATCGGCTATCTCGGCAGAAAAAATGATTTTTTCAGGAAATTTTTCGGCGGCAGTTCCGTAGTTTTATACGACAAGGGAATCCTCTACAAAGACAATTTTCGCAAGTCAAAACTTGATATTTCGGACTTTTTGATGAGATGCAGAATAAACGGTTATTTTAATCTTGCAAGCATAGAAACGGCAATTTTAGAGTCAAACGGCACCCTGTCCATTCTCCCCAAATCAGGCGAACGGCCTGCCACGCCCAATGATCTGAGTCTGTCGGTAAATCAGGAACATATTGTCACCAATGTAATAATTGACGGCAATATAAAAGAAAAAAATCTCGCCTCAGTCGGACATAACAGAGATTGGCTTTTAAAACAGCTGAAAAAACATCAGATCAATTCTGAAAATGATATATTTCTTGCAACATATGACTGTTCCGGAAATTTAAACATCTATAAAAAGTTTGAAGTGAAGACAGATAATGATCTGTTTCAATAGAACAGCAAAACGGGGCGTCATTCCGGCAAGAATGACGCCCCGTGATTTACATTTACATTTTTATCTTACCTTATGCAATACTATTCAAAATGTTCATTACATCGATAATTGTTACTGCTTCGTTTTCATCAAAATCGGCGGCCTGACCGTATACTCCCATGAGTGCTTCTGTTCCGTAAACATCACTCATGGCAGCAGCAGCATCTGCAACAGTAACAGCTCCGTCGCCGTCTGTGTCACAGTCCACAACGATTGTAAGAGTGTCTTTGACAGACCCGTTTATTGTAAGTATAATCTGACATCCCGTACCGACAAGTGAGCTGCTTGCGGTAATTTCTGCGCCCTGCGAGTCTTTCACGGTTATATTTGAAGTACTGTTCATCAGAGACGCTTTAATATCAGCTAATGTGTTTGCCGCACCGGTTACATTCTCAAGCAACTTATTTATATCATCAATCCAAAGTATCGAATCGGAAATCAATGCTAACCGACCTATTGCAGTATCACACAGCAAAACTTCCGTATGTGACCATGAAGACTCCGCAAAAGTGGTTCCGGTTATGTAGTCAAGCGTTTCACCTTCTACTGTAAATCCCAATATGTAAGAAGATGTAACACTGCTTGTGTTCAGAGTATACGAAGCTCCCGTGACCGTATTATATGCAAAAACCGAATATGCCCCGTTATATATCAGACAATCTCCGTACTTGTAAAGACTTGAATAGCATGTGCTCAGTGAGGGCGATATTCTTTTAATGCTCGTACTTGTGTCGGTGTCAATGTCATAGCACATCAGATAAGCGGTTGATTTATCGACATAATACCAGCCCTCATCCTCTATGATTATCGCAGAAATAGTATCAGTCAGAACTGTATTTGCATCATATGTTGTATCTGTGCAGGTATAATCACAGTTCCATGCATCGTATCCGTTTTCCGTAAAATATGTATCGCTCTTCATGAAAGATACATGTTCGGCAAGTCCGTAAAAGCCGTTGTAATCGGTACTGTTTACAATCGGATCATCCCATGTGGCATCGACATGATACCAATTACCGTCTATCTTAACAACATTCCAGATGTGACCGCCGTTTTCTGCATAACTGTTCTCCACTCCTACCTCATCAAGCAAAGCCATCATAAGAAGCTGATATGCCATGCATACGCCGGTTTTCTCTTTAAGGAAATTGTATATATCATAATTAACATAAGAAGACCCTTGGGTGTACAATCTCTCATCGTAGCAGAAATTTAAAACTAAATAGTCGTGGTAAAATAAAACCTTCTCCATGTCCGTCCATGAAGCATCGCAAAGCGCAAGCAATTTCTGCAGCTCGGCATCTATATACGTCCTTGCTGAAGCAACTTCATCAGAGGTCATTTTATATTTAGGAGAAACGGCTACTACATATTTAACGCCGCTCACGGTCATATACGAATAACTGTAAGACGAATTGACATAAAACAACTCGGGTGATGAATAAATAATTCTTTTATAAAGAGATGACAATTCATCTGTTGTAACGGTATACGGCAATGTAACTTTCGAAGAAAGCGCGACAAGACCTTCATAAATAGCCTGACACACAGCTTTTTCTTTGTCCGTCAAAATAGTTGACTCCGAACTGTTCAGCGCGAGCGGCAAAGATATCCCGGATTCAGAATACCCGTCAGTATCTTCGGTAATTTCTTCCGGAACAGCCTCAATATTCTCGAACGGAAGACATGATACATGTTCGATATATTCCGGTTGTAAACATTCCCCGGCTGCTGCCGTGTCAACTGTTTCGGAAGCGCACGGCACCGCTGTAAATACCGTGAATATGCTTAACAATATCAATGCAAATCTTATATAGATGCTTTTATTCAAAACTGTCACCCGTCCTTCATTCCTTAAAACTATCTGCTATCACCTGAGCAAATTTAAAATCTGTCGGTGTTGTTATTTTTATATTTGAAATATCCCCTTCTACTATATAAACCGGTTGATTTCTGACAGTACAAATTCTGCACGCATCGGTCAGAGTATTTTTCTCCTCTTGGCTCAGACTGTCAAAAAGCTGTCTGAGAAGATTTATTTTAAAGCTCTGCGGCGTCTGGACGTTGTACATCATGCGTCTTTCCGGAACAGAAGTAATAAATTCGCCATCCCCGGACATCACTATCGTATCAATAGAATTGTACGCTGTGCCCGCAGCACCGTACTTAACCGCCGCATCAATATTTTCATTTATAATTTTCTGCGTTATAAAAGGTCTTACCGCATCATGTGTCAGAACTATATGCTCATCCGACAAACCATAGTCGGCTTCTATCCTGTCTATAACATTAAACACCGTACCGTTTCGGTCTTTTCCTCCCGGCACAATCACCGCAACATCCGAATTGCCGAAATGCTTTACCAAAAGCTCCTCCATATAATCGATCCACTCCGGATGTACTCCTATATAAATTCTGTCAATTCTCTCTGAATGTATAAAACGCTCAACCGTATGTATAATTATAGGCTTATCGCCGAGTTCCATAAACTGTTTCGGAATATCCGCGCTCTTCATCCTTGAGCCGATACCGCCTGCAACAATTACCGCAAAAACCATCTGACTCTCACTTTCGTATATGTATTTTATTACCTAATGCAATTTGTTGACATGATTTTATCATATTCGATTATTTAACGCAAGAATTGTGCTTTTATAATGTACGAGGGCGATTTTTCCCGCGGAAAAATCGCCCTCGTTTTTACAAAACCCCCGCGCGGCGAATGCCGCGCGGGGGCAATCTCATACCGATTTTATAAATATTAGTATGCAACACCCTGCCATTTCATAGCGTCAGCAACTTTGAGGAAGCCGGCAATATTTGCACCTGCAACGAGGTTGCCTTCCATACCGTATTCCTTAGCTGCAGCAGCAGCATTCTTGTAAATGTTAACCATAATGCCGTGAAGCTTCTGATCAACTTCTTCGAATGTCCAAGAATAACGCATAGAGTTCTGTGACATTTCAAGAGCACTTGTTGCAACACCGCCTGCGTTAGCAGCTTTTGCAGGAGCAAAGAGAACACCGTTTGACTGGAATACTGCAACAGCTTCAGGTGTAGAAGGCATGTTAGCACCCTCTGCAACAGCAAAGCATCCGTTTGCTACCAATGTCTTAGCAGACTCTTCGTCAATCTCGTTCTGTGTAGCGCAAGGAAGTGCAATATCGCATTTTACTGTCCAGATGTTCTTGCAACCTTCTGTGAAAGTAGATCCAGGAACACGCTTAGCATATTCTGAAATACGAGCGCGCTCTACTTCTTTGATCTGCTTCATAACGTCAATATTGATTCCGTTAGGATCGTAAACATATCCTGATGAGTCGCTCATCGCGATAACTTTACCGCCCAATGCAGTTGTCTTAACAGCGGCATAGATAGCAACGTTACCCGAACCGGAAACTACTACATTTTTGCCTTCAAAGCTCTTACCTGCAGCTTTGAGCATTTCAGCTGTGAAGTAGCAAACACCAAAGCCGGTAGCTTCTGTTCTTGCAAGAGAACCGCCGTATGAAATTCCTTTACCTGTAAGTACACCTGTGAATTCGTTTCTGATTCTCTTGTACTGACCGTACATATATCCTATTTCTCTTGCACCTGTTCCGATATCGCCTGCAGGAACGTCTGTATCTGCACCGATATGCTTAGCAAGCTCTGTCATGAAGCTCTGACAGAAACGCATGATTTCGTTGTCGCTCTTACCCTTGGGATCGAAGTCAGAACCGCCCTTACCGCCACCGATCGGAAGACCTGTAAGTGAGTTCTTGAAAATCTGCTCGAAGCCGAGGAATTTTATAACTGAAGCATTTACTGAAGGATGAAGTCTGATACCACCCTTGTAAGGACCGATTGCGGAATTAAACTGGTATCTGTATCCTCTGTTTACCTGAACATTTCCGTTATCATCAACCCAGCTTACTCTGAACTGAATACCTCTCTCAGGCTCAACTAATCTTTCGAGAATACCGTTTTTCTCAAGGTCAGGTCTCTTTGCAACAACCGGCTCCAAAGATTCCAAAACTTCTTTTACTGCCTGTAAAAACTCAGGCTCATTAGCATTTCTTTTGCAAACAGAGTCATAAACTCTTGCAAGATATTCACTTTTAAAAGACATATCAATACTCCTACTCTCCACTGAATAAAATCAAAAAGGACCCGCTTTATCAGTGGAAAAACGGATTCCTCTGCCGTTTTAACGATTTATCGAATTAAATCGATTTGTCAAAATGCGGTTTTAATTTTAATCATTCTGCAGGTGTATGTCAATAAAAAACTGCAAAAAAATAGCCTTATTTTTTAATGTTCACAAAATAAAAAACAAGCAGTAATCAATAATAAAAAAAGCGAAAGTCCGTAAGGACTTTCGCTTTTTTGCCAATTATAATTAAACTTAGTTATTTATAATCAGAATGCTCTCTTTTTGAGAACAACAGCAGCTGCACATGCCATAGCGATGAGCATTACAAATGCTGCTACTGTAGCATCATCTGTTTCTGCGTTGTCAGAACCTGTGTTATCAGATCCTGTGTTATCAGATCCTGTGTTCTCAGAACCTGTGTTCTCAGATCCTGTGCTATCAGATCCTGTGTTCTCAGATCCTGTGTTACCGGCACCTGTGTTGTCAGAACCTGTGTTATCAGATCCTGTATTGTCAGATCCTGTGTTATCTGAACCTGTGTTATCAGATCCTGTGTTATCAGAACCTGTGTTATCAGATCCTGTATTGTCAGATCCTGTTTCGTCACCGCCAGCTTCTGCCTCAGCTACATATGCATTAGCTGCATCAATATTTGAGAAGAGCTTAATATATTCCAAATCAAACTGGAATCCCTCGATAGCATTGATGTTATCTACAGTTATCGCATTAGCATTTACAAAGTCAACACGGAACCAGTTAATCTCTCCTGACCACATTGCGCCGAGAGGTGCAGAAGTCATATCTACAACTACATACTGCCAGTCAGTTGTCTGTGTATATGTGTAATGAGCAGTAATCAATCCGTTATCACCTGCAAGAAGTTCGCCTACAAGCGGACCTTCAGGACCAACATATGAAGCATCAGGAATTCTGCATTTGATAACAAATGTATTACCTGCGTCAGCGTATATTGTAGAAACCTGAGAAGAAGTCAAGTCTCCGGAAGCCCATCCTGTATAGAAATACGCTTCTGTAACCTTTTGAGCAGTGAATCTCACATAATTATCATCATCAGATTTTTCACCTGTAGCACCTGTCGCACTCCATGACTCATCCTGCGGGGGAGTTGTTGTCAAATCCGGCTTATCGATGTAAATATCATTCGGATAGTACTGCCATACCGGATCTTCTGCTGCAGAAACTGACATGACACCCATTGATGCGACTACTGCGATAGCAATAATCAAAGCAACAATTTTTTTCATTTTTGTTTCCTCCTAAAAAATAATATTATTTTTTTATAAGTCATAACAAACTTATAGATGCTGATATTTTACATTATGTTTTTTAAACTGTCAAATATTATTATTGTCAGGCGAAAAATATTTATAAATCATATTGGATAATCCCCATCCGCATTTACAGACAGGGATTATTCATTAATTAACCGCTCTCTTATATCATAGGGTTCCAGCTTACGCTTCACTAAAATTTATAGGTTCTTTTTTTAATAAGAACGGCAACCGTACATGATAAAATAACCAAGATTATTGATGCTGAAAAAACAGAATCATCTGTTTCGATATTATCTATATTGTCACTCTCTATATTATCCGTATTACCGTTTCCGGTGTTATCCGCATTATCATTTTCAGCATTACCGTTATTTTCGCCTTCAATATTGTTATTATCGTCTGTATTTTCTGTCATAGAATCAATATATGACTGAGCTGCCATTCTGTCTGTAAAAAGTTCAAGTGATTCAATATCTACAGAGAACCCTTCAAGGTTCGCAGAATTTACCGATACGGAATTAGCATAGTCAAGTCTCAGAAAATTTATTGTACCGGTCCAGCTGCCCACTGTAGGATTTGCACAATCTATAAGAACATATTGCCATTCGGTTGTGGCATCATAATCAAAGTTCACGACACACGCACCTGAAGCGGCAACAAGCTGCCCTATAATATCTCCCTCTTCGCCGACTTTGCTTGAATCTGATAATCTGCATTTTAGAACAAAAACATTGCCCGATGATGCATCGATTGTCGGAATCATTGATGCAGTCAGATCTCCTGCAGCCCATCCTACATAAAAATGAGCCTCCGGAGCGGCATTCGCCGTGAATGTCACATAAGAATCATCAGCAGAACGGACAGCGCTGCCGTTTCCGTCAGCAGTTATAGCCCATGAATCTCTTCCGTCACCTATATAATCATAATTCGGATAATATGACCACACCGGTTCCCCTGTATCTGCTGATACAGACAAAATGCCCATTGAAGTAAGCAAACCTATTGCAAGTATCAATGAAACAATCTTTTTCATATTTTATTTCCTCCTATTTTTACACTTTAACTACAATTATTGATTCAAAAATCAACTATATAAAGTTTGTCATAATAGAAGGTCGATTATCCATCTTATTTTTTCCAAACATTTTTACGTTTTCGCATTTTTTCTCAATAAACCGGTTGACAAAGAACATTTGTTCTGCTAACATATGTTCGTAATTAAAAAATAGCGTTCGATATAATCAACTGTCCGTTTTATCGGACATATGTATTTATATAATATGTACATAACGAAAATAAAGTTCCGCTTTGCGGATCATAAGGAGGAAATACATATGACAAAAATTGAAAAAAACAACGCATTAGCCAATTTTATCGATACTCTTAATATTTTTAAATGCAAACCAATCTGCGGCAGAGACGAGAGAGCTGCTTACAGGAGAAAAAAAGAATTACACAAAAAAGCAATAACCGTTGCTGTGATTGTCATGGCTGTCACAATTCTCACCGGGGGTATGTTGATTGCCCTTGCAAAAGACAACGCCGATGCACAGACAGAATATTCCGAATTAATAGTCGAAAACGGGGACACCCTCTGGAGTATTGCCAAAGAAAACTTCCCCGATTCAGATCCCAGAGATGTTATACAGGAGATAAGAGAAATAAACGGTTTAGACGGATTTACAATTTACTCCGGAAAAGTTTTGCTTATCCCTGTTGACAAATAGATTTTCCTCAATCGAACCCCAAAAGACAAGAACGGCACATCGGATGATGTGCCGTTCTTGTCTTAAAATTTTTAAAACATTTTTAGCTTATTGTTTATATGTCTTCACATTTACCAAAGATGCAGAAAATTCATCGAAAATCCATATCATATCATCTGTCTTTATTTCAGCTATGTATGTATTTTTAGATTTCTTTACAGTTTTAGGAGAAATGGCTTTTAATTTTATCGGTCTGTAACTGCCGGAACCGCTGCATGCAATGTAAAGTGTTTTTTCATCCTTGTCATTTCCTGACGTTCCGGAGAACTTTATTCTTGTAGTCGGAACACCGCTCACCTCATATCCGTTTTCCGGAGTTGTGCATGTGAAATAAGACAAAGCAATATATTCTTTTCCCTCCAGCTGTTTTTTAATGTTCTTAAGTTCTGACAGAGACATTTCGTTATCGCTTGCTCTGTTTGTGATAAAATTAACAATATCATCCGAATCAGGATTGCCTGACGAAATAGCGTATAATACCACAGGCAAAAGTGCCGCCGTCCTTTCAGCATCATACATAACTTCTTTGTACTTTCTGATAAAATCATCAAGTTTTATATTCTTTATTTCATCGAAAGATTCAGCAGGTACAATTTCCTGAACATCAGTACCTCGATGGTATACCTTTATACGGCTGAAAAGCAACGGCAATAATGACAATAGTTTTATAACGATAAAAATCGCTGATATAAAAGCCAATTTTAAAAACATACCGGAAAGAGCTGTCCATGTAGAAAAAACAGCTGACACAAAACCGGATGCCGTTTCACTTCTTTCAATATATTTAACAGTAAAGATATACAAATAGTATGCCATAGGCACAATCATTCCAATTATCAAAACAGCATTTAAAACTCGACGAATTATTTGCTTTACAGTTCTTTTCTTACTCATCTATTTCCACCAATTATTCATTATTTTCAGCAGACACATTTGCTGTTGATTCCGGCAATACATCAGAAACAGCAATAGGCGCAGTGGTTGCTGTGGGCGCAGTAGTTGTTGCAGGTGAGACAGTTGCTGTCGCAACAGGTTTAGTAGGCACAACAGTTGCTGTAGCAGAGGAAGTACCAGTAGGAGCAACAGTTTGTGTAGCCACGGGAGTTGTAGAATTTTGCGGTTGCGACGAACTATTCGGGACTTCCGGTTCAGGAACCTCAATCAAACTAACTTCAATATTCACAGGATATTCACCCACAACAGTTACATTCTCCGGCACTGTAAAAACAATATTTTGATTTCTGTATGAGCCAATGTTCTTGTCAGACAAATCCAGCACAGGAGTTAATGAACCAATAGTCATATTCTCTATATCCGCAGCTTTTCCTTTAATCGTCACTTTGACTTTATTATTTACAGCTTTCAATGAATCAGCAAACCTGATATCGTACTCGTATTCAGCATCATTTTTACCAGGCTGGCTTATATCATCCAAGCTCATCTCAATCTGCTTCGTTACATAAGATTCAACATCAACAACAATATACCTTATAGAATCACCGTAAATGGTAACTCCTGACGGAAGATAGTCTTTAAGATCTATATCGCGGTTAAGTTTTTCAGAAATACCCGTAATATCGATTTCTCCCAAATCAATCTCGGTTATCTTTGAAACAACATCTGAGTCTCCCTGCAACAAGACAGTTTCAGACGAGATTCCGTGTTTTAACAAATAACAGTCTTCGCGCGGGCTGCCTACAACTGTATATGTTATAGGAACTCTTTTTGCAACTTCTATTTTTACGGTAATCTTTTCCGGTTCGAAATTTGCAGTCACATCGTGTCCTGAGTTCGTTATATAACGACCTAAAAGACTTATTGTTCTGTTAGAGTTTATCGTACCGTTTTCAACATTGTCAGATAAGCTTACTTTTATATAGTCAAGCCCCTCTATATCAGAAACAAATCCGCTGATAGGCACGCTATCAGGCTCTGCCTTTACGGAGATAAATTCGAAACCTTCGGCTAAAACATCATTTGTGTATTCCGTTTTCACATTAAGATACATTTCTGTCTTTGTATCATATGACACATCAACCTCTTTCGGGTAATAATCCAATATCTTAACGCCGAAACGATCACACTGAGGCTGGCTTACCTTTAAATGAGTAACACCGATTTCTGAGACATCCGCAAAATCAATATAAATTTTTATTTCACTCGCAAGCAGATTATTTATCGTATTCTGTCTTCCGGACACCTTTATCGTAGCTGTACTAATATCAAGTTCTGACGTCCGCGAAAGATTTTTTTCCGCAGGAGCATCTTCATTTAAATATACTATAGATACATCCATTGTATTCTCTACAACCGGATTTATGGTATTAAGCGCAATTATCCATATGGCAATTGCCACAATAACTGACACTGCAATATAGAAATATTTACTTTGGAGGACAGTCTGCATTCTTTTATTCATCTTGTGCGCCTCCTGAAGAATCGCTTCTTTTTATCAGACTCGGTCTCTTTGTCCTTCTCTTTATCTTTTATCATCAGATTGTCACTCAACACACGTTTTAACATAGTAGAGTCCATATTTCTAGTAAGGGAACCATTTTGTGCACATGAAATTATTCCGGTTTCTTCAGATACTATCAATGTTATACAGTCTGAAATCTCAGTAACACCGATTCCGGCGCGATGTCTCGTACCAAGTTCTTTATTTAAAGACGAATCTGTAGTAAGCGGAAGGAAACAGCCTGAAGCATATATGCGATTATTTCTTATAACTGTAGCACCGTCATGCAAAGGTGTATTTATAACAAAAATCTGACGTATCAATGCAGACGTAACATTTGCATCAATAATTGTACCCGAACTGATTACTTCACCTAAGTTAGTCTGTCTCTCAAATACAAGTAATGCACCTACACGGTTTTCGGCAAGATCTTCTACTGCAACGATTATCTCATCAATTACACGCTCGGTCGCTTCATTCTCTTTATTTTTGTCCGGATGAAAATAATCTCTTAATTTTGTATGTCCTACACCTTCAAAAATTCTTTTTATCTCTGTCTGGAATAAAACAACTATCGTAACGGGTAAAATTGAAACCAAAATATTGACTATATACGACACTGCGGTTAAATTCATTAAATTGGCAACAGAAGCTATAAGCAAAATAAGCAGTATACCTTTTCCCACTTGTTTTGCCCTAGAATCATGAAATAACTGTATTATCTTAAAGACTGCATATGATACTATTGTTAAATCCAATAAAATCAATATAATGTCCCATGCAGATTCTATTCCTAAATATTCACCCAAAAATATGAATACACTTCCGATTCCGCCTGAATCAGCTAAAATCAACCCCAAAACTTCGCTCACCCCAATTTAAATATGTGTCGAATAATTATTTATGCTTATACGTTCTTAAAATACTCAATTAAATAAAATATTACATATAAAATTGTAGAAGAAACCATAGCTACTGCCAAAATCAAGCACATTATTCTCACTGCAAGGCTTCGTTTATTACCATTCTTATTCTCCATTTAATCTAAAACCCGCTTTCCTCTGTTTCTTATAAAAACATATCTCCGTCATTCTTTTTTTCGTCCTCGTCCTCAAAAATCCCGGTTACTTCATTCGGAACCACATCATCTGTATTGTCCGAAAGCTCTGTAACAGCGTAAATTTCTCCATCAGCACTATCATCTTTGTCTGGAACAGATGCCGCTTCATTTTTGGCAGCAGTATCTGTTATGACTAAATCAACTTTCGAATTAAGTTCCGCAATGCCGGAATCAAGCATAGAGCGCATCTCTTTAACCTTGCTGTCCATCAGTGCTTCAAATTCTGCAACTAACGCATTTGCTGAATCTTTCATATTTTTTAATATTTTATTCTTGTCTACAATAGCCTCTCTCAGCAGTTCTGACTGTGCTTCAAGCTCAGAACGTTCTTTTTCGGCATCGTGCTTTGCCTGTTCTATTATCTCACCGGCTCTGTTTTCAGCACCAATAAGCACATCGGCAATCTTGGACTTCTCCTCCTGCAAAACCATATAAGAATCAAAAAGCTCAGCATACTTATCCTGTAATTCGTTATATGAATTTTCCAATGAGCTGATATCTGTCTCTTTTTGTTTCAAAGAAGCATTGTACTTATTCTCAAGTGAAGCGATGTATTCGGTAACCTGTTTTTTATTAAAACCGTTAAACTCTGTACCGAAAAGTTTCTGTCCATTATTGTCTGACTTAGCCATAGCAAAACTCACTCCTATTTTTTATTAAAATTGTTATTATATTCCTTAAAAAATCGAAAATCCACTTTTTTCAGTCAACCGTCTCTTCAGGTTCGTGCAGTTCTTTCTGCTCATCCGTCTGATCTGCTGCATCAAATACTTTATCTTCTTTTTTTAGATGCTTGTCCAACATTTCTTTATAAAAATCTATATCGTGCAATCCAACCGTCTTCTCTGCAGCAAGTCCGTCAATAAACAAAATAACAGTAGGAATCGCAGCAATCTTATACCGATTCGGTGTGTTAGGATTCTCATCAACGTTCATTTTACAAAAAGCAACTTGTCCGTCATACTCCGCAGCCACTTTTTCTATAACCGATGCAAGCGTTCTGCACGGTCCGCACCAATCAGCATAAAAGTCAATCAGAACAGGCATCTTGCTCTGCATTGTAACCTTATCAAAATTAGCATCATTAATATAGTAAATATTAGAAGCCGACATATAACAATCTCCCTTCTCTTGTGTAAAAAAGAATATCATAAACCAATATCCAGTATATTGTATTTAAAATTGTGCGTCAAGGATAAGTTCTTTTAAAATTACGGCACCGTCGGTGTTTTCTTTTGATATTGTTATTTTTTTGTGAACCTTGTACACTTGCCGAATATAAATCGTTTTTATCAAAAGAAACAATCTCCTGCACCAAGGCAGGCGAATTAAAAATGTCATTGATAGTTAACTTTCGGCTTTCATCAAAAAAGGAACTGATATCGGGAATATATCTCTTCGTGTTCAAATTCTGTCCACCCCTTTTTTTCATTTATTATAAATAATATGCTCATTTTTTTATGTTTGTTACATAGTTTATATAGATTGAATGTTCCAGCCTCACTATGGTATAATAAACGCAATGAGTCTTGTTACTCAAGCCTCACGGCTGCGCCGTATACGTGCTTTGCACATCTGCGTATATTGACGGCTTCGCAAAAATGTCATTGCAAGCAAACATTTTTGCTTCATGGTTAAATAAAAAGTCAGTTCAAATTAACTGTTAAAGGAGTATTATTCGACTTGGACAATAGATACGATACAAAATCCGATGAAATAAAACTAAAACCCGGATGTCATATTCATTTTATAGGGATAGGCGGTTCCAGCATGAGCGGAATAGCCGAGATAGCACTTCACAAAGGTTACAAAGTATCCGGTTCGGACAGAGCAGCTTCAGATTCGACAGACAGGCTGACAAAACTCGGAGCTGCTGTTTTTATAGGACACAACGAAGAGAACCTCTCCACAGACTGCGAGCTTGTTGTTTATACACTTGCAATCGCTGACGATAATCCAGAATTTACAAAAGCAATACAAAATAACATACCTGTCATAGAAAGAGGCGCTTTTCTCGGAGCATTATCACGTGAGTATGTATGCCCCATTGCTGTATCAGGTACACACGGAAAAACTACAACAACATCAATGTTGGCATCTGTTATGATTTCCGGAAATATGGATCCGAGCATACATGTAGGCGGACTGGTCCAAACACTCGGAAGCAATGTACGAACAGGGCATGGTGATATTTTTGTAACAGAAGCGTGCGAATACCACGCAAATTTCTTAAATCTCTCTCCCAAAATCTGTTTAATACTAAATATTGAAGCAGAACACCTTGACTTCTACAAGGATCTTGATGACATAAAGAGTGCATTCAGTAAGCTTGCAAAAAAAGTTCCGGAAGACGGTTGGCTTATACTCTGCTCCGATGACAAAAACACACTTGACATAGCAAAATATGCCCACTGCAATATTGTCACTTACGGCATCAAACCTCTTGACGAAAAAATCGTAAATGCAAACGGCGATTTATCAAAGTATCATTACAGCGTTTCAGAAGTGAAAGAAACTATGCATCACACAGATTGCGTAATTGACGACGGATACGAATTCTCAATATACAAAAACAACAAAATTCTGGCGCACACAAAACTTCACGTTCCCGGAAGGCACAATATGCTGAATGCATTAGCAGCAGCTGCTGCTGCAGATTTAGCAAACTGTCCGCCGGAAGGCATCGCCAAAGGTTTGGAAGTATTTAAAGGAGCAGGCAGAAGATACGAACTTGTAGGAAAGGTTAACGGCGCATTTATTATCGATGACTACGCACATCATCCTACAGAAATAAAAGCAACATTGGATGCTGCTCACACTACAACATCAGGAAAAATCTGGTGCGTATTCCAACCTCATACCTATTCGAGAGCACTGAACTTCCAAAATGAATTCTGCGAAGTATTCAAAAACAGTGACTGCGTTATCGTAACTGATATTTATGCCGCAAGAGAACCATACACAGATAAAATCAGTGCTTCAATACTGACAGAAAAGTTTTTGTCTAATGGTATAAGGGCTATATATATGCCTCAGTTCGAAGACATCGCATCATATCTTAAAGAACATGTTCGCCGTGATGACACAATTTTACTTTTAGGCGCCGGCACGGTAAATCAGATAGCAAAATTATTAAAATAAAAGATTGCGAAACACAAAAAAGTAAAGCTCGTGTCAATATAACTTAATTGTTATAACGCACGAGCTTTATTACTGTGATATTATCTGTATTTAAATACGATACTGTTACACGCGGCTTATTTCATTTTTCTGAGCCTCGGGCATTTCATTCAATATTTTCAGACAACCTTTTACAACACACTTCTGAGCATCATCTGCTACAGTAGCATCTATGCCTGACACAGTACGCAATAATGCATCAAAACCTTCTATAAGACATCCTCCGCCTGTCAAAATAATACCTCGCCCGAATATATCTGCAGCAAGCTCCGGAGGAGTTTCTTCGAGAACTTCTTTTACTGCATCAAGAATAGGCAGACACGCATCTACAAGAGGCTCTACCAGCTCATCAGATGTAATTGTCACTTCTTTCGGCAAACCAGACTGTAACTCACTACCTTGAATCGTGACAGAATCTTTTCTGGAATTCTTAAACATACATCCGGCCTCAATTTTAACGGTCTCTGCAGTTCTGTCGCCTATAAGTATTCCGTACTTTTTCTTTATGTAATTTTTTATGACATCATCAAACACATCTCCGGCAACCTTAACACTTCGGCTGGAAATTATACCTTCATATGAAATGACTGCTATATCGGTAGTTCCGCCGCCAACATCAACTATAAGATTTCCTGCGGGTTTGGATATGTCAACACCGGCTCCTACAGCTGCTGCAAGAGGCTCCTCTATAAGGAATATTCTGCCTGCACCTGCATCTCGGCACGCCTTTTCTACGGCACGCTTCTCAACACCGGTAGTTTTACTCGGAATACATATAATGACATCCGGTTTTACAATTCTCTTAAGCGGATTTCGCACAGCTTTATCCATAAAATATTCGAGCATTCTCTTGGTAACTGTATAACTGGATATAACACCATTCTGTATAGGTCTTATAATGGATACGTCACCGGGAGTTCTGCCCAGTAAAACTACCGCATCATCACCTATTGCCAAAACGTTATCAGTACCGTTTTTTACTGCAACCATAGAAGGTGCTTTTATAACTATTCCCTTTTTTTCTACACCCACCAATATAGTAGATGTTCCTAAATCAATTGCGATATTTTGTCTGAAGAAACTCAATTTTTCTTCTCCCTTCTTTAGCAAGAACAAAATGCAAATTATTACAACAATATTCAAATCTTTTTTGATAATATCACATAAGAAAACAGCGAGCAACACCAAAATTTACATTATTTTGCTAAAAAAAGCAGGTTTGATAAATCAACGTCAAACAGCCTTTTTATAGATTTTTACCGTATACCGTAATTTGCCTATAGATATCGTCTGTCCGTCTTTTATAGCATATGTTTTGCCACTCCGAAAGAAATCATTTTCACTTGCGTCTATTGCTGTTTCATATTTTATGCAAAAATTGTTTTCTAAAAAATACACTGTTCCGAATCGACTGTTTACTGTCATATCAGCAATATATAAATCTGCCCACTCTTTTTCTCTTCCGATTTTTAAGCACGAAAAAACACTATTATCAAGACTTTTATTTTTATCCAAGCGCAAAAACACTTTTTTTACATCATCATATGCAAAGGAATGTCGGCTTTTGGGCTTGTCACATAAGAATGATATGTAAGATATCCTGTCCTTTATGTCTCTCTTTTCAACATAAATACCGCCAATCAGTTGTTTAATTGCATTTGTTCCTTTTGTAATAAGATCTTTTTTGGAATTTCTATAGTATTTATCCATAAAGGATTCTATACATAAAGCAAATCCCTGAAATTTTTTATCTTTATATCCTGAATCTTCCCACTCGTTGATAACATTGAGCAGCTTGACAACATTTTCTTCCGACTCGGGATCTGTTTCCGCCATGTGAATAAACAAAACCCTGATAAACTCTTTGAAGGTCATATGTTGTCTGTCCGTATGTAAGAATGGAACAAATACAAAATTTAATAATTGCATATTTTCTTCGACAAAAATCACGTTGTAATCAAACAGTATATCTAAAAAAACAGATTTTCCGTACTTATCAAAAACATCCTTCGCCATTTTGCATACTGAAAATATATCAATACAACTCACATATTGTTTTTCCGCTAAATATTCCTTAACAGACTTTCTGCCGTGAATGTTTATGGAGTAACCGTCCGGTATTGCCGTAATATCAGTTTGTAGAAAAAATTTATTATTGAAATCTGGCAAACGCTCTTTTATGAGATTTATCGCCTCCTTAGCACTCACATTTCCTGAAACATTTATGCAAACCTGCATTCTGTCGCAGCTTATCCTGACATCAATATCTGACAAATTCTGTTTTTTATCACTATTCATAGCAGTAACCTCTTTTTATAAATAAAAACTACAAACTGTCTATTGCAGTATTTGTTTTTGTTTTAATCTTATCAAAAATACCTTCGGATAAATCTAAAATAAATGTTTTAAAGAGCAAAGCAAGTGCCACCAAGACAGCAATAATTATAATAATTTCAACTGTTCCCATACCGTTTTGATTTAAGGCTCTTTTCATACTTCTGACAAGATTCTCTTTAATGTTTTTTACTTTTAGGAAATTTATACACATAAAATTATCCATAATAATCCCCCTTTAATTTATTCTGACTTAACTATCCTCACAATGATATTCCCGAGATGATAGTCATGACTGCCGGAGTTGCCACCAATGCTAATATAGCGGCAAACACAATTGATGTAGGCAGCAACATCAATGTAGAAGCTTCTTCAGCACGTTTTTTTGCCATGTTACGTTGTTCTGCCCTGTATGTATTTGACTGTGTTTTAAAAATACATGCAAGCTCATCACTTCCTTTCCTTGAATTCTGAACTACTAAAGATACAAACGAACTTATCATAAGAGTCGAACATCGGTCTGCAAGCATCTCCATACTCTCTTCCGGTCTGTAAAAATATCCTTCCTTAAAAGAAAATGATTTCACGGCGTTAATCATTTCTGAAGCAAACGGCTCCTTAGGATTGCTGTTATGTGCAGTTACTGCAATGGCACTCCATAGCGGCATTCCTGAATCCAATAATATTGCAGTTCTGTCCATAAAGTCAGCCAATCCGTATTTGAGGCTTTCTTTTTTCTTTTTTGTTCTGCGGATTATCAAAAAATCCGGAACAGCCGCAGCCATACAAAGTAATATTAAAATCGCAGCAATATTTGATTTTGCCAATCCGCCGGCAAAAAAAACAAACACACCTGCTGTCACAATAAAAATCACACTAACTGCTTTTGCGGTTTGGTGAAAGTTGAATATTTTTTTAAACAACTTTTCACCGTAAATAAAAGAATAATTTTTTAACAGAAACAAAAAGTAATTTCTCAACAATCTTTATAACCTCCTTTACATCTGTATATCTGACAGCCTGCTTCCGATGATATATGCAACAACAATCAATATCGCAGATATAACACCCACAATACGCCCCGGGCCCTCATACACCGCCGACATATAGTCAGGCGAGATGAATTTCATCAGAAATATTATCAACACAGGCATCACGGTGATTATTCTGTGATTGTACTTCGGCCCTGCCAATATCAGACTTATTTCATCTTCCGTTTCTCTTTTTATCCGAAGCGATGAAACTGTATTTCTAAGCAAACCGACTATATCGCCGCCGGAAGAATAAATCTGACTAAGTGCCAATGAGAAAATTTTTATATCACTGCTTCCGCTTCTCTCTGCAAAGTCTCTGAAAGCATCTGCTGCGTTCTCATGCAAATCCATACTGTTTGTTATTATTCTGAATTCCTTTGCTATCAAAGACAAATCACTTTTATTGTACGTATTCGCCTTTGAGGCAAACTCATAAAAACTGTTCTCAACGGTTACACCTGCCGCTACTGAAGATGATATAAATCGAAGAGCCTCGCCGAATTGTATCTCCAGTTTCTTTATTTTCTGAACTGTCATATATTTACGAAATGCAAAGAACGCATACGGATAAATAACAGACGTGATTACCGCACAAAGCATGATACTGTTCAGTATTAAATAAAAATATAGAAATACGACGGAAAAATAAGTAACTGTAAACAGAATTATGGGAAATATCCCCGACGAGTACTTCTCATATGTTTTTACAAAATTTCCTCCTTTTCTCACCTTATTCCTCCTTTATGTTATATACGAGCCGATTTTCTTTCCGTCTGAAAAAACCGGATTGACCTTAATGCCGCCACTCTCATAATCACATACCTGTACAATCTCTTTTACTCTTCGTCTCATATCTCTGTCCCTTTCCAAATGCACCACAAGGTCTACTCCGGATGATATTTGTCTTCTTATAGACTCAGAACTTACATGGCCTTCCCACAAAGCCATTGTCTCAAGTCTGATTAATACATCTTCTGCCGAGTTAGCATGGGCAGTAGACATGGAACCGTCATGACCGGTACATAGCGCCTGAATCATGTCCAGCGCGCTCTCGTCTCTGACCTCTCCGACAATTATTCGGTCAGGACGCATGCGCAGTGCGGTTTTTATCAGCTTACGCATACTGATTTCTCCTTTACCCTCGGAATTCGGCGGGCGTGTTTCCAATCGGACAAGATTCGGCTGACACAATCTCAGTTCCGAAGAATCTTCGATAACAATAATTCGATCTTTTTCAGGTATATATTTGGACAAGACATTCAGAAACGTTGTTTTTCCGCTGGAAGTTCCGCCGGATACAAAAATATTAAGTGATGACTCCACAGCCCATTGCAAAAAAACAGATTCGTCATACGTAACAGTTTCGAATTCTATAAAATTCTCCATTGTAAATGTTCTTTCGGAAAATTTTCTTATTGTCAGAACCGGACCGTTAACAGCAGTTGGATTTAAAACAGCATTTATACGCGAACCGTCTGCCAGACGTGCATCTACAATCGGTGAACTCTCATTTATACTTCTGTTAGAAAAAGATGCCATAGATTGTATAATACCGAACAAATCATCCTTACTCTCAAAGCGTACAGAAGTCTGCTCAATTTTTCCGTCTTTTTCAATAAAAATTGCATCTGTGCCGTTTACCATTATTTCATTTACACCCGGGTCATCCAACAAAGGCTGAATAATTCCGAACTTTCTGCGCAAATTAAAAACAGATAACCTTATCTCTGATTTTTCGTGATAACTTAACCGGGCACGGTCGGAAATATTTTCTATACACTCATCAATGATTTTCAGAAGCTCCGAATCTGAATATATAACTTCTGAGCTGATAGAATGTGTAAGCTTCTGATTAACCATGTCAACCAAATAATTTCTTGTCAATAATACTCCCCCTTTCTGTCGTAAAAAAATAATAACAACACTGAAGTGCCGTTGCAATTTGTTAAGTTCGATGTCAGTTTACACAATTCGACATTTTCAAAAATTTCTTCTTGCAAAAAACTTTGTTAAGCTTGACTTTAGCAAGATAAAGCGTTAAAATACGATTACATTTGAATGGAGGACATAATCAGATGAGAGAATTGGCAAACAGTGCGATAAAAACTGAAGAAACAGAAGCTTTTTTTGATGCAGTACTTTCTTTAAGCAGCAAAGACGACTGCTACCGTTTTTTCGAAGATGTCTGCACGATTAATGAGTTATGTTCAATTGCTCAGCGTCTTGAGGTTGCCAAACTTCTCAAAGAGGGAAATACTTTCAGCACCATTGCAGCAAAGACAGGCGCCTCCACCGCCACTATTGCGAGAGTTAATAAATGCATCCAGTACGGCGCAGGCGGATACGACTTGGTTCTAAAAGATAAAAATAAAAATTAGACACAAAAGAGGTCAAAATCAAAAGATTTTGACCTCTTTTATACATCCCGGACGGGAATCGAACCCATATCAACAGAGTCGGAGTCTGTTATCGTATCCATTGGACCACCGGGACAAATATTTTATGTCAGCTTAAAGATATTATCACAAGGGCACCTCAATCGCAACAATAAAATACCTTTATTTTAATGATAATATGCACAGCGGCGTTGACTTTTGGATAGAATAATAGTAAAATTTTTGTATATTTGTGAGCATGAAAGAAGATAGATTTTATATGAAAGTTTACGATATTTTTAAACGCATTCTTGATATTGTTATTTCTGTTGTATTTCTTCTTATATTTTGGTTACCAATGCTTATTGTCGCAATAGTTATCAAGTGCGACTCAAAGGGCAGTGCTTTTTTTACACAGCGCAGACTCGGAAAAGACAGGAAGGAGTTCATTTTATATAAATTCCGTTCCATGACTACAACAGCACCTGCGGATATGCCTACACACGAGTTGCAGCATGCAGATGCGTATATTACTAAAGTGGGCAAGTTTATAAGAAGAACAAGCATTGACGAATTGCCGCAATTTTTAAATATTCTGAAAGGCGACATGTCGCTGATAGGACCAAGACCGGCGCTTTACAATCAGATAGATCTCGCAGACGAAAGAGACAAATACAATGCAAACTCAGTTCGCCCGGGACTTACAGGATGGGCTCAGATAAACGGCAGAGATGATGTTGATATCCCCGTAAAAGCAAAGATGGACGGCGAATATGTAAAAAAACGCAGTCTTTTGTTTGACCTGAAAATTATTTTCGGTTCTTTCGGAGCAATCATATCCGGAAGAAATATAACCGAAGGCATGCGTAACGATAACAAAAACGATAAGAAACAATAAAGTTTTTCAGGAGGCTGTCTGTGAATATTCTTGTTGTATGCCAGCACTTTTATCCCGAATCATTCAGAATAAACGATATTTGCACCGAACTTATAAAGCGAGGTCATAAGGTTTCCGTTCTCACGGGTATGCCTAACTACCCCGCCGGTGTAGTTTTTGACGGATACGAAGAGTGTTACAAGACTCCGCGCGATTACAACGGCGTTACGGTGTACAATACCGACATATGCCCCAGAGGCAACTCAAAAAAGCAGCTCATTCTCAATTATTTTTCATTCTGGTTTAAAGGTTGTAAAAAGGCTAAAAAGCTTGCAAAGGCAGAAAAATTCGACTGTGTTTTTGTATATCAGCTTTCCCCTGTTTTTATGGCATTCCCCGGAATCACCGTTTCAAAAAAACAAAAAATTCCCATGTATACATATGTCCTTGATTTGTGGCCCGAAAGTCTGGCTGAAATGACAGGCATAAAAAGCGGTCCCGTATTCTCTTATATAAAGCATCTTACAAAAAAAGTATACAAAGCATCAGAGAAAATACTCATTTCTTCAGAGTCATTTAAAAACTCAATCACCGACGCAGGAATAGATTCCGATAAAGTCATGTTCTGGCCGCAGTATGCGGAGGATTTTTACAAGCCTGTCAAAGTACCGGAAGAAGACAGTATTAAGGAAGAAATACCAACTGGATTTAATATTATTTATACGGGAAATTTCGGAGAGGCGCAGAAGCTTGAAACTGCTATAGAAGCCGCCGCCTTGACGAAGAAAGAATATCCCGGTATGAACTGGATTTTTATGGGCGGCGGCCGCGACGAGGCCAATATCCGAAAAAAGGCCGAGGAGCTTGGAGTTCTCGACAAAAATGTTTTCTTCATCGGAAGAAAACCGGCGGAGGAAGTCTGCAAATATTTATCGGTGTGCGATGCCGCGCTTCTGATATTAAAGGATATGCCTCTTTTGAATATAACATTGCCGGCTAAGATACAGTCGTACTTTGCGTGCGGAATTCCCGTAATAGCGAGTTGCAGCGGCGAAGGCGCGGAAATTGTGAAAAAATCAGGCGCAGGATTGAGCTGTCCCGCGGAAAATCCAAAAATACTGGCGGAAACCGCAATAAGTATGTATAATATGAAAGATAGCGAGAGAAATTCCATGAAAGAAAATTCGCTGTCATATTTTGAAAAGAATTACAGGAAAGAATTTCTCATGGATATTCTTGAGGAGGTTATCGGATAAACATGAACTTTGACGGAAAGACATTATTGATAACAGGAGGCACCGGTTCATTCGGCGGCGCGGTTCTTGATAGATTTTTGAATACAGATATAAAGGAGATACGTATATTCTCCCGTGACGAAAAAAAGCAGGATGATATGAGACATGCTTATCAGAACGATAAGATAAAATATTACCTCGGAGATGTCAGAGATATTCAGAGTGTCCGCAATGCTATGCACGGCGTTGATTATGTATTTCATGCGGCGGCGCTCAAACAGGTTCCGAGTTGTGAATTCTTCCCTATCGAGGCTGTCAAGACCAATGTTCTCGGCACCGAAAATGTTTTGACAGCAGCGATTGACGCAGGTGTAAAGAAAGTTATATGTCTCTCGACCGACAAGGCGGCCTACCCGGTAAATGCCATGGGTACAAGCAAGGCTATGATGGAGAAAGTCTTTGTTGCAAAGTCAAAGACAGTTCCGGCTGATAAAACACTTATTTGCGGAACGCGTTACGGTAATGTTATGTGTTCAAGAGGTTCAGTCATTCCTCTTTTCATTGACCAGATAAAGATGGGTAAACCGCTTACCGTTACAGAGCCTAAAATGACACGTTTTATCATGAGTCTCGAAGAAGCTGTTGAATTAGTCCTCTACGCCTTTGAAAACGCCGAAACGGGCGATATTATGGTTCAGAAAGCACCTGCGTGCACCATAGAGGTATTGGCGCAGGCTGTAAAAGAACTTTTCCATGCGGATAACGAAATTAAAGTTATCGGTATCAGACACGGAGAAAAAATGTACGAAACACTTCTTACGAACGAAGAATGCGCAAACTCAATTGACTGCGGGAAGTTTTACAGAGTACCCGCCGATGCCAGAGATCTTAACTACGACAAATATGTTGTTAAGGGCGATGTGAAGCGTTCAAACCTTACCGAGTTTAACTCAAACAACACGGAATTGCTCGGTGTCGAAGAAGTTAAAGCAAAACTTCTCGAGCTTGAGTACATCAGAAACGAACTTGCAGAGTGGGAAAACAAGTGAAACTAGTCCAGATAAATGTATCCGATTACGGAAGTACAGGTAATATAGCTATGTCAATTCAGCAGGCATCACTGGCAAAAGGCCATGATGCACTGCTTTTTTGCGGGCGAAAATTAAAAGAATATAAAAACTGCGAAAGAATCGGTTCGTCATTTGACACATATTTTCATGCAGCGATGGCAAGACTCGGAAAAAACGGTCATGCAAGCAAACAGGCTACAAAAGCGCTTGTTGAAAAATTACAGAAGATAAATCCCGATGTAATTCTGCTTCACAACATTCACGGATATTATCTGAATCTGGATATCCTTTTCGAATATATTAATAATTGCAGCGCAAAAATATTCTGGACGCTTCACGACTGCTGGGCATTCACAGGTGGCTGCGCATACTTTTCTGCTGCGAATTGCAGAAAATACGTAAAAGGTTGCAGCGATTGCCCTATCTGCCGCAATGAATATCCAAAATCACTGATTGACACTACAAAAAAAGAGTATTTTCATAAAAAATCGCTTTTCTGTAAACGCAGCGACATCACTTTTATAAGTCCGTCTGTGTGGCTCGCAAATCTTGCGAAAGAGTCCTTCATAGCAAACTACCCTATTCATGTCATAAATAACGGAATTGATACGAAAAAATTTATTCCGGCAGATAAAATCGAAATAGAATCAGTAAGAAAAAAATACAACATCAAATTTAATAAAAAAATTATCTTAGGTGTAGCAAGCGTTTGGGACAACAGAAAACAGGCAGATGCGTTCTTTCGCTTGGCAAAAAAACTCCCTCAGTACAATTTCGTTGCTGTAGGTGCAGGTTGCAATCCCAAAGAAGCTATTGAGAACTTAACAGTAATTCCCAGAACGGAGAATCTTGAAGATATGGTCGGAATCTACTCTGCTGCAGACGTTTTTCTTAACCTGTCGGTAGAAGATAACTTTCCTCTTGTAGTGCCTGAAGCGCTCGCATGCGGAACTCCGGTAATCAGTTCGTCACTATGCGGAAGTCCCGAAGCAATATCTGACAAAGTCGGAATTGTTGTTAACCCGTACAATGATGATGAAATTATCAATGCAATCCACACTACTATCGACAAAAAAGCCACCACAGACATAAGTATTGATTGCAGAAAAAGAGCAGTCGCGCTTTACGACTGCTCTATAATGACTGATAAATATCTGAAACTCTTATTTGCTGATTAACTTTCCTACGATGTGATCTATTTCTATCTGTTCATCATGCATAGCTAAAGCCCGGCTGTCTAAACTAGCATTACGGTTATCTCCCATTACAAACATACAGCCTTCTTTTACTACCACCTGCTGTCCGTCAGTGTAATTATCCACCTCTTGCGTGAGTATGTAATCCTCAATTAGCATTTCACCGTTCCGGTATACTTTACCGTCTTTAAATTCTATCACATCTCCGGGTTTTCCTATGACACGCTTTACCCAGAAAGTGTCGTCTGTAAGTTCATTTTTATCAAACAGCGATTGGGTAAGTGCATTATATTTCAGAGATTCTGTTAACTCTACTATGAAAGTCCTGTCTCGATTTGCCTGTCTGTCAATAACGACTATATCACCATACTCCACATCGCCCAACATATACGGAATTTTTGATATTACAATAGTATCTCCGTTATTTAATGTAGGCATCATCGAACTGCCTGAAACAATGCTCGGCCTTGCAACATAAAGATTGACAACAATTGCTATAGCAAACGCGGCGAGAACCAACATAATCCAACTTATAATCTCGCGGATAAAATTCTTTACCATTTTTTTTCGCTTTTTCTTCTTTTTCAAAAGCTTTTTCTCTTCGGCTTTCTTCTCTGCCTCAGATGTATTAATATCCTTTTGGGATGAAGCATCCTCGGCACCGTCATCGGTATCTGAAACTGCAGCAATTTCTATCGAGCCATCTTCAACAGATTTATCCGCATCGGAAATCACAGCAGAAAGCGCTTCTGTTTCTTCATCAATATCGCTGTTTTCTGAAACCGTATTTTCGGTAACTGATTGCTCATAATCAGAAATTTCTTCGATTTTTTCGACAGAGTCATCATCAACCCCGTGTAGTTCTTCTGCAACAGTATCGGGCGCTTCAACATATTCTGTAACTTCTTCTCCTGTCACAGAATTATCTTCGGCAGCACATACCGCAGCTGACTCTTCATTCTCACATAATTCTTCTGATATTTCCTCGGAAATATTCTCATCCGGAGTTACAACATCACCTTCTGTGGTATTTTCTGATATTTCATCAGACTTTATATTTAGTGCATCACTCATATCCTCTATATCATCATCACATGAAACAAAAACACTATCATCAAAACGATCAAACCCTTCCGTTTCTTTTAAAGCAATAGTTTCAGCGTTGTTCTGTTTTTGTTCTTTCTTTTTGGATTTAGACAAATGTTTCGATCGGTTTATAACCAATAACGGCTGTAAAGCCGATGCGCGTATTTTTTGTGTCTGGGGTTGTTCTTCGCTATTTTTGGCTCTTACGTCATCTGCCGGGACGTTTGAATTCGTGTTGTCTTCTGAATCATCTGAACCATCATCAGATATCTTTTCGCTGTCTTCAAGTCTATCATCCGGTTTACCAAAATCAAACATATCATCATTAATAAATGAATTTTCTGCATTGTCTTTAGTGTCATCAATAAAATCCATATTTATTTTATCGTCATCTTCTGATACAGATTTCAACGAAAAATCTTCTTCTACTAATTCTTCATCGTCCTCAAACGGCAACTCGCCATAAGAATCATCGTCAAAAGAAAAAGATTCAATATCATCATAAAAACCTTGTACGTGACCTTCGCCGTGAAGCTTTACTGTAGAAAAATCATATAACGGCTCAACGTCATCTTCATCGTCATCATAAAATTCATATTTATCTTTTTTTCTCATACAGTATCACCTCACAAAAAGACATACACGAATGTATTATAGAACGTTAGGCTATATTCGTCAAACAAAAAGCCGTCGACCGCGTTTTGTAAATCGCAGCCAACGGCTTCTTGTAAATGGGCTGTAAGGAACTCGAATCCCTGACCCTCTGCACGTCAAGCAGATGCTCTACCAGCTGAGCTAACAGCCCATAAAGAAATCGTCAGCATTATACACAAACATTTTAAATATGTCAACACTACAAAATTTCACCGTATTGGTCAGAACTGTAATTGTCCGGAATGTTTTGAGGAGAATATTCCCCTAATGTCACAACATAAGTTTTTTTCTCATAATTTATTCCGTCATCGCTGTGGTAAGCAACAATTTCCAATTTATCTCTGACCGAATATGTTTTTAAGACAGTCTGCAAATCAGATACAGATGTTATCTGAACTCCGTTAGCTTCGACAATCATATCCTTGGTTATCATTCCTGCTGAAGCAGCCGCACCGTCAGCTTTGATATAAGTAATTTGGGCTCCATAAATGGCATAAGAATTAAACCAACCTCTTCCGTAAGTCAGATAACTGTCCTGAGCACAAATCTCCATACCTGCCTTTCCTCTTATATAGCCATAGGTTTTTAGTTCTTCTGCTATATTTATCGCATCATTTATCGGAATACAAAACCCTATGCCCTCTACAGTGGATGCAGAATATTTCGCTGTCACAATTCCTATAACTCGACCGCACGCATCAAAAGCGGGGCCTCCTGAATTACCGGAATTTACAGCGGCATCTATCTGGAACATATTTTTCGGATTCGCATCAGTATTTATAACTCTATTAAGAGCGCTTACAACACCTCTTGTAAGAGTATATGTGAGTTCTCCCAACGGATTTCCTATAACTATTATATCTTCTCCTACACAAATATTATCCGAGTCCCCCATATACGCACCGGATAGACCTGTTGCATCAATTTTAAGCAATGCTACATCGTTCGAAGCCTCATAACCCACAAGTTCCGCTTTATATGATGTACCGTCGTAGAGAGTTACCGTATAATTCGCTCCTGATTCTATAACGTGATAATTGGTTAAAATATACCCGTCCGACGAATATATTATGCCTGTTCCCGAACTGGCATTTTTACTTACCTGTCCGAAAATGTTAGTAGTTGTACCCTCAGTAGTAATGCCTACCACACTGTTTACACATGAAGCATATATCTCGGAAGCTGAAAGTTCTGTTTTTCCGTCGACAGATGATATAGTATCGTCTTTTTCAGGAACATCACTTTCTGAATTATCAGACGGATTTATATTCTCTTCAGTACTCACAATGTTATCAGTATCACTGTTATTATCGTCAACATCGGTATCCGCATCATCAACAGACGGTTCCACTTTGCTCACTTGTGAACTTCCTGTATTTGCTTTGTCATCAAATGAAAGGGAATCAGGAAAAACATTTTTTGCAAAAATAAATCCGCCGATCAATAAAGTAACGCACATAACAGTAATCGCAATTACATAAAAAGCACGCATAGATTCCTTATCATTTTCTGTATCATAATCTTCGTCTGATACGTTTCCGAAATCATTAACACGGACATCCTCAGCAGAAAAACCGTCATCATAGTCATCTTCGTATGAATCATAAATATCGGACTTTGCGTTGGAATTTGCACTCGGATGAGGCTCGACAACTGTGCCGTTTACATCGCTGATATTTTCGTCATTATTATTTATATTTTCCTCGTTATCAAAATCCATACTTATACCTCGCCACAAGTCAACTTTTACAGCGAAATTATATACATTGCAACTTAAATTAGTCTGTAACTTTTAAAGCACATGATAATTTCCGGTTATATATCATATCGACCAATTTCCGTTACGGAATATGTCGATACATTCTCCGTCTTTTGTGTATCCTCTGATACTCATATCATCCGAACCTATCATAAAATCCACATGAATCATAGAATCATTTATACCCTTTTCATGTATTTCATCAAGAGTGTATTTATCGTAATCTTCAATAAGATTTGTAAAGCCACTGCCCATAGCAATATGGCAACTCGCATTTTCATCAAACAATGTTTCATAAAAAAGAATTCCGAGATTATTTATCGGCGAATCATACGGGATCAAAGCAAGTTCTCCGAGCATTGATGCGCCTTCGTCAAAGGTCAGCATTTTTGTAAGCAATTCCTCTCCGCGTTCAGCGCTCCATGCCACTGCTTTTCCGTCTTTAAATTCAATTTTAAAATTCTCTATCAGCTGTCCTCTGTAACACAAGGGTTTTGTAGCAACAACCGTGCCCTCTGCCTTACCCTTCATGGGAGATGTGAAAATTTCTTCGGTTGGCATATTGGGGTTAAAATACTGTCCTGACAGCGTGTATTCTCCGCCGCCCTCCCATTTCGCATCGGGAATAAGCCATACCTTTAAATCAGTTCCGTTTTTGCTTTTATATTCAATTCTGTCAAATCTGTAATTATTTAATATCGCACATTTCTCTGCAAAACTCTTATTGTGTCGATTCCACTCGTCATGAACATTTTTGTCCTCGCTGACATATACCGTTTTAAGAATCGCCTCCCACAAAGCTTCCACTGCAGCCGATGTTCTCAAATGAGGAAAAACTTTTTTTGCCCAAGCCTTTGACGGAACTGCTGCAATAGTCCACTGCTGTTTACAGTCGAGAGCATCTCTGTACTTTTTTGTAACAGCAGACTGCGCTTGCTGGACTTTTTGCATCTTCTCAATATTTACACCTTTTAAACCGTCCGGATCATCCGACAAAAGAACTATTCTGCACGGAATGACCTCAACTTCTTCTGCAAGCTTTTCCTCCTGCCAATGAGGAACTTTCGACATCACCGACAAAGGCTGATATCTGTAATGTAGCTTTGTAATATCGTCTGATTTCCAATCAACGTGTACCTTTTTAGCACCCGCCTTGTAAGAAGCTTCTACCACCAGCTTAACAAAATCGGCAACCTCCACGGATGCATTTATTTTTACATGCTGACCCTTTTGGACATTAGCGCCGATGGTAACGATGGCATCGGCATATTTTTTTAATAAACTTTTTTTCATAAAATATCACCTGTACTTTTTACATTTCATAATCATCATTTGAATCATCAAGATCATCTGAGTTCTCAAAGTCATCTGAATCATCCGATTTTTCTCCGGGAACATCTTTTGAAAGTTTAATTCCCTTAAAAAGATCTTTTTTCTTAATCAAAATAAATACTACGCCGCATACAATCACTATAACGGCAATTACTACAACAACAATCCACCATGCAGATGACTCTTCCTTTTCACGTGTATTTCCATTATTTTCTACAGAAAAACCGGATGTTTGAGTAGGATTCTGACTCTCTTCAACAGGTACATCAGTTATGCCGGGAACATCAGTAGCAGGTATATTTGTAGCAGGTATATCTGTAGCAGGTGTATCTGTAGCAGGTGTATCTACAGCAGGTGTATCTACAGCAGGTGTATCTACAGCAGGAGTTTCTGTAGCAACAGTTTCTTTTGTTTTTGCGTATACGCTATCAGAAATAATATCTTCCGCCGTATTTCCGTTACTGAGCTTTGTGAAAATATAATATTCGGTATTCGGGGTAAGATTTGTAAATGTATTTGCGGTTTGCCATACAGAAACATTATCTGCATTATTCTCACGGCTTATACCGAAATAAACAAAGTCACTGCCGGATACGGCAATGGTTTTAACCTGAATACAGTCAGAGTCTATGGATACTATTTCAGCCGGCATAACATCACGAACACCTGAGACTGTAACTGCGGTAGTGAAACTGTATACTTCACTTGTATAAGCGGAATTGTTCTCTATCTTTACAAATATAAAATACCTCTTTCCGGTCTCCAATCCTCCGAAATGTGTATTTTCTGTCCATTCATTTACGCCCGACACGTCTGCAGTGCTTGAAATACCGTACTTCGGTATACCTATAAGAACTTCAACAGGATTTAACTCTATCATATTCTCCGAAACTGACTTTACCGTAGGAATTTCCGTCGCAGTTTTTGAAGAAGTTGTTGTAAAATCAGAATATGAATAGGCAGCTTTAAAGTTATCTGTTTCAGCAACTTTTGCGAACAAATAATATTTAACGCCTGAAGACAGACCGTTAAAAACAGGGTGTTCCTGCCACTCTTTTATACTACTATAATTGTTTGTACTTGATATGCCGTACAAAACAACGCCGCCTCCCTCAGGATGGACATCAAGAGCCGCAACTGCATTGTGATTATAATTTAATATCTCCGGTGCGCTGATAGTCCTGTCCGTTTTATCAACAAAAACCGAAGTTCCGGCAGAATATGCGTCTTTATATTCTGCAGAACCTGTGACTTTTGCAAAGAAGTAATATGTTGTTCCGCCGACAAGACCTTTGAATTCTGTGCTTTCACTCCAGACCGCTACACTGTTTATGTCATTCTTCAGACTGTAACCGTAACTTACAGTTCCGTCACCGTTCGGAACTATTTTATTTAAAATAACTGTTCCGTTTTCTGCCGAAACCTTGACCGGTTTGTTTATAGTTCTGTCAATTTTAGCCGTAGACTTATATGTTACTGTTATAACTACATCCGATGTTCCCATAGTGCCGGCAACATTGGTTTTATCTGCTGCATATCCTGAAATTTCAGGTGATTTCACATCATAATTTTCTCCGGAACTTATTCCGGCAAAATAGCTTTGTGCCGCTTTTTTTCCGTCTTTGTAAACATAATTTACAGTCAATGTATTTCCGCCGAATCCGGATTTGTTTAAATCAATTTGTATAGCCGGTCTCACACCGCCGAAATTCGCATATGAAGTTTTACATCCGGCAACATATAAATTACCGTCCGTGGTAACATATGCCGCATGCTGGCTGTCGCTGCCCGGCGTTCTGAGCCACCAGTATCCGTATCCGTCAGAATCGGTGAAAAGGCCTTTCTTTACAGCAGAAGCGGTCGCTTTTGATTTCATGACGCCGTCAATTTTTCTTGAAAGATTTCTCGCTTCATCTACACTCAGAATATATGCATAGTCCTCAGTAGTTTCTATAGATGATAAATCAGCAGTTTTCGATTGGTTTGTCTTTTTTATAATAAAAGCTTTTTCAGTATCGCGGAACGCAGAAGTATAAAATGTTTCGTTGAGCCATGTGCGCAAAGAGCTTGCCTGCCACGAAGCATCAGTTTTCCCGAACATCTGACAGTCAATAATATTCTGCAAAAGCAATACTGCCTTACCCTCTCTCATATCCACAACGCTCCAACTCAAAGCCTCTGAACCGTCAGCAGTGTTGTTATTCTGCTCCCAACTACCGACAGTAAGCGTATCTCCGATTTTGAGAACAGCTGCATTAGAATCAATCGGAGTACCGAGTACACATAATCCGATTGCCAAAAGCAAAAATATTGAAACGGTGTAAATAATCTTATTCTTCACAACAAGCACCTCCGAAAATACTTTTAACAGTATATCATTCATAAAAAGGTAATGCAATGAACAAGATTTATATGGTTGATATAATCATAACCACATGTGAGTTCATTTCCGGGGAAATTGACACGATAGCCCCCGGAAATGTAAAAAAAGCCCGCGGTTCTGCCTTCCGGCAGTACCGCGGGCGTCAGTCCGCTGTTTTTATTTAATTAAAAATCATTTACTCGTTATCTCCACCCAGAGCTTCTCGTAATAATTTCTTATCTCGGGAGTCAGATCGTAGAAATATTCGACATTCGGCATATCCTCTTCGGCAGGATAGAGGTATTCGTTATCCTTGTATGAATAGTCAGGATGGTTTACTACCTCGGTATTCGGCGAAGCATAACCGATGTACTCGGCATTTGCGAGAGCTACCTCCGGCTCAAGCATAAAGTTTATGAACATCATTGCGGCGTCGTAGTTTTTAGCACATGACGGCACGCAAATTGAGTCAACAAATACATTTACACCTTCCTCGGGGAATACAAAGTCAAGATCCTCGTTTTCCTCCTGCATTATAAGGAAGTCACCTACATAGTACGGAGCGAGGGCGGCATTTCCGCCTTCCATTTTCTCAAATACCTGATCCATTACACGACCCTGAAGTACCGGAGTCTGTTTTTTGAGCAATTCAGCCGCTGCATCCCAATCTGCTTTATTTTCGGTATTGAAACTCTGACCGAGTACTTTCTGCGCAATAGCAAAAGCGTCACGGGAGTTATTGAAGGTCAGAATGTCTCCGGAATATCTCTCGTCCCAAAGTGCTGTCCAGCTTGTGGGAACTTCCTCGACCATCGTTGTATTGTAAATCAATCCCACCATACCTACACTGTACGGAACTGAATATTCATTGTTCTCGTCAAAGTACAGATTCTTGTATTGCTCGTCAATGTTTTTGTAGTTTGAAATCTGCGAGAAATCAAGTTTCTGTAACATTCCCTCGTTCTTCAGACGTTGAATCATATAATCGGAAGGAATGATAATGTCATATGAATCCGAGTTGCTCTTAAGCTTTGAGTACATAACCTCGTTGCTCTCGTAGGTAATGTAGTTGACATTAATACCGGTGAGCTGTTCAAATGCGGCAATTACATCGAGTGATTCATCACTACCGTCTGAGATGTATTCACCCCAGTTGTAGACATTGAGCGTTGTCCCCTCAAATTCTCTTGAATATTCAGCCTGCAATCCGTCAATGGAATGTGTCGTCTCACAGCCTTTGAACGCAAATACGCCTACTACAAGAATTACAACCGCAAGTATTGCGGAAACTACTTTTTTCGCGCGTCCGCTCGACTCTTTTTTACTTGTTCCGTTAAGGACAAAATTGTTGATAATCAGCACTAACAAAATTAATATGAATATGATGCTGTACAGCGCATAGATATTCGGTTTTACAGGTTTCTTTACTATATCGTAAACGTAAAGCGGCAATGTTCTGAAATCGGTTCCGCTGGTGTAGTAACTTATTACAAAGTCATCAAATGACAGAGTAAATGCCATCAAAAGTCCGGACATGATTCCGGGATTTATCTGCGGAAGTACAACCTTAAAAAATGCCTGGTTCGGAGTACAGCCCAAGTCCATTGCAGCTTCTACTAAATTCTTGTCGGTCTGTTTAAGTTTCGGCAATACATTCAGCAACACATAAGGAATATTGAATGTTATATGTGCTATAAGCAACGTCCAGAAATTCGTTTTTTCGGCAAGACCTAAGAATGTCCCGACGAATACAAACAGTAACATAAGCGAAACACCGGTAACAATATCGGGGTTCATCATAGGAATATTATTTACCGTCATTATCGTTCCGGAGATATATTTATTTTTCAGTCTGTATACACCGACAGCCGCCAAAGTTCCCAAAATCGTGGCAATCACAGATGAGGTTACAGCAAGAATCAATGAGTTCTGCAGACACTCCATAAGTACATTGTTACTGAAAAGTGTTTCGTACCATTTGAGTGAAAATCCTTCAAAAACCATTGTGCTTCGTCCGGAATTGAACGAAAACAGAACCATTATGATGAGCGGAGCATACAGAAAAGCGTATACTAAAAAGGTAATCAAGCGTTTAACTATTTTCATATCGCAATATTACCTCCGTCATCGTCAGAGAATTTGTTCATTATGATTGTGCAGATAAATATTATAACCATGAGTACAAGCGACATAGCAGCACCGACATTGACACCGCCGTCTGCATAGTTGTTCTTTATGCGAGCTTCTATCAGGTCACCTATGAGTACTATTTTTCCGTTACTCATTTTCTGAGAAATATAGAAAGTCGATATTGAAGGAACGAATACCATTATCACACCCGAAATTATTCCCGGAACGCTGAGCGGCAATATAAGTCTTCTGAACTTCTGCAGCCAGTTACAGCCGAGGTCCTCCGCCGCCTCGTGAAGTGACGGTTCGATTTTTGACATAACAGTATAAATCGGTAATATCATGTAGGGCAAATAATTGTATACCATGCCGAGTATAACCGCAGCAGGTGTTCCGAGCATCTCCACCGGCTCAAGTCCGATAAGCTCAAGGAAATTATTTATCAGACCGTTTTTCTCAAGAATATTCATCCACGAATATGTTCTGACCAACATACTCATCCACATCGGAAGCATTATAAGCATCATCTGCATTTTTTGCGATTTGACACTCGATCTGCTCAGAACATACGCAAAAGGATATGCCAAAACAAGCGACAGAGCCGTCGCTATGATAGAGTACAAAAACGATCTTCCGAAAGCCCTTCCGATGTCCTTGCTGAATATCTCGCGGAAATATTCGAGCGTAAACTCCGTTCTGCTTTGCGAAGCCGCCTCGCTGAAAGTGACATTTGCCGCAGTTTCTCCGCTCAACCCGGCCTGCTCCAATGCCTTTTCTTTTGCTTCTTCTATATTATTTACGGTTGCGCCGTCTATTTCGTATGAATACGAGGTTCCGTCAGCAGTGCTGAACGATATGTCGTAATATTCCACATTTGCTGTAAATGTATAATAAGCTACCATCAGCAAAGGAATGATTATGAATATTACAGACCAGACTACATAAGGCGCATTAAGTAAGGTAGTTTTTACCGAACGCCCCTTATTCATCTTCTGACTCCTCTACAACACTTAATTCGTCAAGTTCGTCGCTGTATGAACTGTAATCACCGAACTGACCGGAATATTTTGACTTCTTCATTACATGGATGGCATCGGGCTCTATATAAAGTCCGACTTTTTCGCCTACCTTGTGTTCGTCAGTGGTCTGAATCATCCATTTAAAGTCCTGAACATCTATAATTATTTCAAAATGCACGCCGCGGAATGTAACAGAAGTGATTTCTCCCGTGAGCATACCCTGCTCTTCGGGAACTATATCTACATCTTCAGGTCTAATAACTACATCGACAGGCTCATTCTTGCCGAAGCCGCTGTCAAGGCACTTAAAGTCATAGCCGTCCAAACACACCTTAAAATCTTCTTTCATTATTCCGTCAAGAATATTCGATTCTCCGATAAAATCGGCTACAAAGGCATTCTGCGGCTCGTTATATATATCTATAGGGCTTCCTATCTGCTGAATCTTGCCTTCGTTCATTACAACGACGGTATCCGACATAGAAAGCGCCTCCTCCTGATCGTGTGTAACGAATACAAAAGTGATACCCAGCTGGCGCTGAATATTTTTAAGCTCATTCTGCATATCCTTACGAAGTTTTGCATCGAGAGCCGCAAGAGGCTCGTCAAGCAAAAGAACTTTAGGACGGTTTATAACGGCACGCGCTATAGCAACACGCTGCTGCTGACCGCCGGAAAGCTTATCAACGCTTCTTTTTTCAAAGCCTTCAAGATTTACAAGCTTGAGCATCTCGGCAACGCGCTCTTTTATAACCGGTTCAGGCACCTTGCTGATGCGCAAACCGAAAGCGATGTTGTCATATACATTGTAATTCGGGAAAAGGGCATATTTCTGGAAAATGGTATTTACCGAGCGCTTATGTGCCGGCACATCATTTATCCTGTTGCCTTCAAAAAGGACGTCTCCGCTGTTTGGCTGAACAAATCCCGCAATTATTCGCAGGGTTGTTGTCTTTCCGCAGCCGGACTGTCCGAGGAGAGTTACGAATTCACCGTCTTTTATAGAAAGATTCATATCGTCCAGAATGACATCGTCATCGAACTTTACGGTGATGTTTCTGAGTTCTACTACATTCTTTTTTTCATTTTTCATTTTTTGCATCCACCCTTTGCGGCTTTAAAGACCGCGTACAGCCGTATACAGCTCTGCGCGAACCCCACACCGGACGAAAAACAAAGCCCCCGCAAAGAGTTTTTTACAAATTACCGTTGCTTTTGCTGGCAATCGCAAACAGGTAACTGCAGCATGAGTTCTCTCCAATCTGCCTAAGATAAAGGCAAATCATGGTTCTGCAGAAACAGAACTATCCAATGTGTTACATCCCCCTTTGATTTCGGAAAGGAGATGTTTTATCCTCTTACGAAAACTTTGCTTTTCGTGAAAGGATGTTGGCACAGATGCAAAAATCGTGCTTCTAAAATATTTTTATTTGAAACCCGTGCGGGCCTCGTGCTTTTTCATAGCCCGCAACAAATGGAAATTATAATAGAATATAAATAATCCGTCAATGCTATTATTTAATAACATTGGCGGATTTTGGATAAACACTTTATTTATCAGAATTTAGGCGGCTGGTTTGTCGCTGCTGCTGACTGAATAGTTGTGTCATCATTTACGATCTGCGGAACACGGCTTACACCGAGACGGGCTGCGCCTGCATTGATAAAAGCATATGCAGCAGCTCTGTTGTCAACACCGCCGGAAGCTTTTACCTGCATCTTTCCGTCAACAGTTTTTATCATGAGTTCGATGTCGTGGAGAGTTGCTCCGCCGTTGCCCATACCTGTCGAAGTCTTTACAAAATCTGCACCTGCCTTTAAGCTGAGCTGGCACGCAAGTACCTTTTCTGCGTCTGTGAGGTAGCAGGTCTCAATGATAACCTTAACCTTAACATCCTTATTTTCGCCCTTTGCAGCGTCTACAACAGCCTTGATATCCTCGTATACAAAATCAGTTTCGCCGCCGCGAAGAGCGCCGATATTGATTACCATATCTACTTCGTCTGCGCCGTCTTTTACAGCCTCCAAGGCTTCCATAGCCTTTATAACTGTCTTATTTGCTCCGAGAGGGAATCCGATAACCGTTGCAGTCTTAACGTCTGTACCTGCAAGCTGCTCATGTACGAGCTTTACGTGAACAGGATTTACACAAACCGCAGCTGCACCGTATTCGATTGCTTCCTTGCAAAACTCTTTAACTTTTTCTGTTGTTGTGTATGCACGTAATACTGTATGGTCGCAGTATTTGGCATAGCTTGCATCATAGCCTTTTTCTAACATAATTAATACCTCTTACTTTCAAATTTATATTGTATCAAAGCCGTCTCTCGCATAAAGCGCTGCGCCTACCGGCACATTATTATCCATAAGTTCGCATTGAACCACTTTAAAACGGTCCTTGCCCGATATGAATACATACTTTTCCGCATATTTGCGAATAGGCTCTAAAATCAAATCTCCTAAGTTTGCAACACCGCCGCCTATTGCAACAGTATCAACACTGAGTATTGTCACAAGGTTTGCAACACCCATTCCGAAAGTATGACCTATGCGGTCAAGCTCCTCCAAAGCAAAAGTGTCGCCCTCCTCTGCCGCCTTTTTTAGTATACGGCAGTCAATTTTTTTGCGGTCACCGCCGCAAAGCTGCATAAGCATTGAATCCTGCGGAACATATCCGTCTTTTCTCAATCGCTTTTCTATCTGAACGCCGCTGCAAAGTGCTTCAATCCTTTCGACAGCATTTTTCTCATCGGATGTCCAATCGACAGTATATGTATTTCCGAAATAAGCACCGCCGTATCCTGTGCCGTCCCAGGTCTTGCCGCTTACAAACAACGAACCGCCTATGCCTGTACCGATATTTGTGTAGAAAAACTTATCTGAATTTCGTCCGCTGCCCAATTTAAGTTCTGCATAGCCGCCTGCAACTGTATCATTTACAACTGTCACCGGCAAAGGATACTTCTTCTCAAGCCATGTTTTAAGCTCAAAGTTTTCCCAACCCGGAACATGCAAAGATGTTATAACGCGTCCTGTAGCAGACTCAAGCGGCCCTCCGAAACCTACTCCGATTGCTTTTACATCGTAAAATTCATTAAGCAATTTATCAATCGTTTTCTCTATCCACGCACAGATATCAGATGCGCCGTTTATAAGGACAACACGTTCACTCTCCATGCGAACAATCTTCCCCGACTCGTCGCAAACCGCAATCTGCTGTTTTGTACCGCCGATTTCAACACCCAAGTATAAATCAGCCATTTATTTCACCACCTCAAACATGTTTCGGAATACCGAACTTTTGTAGTTTACATAGTTTTCTGGGATTTTTCAAGAGTGAATAGATAAAAGTGCAACCGATTACACTTTTTATGTAATCAGTTGCACTGCTGTAGGTTGTTCAGCGGTTTTATCGGTGTTTTTAAATCTCCAAACTATATTATCCGCAATTCATTTCTTTTCAATCAATCGGACAGGGATTAAAAGCTCACACTTCTCAGTATAGTTTCTTCCGTCAGTTTTGTCATATAACTCACATTTCACAGAATAATAAACACACAGCTCACCGTTATAGACTTTCATTTCCGGCCAATATACAACAGTATGACCTCGATATTCGGTATCACGACTTCTGTACATGCGATCTATCTTTCCGATCAAAAAATTGTCGGTAAGATTTTCGTTTATCTCACCAGAAATATCGTCCGTGTCAATTCCTTTTTCCGAATTCCACAAATCAGTTACAATACCCTCGTCAGTAGCATAAATGGTTAAACAATCAGTCATATATCCTAAAATCTCATTATAGAACATTATCTTGTATGAACCAAACGCAATCGGAGTATCGGATATCGGGCCTTCAATTCGCGAGCAGTCATACTTTGAAAAATCCACCAAGTCATCGAAAGCTTGCATTACACCGGAAATCATCGTTTCATCCCGTGATTTTTCGGAAACTTCGATTTTTGTAAGTTCCATGTTCAGAAGTGCAAATACCGAACCATCCTCGTGCAACAAAACAATTCCGTCATTATCTCCGTCCACATTGTACTTATGTACTTTTCGATTGTCCACAGGATAAAACATTGTACTTTCGTATCTCAGACCGTATTCTTTCTCGTCAACCGTTATGCTTGAAAATTCGCCGACAGATTTTTCAGTTGTATAAATCACTTCATCCGAAATAGGATTTTCATACTCAACCGCAGAATTTCCCTCACTTTTAATTTCGTACACTTCTGCTAATTTAGAGGGAATATAAATATCCTGTTGTATTCCGTACAAATCGTCAATCAATGAATTTATATACTCTTTTTGCTCTTCGGAAAGGAAAAGAGTCCTCTCGTTAACTTTATCACTGAATAATCCGGATTCAGGAGAATAATCTACACTTGAATCCGTCAGTGAAAAAACACAGGAACAAGCTGTTTGTGTTAATTTGGGCACCCAATCGGCAGTATTAAACATAGACAGTACAACGTCCGAATCTTCACCAGATAAATAAATCACGTCAGTAGGATATCTTGTGTGAGAAACCTTAATGCTTCCGGCTTCGTATTTCACACTACATCCCGAAAAGAGCATAAGAACAGATAAAATCAGCAGCATAAGAATGATCAAACACCTGTTTTTCATATATCCTCCAATCAGATTAATTCATACATAGTAGTAATTCCGCCATGTGCATTATTCGGGGTTTCATAGGCAGTCATGACCTTATAATAGTATTTTGCAGTTTCTACGTCAAAATACTTTTCCCCCTGTTGCTCTACTATTCGATAGTTTTCATCAATAGCACATACTTCTGATACAGCCTGTTTTTTTGCTTTAGAAATTATTTCCTGCGTAACTTCCGGAATATTCATTGATTCACATATCTCAGCTTTAATAGTATTATCCCTAATTGCAACAATCATACCATCTTCTACAATAAGCGAATATCCTGATTTTGTATTAAAACCATTATGTAAGTAAATATAATCAATTACACAACTAGTTTTTGCAATGTTAGTGGGAGTCACAGTGACAATTGCTTCATCATTAGAAAATGTATCAAAATTACTATCAAGAATTGCCTTTATCGCATTTTCTTCATAACTCTCACATGCTATATTAGTATAAATCAAAGGTTCATTAATGTTTTCATATGCAGATATGGCATCTATTGATAAATCTTTATTTACAACGAGGTTTTGATTTCCAAATATAATACATGATTTAATTGATTCATTATCATAGTATTTAAAACCATTTGCATAATCTCGTGCATCTTTCACACTACCACCCGCAATTAAAGCACTTTGAAAATGTTTAAACCAATCAGTTTGGTCATCAACATAAATATCAACAGGCCACCCAACAACACAATCTACACCAGCATCAATTGTTTTGGTACACAAATTATATCCACTTCCATCTTCCAAACTTGCAGTTGAACAAGCTGCGTAAACAAATAATTTTGCATTAGGTAGAGAATACTCATCTATAAATGCGTAATTAGGATTATTAAGATGTTTTCCATCCGATAATGCTACATTATTTGGAAGATCAAGTCCATGTTGCTCTCCATGACTTGAAAAATATACTATTTCACTATTTAAAAAATCCTGACAGAGATCCTCTACAGTTGGAGTAATATCATAATAAGATGTATATCCACAAAGTCGCCAATTATCAGCAGCTTCTATCGCATTATCGCCATCATTAATTTCGCCCCCGATTGAGTATGCGTACTCAACTGTCCTAATACACCATTCATCGGTATACTTATTAACACTACCATATTTACGCTGTTGAATATTTACTCCATCTGCGCTATTAGAACCTGCACCGAGAGCCATAACAAGATTAACCGAGTTCCCCTCAGAAGAACGTGCTTTTATTATTAATGCGCCACTATCAGCCTCAGTTATTACCCATTGTTGTCTTAATGCACCGGTATATGCTTCTTGAACTATATTAACATTGGCAGTAGATGTTTCTCCTGATCTTACAGATAAAACAAGGCCGCTCTCAACTGACTCAATTTTGTGATATCCGTTTTCAAGAGAAGTAATTATCCATTGCTGATATTCTTTGCCATCAAATTCATGCTGTTCCATAATAATTCCTGATTCAGAATAATTTGAAGAACGATCATCGTCAAGCTGTAAATAATGCGAAGTTCCAAAATTCTTTATATAGTAAGTTCCTTCTTTTACAGCTACAACTACAATTTTAATTCTAAAGTAAGACAAGTCGTTGTTTACATTATTACATCCTGTTATTGTTGCTGTGCCAACTTTATGTGACGTCATCCTACCACTTTGTTCATCAACACTTACTACACCTGAATTTGATGAGGAAAACTCAAAATCCTGATATATTGAATCAGTTATATCTGAGCTGTAATAAGCAGTTTTGAGACCTAATCCAAGAAGACTATTGCTTGAATTTACCCACATTTCTCTTGTAAACATCTCTCCCGGATGATAATTCGAATCATAGAAAACTCCCGGGTTATGAACATCATAAACACGTACGCCGCTTGCCGGAAGCGAAGCATCCTTAGATAATGTCCAATACTGTTTTTTGTCTGACAAAACTCTGGGCGAAACTATCGCATCATCGTTGTTTGAATTGGATATATCAGCATATGTCAGAGCCTTTGAACCACCGGAAGTTTTAAATACATATCCTTTTTCGGAAGTTCCTTCTATAATCTCATATGTAATGGTCCACCTTTTACTCGTCGGGGTTGTGTCTATATGCTCATTAAGACTACTGCTGTAAACCGTAACATTTGAGCCATCTGTATAAAGACACATATCAAGTTTATGTAGCGGTCTCACACTGTAATAACCTGACCCAAGATGTTTTACTCTCCAACACTGATTGAGGCCTCCGCAATAACTATTCTTTGAGCACAAAAGTACATTCGTATTGTTTGCTATACCGTTATTTGCAGCATCAAGAACCATTCCGTTACTCATATTTTTTATAACATAAATACCGTCTGATACTGTTACATAAACAGAGCAATACGCACGGACATTTGTACCCTCTATCTCAGCTGTTATTCTTGTAACTCCTGCTTTACGAGCTCGTAAAACACCCTTACTGCTTATCGTTGCAACGCTTGTATTGCTGGAAGACCAATCAACGTCCAAATTAGCAGGATTCGTAGTCGCGACAAGTGTCATATTATTAAATTCATCAATATCTACACTTGTTTTGTTCAAAGTAATTGTAGTATCACCTGAATATGTCAATACCAAATAAGGGCGAAAACCCGCGGTTGCCTGCTCGGATGAATTAAACTGAGTATATGTTGATGTTTCGCTTCCCGTCAGTTTCATCACAAGGCCTGAATCAAGAGTTAATTCACCTGTTCTGCAGCGTTTGACATAATCTGTCAGTTCAAACGGAGTCCACTCGTTATTTGACAGATTTGCAGTAGCTATGGCATCTGATATCTGGGAAGTAGCTGTATTCCATGTTACTCCCGTTTCTGTCCATGCGGCGGTACTCTGATTGTAATGAACCGATACGTTTATTGCTGATACACCGGTGGCTTCTCTTACATAGAACTTTGCACTTGTTATATCAGATGCAGCAAGAGACTTATATATACCGCTTGATGCCAATCCGTCGAACCGAATAATTGTTCTTGCGATTCCGTATCCTGAATTAATCTGTCCCAGTGTACAGTACTGATAGTCACCGAAATTCTCGTCCGGAAAACCTTTAAATACAGTCGCGTCTGTTATTGAATTAAGACCTTGTACGTTGTCACAAATCTCAAGGGTCGGGTCTATCACTACAGGATACATGGTCATAGGATCTGTAAGAAAATCTTCGTCTGCGGATACTGTTAATATGTATTCCGAGCCCTCTGAAACAGTCTCTATTTTAAGTGTTCCGTTGTCCGGTCTGCCGACCGCATCATATACGATAATATCGCCCAAATATATTTTATCATTTACACCTTCATTTGCAGCAAGATAGTAACTGCCTTCTTCCGAGAATATTTTTAGTCCGTTTGTGTAAAGGATAAACTCAAAAGAACTTACACCTGTATACGAAGAAAGGATTATGTCCTCCTTTATACCCGAAAGAAGAGGTGTGTATCGAAGATCAGTTCCTGTTCCGAAATAGTTTTCGTATGTAATGCTGTTGTCTGCTGAATTTAAGGCAGCAGTTGCATCTGCACTGCCATTTTGCGGAATAAGTTTCACATTGCTGCCTTTGTAACCAAGCTCTATTCCGTCCGTAGGATTTTCCGGAATAGATACATTTACATCATTGTCTTTTACATTATATGACTCATCCTCGTGTATCAATGAAATATTTTTTTCATGGGTTTTGCCGTCATCTGAAATGTATTTTACGTTTTTCTCCATAATGTACACAGATTCCGAGCCGTCATTGTTTAAGAACACATATGTGTTTAGTTTTTCCTTATCTTTAAGACGGGCTACGTGCTTTGACTCAACAAAAGTGCTTTCGTCAATGTAGTCCATGATAAGACTGTCTTCTTTCAACTCTGATACAAGTTCTTTTGTTTGTAGTTCAGAATCTTTTGTTGTTTTTGGAATTTCGAAATTTTCAGAAACACTGTTATCTGTTCTTCCCGGTAATGTTTCTGCATAAGATGCGCTGCTATTCAAATGCAGCATATTCATTCCGCTGAGAATGCATATTGCAAGCACTAGTGATAGTAGCTGTTTAAATTTTGTCATAATAACTCCCCTTTCATGTTGTCAGTACACTTTTTGTATATCATACTCACATACCTATAACAATAGATTCAGGGAAAATATAACAAAATTAAAACAAATTGCATTTTATTCCAATAATATATTTCTAAAAAGCCTTTCCTCAGCATAGGACGAAAAACAGCACAGTGAGACGGCGACAAGCACGTCTCCTGCGTAAGGTCTGACAAATCGGTCATGTACAAAAATACCGACAAAGACCTCTGCTACAAGTAAGAAAATAAAAATTTAAATAGGAAATTCTTTTTATTTGTTAGTTTTTGTGTTTTTAATAAGAATATTCGAAAGCTCACCGAACTCTGCAGGAGTCAAAACCTCACCGCGAATCGAAGCAGATTTCCCCATCTGCTCGAGAGCAGCCGTTACATCATCTCTTGTGACGCCAAGATACTGTGCATTCGCTAAAGAGTTTGTAAGCATTTTTCTGCGCTGAGCAAAAGACGCTTTTACAACTTTGAAGAAATAATCCTTGTCAACGAGTTCAAACGGCGGTGTCTTTCTCACGGCAAGCGATACGACAGCTGAATCGACATTCGGTCTGGGTGTAAACGCAGACGGCGGAACTTTAAAAGCAGTTTTGCCCTCTGCAAAATATCCCACTGCGACAGAAAGCGCGCCGTACTCTTTTCCGCCGGGACCTGCCGTCATTCTGTCTGCGACTTCCTTCTGAACCATAAAAGTAAGCGACTCAAGATACGGAACATTTTCCTCCAGAAATTTCATCGCAATAGGTGTCGTGATGTAGTACGGAAGGTTTGCAACAACCTTTACGCTCTTGTATCCGTTTGGCTCTATATATTTTTCTATAATATCTCTTTTTATGTCAAGTTTGAGGATGTCGGAATTTATAATTTCGATATTGCCCTTGGCAACCTTAAGCGGTTCGAGAACTTTCAGAAGCTTTGTATCAATCTCCACTGCAACCACCAAACCTGCTTCTTCTGCAAGCATGGAAGTCATAACGCCGAGTCCCGGACCGATTTCTATAACCGCATCATCCTTTGAAAGCTCCGCAATAGAAACAATTTCCCGAACAACCCCAAGGTCATTCAGGAAATTCTGTCCTAAACTTTTAGTCGGTCTTATGTCGTAAGACCTCATTATTTCTCCGGTATTATAATAATTACCCATTAAATATTTTCTCCCGATTCGCAGGAATCAATCAGCGCTCCAAACCGAACCGTTTCTCAATTCAAATATATCAACAGACTGATCCTCGAGGATATATACTTCTACACTTCTGTATCCCCATCTATAACAAGTAGATGAATCACCCATCCAAAGGTCAATCTTATCTCCAACAATAGAACCGCCTGTATCTGCCGCAATTGCAAAACCGTAATCCGCAGAACCGTCAAGACTCTTTATATAAACTTTTGTTCCGAGAGGAATAACATCGGGATCAACCGCAATTACGCCCCAACGAGCACGTAGACCCGTCTGAGAAGTAGTAGAAAGAAGATCTCCCCATCCATCATTCGAAACTGTGTAGGCAGTAGCATTTACACTGATAACATTTGTATAAGCAACATTACCACGTGAAGTCTCCATTGTAGCCTTAGTACCGTATGCTATAACCTCAGTCACAGGCTCTTTTGTTATCTCTTCTCCGATAAATACGCGTTCAACTTCTACACCGTCAACAGTTTTTACACTAAACTTATATGCAATTTCACCTTCAGAACCTTTTGTTATAACTTTCTCTTCACCTGCATACATGCTGCTGTCTTCAACATATTCTACTTCGTATTCGATAATATCATAATCATATGCAAAAGATTCCTCAACAACCGGAACAGGTATAGCCAAAGTAATCTCTTCCTCTGAAGTTGCACACGAATCATCTTTTTCTGCAGATGCATCATTCTCTACTGATTCTTGAGAATCAGTATCAGAACCCGGCTGAATATCCTGTGAATCATCAGCTACTGTATTATCTTCTTTTATTTCCTCGTCAATACCGGAATCATTTACAAGTCCGTCCGGATCAAGAAATTCTCCGTCATCTTCGCAAACATCGGAGATAGCTCCGGAATATGTTAAAAGATTTTGTGCATCATCTACAGTAACATCTGCATATATAGGCCTTGTAATCTCAATATAATCTACATTTGCAAGAGAATCTGTCATCAAGCAATTGAGTTTATCCTCAGTGCCGATTTCTATACCTGCCTGCGCAAGTGCCTCAGATACAGTATCACACGTAGTGGTGAGTTCGTATAACGATTCTCCGTCAGAAATAGTCACAGAAACGACATCTTCAGTAAACACAGATCCAACTAAAAACAGTGCTGCAAAAAACACACCAACCAACATCACCGGGTACTTTATTAATGAAATATATCCGATAATTTTTCTCGTTAATCCTGACTTCAAGATGCTTTCTCCTTTCCGAATTCGTTATAACACAAATTTACCAACGTAAAATATTTTAATATAGACACGCAAAAAACGTCAACATCATTTCCAAAACTTTGTGTATTTCGCACTAAAATCAATTACTTTTTCTAAGTAAAAAAGCATTTTTTTAGTTAAATTGCAAAAAAATTTCTTGCATTCGCATTTGTCATTTCACACAGCATTTCATATGAAATGCCCTTTATTTCTGCAATTTTTCTTGCAGTATATTCTATATAGGAAGAATCATTTCGTCTGCCTCGAAACGGCACCGGAGTCATGTATGGACAATCGGTTTCAAGCATCAGAAGTTCATCGGGAATTACAGCAAGCGCCTCAATAATACGCCTTGCATTTTTAAACGTAACAGCACCGCCCACAGAAAAAAACCAACCTTTCGATGCAACTATCTTTGCCATCTCCGCACTGCCCGAAAAACAGTGAACAACAGCTCCGCCCGGTTTTATGTCCGCATCCCTCATCATATCCAGAACATCGCTGTGCGCCTCTCTGTCATGGACAACAATAGGTTTTCCCACACGCTTTGAAATCTCGATGTTCGCAGCAAAAATTCTTTTTTGCTCCTGCTCCGAGCTGAAATTATAATGATAATCAAGCCCTGCCTCACCTATCGCTACAACTTTCTCATGCTTTGCCAACTCTTCTATTAATTCCAAATCTTTTAATGATGCTTTTTCTGCTTCATGAGGATGTACACCTACCGCAGCATACATGAAAGGATATTTTTCTGCCATTTCCACGCAAGTCAACGAAGTCTTATAATCCTGTGCGGCATTTATGATACATTCTGTTCCGCCGTCATGTACCTTTTTTAAAACTTCTTCTCTGTCAATATCAAAGGCCTCATCGTCATAATGTGCATGTGTATCAATAAACATAAGTTTCTTCCTCTTTACTATTCTACTACAAAGATTTATTTATATACCGTACCTCAAACCGATATTATGACGAATTCGACATAATTAGATACAATTTAAAATGCATTGCACAAGTATTTTGTTACGGGAAATATTCATAATCTCGGGAAATAATGTACATTTCAACTTTTTCATTGTAACATATTCGAACGGCTGATTGAAGTCTTTGTTGTACCACCTGCCGATATTTGCTGAAAGGAGGTACTCGTATATGGAGGAGCTTATACACATCCCCTACGGGGCTTGCATTATCGCTGCAAACGGAGATATAAAAAATAAAATCGTTTTTCTGAACACCGATGTACACGACTCTTTCAGTCAGTTCTACAGATTTTTCTCAGATTTGACTGACATGGAGGTAGCCTACCTGTATTTTCTCACTGTTGATGCAAACAATTTGCCCACTGTCCAGATCGGAACGATTTGCGACATATTCGTGAACAATAACAAAAATAAACTTCTTAATTCATTCTATGCCCAATACGGCATCTATGCCTATTCCATTTCCAAGAATCTGCCTATCTACTCTTGCAGAATAAGACATCTCACAAAAAATCCCGAAAAAGCCTTCTCAACTTTACAAAATCTTTACGACAATGCAGTTGCTCCGTCACATATTACTGAAGTGCTCGAGAGCATGAACGAAAAAACTCCTGCATGATTTGTGCTGCAACAAAAGTGACAAAGGAGAGGTATACATAAGAGAAAGCCAAAGCCCCTGCTTGAAAAAAATGGCGAAACCTTACGGTTTCGAAATTTTTTTCAAGCAGGGGCTTTGGCTTTTATTAACAAAACAGATGAAACCTTACGGTTTCGAAATTTTTTCAAGCAGGGACTTCGGCTTTTAATGACAAAACGGATGATACCTTACGGTTTCGAAATTTTTTTCAAGCAGGGGCTTTGGCTTTTATCAACAAAACAGATGAAACCTTAAAATTTTAATATTTTTACGAATGTTCAAACTCACCAATCACAGTTCTTACATCACTTACAACAGTAAATGCGTCCGGGTCGCAGTCGATAATCAGCCGCCTGACTTTACCAATCTGACTTTTATATACAACACACAGCAAAACATTCGTCGAACTATGGCTGTACATACCCAACGCCTCAATTTTTGTAACTCCCCTTGATACACTTTGAAAAATTTCCCGGGAAAGTTCGTCAGGTTTCGAGGTCACGATCGTCAGTTGTCTTGCATAGTTCACACCTGCCTCAACAGTATCAATCAACTTCGAAGAAATAAAAACTGCAACAGCGGAATACATTGCCGCGCTGAAACTGCGGTAAAGCAACGCAACTATTATGACAACCACGATATCACACAATAATATTGTCTGACCCATTGAAAAAGAATTGAATTTTTTGCATACAATTCGCGCAATTATGTCCGAACCGCCGGTTGTCGCACCCCCTTTAAAAACAAAACCTAATCCGGCACCTAAAATCGCACCGCCCCACAATGCACAGATTATTTTGTCATACTCAGTATTTTCCCCGAGCAAAAATGAGACTGCATACCGCGTCAAGGGTGAAAGCAAATTGGTCATCATCGAAAAAGCAAATGTTCCGATCAAACTCTGGATTGCAAAGTTCTTACCTATATATAAATAACCGCCTACAAAAAGCGGCACATTCAGCAGGAATAACAGCGTACCCACAGAAACGGGAATATTAAACACATCGCATAGAGCAGATGAAAGACCTGATATTCCTCCCGGTGCAATATGTGCAGGAATCAGTAAAAAATTAAACGCCGCAGCAGCAAGGCACGACCCGAGCAACACATATAAAGTATTTTTTAATGCATCTTGTACTCTCATAAAAAATCACCCTCCGCTGATTATTTTCCTTATATTATATATAGGAAGTATTTACGGTTTTTTAAGAGGATAAACATTTTACTGTTTTAATCAAAGTAACCAATGGTATAAACGCAAAAAAGCCCCTGATAATAAGATCGGCGTGATGTCCGATTTTATTATCAGGGGCTCTAAAAAAACTATTAAGCTTTAGATTTCTTAACCGTCGAGGCAACTGCGACAACATCGGCAATATCGCCGTTAACGATAACCTTGCCTGCATTGACAGCTCTTTCTGCATTGCAACGACCTGTAATAACTTTGTCGATTTCTGTAGCAGCACCGATTATTTCAGCGGTAAAATCATAGTAGTTGTACGGTTCTACTGCAAATTCACCGTTTTTATAAGCAATGTAATAAATACCACCGCAATCTTCGTCCATCATGACAACCTGCAAAGCAAAATCTTTTGTGAGCAAGCTTGTGTCTGCATCAGTAAATTTTGCTTTTATCTTTTTGAATTTCTGTTCAAAAGTCATTTTAAATACTCCTTCAATAAAAATCTAAAGGCTATAAACCTTTATAAATAAAATGTATGTATTTAATCAATATACGTTCAAAATGATATAAAAAAGAGGATACTTTGTCAAGTATCCTCTATGATACAAAACTTCGACAAGTTTTCAATAGCGTACAGCGGAAGATTTATGAGCCACGACTCCCTTTTAAAGTCAGCCATTGAAGTTCTGATTGCAGTTTTCGCAGAAAATTTATTGACATACATTTTCAGACTTTTCGCTTTAAGATTTACCTCGGCTTTCACTTCCACGGGAATTACCGTTTCGCCCGTATCAATAAGAAAATCAACTTCGCAGCTGCCATTGTCGTTTGTGTAATAATAAATATTAAATTCAGGATTTGTGACCAACTGTTGCAAAACAAATTGTTCTGTCAATGCTCCCTTGAATTCTACAAATAAATCATTTCCGTCAAGCAAAACCTTTTGACTCAGCCCTGTCATGCAGCCAAGCAAGCCGACATCCAACACAAACATTTTGAACGCTTTCATATCTTCATATGCCTTTAACGGCAAATGACCTACATTTACACGGCTTACTTTGTGAATAAGACCGCAATCCTTTAACCACATAACCGCAGTTTCGTAATCTCTCGCTCTGCCACCCTCTCGTACCAGACCGTATATGAATTTTTTATTTTCTTTCGCAAGCTGTGAAGGAATACTATCCCAGATCATTCTGAGCTTCGGAACAATTTCATTCGGTGCGTGTTTCGAAAAATCCTGCTCGTATGCATCTAAAATTCTTTTCTGAATTTTGCGCACTTCGCCAAAATTTTTTTCCTCAACAAAAGACAGCACCGCTTCCGGCATACCGCCGACATAGTAATACTGTTTAAGCAAATCAATAAAGTCTTGTTTGAATGCCGACATCAACTCATAATCAGAAGAATCTATAAGCTGAACATGCTTTTGCTTATCTGCCGCTATCAGAAATTCTTTAAACGATAAAGGGTACAAGTTAAGAAAGTCTACCTTGCCTACCGGGAACGAAGTTCCGCGGTGCAAAGCAATGCCCAGCAACGAACCTGCACACATTATATGATATTCAGATGCATTCTCGAAAAAATATTTAAGACTGGCTAACGCTCTCGGAACCTCCTGTACCTCATCAAATATTATCAAGGTATTCTCAGACTCAATTTTAGTATCGGAGTACAATTCCAATCCCATAATTATCCTGTTTACATCCAAATCAGATGAAAACAAATCAGCCATTCTCGAATTAGAGTCAAAATTTATATACACGGTTTTCTCATATGCTTGCTTTCCGAATTCGCGCATAAGCCAAGTCTTTCCAACCTGTCTCGCACCCTCTATTATCAAAGGTTTTCGGTTTGCGCTCTTCTTCCATTTGTAAAGATCTTCGATAGCCAATCTATACAAAATATAACACCTCCAAGCAATGATTTACTAGTATTATATCCTGCTCGGGCAGAAATATCAACGAAAAATCGGCATACTCTCACATTTTACCAACGAAAAAACGTCAGTCTCGACACTTTTCCTAACGAATAATATGCATACTTGCCATTTTTTATGAATATTAAAAACTCTTCTTCCTTTTAAACACTATCCACAAAATCACAAATGCCGTAAACGATACCGTAGAAATTGCAAAGCCGACATCAAGCCCCGGGATTTTGTATGTGAATTCAATTACATTTTCACCCGCTTCGACCGGCACAACCATCATACCGTTGGAATTTATGATTTCAACAGCCTTGCCGTTTACCGTAGCGGTAAAACCGCTGTCACGAGGCACACTGAAATATGCACAAGAAGCTTTATCGGATGTTATAACCGATTTAAAACCGTAACTTGAACGGGTGAAGCTGCTCGACGCAGCTTGGTTTCTTTCCGCCGCATAATGCGGTATATCAGCGGCGGAAAGTACCGAAATTTCGTCCGGCGAAATTTCGGTCAGGCCGCCGCACACGGTTGCTTGGTTCTCATCCAATACAACCGCATTTAATAAAATAAGACATTTTGTTTCGGTATCATATTTCAAAAATTCCTCGTGGGTGATGTATTTATCGTAGCAAAAGCCGAAAGGAATAAAGTTTTCGTATTCGTACACATATACGGTATCACCAAAGCTGTCAGTATATCTTGACACAACCGTTTTGCCGGGTTCCTCTGCAGATGTCAGATAAAATCTGCATGAGAGAAGCTCGGAAAGCCCCGGATAGTTGTTGTCAATTGATGTCACGTGACGGTCGATGCCCAGAGCATCGTAAAACTCGAAAATTCCGCCCGAAACAGTGCTGTTAAAACAATTCACCGAAGGCACTTTCAGAAGCATTGAAGCATTGTCATACGAGTGCCATATATATTCACTGTCCAAATCGCACCACACTGTTCGTATTCTGTAATTCTGACCGTCGGGAAGCTCAATGCTTTCGGAAAAATCAACGAGTGATTCGTACAGTTTTTTGCTGTCAACGGCTTTACTGACAGTTTCAACGCTGTCGTTGTACCAGTAGCCCGAATCTGAGCCGCGTTTGTAGCGGTAAATCGCAAGTCCTGTTGTAATAATAGAAAACATCATAATGCCCGACATCATTGCGGCAATTCTGCGTTTTGTATCCTTTACACAAAGGCACAGAGCGGTTATAACAAGACCTGCAGTTGCCAAAACTCCGTAGAATACTGTCATTTTTATATTTATTTTATCCTCTATGTGCAATTCCAGTAAAACTGAAAGAATTATTACTCCGGAACACGCCATAAACGTCAGAAGTGTTGCGGCGGCATTTAAAATAAAGCCTTTTTTAAGATTTTTACGCCTGTTCTCTTCGCTGTTATCAAGCGCCATGGCAGAGGCAAGCGCAAATATGAGCACCGCCATGTAGTACCACCGTGCATAGTATCTGGAATTGAACATTGAAAACGCCGCGTTGAGCACAGGTATCAACGATACGCCTGCTAAAAATATCATAAATTTTGTGAGATTGCTCTTTCTGTTCTGAAGCATATATCCGAAAACAAGCGTCATCGCAAACAGCGGCAGATAGATTGCGCACGAATCGCACGTGTGATTTACAAAATACGCCTGAGAACCCATTACATCTGCCGGTATGAAATACGCCCTCATTATCATAAGATATGTCTGCCAATCGTATACTACGGCAGATACTAAAGAGCCGAGCCTCGGATTGTCAAGCACAGCAAGTACCGACGGAATAAAATAAAACGATGCGATTCCTGCGCCGAGCAAACCTTCAAAGAGACATTTGGGAACTACTTTTATATATTTTTTAAAATCGGTCAATAAAAATCTGAATATGAAATATATTATTGCAAAAATTATCTGTCCGAACAGAAAATAGTAGTTCAGCATCGCACTTATTGCCACGGCGAATGTCAGTACACCAAAGCGACGTTTTTCAACAAGCTCCTCAACTCCGATAAGAAGCAGCGGAAACAGCGCTGTGACATCGTGGAACGGGAATAACAAATTCATTGTCTGGAAGCCGCAAAAAGCATACATAAGCGCACCCATCACGGCATAATTCTTGTTTTTTACAAAGCGTGATATATATAAATAGGAAAGAAGTGCAGCAACACAGTACTTTATCATAATCAAAATACCTGTCGCGTACGGAATCGCAGATGCAGGCAAAATCATACTCAGCCACATAAAAGGACTGCCTAAGTTGTAAAAACTGTAACTTCCTATGAAGCTGCTGCCGAGGTCGGTGTACCAGCTCCAGCCGAGCTCACCGCTCTTCACCGAACTGTTGCAGAACATTGAAAAAATTATCTGCTGATAGTCAAAATCGTCGCGAAGCGTAAAAAGTCCGCCGTTTGCGAACATAAACGGCACAATGCTAAGTGCTGCCGTTATTAAAGATAACAGCAGCACTCTTATTATATACTTCTTTTGCATCAATGCTTTTTCTTCGCGATTTAATATCATTATAAAAATTCCTTATGATTTATATCTGTTGCAAGACCGTCAAGAACTATATTAAAACTGTCATTACGGCAGAACGGAGGACACATATTCGGGTCTATATTTTCGTATACCATCCATTTTCGGTAAGAATTCCATACTTCACGCAAAGTCTTGCCCTCGCCTCTCATATCTCCTATGAGGAAGTTCGGGTCCTGTCTGTGATGCAGGCAGGCGTACATTCTGCAGTTGGCAGTGATAACGGTCGAGAAAAACATTCCTCTGCACTTTGTGTAGGCATGTCCCATGCCCTCGTCAAATCTTTCATATTTTTGGAGCGACGCTAAAACCTTGAAATTTTCGTCCTCATATTTTTCTTTGAGTCTTTTGTACTCTGCCGAAATATCATAATCGTCACCGGTGAAAGGTCTGAACTGACCTGCACCTGCGCCGTTTTCTTTGCTGACTTTTATAAACGCTTCCATATCCGATGCAGTAAGCGAACTTGTCAAAAAGCCTGTTGTAAACGAAACCTCAGAGCCTGTTCTTTTTTTAACATCTGACATGAGTTTAATATTTGAAATAACTTTTTCATATGCCGCAGGCTCCATGCCGTGAGTTTTCTTGTACATTTCGGGAGAACCTGCGTCAAGGCTGATTCTGAAATAAGTACAGTATTTTGCTATAGCCTCTGCCTTGTCCTCTGTGAGCGCCAAGCCGTTGCTGTTAAGACCTATCTGCATTCCGTAACTCTTTAAAAGCTCAAGAGCTCTGATAAAGTCCTTGTGCATAAGAGGCTCGCCGCCGCCGCTGATTATGACGCCCTGATTTCCGAGAGCGTGAAGATCGCGGGCAATCATCTGAATTTCCTCCCATGTGAGCTCCTCGCCGTTCTCTTTTATACCCGTACAAGCAGGGCATTTGTTGTTACATTTATTTGTAAGGTCAAGCTCAGTTACAATCAATGTTTTGTCACAGTTTAAAAAGTTATTAAGCTTGTCCGTATATTGCAGAATTTTACTTGAAGAATTAAAACCGTTGAATACAGTCATAATACACCTCTTAAATAAATTATTTTGTCACATACATATTAACAGAAGCAACCGAAGTTGTCCAAAATTTATTATAAAACACCGAGATGATCCAAAAGAATTTTTATTCCCAGAAGAATCAGAATCAATCCTCCGCAGAACTCAGCTTTGGATTTGTATTTCATGCCGAAAATACTTCCGATGTAGACGCCGACAAAGGAAATTACAAGCGTTATCACGCCGATGGCGGGTGCCGTTATAAAAATCGGCTTCGTGTTGTCCATCGCAAGAGCAATACCTACTGCAAGTGCATCTATACTCGTCGCCACCGATAAAACCAACATTTTTTTAAATCCGAGCGAACCGTCTGCCTTCTCGCAATCCTTTGACAGCGCCTCGCGTATCATATTTCCGCCGATAATCAAGAGCAACGCGAAAGCAATCCAGTGATCCACACTCTCTATGTACTGCTGAAATCTGCTTCCCAGAAAATACCCGATAAACGGCATAATCATCTGAAATCCGCCGAACCATACGCCTATAATCAAAGCGTTTTTAGGCTTGACCTCTTTCATGGCAAGTCCTTTGCAGACAGCCACCGCAAAAGCATCCATTGCAAGTCCCACTGCAAGCAATATTATTTCAATAATAACACCCATTGACGGCATTATAAAAACCTCCCAAACAATCGTTATTACTCTTTACTATCGTGATAAAACTCGTTGAATATTGAATCCTCCGGAATTTTAAACCCGCTGTACGGCAGAAAATGTTCAAGAGCTTCAAAATTTACATACTTGCCCATAAGTTCTTTTTCCTCATCGGTCAATGTTTCGCGAAGTTCGTAAATACGTTTTTTCAGAAACGGTATTTCATACGGCAATGAGGAATTAAAGAAAAAGTCCGCATACTGTTTCATAGGCTTTATATATTTTTCCTCTCCCGCTCTGACCGCCGGCCACAAATGTATTGTGTATTCCAAAGATGAATCTCTCGTAGCATAATCACGGATGGCACGCCGCATAAATCTGACCTGATTGCTCAGTATTACATCCTCTCCGCCGTCTGCAGCATACACATTAAAAGGACAAATATATACCTTAAATGCACGCGAGAACCCGAGACCGTCGCACATTGCAGGATTCATCGCCTGAATACCCTCAACCAAAAGGATATCATTCCCCTCAGGTTTTATCCTTCTGCCGCTCATCTTCATCTTTCCGGTCAAAAAATCATACTTCGGGAGCTCAATCTCCTCGCCCCTTGCATAAGCAGACATCTGCTCTCTGAAAAGCGAAACATTAAATGCCTCCAGACATTCAAAATCATACGACTCTCCCTCTCCCGGAATATCTCCCCTTGCAATCTGATTTTCTATTATCTCATCCCTGTCACGATAATAATCGTCAATAGAAATAACAGTACAGTTAAATCCCAACTCATCGAGACGTTTCTCAAGCTGATTTGAGAAAGTCGTCTTTCCCGATGATGACGGACCTGTGATAAGGACAGCGCCTACAAACGGCTCACCTGGATTTGCTTTGTTTGCAGCAGTAATTAACCTTATAAGCATCTCATATTGGCTCTCGTGAACACTCTCAGCTAATTCGATAAGGTCGTCAAATCTGTTCTCCGTAATATATCTGTTAATTTTGAAAGCTTCCTGATCCATAGAAATAAACTCCTTTTTTGTGTAGTCAGCCGTAAAAATCCCTCCGGGAAAATATATTTTAACATATATTATGTATTTATAACAGAATTTATGGTAAAATTTTAGAAATGGAGGATGAAAAATATGAAAACTTTAAAAAAATATAAAGCTCTTTTCTTTGATCTTGACGGAACCCTCACGGACTCATGCACCGGTATATTGAATTCTGTCACATATGCACTTAAAAAAATGGTTACCGACGTTCCCACGCAAAACGAACTGATTAGTTTTATCGGACCGCCCCTCATTGATGAGTTCAAAAAAAAGTTCAATTATTCGCAAAAGCAGGCAGAGCAGGGCGTCGCATACTACCGGGAATATTTCCGCGAGAAAGGAATTTTTGAAAATTCACTGTATGACGGCATAGAAGAAGCACTTGTGCGTCTGAAGGATTCAGGATACACTCTCGTAATTGCCACATCAAAGCCCGAGGAATTTGCAGTAAAAATCATTAAAAATTTTAACATTGATAACCTGTTCACACTTATCTGCGGAAGCACCCTTGGTAAATCAAGAAACCAGAAGCATCAGGTAATAGCTTACGCTATTAAAAAGCTGTCGCGCAAAATGAATATTTCAAAAGACGAAATACTGATGATAGGAGACCGTTGTCACGACATTGACGGCGCAAAACGCAATAATATTGATTCTATGGGTGTGCTGTACGGATACGGAACCGAAGATGAACTCATCACCGCAGGCGCTGACTATCTCGCACCCCACGTATCGGATATTCTGGATATACTATGCTGACAAAAATATAGAAAACCATGCAGTTGTGCAACCTACCGCTGCACATACTGCAGCTATAATTGCGACATTTAAGGCCACTCGTGCACCGCCGAGCATGTCAATGTCTATAAAAGGATACGGATATTTTACAGGAGTTTTCCCGTTATTGTCACTGTTGCTTTTTTTTGTTTTTTTATCAATCAGATATCCTCTGACTGCTATAAAAAGCATATACGTTGCAGGGCACAGAATCCATATTATCCCGTCTGTTATACGCAGTCCGCTTTTATCGGCAGAAAATATCCATTCGGCAAAAACTAAAATCGGCACAATATAATGTACACAGATATTTCCTATTGCTTTATCTGCAGTGACTTTCGGAGCATCTTCAGAATAGAAACCTCTGTGAAATTTTTTGCATATCGGCCTCAGAACAAAATGGTATATGGCAAAGGTTAGCATTATCATCAGTGTCACAGAAAGTCTAATCGGCGACGCTGCTATCAGGCGGTGAAATACACTTTCGGTATCCGTATATGAAATAAGTAATAACAAATGATAAAGAATAACAGCCAGGTTGCTGAGATTCGTGTAATAAATAAATATTTCACCGCGAATACCTCTTTTTATTATAGAACAGTTAAAAGTCACCCCGATAATTCCTATAGCCGATACTGCAACGCTGAGTATTATGTCAACCAACATATTTACTGTCATTTTTCTCTGCCTCCTTTTGTTTTGTACGGGTAAACAATCGCCTTTATAAGTCTGCCCAAAAACACACGGATTATAATATTGACAATAAGACTTTGTGTATGCTAAAATTGCGTGCGTTGAATTTTTAATAGAAAAGTTGACGTTTAGTGTGAGGCGATACGAGAGTCGGACAAATAACTCACCCCCCAAGCTTTCAGCTGAAAATTCCGGTAGGACTGAAAGTTTTCGCTGCCATTACCAGTGCGGTTGCACGTTATATGTCGGCAGAGAGTATGAGTTTTTTGCCAGGAAATGGTACCGTGAAAGTGATTATAACGCTTTCGTCTCTTGCGTTTCAGCAGGAGACGAAAGCTTTTTTTATGTTAGTTTTATGAAAACAATTATTATTCTGCAAAGAGAGGAAAGCAAATGAAATTATCTTTTTCTACATTAGGTTGCCCTGATTTCAGCTGGTCTGATATTTATTCAATGGCAAAGGATTTCGGATTTAACGGAATAGAACTTCGTGGCTTCGGCAACAACATTTTTTCTGTTCACGCAGAGCCTTTCAGTGATAATGAAATAGACAACACTATCAGCCAATTAAAAAGGCTTCGCCTTGAAATCTGCTGTATTTCTTCGGGAAATGCAATCAGTGCGAAGGATGCACAGACAGAGACAATCGCTGAGCTTAAAAGTTATATTGAGCTTGCAAAAAAGCTCGGCACACCTTATATAAGAGTACTCGGCGATTTAAAAATTGAACCGGGCAGTGACATTGATGACGAATGTGTTGTCGCCACTTTGAAAGAGCTCGTTCCTTACGCTGAAAAAGCAGGCGTTACTCTTCTTGTAGAGACAAACGGCGTATACAGCGACACAAAGCGTCTCGGAGAACTTCTCACCAAAGTTGAAAGCGACTTTGTCGGTGCGCTTTGGGATTTACACCACCCCTACCGTTTTAACAACGAAACAGCTGAAGTTACCGTACAGAATCTCGGCGCATACATTAAGCACGTTCACACAAAAGACTCCGTTATAAATAAAGACGGTAGTGTTACATACAAGCTCCTCGGCGAAGGCGATTTGCCGATGGATGACTTTATGCTCGCTCTCCGCTCGATAAACTACGAAGGCTACGTTTCACTTGAGTGGCTCAAGACATACATGCCCGAACTTTCAAGCGCCGGTATCGTATTTCCTCATTACGCAAACTACATGAGCAAGTATACAGGAAATACAAAAGGAAACGGCAGACTTCAGACAAGCAACAGAGGCATCGGTAAGTATATCTGGCCCAAAGAGACCATTATCGATGTAACTTTCCCGCAGCTTCTTGACCGCATATGCGAAGAATTCCCGGATCAGTATGCATTCCGCTACACAACACATGACTACACAAGAACTTATCCCGAGTTCCGCGAAGATGTTGACACTTTTGCAAGAGCACTCATATCCTTGGGAGTAAAACAGGGCGACCACGTTGCAATTTGGGCAACCAATGTTCCGCAGTGGTATCTGACATTCTGGGCAACCGTTAAGATCGGCGCAGTTTTGGTCACTGTAAATACAGCATACAAAATTCATGAGATAGAATACCTGCTCCGCCAGTCAGACACTCACACACTCGTCATGACGGACTCTTTTAAGGATTCCGACTATGTCGCTATCATCAATGAAATCTGTCCAGAACTCGCAGAGCATGAAGCAGGCAAACCTCTTCACGCGCGACGTCTTCCCTTCCTCAGAAATGTCATTACCTGCGAATCAAAGCAGCCCGGCTGTCTGTCATGGGAAGAAGCTCTCAGCTACGCTGATGCAACTCCAATCGATGCAGTTCACCGCAGAGCGGCAATGATAAACAAGCACGATGTCTGCAACATGCAGTACACCTCCGGAACAACAGGCTTCCCGAAAGGCGTTATGCTCACACACTACAACGTTGTTAACAACGGTAAAGCAATCGGTGACTGTATGGATCTCTCAACAGAAGACAGAATGATGATTCAGGTTCCCATGTTCCACTGCTTCGGTCTCGTTCTCGCAATGACAGCCTCGGTTACACACGGTGTTACAATGTCTCCTATTCCGGCATTCTCACCTAAGAAAGGCCTTGACTGCATAAATAAAGAAAAAATCACCGCTTTCCACGGTGTTCCCACAATGTTCATCGCGATGCTCGGACATGAGGACTTTGACAAAACCGATTTCAGCCACATGCGTACAGGTATCATGGCAGGTTCTCCTTGCCCGATCAAAGTTATGGAGGAAGTTATCGAAAAGATGCACATGCCGGAGATCTGCATCACCTACGGTCAGACAGAAGCTTCGCCCGCTACTACAATGTCAAAAACCACCGACAGCATAGAAACCCGTGTAAACACAGTCGGCGGTCCTATCTTCGGTGTCGAATGTAAAATAGTTGACCCTGAAACATGGGAGGAACTCCCCGACAATACCGACGGTGAGTTCGTTGCACGCGGCTACAACATCATGAAAGGCTACTACAAAATGCCCGAAGCCACAGCTGCTGCAATCGACAAAGACGGCTGGCTCCACTCAGGCGACCTCTGCCGCAGACTTCCCGATGGCAACTTCAAGGTTACGGGCCGTATAAAAGATATGATCATCCGCGGCGGCGAAAACATCTACCCAAAGGAAATCGAGGACTTCATCTATACACATCCCAAAGTCTCCGATGTTCAGGTTATCGGTGTTCCCGACAAAGATTACGGCGAGGAAATCATGGCTTGTGTTATCCTCAAACCCGGCGAAGAATGTACCGATGAAGAAATCAAAGACTATGTCAGAACACACATGGCAAAGCACAAAACACCTCGTTACGTCGCTTTCGTAGATTCCTTCCCGATGAACGCGGCAGGCAAAATCCTCAAATACAAGATGAGAGAAAACGCTGTAGAAATGCTTAACTTAGGCGAAGCAAGCAAGATTGTAACGGCCTAATTGTCACACAAACTCAAAGCCACCCCGAAAAATTTTGCAGGGTGGCTTTTTTTATGGCAAATTATATTATTTTATCGTTCATATATGTTAAATATTTTATTATTCAGGCAATACTTAAGTAATATATTATTTACAGAAACAGGTCGAAATAATTTTTAAAAAGTTGTTTTATTGTAGAGGTTTTTATACTTAATAACAAAAAACTTTCAAATATTAGAAAGTTTTTCGGTTATAACCGTAAAAACTATTTGACTTTCAGGTACTTTTTAGATATATTTTGATGTAAGGGAGGGATTGTTTATGTTTAAACGACCTGATTATATCGGAGCTATATCTCAATATATTGATACCCCGTTGGTAAAAATTCTTGCAGGAGTACGCCGCTCAGGAAAATCTACTATACTTGATATGTTGAAAGAAGAACTTGCCGACAGAGGTATCAGCAAAGAAAATATTATCTCCAGAAAATATACCGAGATGGATGTTGATAATAACTTTACGGCAAAGGATATGTATAGCGAATTAAAAAATGCCATTGCAGATAAGGGCCGATGTTATCTTTTTCTCGATGAGGTACAAGAGGTTAACGGTTGGGAAAAAGTCATTAATAATCTAACAGAGGATGAAAATACAGACATATATGTTACAGGTTCAAATTCAAAGCTTATGTCAAGCGAGATTTCCACATATCTTTCGGGAAGATATGTTTTGATTCCTGTTTATACACTCTCTTTTGCAGAATATTTAATTTTCAAAGGCGTTGACAGGAAAAATTCAAAAGAAACATTTAATGAATATTTGCAATACGGTGGATTTCCCATTATCGGAATCAGCAACTTTGACACACATTCCGCATATCAGGTTGTAGAAGGAATATACTCTTCCGTTATTTCACGAGACATTACCAGACGTCATAATGTCAGAAATAAAGAACTTTTTGACAGAGTAGTAATGTACATCGTAGAAAATGTAGGCAAAACCTTTTCTGCAAACACCATTGTCAAGTTCCTCAAGAACGAAAAGCGCACAATATCCGTTGAAACAATTTATAATTATCTGAAATGGTTGAGTGAAGCTTTTATTATATATCCGTGTAAAAGATATGATATACAGGGAAAATCAGTATTAAAAACTCAGGAAAAGTACTATCTTTCGGATATTTCTATTAAATACAGCAAAATGGGATTTGACCGTAAAATGACTTCAGCCATGCTCGAAAACATAGTATTTCTTGAACTGAAACGAAGAGGCTACGATGTTTATATAGGGAAAAACGAAACAAAAGAAATAGATTTCATAGGCATAAAACGAGACAAAAAGATTTATATACAAGTATGCGATCTATTGCCCGGCGATTGTTCAAGAGAGACAGACAATCTCCTTGATATAAGAGACCATTATCACAAATATGTCGTCTGCCGTGATGATTTAGCTATAGGCAACGATAACGGTGTAGAAATCGTTCACATTGCAGATTTTCTCCTCAGAGAAAATTGGTAACCCCTTGCGATAAAAACCTCCGCTTGTATGACACAGCGGAGGTTTTGTATTTACCGTTTATTTACCCCATTGAAACTTTTTCAAATCGACACACTTGCCGTCTTCGCCGGTAAATTCGACTCCCTCGGCTTTAAGAAGTTCTATCTGACGGTTCACACCGCCGAATGCGAATGCCTCGGAAACTCGACCCTCACGGTTGACCACCCGAAAGCACGGAATTTTATCAGGCTCAGGATTCACATGAAGCGCGTAGCCGACTACTCTCGCCCAGCGTTTGTTGCCTGCCATTTCGGCAACCTGACCGTATGTCGCAACTTTTCCTTTTGGGATTTGTCTTACTACATTATATATTCTGTCAAAAACAGAAAACTTAGTGTTTTCGTTATCATCGGGTTCAAAAAAATCTCGGTACATAAAACGCCTCACATTGAAAATTTTGTTGCAGAATTATTTGAAGAAATCAAGGCCGCACTCTTTGTACATGGCGTGTTGTTTCATTGCCTCATCGCCGCCGCTCCTTATACCCTGCAATCTCCCGACGGCTTTTTTAGCTCGCTTCGGTTTAAATATACTTCCGAAAAATCTCATTATATATGCAATCGGCATCAGGAATTTTTTTCCTTCGACAAAAGAATACCGTTTTTTCATCTTTTCATATGTCGGGAAGAAAAATCTAAACAGCGTGCGTTTTTCGGCAGAAGCCGCCGTGCGTGAACTATCATTCTGCCTGTCCATTTCACGTCTTATTTCGGAAGCCTCAAGAGAGCTTCCGCAGAAGCCGAAAGTTCCGCCGTTTAAAACAAACTCGGTTATTTCAGTTAAGAGGTTGTCTGACATCTGATATCCTCGGTCAAGTATAGGACTTTCTGTGCCGAACCATTGGCGGCATATATATAAAACATTCTGTGCAAAAAGAGCCATATTACAGGAGGACAGGAGTGAAGAAAACTTTATCATATCCAACGCTTTATTCTTCTGCAAAAATACCGCAATATCGCAGAACATTCGGACGCCTGCGCCGCTTGTGCGGAAATGCTTTGCAATGTGGAATATCATATAGAAAAGATGAAATTCATCTTCAAATTCGTAGATATATTTGTAGTCATTATAGTTTTTTGTGTAAGACCATGCGGAAGAAAGCAATTTTTCCACGGAACCTTCAAAAGCATCATCTTCGGCAAGTCTTGTGTGAAATTCGTAATACTCCAAGTCCTTTTTGAAACTGATGACGTGCTCTTCGCCCGGTTCGCGGCTGTATCCTAGCTCTTCCATTAATGAAATCACGGTACTTTCGCTGTCCTTTTCTATCAGAAAGTCAATATCCCCGAAAGTTCTCAGCTCCGGAATCGCATAAAATCCCCTCACGATAAAGCCTTTCATCACGCATAGCTTTATGCCTTTTTCTTCGAAGATTCCGAGCAATGTCGTTGCCGCAAAAATTCTTTTTACAGAGCGGGCAACTGTCTGATTTACAAGTTGGGTGTGTCCCGAAAGAGCGTATTCGCACATAGCCTGCACAGAATGTTTCTTTGCAAGCGCAAGCACGCTGCCTACGGCCTCGCCGCTGATTTCTCCGCCGTTTTCTTTTTCAAAGCTTCTGCTGTTAACATACGACTTTAAAATTTGCAGAAACAACTCCTCGTTCTCTTTCAATGCGACCCCTCTTCAGTCAATAGTGTGTGCAAAACATATGCACAGGTTTTGTACAGTTTCAAATATATCATTGATGCGTTTTTTATACAACTGTCTGCTTCATAAAATAATTTTGCGGCAAACTCGGAGTATCTCTTCGCCTTAGTATCGGAGACAGCCTCGGAGCCCGCCGAAAAGATGCAATGCTCCGCAAGTTCCTTTTGAATATCACTCGTAAAATTATCTGACGGATTTATTCCGAAAACTCTTTCAGCGGCGAACATTTCGCACACCGAAACAATTCGGTTTATGCAGTAACGCCTCATGCCGCAAACAGGTGATTCGTTTCCGTAAAGGTATTTTGCAAACACACCGTTTTCATAAAGTATATCAAATTGCTCTGAGTAGTATTCAATCGCCGCATGTATAAATTCGTCGCGGAAATAAAAATTTATATAGCCGTTTTCGGCTTTAAAACGGCCTGCGGCCGTAAGCTTCGGCTGCGTGTTTAGGTATCCGGCAGCCGCAGCTGCAAGCTCGGAAGGCGCGGCAACAGCCGCGCCTCTGAACGCGGAGGCGGAAAACAAAGCGGCCTTACGGCCGCTTTGTTTTCCGCCCGAATAATCAGTTACAATATCATTCAAAAATTTTCCGGAGAAAAATTTCTCAGTCTCCGCCGTTATTTTATCAGCTATATACGGCACGAAAGAAGTGTTATCAGTTTTCACCGAAAGCTCCTCCGTCCCACTCTTTGTCAATGGCAACTTTAGTGACATTCTTCATCTCTTCACCGAGGAAAACACTTCCGAGCGAAGCAAATTTATCGACACTGTCACTTGTGAAGTAAGATACATTTCCGACCTTATCGGAATCTGCGGCAAGTCCGTATTTTGCAATTTCATCACGCACGCTTTTTGCAACTTCGAGAGCAGAATTTACAAGCACGATACCGTCTCCCATGACCTCTCCGATGACCTTTTGCAGATACGGGTAATGCGTACAGCCGAGAACCAGTGTATCAACACCGCTCGTTTTCATGTCACCCAAATACTCTGCGGCAATGCTCTTGCTTATGTCATTGTCCCACCATCCCTCTTCGACAAGGGGCACAAACATCGGACAGGCCTTTGCGTGAAAATCGCATTCCGGAAGAAGCGTCTTTACCGCATTTTCGTAAACACCGCTTGCAACAGTAGCAGCCGTACCTATAACACCGATTTTACCGTTTCGTGTAGAACTGACCGCAGCGCGTGAACCGGGCTCCACAACCTCGACAATAGGCAGGCTGTAGTGCTGTCTCACTGTTTTAAGACTGCAGGCACTTGCGGTATTGCAGGCAATGACAATCATCTTTACGCCCTGTTTTACAAGGAAATTCATATCCTGAAAAGTGTACTTGAGAACTGTCTCTTTGGACTTTGTACCGTAAGGAGTTCTGCCGCTGTCGCCGAAGTACACGATATCCTCGTTCGGCATCAGCTTGTGAATAGCGCTCAAAACGGTCAAACCGCCGAGTCCCGAGTCAAAAACACCTATCGGACAATTATGTTTCGGTTTTGATACTGAATCAACAAAGCTCATCTATTCTTTACACTCCGCATCTTCTGTTGTTCTCTTTGTTGTCAAAAGCAAGCTCTATAAGCTCTGTTATGAGTTCTTTAAACTCTGTTCCGTCATTCTTTATCATCTTGCTGTACATGCTTATATCGGTAAAACCGGGCAAAGTATTTATTTCGTTCAATACAACCTCGCCGCTTGCTCTCTTGTAGAAAAAGTCGACACGTGAAAGGCCTGCACAGTCAAGTGCCTTAAACGCCCTGACAGCATACTTTTTTATTTCCTCGCGCTTTTCTGCGGGAATATCCGCAGGAATCTGCACTACACTCGCACCGCTGCTGTATTTGTCCTCGTAGTCATAAAATTCCTTTGACGGAATAATCTCTCCGGGAGTCGAAGCAACCGGATTTTCGTTGCCCAAAACAGCGCACTCAATCTCTCTGCCGTCAATAAATTCCTCAACTATAACTTTTCTGTCATACTTCTGAGCCTCATAAAGCGCAGTTTCGAGTTCTTCGCGGTTCCTCACCTTGTAAACGCCGACCGACGAGCCGGAATTTGACGGCTTTATGAAGCACGGATAACCGATTTTGCTCTCAATTTCTTCTATGCACACGGAAATATTCTTCAATATATCCTGTCTGTATGCAACAGTATGTAAACACTGCGGAATACCTGCATCTTTTAAAATTATCTTTGTATAAGCTTTATCCATTGAAACCGCAGATGCTAAAACTCCGCATCCGACATACGGAATACCGACAAGCTCAAATATGCCCTGAATTGTGCCATCCTCTCCCCAAAGTCCGTGAAGTACGGGGAACACAGCATCGCATGACTCCAGAACGCCTACGCCGCCCGAAATACCGGAGCCGGAAACCGCCTTTTGGGCCCAGCTGCAATCTTTTACCGTCTCTATATCGCTCTCTCCGAGGTGAACCCAGTCACCGTCTTTTGTAATGCCTATAAGCTCTATGTCAAACTTTTCTCTGTCAATGTTTTTTATTACCGAATAAGCCGAAAGACAAGATACCTCGTGCTCGGTAGACTGTCCTCCGAATATTATTGCAACTTTTATTTTTCTGTTTTTTTCCATTTTATACATTTATTACACTTCCTTACCGGAATATTATACAACAATATTTTACTGTTAACAATTAAAATCGGTAAAGCACGGCGCCCGGAGGGCGCCGTGCTTCTTTAATCAGTGCCGCTCTCGTTTCACTCGAGCGGCACATCCATATAATACTTCTCATCATAAGGATCATCATACGCATCTGCCGAAGTCTCTGCCGCAGTGCCTTTAACAGTTGCCTGATCTCTTGTAAATGATGCATTCATATCAAAGCCATTTGAAAGAGCTCCCATTTCATCGCCCGCACAAACAATTTTTACCGTATCAATATCTTTTACTTCTGTCGCGGTATTTGTTATTGACTGAACGAGCAATGCTGTCTCCTCTTTGCTCAGATTCAATTTTTCTCCGAAAGTTCTGTTAAAACTTATTTTGGCACAACCGCCCTGAATCTTTACACTTTCAACCTCTGTTCCATCAGGAAACAGATTGCCTGCAGACGCAGTGTTTTTCGGGCCTGAAATCAAATTGTCAATAATAGACATAACAAGCTTTGATGTTTTCTTTTCTTTTGATGTATATTCGAGTAAAACAGATTCCGTTACAAGACCGGTCTTGTCAGATGTCGGATAATAAAGCTTAACCGTCATCGAATTTGCAAGCGACTCCGCCTGTGCGTCGGTCATCTGCACACTGCTTGATGCTGAATATTCATTTTCTGTAGATACTGCGGTGTCATCTTTTGATTTACATCCCGCAAAACTGCATAGCATAAGCGCCGCAACCAAAGCAAACGCCGCTATTCGAATTATTTTTTTCATATATACACCTCTTAATATATTGCTAACGCTCAATAGATAGATATTAAGAGACGGACAAAAATATTACTGAAAAAAACAGCAGGATTTTGTACTGCGTACAAATTCCTGCTGTAAATAATCTGTATCTTTATATGTTTTTGAGCCGCAATTCCTGTTTTCGGAAAATAGGATTTGCGACTGGCTATAGCAGAAAATCAATTCTCCATAGCTATGATTTTTTCAAAAGTTATATCGACAAGTGCTTTTATCTCCTCAGCACAAGCCATATATTCCTCAAGTTCTCCGCCGTAAGGGTCATCAACATCGATATTCTCGTCCTCATCACCTGCAGGGCCGATAGCAAACTCTTTGAGAGTGAAAACTTTGTCTTCAAAATCCTCATATGCATCCGCTATAGCGTGCTTCTGTGAATCAGTCATAGTAAGAATCAAATCCGCATCCTCGATAACTTCCTCATCAAGCTGTCTCGCCTTGTGCCTGTCACAATCAATATTGTAAAGCTTATCCAAAGCCTTTACCGCAAAATCACTGGCCTCATCTCCCTCAACAGCAAAAAGCCCTGCGGACGAAACCTTAATCTCTCCTTTTTGTAATCGGTCGTCATCAGATGCATCGTCTATGAGCTCTTCCATAAGCTGCTCAGCCATGAAACTTCTGCATGTATTACCGGTACACACAAAAAGAACACGCATTATAAAATCCCACTCCTCTCAAAACTCAAAAATAACTAATCTTATGTAAATAAAATATATACACTTTATTTATAACAAAAATTTCCTATATATACAATGTTAAATTTAAATATTACCGAAAATATTATTATTTTTTTTATTGCAATCAATTATCTGACCGCCTGCAGCCCGGAACAATCTGTTCATAACCGCATCACCGACACCGCCGGTCGGTACAGCCTCCGCAAAGACCTTCTGAACGCCTAGTTCATCAAATCCGCGAAGTGATGCAAACAACTCCGCAGCCTGTGATTTTGGGTCATTTACGCTTCCGAGCGAAATCACATTTTTTAAATCCGAATAGAAATCTATATTTTCATCAACCGTCAGTATACCTGCATTGAAGCCGTTTGTGACCGCGGATTGATATTCCGATTTCACGATTTTTACAACATTTTCCCGGTTTCCTTCATATATGACTACATCGGCTTTCGGTGAATAGTGAGTATATTTCATTCCCGGAGACTTAGGGTTTTCTATGTCACAGTCCTCTCCGCCTGCGTGCGAGCCTTTCCAGTCAAAGGCTTCTGCATCGTAGAGCGCAGAAATCTGTTCAAGTGTCACAGCACCGGGTCTTAAAATCGTAGGCTTGCCGCTTGTAAGGTCAAGAACCGTAGATTCTACACCGACATCGCAGGAGCCGCCGTCAATGATTATGTCAACTTTCCCTTCCAGATCTTCTATAACATGAGATGCCGCGGAAGGGCTCGGCTTTCCCGAAAGGTTTGCGCTCGGCGCAGCAACAGGCACTCCTGCAAGTTTTATAAGTTCTCTTGCGATAGGATTTACCGGATAACGGATACCTATGGTGCTCAGTCCGCATGAAACAGTTTCAGGGATTGCATCGTCACGGGAAACTATCATCGTAAGAGGTCCCGGCCAATACTTTGCGGCTATTTTCATCATCATTTCACGCTGAACACCTGTACAGTCCGTCACAAGGTCAAGCATTTCATAGTCTGATATGTGAACTATCAAAGGATTGTCCGAAGGTCTTCCCTTTGCCTTGAAAATCTTGCTCACAGAGTTCTTCATAAAGGCATTTGCGCCGAGTCCGTACACTGTTTCGGTAGGAAAACAGACAAGTCCGCCGCCGCGTATACATCCGGCACAATATTTCAATATCTCTGTATCAATTTTATGTGGGTCAATTTTGAATATCTCTGTTTTCATCAAAACGATTCTTCCGTTTCTCCGCCGTTTCCCGATGCAAGTTTTTTTGCGCGGTCGCTTGTAATAAGCTCGTCTACTATCTCGTCGATATTTCCTTCGAGAATTTCAGTCAATTTATATAATGTCAGGTCAATTCTGTGGTCAGTTACTCTGTTCTGCGGATAGTTGTAAGTTCTTATACGCTCGCTTCGGTCGCCTGTTCCGACCTGACTCTTTCTGTCCTCAGCAATTTCATCGGTCTGCTGCTCGCGGCACATATCAAGAAGCTTCGTGCGAAGCACCTTGAAAGCCTTTTCTTTATTTTTAAGCTGTGAACGCTGATCCTGACACGTAACAACGATTCCCGTAGGCTTATGCGTAAGTCTTATCGCTGAGTCAGTTTTATTTACATGCTGACCGCCTGCGCCGCCTGAACGGTAAGTGTCAATTTCGACATCATTCATATTGAGCTCGTAGTCAACCTCATCGGCCTCGGGAAGCACTGCAACGGTAGCCGTGGACGTATGGATACGGCCGCCCGACTCTGTGGAAGGTACTCTCTGTACACGGTGAACGCCGCTCTCGAATTTCAGCTTGCTGTAAACACCTTTGCCCTCGATACTGAAAATAATCTCTTTCAGTCCGCCTATCTCAGTTTCGTTTGAGTCAATTATCTCTATGCGCCAGCCGTTTTTTTCTGCGTACTTTGTATACATTCTGAAGAGGACAGCTCCGAACAGTGCCGCTTCCTCTCCGCCTGCGCCGCCTCTGATTTCAACAATAACATTTTTGTCGTCATTCGGATCCTTCGGCATAAGAAGTTCTTTAAGTTTGAGTTCCAACTCTTTTACCTGCGCAGATGTTTCACTGAACTCTTCCGACACAAGCTTTTTGAAATCTTCATCAAGAGGCTCGTCAAGCAATGCTCTCGCCTCATCACGCGCCTCAACCTTTGATTTGTACTCTCTGTACGTCTCTATAAGTTCCGAAAGCTCAGCATGTTCCGACAAAACTTTTCTGTATTCATTATTGTCGCCGATCAATCCCGGATCGGTCATTTTTTCGGTAAGCTCCTCGTATCTGAACTCGGCAGCCTGCAATTTTGCCAACATATTATCTGTTTACCTTTAATTACCTTTCGTAATTTATATTTCTCTTCTGCCCTGCAATGCCTTTGCCAGTGTGATCTCATCGGCATACTCAAGGTCGCCGCCTACCGGTATTCCGTGGGCAATTCTTGTCACCTTAACTCCAAGCGGCTTGAGCAATTTTGAAATGTACATCGCCGTTGTCTCTCCCTCTACGGTCGGATTTGTAGCAACAATGACCTCCGAAACTTCTCCGTCCATACGCTTTACAAGCTCTTTGAGTTTTATATCATCGGGTCCTGTGCCTGACATCGGGGAAATCGCTCCGTGCAGCACGTGGTAAAGCCCTCGAAACTCCCTTGCACGCTCCATAGCCGCAACATCACGGGGATCTTCGACAACGCATATGATGCTTCTGTCTCTCGCATTATTTCCGCAGATATCGCATACATCCTTGTCGGACATATTGCAGCAGACTTCGCAATATTTAAGCCCCGCTCTGGCCTTTACCATAGCCTCCGCAAATGCCTTTACCTTTTCTTCAGGCTGCTCAAGCAAATGAAATGCAATCCTCTGCGCAGATTTATGTCCTATACCCGGCAACTTTTCAAATTCTTCTATCAATTTTACTACCGTAGCAGCGTACAATGCCATTTTTTATTCCCCTAACGGTTTTACTTTGTATTTTATATTTCAATCGGTGCCTGATCTTAAACTCATACAGGCACCGTTTTGTTAAATGCAAGGCAGCCGCGCGCGTAAAGCGCGCGGCTGCAACAATTATCTACCTTATATTAATACATAAAATCACATCGGAAGTCCGGCTGTATATTTTCCCATACGCTCTTCTGTGCACTCATCAACCTTTTTTATACCTTCATTTACAGCGGCAACAATCAGATCCTGAAGCATTTCAATATCGTCGGGATCAACAACATCGGGAGAAAGTTCGATACTGTCAACAGTCTTGTCACCCTTGAGAACAACCTTTACCGCTCCGCCGCCGGCTGTCGCCTCAAAAGTCATCTCGGCTATCTCAGCCTGTTCCTTTTCCATGTTAGCCTGCATCATCTGAGCCTGTCTGAGCATCTGCTGCATGTTGTTTCCGCCCATACCGCTTCCGCCGTGCGGTCTTCCGAATCCGCCTCTCATACCTTTTGCCATATTTAAAACCTCCGTATTAGTTCTATCTTTTATTTTACGATGTAATCGGATTTTTATTTTCTTCCTTATACAATAGTGATAATATCACTAAAAACTACCTGCATATAGTATCATAAATGTACTGTTCAGTCAATTAAACACAATAAAACTCAAACACAGATTAATTCCGCCAAAACAAAAACAATCAAACAAAAAATGTGATTCAAACACTTTTTTTCTGTTGAATTTTAATTATTTTGCGTTGTTTTCAATTGACAGTTTTTTTCCTGTATGTTAGCATGTTATATAGTATATGACGAATTATATTGACTTTTAGGTCAAATTTATATTCTTGCGAATCAGGAAGGAGGCAAAATCTCATTTTGGCTTTGTTGGCGAAAACACGGCTCTTTTTTGGGATTTTTATTATCAGATGACTAAACGCATATTAAGTTTCATTTTAGCTTTTGCACTTCTCGTAACATCTTTTACAATTGTGACAGATAAACCGATCGAATCTGTAGCTGCGCCTACATGTTATCAACAGGGAGACAGCCAGTGGGGCGGCATATATTACGGCAGTTGGACACTTGCAGAATCCGGCTGCGGTATATTGGCTGCGGTAAACGCAATAAATTACCTTACAGGTAATTTCATTCATCCGACAACAATCGCACAGTGGGCTTACGAGAACAACCATTTTAACGGTTCTTACGGACAGGGCAGTGTCCGTGCTACTCTTTACCCGGCACTATCCACAAAATTAGGATCTACTTACGGTTTTTCAATTTCAAACCTAACATATAGCACTGTCACGAATACTACACTTATAAACCACCTTACAAACGGCGGAGTAGCTATCGTCCATGTACCAAACCACTTTATGGCACTTTGCGGTTATAACACGTCTACAGGTCAGTACCTCGTATATGACTCATCTGCAAATGCTACAACAAGAGGCACCTATGCATGGGGCACATGGCTGACAGCAGCCGAATTAAACTCCAGATCTGCATCTACAATTGACTGGTTCTGCCTTATGTCTCCTACCGGCACGAGCGGCAGTACAACAACCGCCACATATTCGCTTACCGCAACAGTTGCAGCGGGAGAAGGCACTGTTCATTTCGGAAACAATGTTACCTCCACGACTGTCGCAGCAGGTACTGTAGTTAATTATCAGGTCACGCCGGCAGACGGTTGGGAAGTTTCTCAGGTACTGATTTACGGCACAAAACAAAATGTTTCAGCAGAAGGCGGTACTTACCAATTTACTATGGAAGCTGCAGCTGCTACTGTTTCAGTTACTTTTACGCAGAAAGCACCGACAGTCTATACCGTTGTCGCAACTGTCGCAAGCGGCGAAGGTACCGTACATTTCGGCAACAATGTTACAACTGCACAGGTAGCAGCAGGTACCGTAGTTAATTATCAGGTTACACCGGGTTCATGTTATGCTGTATCAAGTATCGTAGTGGGAGGAACCTCGGTCACTGTTCAAAATAACGGCGGTGAGTATGTTTATCAGTTTACAATGCCGGCCGGAGACTGCGAAATAGTTGTTAGCTTTAAACAGACTTCATTCCTTACAGGGGTATATGAAATAACATACAGCAGTTCGATGAATGTACGTTCGGCGCCTGTTGACGGAACTATTATAGGAACAGTTTCACCGGGAACACGTATAACCGCTCTCGAAATAACCGATACCTACTGGGCAAAAATCATTTATAAAGGCCAGATAGGCTATGTGTCTGTTTACACAACATATGCTACATATGTCAACTCGAATACAATAGCAGAAAGCGATATTATCTTTGATACAAGCAAAGAAGTTTCATGGGTACAGTCCTCAGGTGTTGCAGACACTGCAGTTTCACTCGGGGCATGTCCTTCGGGAGACACCTGCATGGTCGTAGCCGCATCTTCATCGAGTGACCCGCAGCTCAATATGAACTTTACATCTCTCGGAACACTCAATGCGTCCAACTATAAATATATGGTTGTCACGGCAAAATCTTCTGCATCAAATGTTAATGCAAAAATGTACCTTTGCGCAGGTTCAGTCACAGCACCTACGGAAGACAGCACTGCATCATGGACATGGAATAACGACGGATTGTGGCATGACTATCTGATTGATCTTTCAGGAATTTCTTCATGGACAGGAGCTCTTAACCTTATCCGCTTTGACTACTTTGACGGAACAACTGCAGCAGACAGCATACTGTATCTGCGCTCAATCAAATTCTACACTTCTGCACCTTCATCACCTAAGGTTACTACAAATAAAACAACATATACCGTAGGAGAGAGCATTACAATAAGTTATTCAGGACTGGGAAGTTATCTTTCAACGATGCAGAATCAGGCTCCTTTTGTTGCTATATATAAATCAGGTCAGGAGCCCGGCTCCATAGGTTCATTGATGTGGAAAGCGGTATCGACTTCAAGCGGCTCCCTGACATTCCCGGCAGATGCCAACATGGGAGATTCTATGACGACAGGCACTATACTCCCGGCCGGAAACTATATGGCTTGGATAGCATATGATGCTGTGGGTTCTTCAGGCACTGTAAGCCTCAACAATGTGCACTATGCAAATTCAGGTACCTACTACAACTTTACTATAGAAGAATCTGCGACTTCTACATCTTACGTAGACAAAGTCGGCACAGGGATATCTACAGGAAGTTCTGCTGTATTCGTACATATAGGCGGTACTGCTTCCGGTGTTATCGCAGAACTTAAATCTTCACTCGGCGCATCTTCTGTAACTATTACAAAAGACGGAACGGCAGTCTCGGGTACGGCAACACTTTCGACAGGCATGACAGTTACAGCAGACTCAAAAACATATACTGTTGTTATAAAGGGCGATGTTGACGGGGACGGCAGTGTTACAATTGCAGATGCAAATACAGTAATGTCTTCGATAAAAGGTTCCGCGACTCTTTCAGGATCTTATAAAGATGCTGCTATGGAATGTTCCGGCAGACAATCAAGCTCACTCAGTATTCTCGAAGTTATGGCAATCTTAAATATTCTCTGATACGTAGATAATCTGTTTTTCAGCCCCCGAAGCTTTGGCTTTCGGGGGCTTTTCTTGTTGACAACAACATACTGCATCGAGTAAAATAATAACACTATAATAGGTTAGGATGGCGTGTGCCATAATCGTTAATTATTTAATATTCGCAGAAAGAAGGTGACTTTTGTCTCGCATTTTCGATGCGTGACAATTCGTACGATGAGCAAGAGAATTTTAAGCTTTTTACTTGCAATGTGTATCATGATTACCTCAATCACAGTTGGATTCGGCGTTTCTGAGACAGCGATCACATCTGAAGCTGCAGCGACCAACTATCAGGTCTTCCGTCAGGGAGATGCGGTATACGGAACTTACGATCCTTCCGGCGGTGCAGGCTGTACCGTTCACAAAAATGGTTGCGGTATCATGTCTATCGTCAATGCCGTTTATCATCTTAACGGAAATATCATTTCTATAAAAGATCTTTTTGACTGGGCTTACAGCACAGGCGGCTATGGCACAAGCGGTACTACAAGATACACTATCTACCCCGCTCTCCAAGCTGCATTCGGCGCAAAGTACGGTTTTACAGTCGGAACTATGGACTACGGTACTGTCAGTGACTCGAGATTTATTTCTCACTTGCAGAACGGCGGTACTGCTATCGTTCATGTTTACAATCACTTCATGTGCATTGCTGACTACGACAGTGCATCAGGCAGATATCTTCTCCTCGATCCTTCTCCGGGTTGGGACAACCGACACTCTTCTGCAGGTGGTAACTGGATGACAGCAGCCGAACTTACAGGCGGTATAAACTCCACATATCTCAACGTTGACTGGTGGTGTCTCCTTTCACCTGCTACGGCATCATGCACAAATTATACTGCTACTGCCAATGTTACATCAGGCTCAGGCTCTGTATTCTTCTATGATGATGTGTCATCTTCCAAGTTTGCAGCAGGCACAACAGTATTCTTCAGACCTGTTCCGGCAAACGGGTACAAAGTTTCATCCATCACTGTAAACGGAACTTCTATCGCAGTACAGAATGGCGGTAACCCTTCAATGTATTCTTTCACAATGCCTTCTGCTAACTGTGCAATAAATGTTAACTTCACTACAGGCGGAAGTGCTATATCAAACAGTATGGTTGTGGCAACCACAAGCTATACTCTGCCGGGAGGTATCACAGTTCGTGCAGACAGTGCACAACCGAATTCATATGTCGGATTATTTAAATCAAGCACAACCAGCTACTCAAAATCAACTGCCGTTACATATTACTCTGCACCGGCATATTATTTCGAAAATAATACCAGTGGTCAGGGTTATACAACATGGATGCAAAGCGGTAAGAGAGGCGGAAACTACGGTTCTTACGGATCCACCGGCTCATATAAAGTTTTGGTTTTTAATACATCGGGTACAGTTATATCAAATATTCAGAACATTACTCTATCAGGATCCGACGGACATGCGGCAGTTCTTACATATTTGCCGGATGTTGAGCCGACTCCCGATCCGACTCCTTCTACATACAACCTCACCGCAAAAGTTGCAGCCGGAGAAGGAACAGTTCACTTTGGTAACAATGTTACCTCTACAGAAGTAGCGGCAGGTACAGTAGTAAACTATGAGGTTACACCGGCAGACGGTTGGGAAGTTTCTCAGGTTTTGATTTACGGTACAAAACAGACCGTTGATGCATCAGGCGGTGTTTACCAATTCACCATGGAAGCTGCAGATGCAACAGTATCGGTAACATTTGTACAAAAAGCTGCAACAACATATACCGTTAAAGCAGAAGTTGCAGCCGGAGAAGGTGTAGTTCACTTCGGCGACAATATCACTTCTGCACAGATCGCGGCAGGTACAGTAGTTAACTATCAGGTTACACCGGCAGCAGGTTACAAAGTTTCTCAAGTATTAATTTACGGTACAAAACAGAATGTCTCTTCCGAAGGCGGTGTCTACCAGTTTACTATGGAAGAAGCTGATGCTACAGTTTCCGTAACTTTCGAGCAGAGTTATACGACAGCACTTTCTGCTGATGATATAGTATTTGACAACAATGATGCAGGTGCATGGATAAGCTCAGGAGCGGTTAACGCAACTTCGCTTGCTCTGGAAACATCAAGCATCGGCGATACAGCATTGACAATTACAGCATCTGCATCTGACGATCCGAACATTACACTCGACTATTCACAGCTTGATGCTCTCAGTGCAAGTACTTACAAGTATATGATAATCACAGCAAAAACTTCTGCGTCTAACACAAGTGCTAAAATGTATCTTTGCCCAGGTTCAATAACCTCGCCTACAGAGGACTGTGCTACAACATGGACATGGGACAACGACGGATTATGGCATGAGTATGTGATTGATCTTTCTTCTCTGTCAACATGGTCAGGAGCACTAAACAGCATCCGATTTGACTACTTTGACGGAACTACCGCGGCAGGCAGTATCCTCTATCTTCGTTCTATAAGATTTACATCTACAAAGCCGTCAGCACCTACTGTAAAAACAGATTCCTCTACTTTCACAGTTGGAGCTGATATTACAGCTACATTCTCGGGACTTGACAGCTACACAGGTACAAATCAGAATGCTGTATTCTTTATTGGAGTTTACAAAAGAGGTGCAGAACCCGGTTCTGAAGGATCACTTCTTTATACTATAGTATCTTCTGTCAGCGGATCGGTAAATGTAACCTCTACAGCAATAGGAGGCACTTCCGCAGGAACTACTCTTCCTGTAGGTAATTACACTTTGTGGCTTGCATATGACGCAACAGGTTCTACAGAAAATTATAATCTCAATAATGTTATGTTCGCTTCATCAAGTGCTTCATGCGACTTTACTATAGAAGAAGCCTCCACCGGCGAAGTAATTATAGATGTCGGAACAAGCAATATTACAGCTGCAAGCGGCAAAACAGTTTCTGCTGCTATCATAGAGCTTAACACATTGCTCGGTGCAACAACTACTGTCACAAAAGACGGCGTTGAAGTTGTAGGCACTACAACTCTCGGTACAGGCATGGTAGCTACAGCAAACGGCAAGTCATACAGCATCGTTATCAAAGGCGATGTTACAGGCAACGGCTATGTTGATATTGCTGATGCTGCAGCAGTTATGGCAGACATAAAAGGCACATCGGACGTTTCCGGTGCTTATGCACAGGCTGCACTCGCTTGCACAAACAGAACAGGAAGCTTAAGCGTCCTCGAAGTTATGGCAATTCTGAATCTTATTTAAAAATTCCATAATTTTTAGTAAATAATAATAGTTATCTCACCGTCAGAGATTTTCACTCTGATGGTGAGATTTTAATTTAAATTATAAAACATCCCTGTAAAATGCATCTTAATTTTCTACAAATTTGAATGCTTTTACAGGGATGTCTGTTTCAGTACGTTATAATTGCCGTAAATCAGTTATAGCAGCAATTATCCTTACATTTATAACTTGAACAAAGGCTCTCGTCACAATCATGAGAAGAACAGCCTTTTCTCGGTGCAATCTTTACATCCGAAAGAGAGCACATACAATCTGTAGCAACCTGATACTGACAGCTTGTAACATCACACTTAATTGTCTGACCACCGTGTTTATTCATAATTAAATGCCTCCTGAAAATCAAATTTTTTATCCAAAGCGTCCAAATAAATTGAACATTTACTTTGTGACTTTTACAAAATTATTATTTGTTTTCTACATCAATTTTATTCCGAAAAATCATACTGTTTTACAGATATATACAAGGGAAGTATTTACATTACTTTTGGCTAATGTATATGTTATCCTTTTGTTGCATTAGGCAATATGCAAATCAAATTCTAAAAAATATCGGAGGTATTGTATGGATTTTAAGAAAATTTTTACAAAAAAATTATTTAAGAAAACCGTAGGTTTGATACTTGCCGTTTTAATTCTGTCCTCGGCTTTTATAGGAAGCGAAAGCATACGTACGGCAGCAAGCGGCGAAGCTTACAAAGCAGGAATTGTATCGGTATCTTCCGGCAGACTGAATGTCAGAAGCAGTCCGTCTACATCATCATCCGTAAAAACCACGCTGTCTAAAGGTTCATATGTTACATTGATCTCTAAAAGCGGCATATGGTGGAAAGTCCAGTACGGAAGCGCTTCTTACGGCTACTGTTCTTCTACATATATAAAAGAAGCTACGGGAACATCCGCTTATGTTGATACAGCTTCAACAAAGCTCAATATAAGAAGCGGAGCGTCAACTTCCTCAGCTGTTATTACACAGCTTGCAAAAGGAACCTCTGTCATAATTCTTTCAGAATCAGGCAGTTTCTACAAGATTCTTTTCAACGGTGTTTCTACAGGATATGCACATAAAAACTATGTGAGCAAGTATTCATCAGGCGTAACTTCAGGCGCTGAAACAATATCACTATCAGTACCGAGTTTCAAGCAGTATGATAGCCGCTGGAAGTATCATGAAGTAGGTAATTCCGGGCAGACAATTTACAAAATCGGATGTCTTACCACCTGTGTTGCAATGAATAAATCTTACATCACAGGGTCAACAATTTATCCTAACGAAATGGAAGCACAGCTTTCCTATACATCCGGCGGGGCACTCTACTGGCCTTCGGAATACAAATTTTATACTTCAAGTGATTACTTGAATAAAATTCTGACTGAGCTCAAAGACGGCAATGCGGTTATAATCGGCGGTAAAAACTCATACGGCGCCCAGCACTGGGTTGTCGTAAAAGGATACACCGAAAACGGCTCAGTCACGGCAGACGACTTTGCAATAAATGATCCCGGTTCTGCAACAAGAACGACTCTCTCTCAGTTCTTATCGGCTTATCCGAGATTCTACAAGTTAGCATATATCTGATTTGTTCGCCGCCTCCCCTTTTATCCCTCAGCGGGAGGCGACAGAAGAATAAAACCTCTATAAACAGCAAATGCCGCACGGGTTACTCTATCATCTCAGACCGTGCGGCATTTGCTTTCTTGCTTTCATTGATGCTATAATTTAATATCTTTTTTATCTATATAAGAGGAAATATTTATGTACTATATTTATATGCTTCGATGCGAGGACAATTCACTTTACACAGGGATTACAACCGATATTAAACGGCGTTTTGAAGAACACACGGCAAAGTCCGACAAATGTGCAAAATATACTTTGACGCATACAGTTTTGAAAATAGAAAGAGTCTGGCAGACAGAAACCCGCAAGGACGCCTCTAAACTCGAATACAGACTTAAAAGATTAAAGAAAGAACAAAAGGAAGCACTCGCTTCCGGCAGTTCGGAAATAGACGAATTTCTTTCAAAAAAAGTTGATTGTAATTTGTTTAAAAATTCAACATTTTGATACCGTTTTTTATATAAATATGTTATTATAGAAATGATTTGGATTTTTAATAATTCTCTTGATTGGAGGAGGTAATTATATATGCGTAAAACTAAAATCGTCTGCACAATCGGACCTGCCAGCGACAGCGAAGAGATACTCAAAAAAATGTGTCTTGCAGGTATGAATGTTGCAAGACTCAACTTTTCTCATGGTACTCACGAAGAACATCAGGAAAAAATAAATCTTATTAAAAAAGTGCGTTCTGAACTCAATATGCCGGTTGCCATAATGCTTGACACAAAAGGTCCCGAATACCGTATAAAAACTTTTGAAAACGGACAGGTAAATCTCGCAGAGGGCGATGTGTTCACATTCACAACTGACGATGTCATCGGCAACGAAAAAATCGTTTCCGTAAGTTACTCAGGTCTTACCGAGGATCTCGATGTCGGCGACACAATTCTTCTTAACAACGGCCTGCTGTCATTTAAGATAACTAAAATCGAGGGCAGCAACATCGAAACTGTCGTTGTCATAGGCGGCGAGCTCAAAAACAGAAAAAGCATGAGTTTCCCCGGAAAAGTTCTTCATCAAGAATATCTTTCCGAGCAGGATAAGTCAGACCTTCTTTTCGGCTTGCAAAACGATGTTGATTACATAGCCTGTTCTTTCGTTTCTCAGAAACAGGATCTTATTGATTTGAAAAATTTCCTTTCAAAACATACCGACTGCATGCCCGATCTCATTGCAAAGATAGAAAATCAGCCCGGCATTGACAACATTGAGGAAATATGCGAAGAATGCCAAGGCATCATGATCGGCAGAGGCGATATGGGTGTCGAGATACCTTTTGAAAAACTTCCTGCAGTTCAGAAAAAACTTATTACAAAGTGCCGGCTGCTCGGAAAACGTGTTATCACCGCAACTGAAATGCTTGAGTCCATGATTCACAACACGAGACCTACAAGAGCCGAAATATCCGACGTTGCAAATGCCGTATACGACGGAACAAGCGCCATAATGCTTTCAGGCGAGACTGCCGCAGGAAAGTACCCGGTCGAAACCGTTCAGACTATGGCAAAAATAGCTGAAAGCACTGAAAAAAGCATTGACTACAAAAAAATATTCTATGGTTCTGATTTTAAAATCAATAATACTGTAGATGCTTTATCGCATGCGACCTGCGGTATTTCAATAGACGTTCACGCAAAAGCAATTGTAGCCTGCTCACTTTCGGGCATGACCGCAAGAATGGTTTCACGTTTCCGTTCGCCTGTTGACATCATCGGTCTTACGACCGACGAAAAGACATGGCACAAACTTGCTCTCTCATGGGGCGTAACTCCTGCCATCTGCGAAAAATACCCGTCAAGCGAAGTTCTTTTCTATAATGCTCAAAAGATTGCCCACAGCATGTTCAACCTGAAAAAAGGGGATAAAATTGTTATCACGGGCGGCGTAACTACCGGACAGTCCGGTAATGCGAATTTGATAAGGATAGATGAAATATAAACAAAGGGTGTGTGTAAAAAATAGGCAAAATCTTACGATTTCAATATTTTTTACACACACCCTTTGTTTATATTAAATAAGAAAAGGTTGACAAAATCTTACGATTTTAATTTTTTCACACGCTCCCTTTCTTTATATTAAATAAGAAAAGGTTGGCGAATTCTTACGATTTCAATTTTTTGCACTCACCCTCTTGTTTATTTTAAATAAGAAAACGGTTGGCTGAATCTTACGATT
>JAFTXP010000017.1 GCA_017461545.1 Clostridia bacterium | reverse complement strand
TTCTTAGGCTTGGCAACAATCTCATAAATATATCCATCGCCTGTCTCATTTGTCATAGGAATACTAATAAAGAACGGGGCTATAGCGGCTTTGATAGATGCTGTCGGATGCTCGACAATCATATATACACCGTCAGGCATACCATTACGGGTGAAGTTATACTCTGCATAACCGTTTTCATCTGTAGTAACAGTTACAACCTCATTTTTATGTGTAGCATACTTAGTAACATCTTCATCTGCGGGAACTGAATCTACAACAACCTCACCTGATTCTATCTGCTCTGTAGTTGCAACCTGATAGATTACAAACTGAATGTTCGGCAGAGGTGTAGTGTTACCCTGTTCATCAGCAGGAGTTGTCTTGTAGATTTTCAAAACACGCTCCTCTTCACCGATAATAGCCTTGGCATGGACAGGCATAACGCTGTTGTCATAGCCTATCATAGTCTGTGAAGTCCCACGGTTGCCGGGAGCATCAAACATATAAACATCAGAGCCTGTCTGCTGACCGTTTATTTCTACTGACAGCGCTCCGTTAGCTTCTTCTTCAGTAAGGCCTGTAAGAGTAACAGCCTGCTCGCCTGAAGCAGTTACTGCAACTGTATTGCTTTTTTCGTAACCTGCGTCGGTTTTTTCGCCGCTTCCCACAGTCAGGTATAGCTCATCGCCATCTTTAACACCGTCAATGTTAACAGTTACGGTAACACTGTAAGTATCATCATCTTCGAGTACAGCATCGCCTGCATCCGCATCAGCAAGTGTTGCATCACTTACAAGAACTGTGCTCGGAGCAACTCCATCCAGATTAAGAAGATATTCAGCAAATAAAGTAATATTCTTTTCGGTTATGTTATTGCCGTCATCATCGATTACAGCTGTCTCTTTTGGATTAGGGTCGTCTGTATATTTGATCATGCCGAGCCAACGATCTTTAGAAGGGACAGTAGCATTATATATTGTGGAATCTGCAAATTCATCTTCAGCGGAAATAAGCCAAATCGCATACTGGGTAGCAGACAGTGCCTGAGCACTTGTCAAATCAGTAATCTGCTCCATGCCCTGATCTGCAAGCCATTCATTTGCAGCATTCTGAAGATCCGAAGTATCTGCGGGATCGATAAAACCGTTCAGAAAGATAGCACGCAGCAACTCCGCATTTTCATCAGAGAAATAAGTACTGTCCTCGAGATTCAAGCGGCGATATCGTGTATTGCTAACTGTCTCAACCTGCAAGTCAAGACAGTATGTCTTCATCATCTCATTTTCAGAGGAATTGTACAGAGCAATTACGGTTGGAACACCTTCTCTGATATCATAACTATCTTTTAACACGAACTCCGGACGATGCGAAGATAAATACCATGCCATTTTACCCTTCCATTCATCCGGCACCACAGATGAATCCATAAAAACATAAACATATGGATCTGTCTCCTGATACAGAGTATCTTCGCCTGTTTCTTCTGCAAATGCAGTAATACTCATCATAGAAAGCATCATTACTAGCGAAAGAAAAAATGATACTATGCGTTTTAAGTTTTTCATAAACCTTTTCCTTTCTCTTTTATATTTATTGCTAAGCCTCAAACATTCTTTAAAAAATGTGAAAGCTTATAAACGTAAAATACAGATATCTTCACTTTTTACCACATAATCAACATTATGTTGTATAAGTGTATTGTTATATATACATAAACCCAATATTTTTATTTCAGAATACACTTTTTTTGCTGTAAAAGCAATAGTTTTTTTTCATTTAATGAACTGAATTTTTGTATAACAACTGAGTCTTTTGGATTTTATTTTCTTTCATGAAGTTCAAAAGGATTATTTTATTATACTTATTTATCTGTCTTGCTGACTGTATATACAACATAATGTTGATTATGTGACATCCGATGTTCTCCGGACATCGGATTTTATATTATCAGTCTCATACTCTCCATACGCCTCCTGTGCTCCGCACCCGTAGATATAATATAAATCCGTGTGGTATTGATATTGGAGTGACCCAAAATTTCTGCCAATTTTGCAATATCTTTCTCTATCCGATAGAATGTTCGTGCAAACAGGTGACGCAGATTATGCGGAAACACTTTATCAGGCAATATTCCTGTCGTTTTACAGAGAGTCTTCATCTCACGCCAGATATTACTTCTATCCATCGGCTTGCCATTCTTTGTAATAAATACAATACCGTGTTTGATACCGTGTTTCTTTACGTAATTCAGTAATTTTTTACGCAAAGCCGAAACAATGAAAACTTTTCTTGTTTTCCCCTTGCAGGAAACAGTCGCTTCGCCTTTCTGCACAGCTTCTACCGTGATATATGATACCTCGCTTACACGTATACCCGTACCGCAAATCGTTTGAATTAACAAAGACAGGCGTTCGTTCCTTTTATCTTCTGCCGCATTTACAAGAGCAATATACTCCGATTTTGAAATCTCAGTATCCTCGGAGCAGTATGTTTTCTTTTGGACCTTGAACTGTTTTACACAGCAATCATGCCATTTCGCAAAACGCAAAAAAGAATTTAACGACGCAATCATTGAGTTTGCGCTTGCAGGGGCATAGTTTCGACCGAGTTCTTCTTTGTACTCAAGAGTCAGTGTTTTATCTACTGTTCTCCCATGCAAAAATTCTGCAAAATGCCGAACATCTCGCATATACTTTCCTATTGTATTGTCACTTTTTTCTTCATTCTGCAAATCAGATTCAAATGCTTCTATTAAAGCATCATTTAAGGTTCTTTTTTTCATAAGCTTAAACCTCCGTGCATTTTATTCATTTGATATTATGGCCATATCACAACGAAATATTTGTCTTTTTCTCACAGCATAACATCTCATAATTACGCGGCTGCTACACAGTTTCCGCATGCAAAAGCTGCGGCAAGAAATTCTGCCGCAGCCTCTTTTGTCACTATATTATCGTTTAATATTCTTACAACTTTTTCTTCATTTTTTCGGCAACACCTTTTACACAGGGATATATTGCCTCTGCCCATACACTGCACCCTCCGGCATTCGGATGGTCGCCGTATTTGTCCATGTGGCTGTTCTCGCCCTCGTCCTGAAGGTACGGTACATTGTCGAACACCGCTTCAACCTTTTGTGAAAGCACATTTTTTATGTATTCGTTAACTTTGCGCCAGATATCTGCCATCGGCTTGTTGTATACAAACGGCGGAACGGTCTGAAGAATCACTTTACAGCCATTTTCATAAAATCGCTCAACTACACTTGCAATGTCAGATGTCAGCTGTTCGCAGCTGCCGCCCCCCATTATATCATTCACACCGAAACACATTACGACAAGATCGTTTTGAATTGCTTTATCAAACCACGCACCAAAGCTTGCAGCATCATTTCCGCTTGCCGCTGCAATGCCCATGTTCCAATAAGAATTTTCTTCCCCCAGTCTCTCGGATAACTTTGCATTCCAATGCTCATACGAATTTTTATCGGTGCCTATTCCCTGAGTAATAGAATCCCCGAAGTACCCTATTTTAAGCGCAACTTTTCTGTCACAGCCGATCATATCCGGAACAGGCAATCGATTCGATTCAATCCATTTGCCGTTCTCATAGGAAAATCCCGGGATATTCAAATCGCACATATTCGGAATTTTTGTTCCCGTAAATGATATCTCCACACACAGATAATCATTCTTTTCAAAAGTCATTTCTATCGGGTCAGTCGAAAAAACTTCTCCGGAAGATACAGACTTTACTGTTTCTCCGGCAAATGTTACTTCCTTAAAATCCATTTCCGGCATAAAGCCGTCTCTTTCAAACTTATCAAAAGCTTCTTTCGTACAAACGGCAAGGCGCATCAAATTTATCTGCCAGTCTTCACACGGCATATTCCTGTAACTTCCTTCGACGGGAGGATACGTGCTGTCAACCGTATTTGAATACAGCAACGAATAATTGTATGTCCCGCCTGATGAAATCCTGTAAAACACCCTTCCTGTCCGCGCCGTCCCGTCGGATATAAAAAAGCATTGATTTAAAGTGCCTGCGAATGTATTCGAACTGTACGTTTTAAAAAAGTCCATCTGAGCCATCTCACTGTTTTTTTCGATATTGTATTCTTTTTTTACGTCATTTTCAATATAAAAATCCTTGAAAAAATACGCTTTTGGTGTTACCTTTACGTATGCAGTAAAATAAATTAAGAGGTGCTTTTTACATGACAAAGATTGACATTTTTTCAGGTTTTCTCGGAGCGGGAAAAACCACTCTCATAAAGAAACTCATTTCAGAAGCTTATAAAGGCGAAAAACTCGTTCTTATAGAAAACGAATTCGGCGAAATCGGCATTGACGGCGGATTTCTCAAAGAAGCAGGTATCGAAATTACCGAGATGAATTCAGGCTGTATTTGCTGCAGCCTTGTAGGAGATTTCGGGAAAGCGTTAAAAAAAGTTATCGACGAATTCTCCCCCGACAGAATATTAATTGAGCCCTCGGGCGTCGGCAAGCTCACCGATGTTATAAAGGCTACTAAGGAAGTTCTTTCCGACGATGTTGTTTTGAACAGCTACACCACCGTTGTCGATGCTAAAAAATGTAAAATTTACCACAAGAATTTCGGCGAATTTTTTAACGACCAGATTAAGAGCGCTTCCGCAGTTATCCTCAGCCATACAGATGACATTGACGAAAATAAATTGAATGTCTGTGTCGGCATAGTAAAAGAACTTAACGCAGAAGCTGTTATCATTACTACTCCGTGGAAAGATATTACAGGTGATCAGATTCTTGCCGCTGTCGAAAAGACAAACACTCTCTCCGGCGATTTGGAAAAGCTCATGGAAGAACACAAACACCACCATGAGCATCACCATCACCATGACCATGAACATCACCACGAGCACGGCGAGCATTGTACATGCGGCTGCCACGAACACGAACACGAACATGAGCATCATCACGAACATGAACATCACCACGACCATGAGCACCATCACGAACACGAACACGAGCACCACCACGAACATGACGAGCACTGCACTTGCGGCTGCCACGATCATGAGCATGAGCACGAACATGAGCATCACCATGACCATGACGAACACTGTACTTGCGGCTGCCACGACCATGAGCACCATCATGAGCACCATCATGAACACGAGCATGAAAATCATCACCACGAGCACGGTGAGCATTGCTCTTGCGGCTGCCACGACCACGACCATGAACACGGACATCATCATGCAGACGATGTATTTACAAGCTGGGGAAGAGAGACGACAAAAGCTTTCACGGCAGATGAAATAAATGATATTCTCGAAAGCTTCACCGAAGAATCAAAATACGGAATAATTCTCAGAGCAAAAGGAATTGTTGCCGGCAAAGACGGCAAGTGGATTCACTTTGACTATGTTCCCGGCGAGCCAGACATAAGAACAGGTGCCGCAGATATCACAGGCAGACTTTGCGTCATCGGTTCAAATATAAACGAAGAAAAAATTGCCGAGCTTTTCGGAATTTAATTTACGGAGGTAATAAATAATGGAGATACCGGTATATTTATTCACAGGATTTTTAGATTCCGGAAAAACAAAATTCATTCAGGAGACATTGGCGGACGAGCGTTTCAATGACGGCAAGGGAAACATCCTTGTACTCCTTTGCGAGGAAGGCGAAGAAGAACTTAATCCTTCAAAATTCGTTCATCCGAAAGTTGCAATAGAAGTTATCGAAGATGAAGAACATCTGAATAAATTCGAGCTTGCCGCTTTGCAGAAAAAGCATAAGGCAAAAAAAATTGTTGTCGAATACAACGGCATGTGGACTCTGGACAAGTTTTTTGAAGCGATGCCGAGCAGCTGGCTCATCTATCAGGAGATGTCTTTTGCGGACAGCAACACATACCTCACCTACAACGCAAACATGAGAAGTCTTGTTGTTGATAAACTCAACAACTGTGACGCGATTATTTTCAACAGAGTTTCAGATGCAATCGATAAAATGGAGCTCCACAAGATAGTAAGAGGTATAAGCCGCGGCGCCGCAATCATTTACGACAATGTTGACGGACGTGTTGAAATGGACGAAATCGAAGATCCTCTGCCCTTTGACATCGAAGCCCCGATTATTGAAATCGCAGACACCGACTATGCTCTATGGTACAGAGATATTACCGAGGAAATGGATAAATACGCCGGCAAGACAGTCAGATTCAAAGTTATGACTGCAAAGGGCGACCACCTTCCCAAAAACAGTTTTATTGTCGGCAGACATATTATGACTTGCTGTGCTGACGATATTGCTTTCGGCGGTCTGCTCTGCATGTGGGACAGCAGTTCTTGTATTAAAAACAAGGAATGGATAAATCTCACCGCAAAGATCGACATTGAAGATTGCAGCGTTTACGGCCGCAAAGGCCCTGTGCTCAAGGCAATTAAAGTCGAACTTGCAAATCCGCCGACGGAAGACGTTGTGACGTTTTATTAATTAGAGCGAAAAAAGCACCTGCAAATTTCTGATTTAGCTTACGCTAAAAAGAAATTTGCAGGTGCTTTTTTCGCTCTTTACGGGGATTTCTGCTGGTGCTTATACCAAGCACAGCCTCACTTTCGCAAATTTTGCGTAAATACGCAAAATTTGCGAAAGTGGCATTGAGACCTAAAAAAATGGGAAGACGAATCTTCCCACTCTCTAATGTTCATCTCTTCGATGGCTCGAAACCATAAGGTTAATGGAGACCTCTCTGTAATCAAAATTTTAGATATCCATTGAATTTTCATCCAGTAGGAATCTTTCGATACCTATATATAGAATACCGTCTTCATCATGCCAAGGAATTATGTTGTCTTTCACAACAACAATTTTCTTAAATGAATCACCGACACGGTTCAGCGAACGAACCTCTTGCTGCCTTTTCAATTCGTCACTTACAGTCAGTGCTGATTGGATGTAGTATTTTTTGCTACCCTTGTTTACAACAAAATCAATTTCAAGCTGTGACCTTCTACTCTTTTTTTCTTCGTCTTTATAGCAATATTCTACTACCCCCACATCAATATTGAATTCACGTACACACAATTCATTGTAAATTACGTTTTCCATTATATGATTTTCTTCCTGCTGTCTAAAATTAAGTCGTGCATTGCGAAGTCCTACATCGCTGAAATAATATTTCAAAGGAGACCCGATATACTTTCGCCCCTTAACATCATATCGTTCAGCCTTATATACCATAAAAGCATCTATAAATAAATCAATATATCTACTGACAGTTTCATCATCAATATTCATTTGTCTTGCACTTTTAAAAGTATTTGCTATTTTCCCGGCATTTGTGAGAGACCCTACAGAAGAAGATATGATGTTCAGAATATCGTCAAGCACCGACTTTTCGTGAAGTATTTTATTTCTCTCCATAATATCACTGAGATATATTTTATCGAACAGAGTTTGCAGGTATTTAGTTTTTTCTTCGTGTCCATGCATATTCATCACGAGTGGAAGTCCTCCGTACGTATAATACTCCTGCCAAGCATTACTCTTATTCCCCGAATAAGCACTGTAAAATTCACTGAAAGAAAGCGGATGAACACGAATCTCGTCACCTCTTCCGCGAAATTCTGTAAGTATATCGGATGAAAGCATTTTAGAATTGCTTCCTGTAACATATACATCTATGTTTTCATGGCGCATCAGACCTAACACGACATCGACAAATCCGATTTTGTCATCCACGCCATCAATATACGGATTCTGAACAGAAACAACCTTTTGGATTTCATCAAGAAAGACATAATAATTTTTGCTTTTATCTTCGGTCATACTTCTGAGGTATTTTCCCAATTCGATCGGATTACGATATCTCATGTTTTCATCATCGTCAAGCGCAAGAGCTATTATGCAATCATCCTCTACTCCTACGGATTTAAGATAATCTCCATACAGGTTAAACAAAAGATACGACTTACCGCATCGACGTATACCGGTTATTACCTTTACAAGACCGTTATTTTTTTTATTTATCAGTTTTTGAAGATACCGATTTCGTTCAATCATATTGCACTCCTCTTTCGCAAATTTTGCGTATTTCTACACTTTCATCGATTTTGATTATATTATATCCATTAAATTAAATCAATACATACTTTCGCAAATTTTGCGTAAATACGCAAAATTTGCGAAAGTATGTATTGAGACCTAAAAAAATGGGAAGACGAATCTTCCCACGCTTTAATGTTCATCTCTTCTATGGCTCTAAACCATAAGGCTAATGGAGATCTCTCTGTACCTAAAATCTTTCAAACAGCTCCGCCGGAGATATCGCAGGCACAATACTTTTCTTAAAAGCCTTGATGTTTCTTGTTACTATATAATCAGCTTTTATTCGTGTCGCACTTACAGATTGCAAAGCATTTTCATAGTCGAAGAAATTCAAATCAGCAGCTTTAGTCAAATCACTCGCACGCAAATCCACAACACTGAAAATCGCGGTCAGTGCGGTCAATATTTTTTTAGCATGTTCCGCATCCAACTCTTTCCGCATTATGTACATAATATTCGGAACAGTCAGCGCAGATATACATCCTGTAATATGTTCTGCCTCACAAAGTTTGAATACTTTAAGCGAATCTTCGACAAAGTCCTTACGGTTACATAAAACATCTAAAATAATGTTTGTATCAATCAGTATTTTCATAACGTTTCATCCTTTCTGCGCGGGCTTGCTTCTCGTCCACGTCTGAGGAAAGAACGCCCACAAGGCTGTCAGAAAGAAACGACACGGTCTTTTCCCGGGAAATCAGCCGTGCAACTTCCGAACCGTTTTTTATGATAACGATTTCATGACCGTCCTGAACCATTTTCAGAAATCTTCCGAAATTGTTCTGAACCTCTGTTGCTGTTGCGGTAGTCATCGATTACGCCTCCTTTTTGCATATTTCATTGCTAATATCAGCATATGATATTTTAGCTAAATTTTCAACACTCTAAAATAGCTAAAATATTCAAGATTTGTTCTACATTTAATTCACATCTATTTTGACCCGTCGTTATATAAATATGCAACAAACTATTATTCAATATCACACTCGCAAAATTTGCGAGTGTGACTGCATAAGAGCAACGGCGTGTCAGTTTTGCAAAACTGACACGCCGTTGCTTCCTTTACCGTAAAATTCAATTACTTCATCGTTTCCTGCTTAACTTTTTTATCGATGACATGCCTTGAGGCAAGTTCCTTTCTGATGTCGTCAACGGAGATACCCATTTCAACCATCAATACAAGCACATGGTATGCAAGGTCGGAAATTTCGTAGATAGTCTCCTCTTTGCTGTTTTTCATTGCACCGATAAGAACTTCCGAGGACTCCTCGCCTACTTTTTTCAGAATCTTCTCAATACCTTTTGCAAAAAGATATGTTGTGTAGGAGCCTTCCGGCATCTCCTGTTTTCTGCCTAAAATGAGTTCGTACAGGCCGTCCATAGAAAACTCTGATTTGTCTTCGTCTGCATAAAGTGCCTCAAAGAAACAGCTGTTTTTGCCGGTGTGGCATGCAGGGCCGTCTTTTATAACTTTTACAACAAGCGCGTCGCAGTCGCAGTCTGCGGTAATGCTTACAACGTGCTGGCGGTTGCCGCTTGTCTCGCCCTTTCTCCAGAGCTCCTGTCTTGAGCGAGAGAAGAAGCAAGTCATTTTTTCATCGAGTGTAATTTTAAGGCTTTCGCTGTTCATGTAGGCTACTGTCAGAACTTCTCCTGTGTAGAAATCCTGAACTACAGCCGGAATCAAGCCTTTATCATCAAATTTAAGTTTTGCTATGACATTTTCGTTAATCATTTTATATCTTCCTCATTTCAATGTTGTTATCTATTAAATAATTCTTTAAATCTTTTATGTTTACGGTTTTAAAATGGAATATCGAAGCCGCAAGACCTGCATCGACTTTCGGTACTGTTTCAAACAAAGTCTTGAAATCCTCCATACAACCCGCTCCGCCGCTTGCGATTATCGGAATTGAAAGTCTCTCGGCAAATGCAGAAAGCATTTCAATGTCAAAACCTTTCTTTACTCCGTCTGTATCAATGCTGTTGAGAACAAGCTCGCCCGCGCCTGCCGCTTCGCCGCGCACAGCCCAATCAAGAGCGTCAATGCCGGTATTTACTCTGCCGCCGGCTGTAAATACAGTGAACTTTCCGTCAACACGCTTAACATCCATTGAAAGTACTACGCATTGGTCACCGTAACGTTTCGCCGCTTCGCCTATAAGCGCAGGATTCTTTATTGCACCGGAATTTACGCTGACCTTGTCTGCACCGCACTTTAATACTCTGTCAAAATCATCAAGAGTATTTATACTGCCGCCCACCGTGAGCGGTATGAATACCTCACTTGCAACTCTTTCAAGAACATCCGTAAAAAGTCCTCTGCCCTCAACGCTTGCCGTTATGTCGTAGAAGACAAGCTCGTCTGCACCTGATTCGTTGTAGAAACGTGCAAGTGCCACCGGATCGTCAACGTCCTGTATTCCCTCAAAATTTACTCCCTTAACAACTCTGCCGTGTCTTATGTCAAGGCACGGAATGATTCTTTTAGCTACCATATCACAAAACTCCGTCTGTTATTCTTTTACACATTCCAAAGCATCTTCGAGAGTTATTTTGCCCTCGTAAATCGCTTTACCTATGATGACACCTGCACATCCGTATTCTTTAAGGGCCTTTACCTCGGAAACAGAAGTTACACCGCCCGATGCGACAATATCTATGCCTTCGATTTTACAAAGTTCTTTATAAATATCGAGATTGCAACCGGAAAGCATACCGTCTTTCGAGATGTCTGTATAAATAATGGTCTTAACACCGGCAGACGCAAGCTTTTTGCAGAATTCTACAGAATCAATTCCGCTGTCTTCGAGCCAGCCGTTTACAGCTACTTTGCCGTTTTTTGCGTCAACACCTACGGCAATCTTGTCGCCGTACTTTTTTGCCATCTCTTTTGTGAATTCGAAATTCTTTATCGCCACAGTGCCCAAAATCACACGGTTTGCGCCTTTTTCAAGGTAAGTCTTTATCTTTTCCTCGTCGCGTATTCCGCCGCCGACTTCGATAAAAATACCGCCCTCAGCAGCTATTGCGGATATTGCATCGAGATTTACAAGCGAGCCGTATTTTGCTCCGTCAAGGTCAACCACGTGCAAATATGAAGCACCTTTTGACTTAAACTCTTTTATCATGTCAACAGGGTTATCGGAGTAAACCTTAACGCGGTTATAATCGCCCTCCGTAAGCCTGACAACCTTTTTTTCACTTATATCAATAGCAGGAAGAATATACATAAATTGTCCTCTCGTATTATGTTTTTACACATTTTTTCAAAAATCAAATTTCAGAAAATGCTTTAAGTATCAAAAGACCTTTTTCGCCGCTCTTTTCAGGATGAAACTGAGTTCCCCAGACGTTTCCGTTTCTCACAGAACCTGTAACGGTTATACCGTACTCCGAAACAGACGAAGTCCAATTATCACAGTCCGTCGCATAAAAAGAGTGAACGTAGTACACATAGTCGCCGTCTTCTATGTATTTAAGAAGCGGATCGTTTTTGTCTTTTATCTGCAGAGAATTCCAACCGATATGAGGAACTTTGAGCTTTCCGTCCAAAAGAGGTTTCATCGGTTTTACATTTCCCGGAATGAGTCCGAGGCCTTCGTGATCGCCGTACTCATAGCTTTTTTCAAAAAGCATCTGCATACCAAGGCAAATTCCCATAAGCGGCTTACCTTTTTTCGCCTCATCGATTATCACACGGTCAAGTCCCGTTTTTCTCAGTTTTTCAGCAGCATCGCCGAAAGCACCTACTCCCGGAAGAATAATTCTGTCTGCATTTCTTATGATGTTTTCGTCGGCGGTTATTACGCTTTCTATACCGAGTCTTTTAAGAGAGCCCGACAGCGAAAACAGGTTGCCGACACCGTAGTTTATTATTGCTATCATCAGATTACACCCTTTGTAGATAATACCTGTCCTTTAAGTTTTTCATCAATTTCCACGGCCTCTTTGAGAGCGTGAGCCAATCCCTTGTAAATAGCTTCGATGATATGGTGAGAGTTAGAGCCTGCAAGTTTTTTTATGTGCAAAGTGATATTCATTGAGCGTGCAAAAGCCTGCATAAATTCCTCGCAAAGCTCCGTATCAAAGCTTCCAACCTTGGCAGTAGGCATGTCTGCATCAAAGCAAAGCATCGACCTTCCGCTTATATCAAGTGCGACCATTACCAAAGACTCATCCATCGGAAGCAAAAAGCTGCCGTATCTTTTTATGCCTTTTTTGTCACCTAAAGCTTCCGCAAAAGCATTTCCGAGAACTATACCGATATCCTCCGCGGTGTGGTGAAAGTCAACGTCAACGTCACCTGTACATTTTACATCGAGGTCGAATCCTCCGTGCTTTGCAAAAAGTGTAAGCATGTGATTCAGAAAACCGCAGCCTGTATCGATTGTACTCTTTCCCGTTCCGTCAATGTTCAGTTTAAGTGAAATATCAGTTTCCGCAGTTTTTCTCGCAATCTCCGCTTTTCTCATTTTTGACACCTTTTCTTTCTGCCTTTAAAATAAGGCACAGTATATCATCCGTTATTATTTAATAATTTCTTTAACTTCGCGAAGCAGAACATTCATCTGCTCCTCCGTACCGATCGTAATTCTTACAAAGTCTTTGATTCGTTCGGTTTTAAAATGTCTGACTAGTATACCGCGTTTTTTGAGTTCTGTGTAGAGTTTTTCTCCCGAAAAACCTTCTTTTTTTGCAAACAGGAAGTTTGTCTTGGACGGAAGTACGTCAAAACCTATGTTTTTAAGCTCCGCTGCCGTCATTTCCCTGACTCTTATTATCTCTCCGGTACACTTTTTAAAATATTCATCATCCTCCATCGCAGCAGCGCCTGCAACGATTGCCAAGCGGTCTTCATTGTACGGATTGAAAGAAAATTTAATTTTATTAAGCTCGTCGATCAAAGACTTCTGAGCAACAGCAAAACCTATTCGTCCGCCTGCAAGATTCCTTGACTTTGAGAAAGTTCTTACGACAATAAGGTTGTCGTATTTGTATGTAAGAGGAACAGCGGTGTCTCCGCCGAAGTCTACATACGCCTCGTCTATAACAACAATGTTGTCAGGATTGCACTTTACAATCCGCTCAACGTCATCAAGGCAGAGTGATATTCCCGTCGGAGCATTCGGATTTGCAATAAAAGCAGTTCTTCCGCTTGCTATGTAATCGTCCGGGTCAACTCTGAAATCATCTGTGAGCGGAATCGCCTTGCCGTCAAGGAAAAACACATCCTTAAATACAGGATAAAATCCGTAAGAAATATCAGGATAACAAACACCCGTGTCATCGTCGCAAAAAGCCATATAGCAAAATGCAAGAATTTCATCGGAGCCGTTTCCGGAAATAACCATATCGCTTTCAACTCCGAGCGCCTTTGCAATGGCATTATTTAAAACTTTACACTCCGGATCGGAATAAAGATTTAGTTTGCCGGACTCTGCACTGACCGCTTCCATAACTTTCGGGGACGGAGGAAAAGGGCTCTCATTCGTATTAAGTTTTATATACTGCATGTCCTGCGGCTGTTCGCCGGGGACATAAGGCAAAAGACCTGAAAGTCTCTTTGAAAAAAATCTGCCCATAAAATCAATCCTCCGGATTTTATTTTTCAAAACGCTGTGCTACACTTCTCGCATGCGCGCTGAGGCCTTCGCTCTCAGCAAACTTCTGTATGCCGTCAGATACCTTTGACAGAGCATCTTTTGTGTAGTAAATGAATGAAGATTTCTTTATAAAGTCATCAACCGAAAGCGGCGAAGAAAATCTCGCAGTGCCGTTTGTCGGAAGTGTGTGGTTAGGACCTGCAAAATAGTCACCGAGTGCCTCGGGACAGTTTCTGCCAAGGAATATACTTCCGGCATTTTTTATTTCGCTGAGAAGCGCAAAAGGCTCTTCCACACATACCTCAAGGTGTTCGGGAGCAATCATATTTGAAATTTTAACAGCCTCTCTGAGGTCGTTTACGATGATGATTTTTCCGTTGTTATCGATAGAAGCTCTGCATATCTCATTTCTCGGAAGAAGCGGAATCTGTCGTTCGAGTTCGTTCATAACCTGTACCGCAAGAGCTCTGCTGTCCGTAATAAGCACACTGCTTGCATTTTTATCATGTTCTGCCTGTGAAAGCAAATCAGCCGCAACAACCGCAGGGTCGCATTTTCCGTCCGCAATTACAAGTATCTCACTAGGGCCTGCTATCATATCAATATTTACAATACCGTAAACTCTTCTCTTTGCAGCGGCAACAAATACATTTCCGGGGCCTACGATCTTATCTACTTTCGGGATTGATTCCGTACCGTATGCAAGTGCGGCTATCGCCTGCGCGCCGCCCACCTTAAATATTCTGTCAACGCCCGCAATCTTTGCCGCAGCAAGTATCGGCGGCGCTATCTTTCCGTCCTTCTGCGGCGGAGTTGTTATAACAATCTCGCTTACGCCTGCGATCTTTGCCGGAATCGCATTCATGAGAACAGTGCTCGGGTAACTTGCCGTACCGCCCGGCACATAAAGTCCTGCCTTCTCTATCGGAGTTATTTTCTGACCGAGAACAATACCGTCTTTTTCCGTAATAGCAAAACCGTTTCTCACCTGTTTCTCGTGGAAAGCTCTGATATTTTCTGCAGCCTTTTTCATGGTTTCGAGAAGTTCTGCATCTACAGCTTTGTATGCCTCTTCTATCTCTTCCGCCGTCACTTCGAGAGATGTAAGAGTAACTTTGTCAAATCTCTCACAGTATTCAAAAAGCGCCTTATCTCCGTTTGCAGTAACATTTGCAATTACGTCTGCGGCAATCTTGTCAGCCTCGTCAAACGATGTGCTTTCACGTTTTAATATATCTTCTATTGCAACATCTTCCGTATCTAAAATGCGTATCATATTCCGTTTAACTCCTTTATCTTACGAGTGATATTTTCTATTTCCTCTGATTTGAATCTGTAACTGCTCTTGTTTGCTATGAGTCTTGCGCTGATATCTAAAATCGGAAGAACGGGATGCAGGTTGTTTTCCTTCAAGGTTGTACCTGTCTCAACGATATCGACGATGACATCCGAAAGACCTAAAATCGGAGCGAGCTCTATTGAGCCGTTTAATTTTATAATTTCGATCTGTCTGTTTACGCTGTTGTAATAATTTTTTGCAATGTTAGGATATTTTGTAGCGACACGAAGTACCGAGTCGGGGTCATCCTCCCAGTCGTTCGGCGCGCATACGCACATTTTACATTTTCCTATATTTAAGTCTGCAAGTTCGAATATATCGGGATTAGTTTCGGTTATTGTATCTTTTCCCAAAACGCCGATGTCTGCCGCGCCTCTTTCGACATATACACCTACATCTGAAGGCTTTATCAAAAGATATCTTATTGTTCCGTCTGCATTCTCTATAACAAGGCGTCTGTCGTCCTTATCGGGTTCTTCGCACTCATATCCTATCTGAGCAAAGATTTTTCTTACTTTGTCACCGATTCTGCCTTTAGGCAAAGCTACATTTATCATTTACAGGACACCTCCCCGTTTTCGTCAATTTCAATGATTTTTTCGTATTCCGCATTTTCCGGAATATCTGTTTCGCAAACGACTTTCTTGCCTTCTGCGATGTACTTCTCGGCAATTTCATATACTTTTTTCAGATCAGCCTTTTCGGAATATTTTATTGCAACCGTCTGCAATCCCGATGAATTTGACTTTTCTTTTAAGAATCTGTCAAGCTCATAGAAGTTTACGGCAAAACCGATTGCCTGAAGATTACCCTTGTTCATCTTTCTGAGAAGATTGTCATATCTTCCTCCGACTACCACAGCCGATGCAACGCCTTCTATGTATCCGCTGAAAAGGATTCCGTTGTAATACTGCATATCACTTACCGACGAAAAGTCAACGCGTATTCTATCAGCGTATTTACTGCCTGTCATAATCTCTGAAATAGCCTTTATTTCCTTTACTGCTTCGAAAGTAGTGAAATTGCATACAATTGAGTCAAGTGCCTCAGATGCGGCATTTAACAGGCAATTTATCGAAATAAGCTTTTCGATACGCTCTATAATATCGATGTCTATGCCCGCACTCTCTCCGAGTTTTCTCAGATCGTGAGGATTCTTTTCGGAAATACACTCCATAATTCGTTCTTTAACAGTATAGTCCGCATCGATCTCCTCAAGCAGTCCCGAAATGATTCCCATGTGAGAAACGGTCAGCACGTAAGATGCATCGATTATTTCAAGGCTCTTTGCCGCCAAAGTCACAATCTCCGCAGTGCTGAGCAAGTCAACTTTTCCTATAAGCTCAAGACCCGTCTGATTAAGCTCGCGGTACTCCCCAGCGTTTTTTATAAAACGGAAGATATTTTCCGAATAATAAAGCTTCTTGGAACCTGCCATGTCCGCAGCGGTATTTTTTACCATGCTGAGAGTCACGTCCGGCTTGAGCGCCATGAGCTTTCCGTCTTTATCGTTAAAAGTGATAAAACTGTCCGAACCTAAAAAGTTCTTGTTCTCTATGTAAAAAGCGTATTCTTCGAACTGATTCATTCTGTATTTTTGGTATCCGTACTGCTCATAGAGCCTTCTGAGTTTAAGCTCTGCAAGCTCGGATTTTTTCAATATGCTGATTTCTGATTCCATCAAATGCACCTCAAAATTCATAGTAATATTTCATGACTCGGACAGTATCTCACACTTTACCACTTTAGTCAAGTAAAATATTAAATCGGTAAATAATTATTTTTTATGACCGGCAATCCGGCCTACTGCCGTATATATTATGAATACAACGGCATCGACAGCAACTATCGTCGCACCTACAGGAGTCTCGGCAAGAATTGAAATTATCATTCCTACACTTGTACATACCACGGAATTTATGACCGCACATACGGTAACCGACTTGAACGTATTGAAAACACGCATTGCAGAAAGCGACGGAAATATTATCAGCGCCGATATGAGAAGCGAACCGACAAGATTCATTGCAAGAACGATTATGACCGCAGTAATTACCGCAACTATCAGATTGTAGAGCTTCGCAGATGTACCTGTCGCGCACGCAAAATTCTCATCAAATGTAACGCTGAATATTTTGTTGTAGAAAAATATAAAAAGTACAATAACAACTACAGACATTACGATACTTATCCACACGTCCGATTGTTTCAAAGTCAGAATCGACGAAGCTCCGAACAGCGTACTGCATACATCGCCGCTGACATTCGACGAGGTTGAAAAGACATTGTACAAAAGATATCCGAGCGCAAGTGAACTTACGGATATTATTGCAATGGACGCATCTCCTTTGATCTTTGAGTTCTGTCCTGTACAAAGTATCAGTATTGCACAAATAACCGTAACCGGCATGACTATGAGCATATTGTTTGTAAGTCCTGTCACGGCGGCTATCGCCATAGCACCAAAGGCTACGTGAGACAATCCGTCACCGATGAATGAAAATCTTTTAAGTACAAGTATTACTCCCAGCATCGAGGCACAAAGAGATACAAGCACCGCTACGATTACTGCATATCTGACAAAAGGAAACTGGAAATACGTATACAATTTATCAAAAAGCTCTGCCATATCACTCCGCCTCCTTTGTACGAATAAAGGAATCCGCGATACCGCTCTTCACATAATCCCGTGTATCACCGAAAAACAGAGGGCTATTGCTTCCTATGTGAAGAATTTTATCTGCATATCGCACCGCTTCGTTTATATCATGAGAGATCATTACAACCGTAATACCGTCTTCTTTGTTAAGCTTGTATATAAGTTCATACATTTCCCGGGCAACTTTCGGATCAAGTCCTGAAACAGGCTCATCCAAAAGTATCATTTTTTTTGCCGCGCAAAGAGCCCTTGCAAGCAGTACACGCTGCTGCTGACCGCCGGAAAGCTCTCTGTAACATTGATCCTTCAAATCGAGAATATCCATTTTTCGCATATTATCTTCGGCAAGTCTTTTTTCCCCTTTTGTATAAAAAGGTCTCAGACCGCACCGATTAAGGTATCCCGATAAGACTATTTCACTTACCGACGCCGGAAAATCCCTCTGCACCATTGTCTGCTGCGGCAGATAACCTATTTCTTTTTGTTTTAAACCGTCGCCCGTAATTATCTCGCCTTTGAGCGGATTGACAAGCTTAAGTATCGTTTTCATAAGTGTACTTTTTCCCGAACCGTTCTCGCCCACTATGCACAGGTAATCTCCGTGCTTGATTGAAAAGTTCACATTTTCCGTTACAACCATTCCTTCATATCCGAGTGTAACGTCTTTACAAGTCAGAAGTGCCATTAAAACCTCCGTATATCATTAACCGAGTGCCTTTTCCAAGGCAGTCAGATTTTCCTGCATATTTTTTAAATATGTTGCGCCGCCGTCAATATCTTTCTTTGTCACCGACTGCATCGAATCAAGCTCTATTATCTGCTGATTCTTATTTTTCGTGTTCTCAACAACGGTTTTCGCAATCGAATCCGTGTCACCTTTTACCGACATAACAGCCGAAACACCAAGCTCATCAACTTTTCCCGCAAGGAATATTATCGTTTCAAAGCTCGCTTCGCTCTCTGCCGAGCATCCGCCGAACGCCGAATAATGCTCGAGTCCGTAATCATTCAATAAATATGTAAAAGGAAATCTGCCGCCGAATATGAGCGTATTGTTTTCTGCCGCTGCAACAGTTTTTTCGTATTCTCCGTCAAGTGTTTTCAGTTTTTCGCAATACTCACTCGTATTTGCAACATACTTTTCTGAATTTGCCGGATCAATTTCCGCAAGCTTTCCGGAAATCTTTTCACATAGTATCTCTGCATTTTTAAGTGAAAGCCACAGGTGCTCGTCATAAGCATCTTTCTCCGCGTGGTCGTGTTCATGATCGTGTTCATGCAACTCATCCTCGCTCGCGCAGAGTTTTCTATCCTCCGGCAAAAGCGCCATAAAATTAAGTACTGTCCTATGATCAGATGGCGCACTTTCGAGAGCATCTTCTACCCAACCGTCCGAAACGCCGCCAACATATACGAAAACATCACACGAAGCAATCTTAACAAGATCTGCCGCGGTCGCCTGATAGCTGTGCATATCAGCACCGCTTTCAACCAAAAGTTCAACTTTCACATTTTGTGCGCCTGCTGTAATCTCCCGCACCCAATCATACGCCGGAAAAAAACTGCAAAGAATATTCAACACGCCGTCATCTTCGTTTTGGGAGCCGCACCCTGCAAACACCGAAAGCACCGTGACAATCACAACTACCAATGCAACAATCTTTTTCAATTTATTTTTCATAGCCTTTAACATTTAAATATCCTCACTGCAACTGTCGCACACGCCGTACAGCATTGTTTTTCTCTCGTCAATCTTAAAGTTGTTCTTCTTCATAGCGGCAACGAGCATCGTCTCCGTCGCCTCATCGTCCATGTGCAGAATCTTGCTGCATTTAACACACTTCATATGCAAATGCTTTTCGCAATTGCGGCAATGAATGTACTGATACACCGCCGTCCTGCTGCCGTCACGCATAAACCGTCTGACATGACCGTCCTCCACAAGCTTTGCAATATTTCTGTAAACGGCGCTGAGACTTATATCGTGACCGCCGCCTTGATTTACGCCTTCGCAAATCTCCTCTATGGAAAACTGCCTGTCCGTATTCTCTTTTAAAAAGGAAAGCAACACCTTACGCTGCTCCGTCATGTATTCTCGCATAAAAGAAAACCCCGAATGAATTAATGACTGAACCGAATGTGCCGGTTTGAAAGAATTAAGTAAGCGGTCATTTGCAAATCGCAAACAAAATTTGCGAATGGCCTGTGCCGAATTTGCATATGAGACCGCCCCAATTTGCAAATATGCACGTTCCAATTTGCGAACGATTCGCAAATCATTATAACAGATAACGGGGATGTGTCAATCGGTTTTGTGACGAAAAAAAAAGAACCGCGAAACATCAAAAAAACAAAAAGTTTCGCGGTTAAAATTACATATCATATTAAATCTTCAAAACTCATAAATCAACAAAACCAATTTATGCATTACAGCAAACTTTTCCACTCTCTGCGAATATGCAATATTCGAAAAATATGTACTGTACGGCCGGCTTCATCAACAACATAAAAAACAGTATAGTTTTCAGCAGGAATTCGTCTTACTCCCATAGAACAATACGGTTCATCTTTTATCAAAGCATATCTGAGCGGCAACTCTTTTAAAGATAAAATCTTTATTTTTATTGAAAAATAAATTTTCATAGCGATATCAGGTTCATGAAGTATCTCTCCGATATACACAATAATATCATTCAAATCCTTCTCAGCACTTTTTTCTATAATTATTTTATATTTCGTCAAAGCCGAACTTCCTCTCTACGTCAGAAAAAACGTCGGACGCCTCACGACCGGCGGCGTTTTTAACATCAAAAAGTCCCTCATCCAAAAGCCTGTGCAACTCTGCTTTACCGCAAAGTCGTTCATATTCTGCATTTGATAGAACAACTAAATCTCCCGTGCCGTTTTTAGTTATAAAAACAGGCTCATTATAACGATTACAAAAGTCAGATATCTCATTATATTTGTTTCTCAAATCAGAACTCGGTCTTATAGTTGCCATAAAATTACCTCCCTTAATTATTCTATGCATATTTTATCAAAATATGCATAGAATATCAATATCTTATTGATACAATGCAAGACCTTTTTAAAGGAACAATTTACACAATTCCACGTAATTATTTTCTAAAAATTAAAAAAACTTATTTTGCCATGAAAAACAACCATAAATATCCCCCCCTTTTAAGTTAAGATATCTATGGCTGTATGAAATATAAAAGTTATAGAAAATATGTACTGTGAAAAATATCTTACTGCGACTTACAGTATACACTATCGATTTTACAGTTTGCAACAAAACTGTAAAACAACTGTCTATCATGGCAAAAACAGCCGAGGTAAGAGTGTAGATTTACTATTACACTTTCGAGAAAATTGTGTCAATCCGTTTTGTGTTAGTGGGAAAAGAAGTGAGAAAACAAATAAGCACTTCTAAAACATAAAAAATGATTATGAGTCGATTACACCTCATAACCAACTCATAATCATTTTATGTTCAAGAAAACTCACACCGAAACCGAGTCTTACAGTTCATGAATCGTATTTATAAACCGTTTTTTGAATTCGGTAAAATCGCTGATGTTTTTCACATATGGAATGTGAATGAAAATCATTTGCATCGTTTTTATGTTCTGAATATAAGATAACCCATTAAAGTACAACTCATTGCAATAGGATGTTCCCGCATTATTCGAAAGTTTTGCCATTAGACCATTCTTTTCAAATAGAATTTTAAGATTTTCATAATCAAACGATGTATAAAGATTGCACGTCTTTTTTGAAGCAAGAGTTTCAATATGAACTTTATCTTTAATATTTGGCTTTTGACCGATACTTATGATGTAGTCAACTTTTCTCTTTGAGATATAATCAATCGTCTTTTGTGAATCTAATATCTTGTCATTTGGCAAAAATAAAGTATCAAAGTCCAATATATCTTTTATCAGTTTATCCGCAGATGTATGTTTAAAAGCTGTTAATAGTATTGTTTTCTTTGACAAATTCATTTTCTCGCCTCAATATACATATCAATATCATAAATCAAATATGCTCTACCCTGCGTGTGTAGCACATCAAAGCACTTGTCTATATAATCAAGCACACCGTATTTTTTAAACAACTCCATAACATCACTGCCGGTCATCTTTTTCTCGTTGCGGTAAGCTTCAAAACAAAACACTTTAAATTCTAATGTATCAGTCATAATCTACCCCCTAAAAACACATCAAATATCAAAATCATCAAAGAACTTCTCGGCAATCTCTGTATCTGAAAGCTTCCAAAATCCGGTCTCTTGACGTTCTAAAAGTGAATAGACTTCCGACTGTGTAAACCGTTCGATAGCAACATTTTCAGTCCACCCGTATTTTTCTATCAATAAATCTATCACATTTGCTGTTTTGTCATACATAAGAACTTCGAAACGGATATCTTCCATAGCTGTTATAAAACCTCCGATGTTATATACTCTACATATTTTAATGCATCTTCCGTGTGAAATACAATCTGATTATACAGTTTTTCCGCCTTTAATCTTTTAATCGCACGCGCCTCGTCAATAATACCGATTTCGTACTCTATTACGACCTTGTACACCTTATCATCGGCAACCGGCCCTATCGCAATATCATACTCAAAATCCGTCAAACCTTTTCTGTTATTACATATAAAGTTTAACCAAGTACTATCCACATTATCAAACCGAATAATATGTACACTTTTCTCTGCAGCTTCAACATCAAAGTCATAAATGCTGACTATTCTTTTTGTCGTAAAATTTCGTATCGCAACTTTCTTCGCCCAACTCTCTGACTGCTCCCTGCTCTCCGTCACATAAAAACCCGCACCGAAATCAAGCGGTCGCTTCGGAGTAAGAATAACAGGACATGCAACAGCAACATCGCTGCCATGAAAAACAACCATAAATATCCCTCTTTTTAAGTTAAGATATCTATAGCTGTATGAAATATAAAAGTTATAGAAAATATGTACTGTGAAAAATATCTTACTGTGTCTTACAGTATACACTATCGATTTTACAGTTTGCAATAAAACTGTAAAACAACTGTCTATCATGGCAAAAACAGCCGAGGTAAGAGTGTAGATTTATGGAAATCTGCTACCGCGTCGGAGTGGACTTGATACCATTCGTAATGATTAAAAATCATCACTCATTCATTCCGTCACGCATCCTTTTCGCAAAAAAATCACGCTCCGTAAACCTGCTCAGTTGTAAACGCCTTCACAACGGTTTACTGTCGCTACCAATTTTTTGAGTATAAAAAAGATTGAAGTTTTATTTCAGAAAAGATACAGCGGTTGTTTCCTTTGTGCATTTTCATAAATGCGCGGGGAGGTGATGTTCATGACAGAATTTGAAATAATCATGATACTTTTGACTGTAATAGAATTATTACTGATTCTTCTCATACATAACGCAAAATAATCGCCAACACACCCTCTGAAAGCTGTTGACGATTATTGTCCAATAGCACAAAGAAAACGACTGCTTTCGCTGAGCATTTCTTTGTATATTTATATTACACTTTTGAGAAAATTGTGTCAAACTGCAAATTTTCGCATAAATCCCAATCACACATAACAAACATCAATTGTTATATTTTCCTCTCCGAGGCCCTTTACATACGATGGAAGCTCTACTTCACACCTGTAGCATTCGGGAGCAGTGACTTTGAGCTCGAACTGACCGTTGTCGAAAGAGAAAGAAACGGACACACAACCCTCGTTTGTCTTGATAACTCCCCTCGCCCATCTGAGGTCAGCAGGATGAGGCGCAATAGTGATTTTCTTATCAGCTTCGGAAACTTCCTTGATGCCCAAAATATCGCGTGTCAGATGTACGCCGATATGAGCATTGAAACCGTGGCAGCGGCTGGTTGCTTCGATGACTTCGTTCTCCCAGAGAGTACCTGGACCTTCCTTGAGTTGCTGATAAAACAGATATTTGATTTCATCAAACATTGTCTCAATTCGTCCGAGCTTAACAAGCATGTCAAAGCGCACGCAGTCTCCTATAAAAAGACCGCTCTTTCCGATATTCGGATGCGCCTTAAATTTCGGCATCGGACCCATTTTATCAACAACATTCAGCTTTATCATATTTGTGCGCTTTCTCATGTCGCCGCACAGATCGGTTCCGAGAAGTTCCGCCCAAAGTGCCGTAAAATGAGCCGCTTCGGTATATACGCCGTTGTCAGCAAAATTGCCGTCACTGTATGTCAGGCTGTCCGGAATTCGTTCCTTTTCGTTGCATACGGAGAGAACTGCGTTTCTGAGAATTGCAGTCATTTCATCGGCAACAGAAATTCTTGCTAAATCTCCCATAAGCTTTCCGTATTCACGGACGGCGTAAGCAAACAGAGCGTTTGCAGGTACATTTATCGGCTTAGTATTTGCCGGAGAGTTAGACTGTGACCAGTCGATAAATACTATCGGAATATTTTCCAGGAGTCCCGACTCACCTCGAAGCTTAAGAGTTCCATCGATGAACGCATCTATACGCGCGCTGTGCTCCTTTACCAAATCGATATCACCGGAACGCTTTACATACTCAACGATTTCCGCCAAAAGCCAGAAGCTCCATGTTGAAATCTCATCAGTCGGATAAGCGCCGACTGAATTCGGATATACCGACGGGAACATTCCGTAGTTGTAATTCGCCGGGTCAGTCAGAAGAAAGTTTTCGATAAAAGCTTTTTCAACTCTTGTGTCACCGAGCATCACGGACGCCGCTCTTGCAGTCCAGAAGGAGTCGCAAAGCCAGCCGCCGCGCTCTCTGTCGGGACAGTCCATAAATATGTCAAGAGTATTTAAAATCAATGTTTTTCTTGCAGCATTGTAAAGCCTATTTACATCTTCGTCGCTGCATGTAAAACTACCCTCATTCAGATCAGGATACGAATATGAAATAATGTGAATATCGGTTATTGACACCGTAGCTTCGCCTTTGATATAGAATCTGAAATATCTTGCGATGCACGGATCAAAACGTGTGAACGAATACTCGCCTGCTTTTATGTAAAGTCTTGTTCCTGTGTTAAAGTCATACATAATAGTGCCGTCAGGCTTTGTGAGCTCGGTACATACAAGGTCTATAACTATATCTTTATCGGTCTTAACAGTGAATCCGACAAATCCTACAAAACTTTCGCCGAGGTCGTAGCTCAGATACGAATTACCCTTCGATACAAGATTCACACCGTCTTTTATGTATAAAACCTTTGCATTACCTGCGTGTTCACGTGTCAATACTAAATCGCGAAGAAGGTGGTCATCCGGATTTTCGTAAAATGAAGCATTCCACGACTCATAAAAGTTAAGTGAATATTCTCCTTCATATGAAAACGAACCGAATTCAACAAGTTTTGCACCTTTTCTTTTTGTCATATCAGGATAGAACATTCGTCTCGGGAGAAGTTTAAAATCACATTCAATCTCTGTCGCTTTTACAAATCCGCTGAAATCGTCTGTATCTCTCCACGCAAAATATGTGTTATCGATATCGTAAATCTCCACGGCTTCTCTGCAGTGGGATCTTCTCTCGACATTCTGATGACGGTTGTTAAGTCTCACTGCGAATATATCTTTTGATGATGCGACTACGCTTTTACCGTTTGAGTCAAATATTTCAAAAATAATTATACCGGGCTCCAATGTCTGATTATTCGAATAACCGTTATACGGATTTGCAAAGCTTATCTGTTCTATCGCAATAATGTTCTTTCCCACCTTTATGTAATCGCTCAAATCAATCTCGTCTACGCGGAGATATCCTCTCGCAGTTCGCGCAGGGCCGTGCATCACGAAAGTACCGTTAACATACAAACGGTAAAAACTCCTGCCTGTGATATTCAGTTTGTATTTCTCACTGCAAGAAGAAACCTCAAAATCGGCTCTGTACCCGCACGAAACAACAGGCTCTTTATTATCCGCCTGAACAAATATCGGTTTTGCATTTACAAAAAACTTATCAGCCATTTCAATTCACCCAAATTTAATATATTATTTATCTTTCACATAGAAAAACCCGACGAGGTGCTTTGCACTGAATGTAAAGTTACCTCATCGGGTAATATGCTTTTATTAATTATCAAATACCGAGTTTACTCTCGATAAGAGCTGCAAGAAGCTCCGCACGGCGCTTGATATACTCGTAGTCCTTGCCCTCAATCATAACTCTTACAATCGGCTCTGTACCGGACGGACGGATAACAACTCTGCCCTCGCCGTTGAACTCGTTTTCGAGTTCCTCGCACATAGCTTTTATATCCTCATTCTCCATAAATGAGTACTTAAGGTCATTTCTGACTTTGGCATTTATAAGAACCTGGGGAAGCGCAGTATATACAGAAGCAAGTTCTGAAAGCTTCTTCTTCTCCGAAGCAACTATTTCGGCAACCTTGAGAGCTGTGAGCAAACCGTCACCTGTAGTATTGTGCTGAAGCGCAATAACGTGACCAGACTGCTCTCCGCCCAAGACATAACCGCTCTTGAGCATTTCTTCGAGAACATATCTGTCGCCTACTTTTGTCTTTACAATATCAATGCCGTTTGCTTTGGCCATGATATCAACACCCATATTACTCATGATTGTTATAACAAGTGTATTTCTTACGAGCAAACCTTTTTTCTTAAGCGCGATAGCAAGGATAGACATGATTGCGTCACCGTCAACCATCTCTCCGTTCTCATCAACTGCCAAAAGTCTGTCTGCATCACCGTCAAAAGCAAATCCGATATCTGCACCGATTTCTTTAACTTTTTCACAAAGTGACTCCATATGTGTAGATCCGCACTTTTTATTAATATTTACACCGGTAGGTTCGTTATGAATAACAGTAATATCAGCACCGAGTTTTTCGAACAACGCAGGAGCAACTCTGTACGATGCGCCGTTTGCACAGTCAAGAACAATTTTAAGACCTTTGAGGCTGCATCCTGCTGTCTCCACAAGATAGCTAAGATAGTCATCAAATGCTGTAGTGCACTCAATGCGCTTTCCGAGATTTTCACCTACAGGATTCGGAAGAGTGTCCTCCTCTGCTGTTACATAACTTTCTATCTGGTCTTCTGTCTCATCAAGGAGTTTATATCCCTGGTCACTGAAGAATTTTATACCGTTGAATTCGAATGAATTATGTGACGCAGAAATCATAACGCCCGCATCAGCCTCATATTTTCTTGTGAGATATGCAATAGCCGGTGTAGGAATAACGCCTGCACACATAGCAGTGGCACCTGTAGAACAGATACCGGCAACAAGAGCATTTTCAAGCATACTGCATGAAAGTCTTGTATCACATCCAACGATAATTGTGGGCTTATGATGTTTAGCCATTGCGAGCACGTACGCGCCTGCACGACCGAGTTTAAATGCCAGAAGCGGAGTAAGTTCTTTGTTAGCTACACCGCGAACACCGTCAGTTCCAAACATTCTTGCCATAAAAAGTCACCTTCCGAAATAAAATTAAAAATACATAATAAATAATATGACGATGAAACTAAAAAGTTCAGAACAGTAACTTCTCAAAGCATTTGTAATTATGAAGAAAGTCAGGAAATACCCCTAGCAGATGGCATAAGATAGTATTTTATCAAAACTTTTCGCCTGTAACCGCAATCGCCGTCAAAGCCCATTATGTCGCCGCACAGCGTATAAGCGGATGCCGCACAGCCTTTTCCGCAAACGGAACGAACCAAACAGCGTTTACAACCGTAATCTTTTTCGGTGCGCTCAATCAGCGTTTGTCTCATCTTCTCCGCTTTTTTTATTATCGCACTTAAATTAAAATCATGCAATATACCGAGCGAAAATTTTTTATCATAAAGACCTTGACACGGATAGATATCGCCGTAAGGTGTTACACACAAATTAAACTTGTTTGCAGGATCCGTAAGTGCACACTTGACCGTACAAAAAGGAGCCGGAATATTCTCTATTTTTCTCTTTTTATACTCGTCAATAATCACCGTCAGCGACTCAAGACGCTGTGAGTCATTCATTGAAATCTCATCCCAATTATCACTCGCATTGCCGTGTTTTGAGGTAAAAGAAAATGTCGGGGTCGCGTTGTGCTCTTCCGCAAATTCAAAATAGTCTTTAACATTGTCACGGTTGAAAGGAGCTACAACCATGTGGAAATACGGTTTAATTTTAGGATTCATCTCAGAAATATTTTTCATGGTAATATCGAATTTACCTTTGCCCCTCATCTGGTCGTGTATTTCGGCACAGGTACCGTCGATACTGTACTGAACCGTCACATGGTCATTATTTTCTAAAAGCTCTTTAAGCCTTTTATTTCCCGTAGTACCGTTTGTAATAACGGTAAACTTTATATGCTTCATTCGTTCAATCATGTCACACACTTCGTTCCATCTCGTATGCATGGTCGGCTCTCCGCCTGAAATAGAAAAAGCTTTTGCATCGCATCCTTCATAGAGCATCGTTATAAACTTTTCCAAATCCTCCGGCGAAATCTCGCAGGTTGTACGATTTAAACCCGAAGCATTGTAGCAATCCCTGCAATTAAGATTACATCTGTTTGTTATCTCTATGTATGCACCGCTTATCATTGCGCCTTCTGTCATATTTATTTCCGCCTCTCTGACTTAAGATTCTGCTTATCTTCCGTGACTTTTGCAAGACAATACTTCGCAGGAATCATTTCACAGGCTTCTGCATTATCGCCTTTAATTTTATAAACTATACCTTCATCGCCTGCTCCGTGTATAACCTCTACTACTCTGTGTATCAGAAGTCTGCAAGGGTCATCTATTGCGATAACAACATCACCCACTTTATAGCAGGGTGCGGTTTCTACCTTGACCTTATCGCCGGCATAATATGTCGGCTCCATGCTGAAACCGCGTATTTCAATTAAATTGTCAATTTTTATCTGCCGCAAAAAAATTGTTCTGAGCAAATTTTTCTCGTTAATACTTTCAATACCCATTTATGTATTACACAGCCTTTTCAATGATTTTCTTTTCAATCAAAGTCTGTGTAAATGCGGCTACATCTCCTGCTATCTCACCCGGTTCTGCCTCGAACTCCGCCGCAATCGCATTAACGGCAGCCTCTAAAGACATACCTTTTCCGACGGTATTTAAAACAGCCGTTGCCGCAACATCAAGCACATGAGATTCTCCGCTTTCGACATCAAAACATATTATAAATTCTTCTCCGGAAACTTCAGTTACTTCAATATTGTCACATATCTTATACTGCATTTGTTACATCTCCACTCCTTTTATCTCATACTTTAAAAAAATATAATAATGTAATCTGTTATTCAAAGTAAATACATATCTGTTGATTTTTTACAAAATTAAACTACTTTCCTACAGAAAAAACATGCTTTCCTATTGTTACAGTTATAGGCAGAGTCTTTATCCATCTGTTTGTTGCAGTTACAGGATTATAATAGTATATACTGCCGTAGGTCGGATCCCATCCGTTTAACGCATCTCTTGCCGCCTGATACGCAGTTGAGTTAGGCGTATAATTTATCTGTCCGTCTGAAACCGCATCAAAAGCACCGGACTGATAAATTACCCCGGAAATCGTCTTTGGAAATCTGCTATCTTCCACTCGGTTAAGAACAACTGCCGCTATTGCAACTTGTCCTGCGTAAGGTTCGCCTCTTGCCTCTCCGTATATGATTCTTGCCAGAAGCTCTACATTTGCTGAAGAAGCCGATACGGATGTTGAACCCGACGATCCCGAAGATATCCCCATTGCAGCAAGAGTGGCAGGTCCTGCTATACCGTCAACGGTCAGACCGTTTTTACGCTGAAAACTTTTTACCGCACTTTCTGTCCTGCTGCCGTATATCCCGTCAATATCACCGTTATAATATCCCCAGTTTTTCAGTTTCGTCTGAATCTGGCGGACTTCGCTTCCGTATGAACCTCTTTTTGACAACGCATCCTGCGCCTCTGCTATAACCTCATCATTTTCGCTGATACCGATAAAATCATTACTGCCGTAAAAGTATGATTCACCAATAATTAATGACGAAGCAAAGATTGCTATAACAGTTAATACACATATGACCTCATACAGTTTTTTTCTGTTCATAAAAATAACCACCTTTGATTATTATCTTAGGTGGTTATTTTGTCCTATTTTTTAGTTTTTATTACACAATTTGTCACTGTCCGGGAAATCTCTTAAGCCATGCTGCAGACCACGGAATTCCGGGGTTTTCGTTCTTTACAAATGATCCTACTTCGTTGAATTTAAACCAAACACCCATTGAAGTATCCGGATTTTCAATGATTGTAATATCGGTAGCAGGCGTATTACCCTCTGCAAGCATAAAAATACACTCACCTGTAGTGGGATTTACAGCAACATCTGCAACAAATATCGCATGTCCGTATTTTATGTCTATGCCGGGTGCGACAGCAGCGGCTACTGCCTGTAATTGGGAAACGCCTACGACAAATGCATCACCGATGCTTATATCCTGCATAGCAGGACTGGAACTCATATCTCTCGCAAGTGAATCGGTATTTGCATACTGATATACAAGATCAAGATACTTCTGAAAAGATTCATATGAATCATCCGGATCTGCCTTTAACTCCCATGTGCTGTTGGAAGAATTAAATCGGTTTCCTTGTGAATACGTAAGCCAATCACACTCAAATCCATTTGCAAAAGTAAATGAAATTTCACTGTACTTCTGTTGTGAATAAAGGTACTCGGCATACAACATTATTACTGAATCAGCACACTGCATCCATCTATTAAGCTGGTTAGGCAACTCAAATACACCTACTGTCGAAGCCTCTTTATTTTCAAAATAAGAGCCGGTTTCATCATCATAATAGTATGCAATCGAACCTTTTGGCTTCAGTGTATAATTTCTTATATATTCGGCAAAGCTGCCCGCTTCTACATCTACTCTTATATATCCTTCAGGAACACTGAATCTTGTTGCAATAGTATTTTCATCGGTTTCAGCAGGAGATTCCTGCGTACTTCCATCATTTGAGCTGTCACCTGAACTGCTATTAGGATCTACATTACCGTCACCGGAACTGTCGATTGAACTATTACTCAAACTATTATCCGAACCTTTGTCCTTATCATCTGACTTATTTATCAGAATAACAGCTAAAACTATTGCCACAATCAAAACAACAGCCAATACAGACGACAATATAATAATTACGGCTTTGCTGCCCGACTTTTTTGTCTTTATGTATGAATTACTCATAAACCACACACTATCCCTTCTGTTACTTAATCTAAACTTTTGTTATGTTGTACCGAATAAATAAAAACTATTCAAATCATTTTTCGATGAAACAACCTTTAATCTTCTATCCACATTCCGTTTTCAAACCTACCGTTTGTCGCCGGTTCTTCGATCTCTTTACTCTCTTCGATTTCCTCCTGCACACTTTTAGACTTATCTGCATTCGGATTGTCTATTAAATACTTTTTTATAGTCGGATAAATATAGAAATTATTTAAAAATCCTATAAATGCCGGAGTTATAAAAATGTATAATAACAGACTTACGATAAAATCAAAATATTCCGTAACTATCAGGAAAATAGGAATACCTATTATGACTCCCTCAAGAATCAGCATCAGCAAATTCGGCAGCCACTTCATAAGAACAAGAATAAATGAGTTTTTATACAGCTGCTTCAATGTGACACGAAATGTAACCATCATGTGATACGTATACAGATTAATCATCACCAGTATCATGAAAAGTGCTATGATTACAAGCGCAACAATAAACAGTATAAACCCTGGTATGGCACCTGCGAAAGGACCCTCAGGATCACTTATAATCAGATATGCAGCAAAATTTAAAATCAGAAGAGTCGCAGCAATACCGTTTATCAGACTGACCTGCCACGCAAGTTTTCTGTTGGAACGTGCCTTGCTTATATAATCGTGCCACAAAAAACAAGGTTCTTCTTTCACAAACGACTTCATTATATATGTAAAACCGGCCTGCAACGGACCAATCGCATATATAGGAACAGACGTTAAGAATATTGCAAAAAACATCATAAACTTGAAATACAAATCCGAACTGCTTGAAGCAAAAAAGTTGCTTACCCAATCTGAACCGCCTAAAAACATTCCGTACAGACCTACAGCAGCCGCGAATATTCCGCACACAAAAATTACGGAAACACAATTCATAAGGACATATATAAGATTTATCCCTATCAATTTATATTTTTTTCTCCAAAGCAACTCAAAAAATCTGAAAAAGGGGCGTTTTTGTTTTTCGTTTTTTTCTACACCTTTTCCGGGTTTCGTATATTTTTCAGATTTAAATAATCCCATAATATTTCTCCTAAACAAACTTACACTTTCTCTGTAAGTCTACAAACAATTGTAACATAAAAAATGCATATCGCAAGATGAAATATTTTGAATTTTCTATTGCTAATAAAAATCTGTCAAGGTATTATATTCACAGAATAATTATTAAAGGAGCATATTAAAAATGCCATATGACGGTATCATTGCATCCGGAGTTGTGTGGGAACTTTCCGGACTGCTTACAGGCGGACGAATAGAAAAAATATATCAGACAGAACAGGATGAAATAATCTTGTTATGCCATTCCATGCACGAAAAGTACCGTCTTTTACTCAGTGCAAGTCCGGCGAATCCCCGTATTCATCTCACCAAACAAAAAAAGGAAAATCCTGCGTTTGCTCCGCCTTTCTGTATGGTTTTGAGAAAACATATCCAGGGCGGAAAAATATCGGAGATAAGACAGGCAGGTTTTGACCGTGTCATCAGTATAAAGATTGACACATACAATGAGCTCGGCGATCCGGTTGAGAAAAAACTTGTAATAGAAATAATGGGCAGGCACAGTAATATCATGCTCCTTAGCCCTACCGGTGTTATATATGACTCCATTAAACATATCGACAGCTCTATGAGCAGTCTGAGAGAAGTTTTACCGGCACATCCATATGTATTACCTCCGCAACAGAATAAAACAGAGCCAAACTGTGATGCAGAAGTAGACAAATTTGTCAGGAGCCGGATTCCCGATAACTTTAACGGAAACATTTCGTCATATATTTTAAATAATTTAAGCGGCTTCAGTCCTCTTCTCTGCAAAACAATTTGTTTAAAGGCAGGAGTATCGCCGCAGTCCGCCGCTCTTTCATTGCCTTACGAATCTTTAAAACGTGTTTTTTCAGAGCTCAAAAAAGTATGCAATGATATCTCAATGCACTCATATAAGCCTGCTGTTATTATAGGCGATACTCCAACGGAAAAAGATGTTCCGGTTGATTTTCACTGTATCGACACCGTCTTCTGTGAGTCAAAAGTAAAATATTTCAGTTCGATAAATCTTATGCTTGATGAATATTTCACTTCTAAAGATACAATCGAGCGAAGCAGACAGAAAAAGGCCTCCATAAAGAAAAGTCTTTCCAATGCGGTTGCCCGTGCTGAAAAAAAGATACAAATTCACGACACCGCTATTCGCGAATCTGAAAATTACGATATATACAGGATTAAAGGTGAACTTATCACATCAAATATGTATATGCTGAAAGGCGGCGAAGAAAACATCGAAGTTGTAAACTACTATTCTGAAAACGGTGAAACTATAGTTATTGATTTGGACAAAAATAAATCCGCCGCATTTAATGCTCAAAGCTATTATAAAAAGTATAAAAAGAAAAAAAGCACTTATGAAAATGCAATTCAGTCATTGGAGAAATGTATCGAAGAACTTGAATATTTAAAGAGTGTGGAAGAACATCTTGAGAGTTGTACTGAAAGTGCCGATATTGCAGATATTCGCGAAGAGCTTGCCGAACAGGGATACTTAGGTGTAATTTCTGAAAAGAATAAACGTAACGGAAAACAAAAATTTAAAGTCTCAGAAAGCGCTCCGATATCTTTATACACATCTGACAACTATGAAATCCTTATAGGAAAAAACAACAAACAAAATGATACGCTTACACTCAAAACAGCAAATCCCAACGATCTATGGTTTCATGTAAAGGACGCTCCCGGGTCGCATGTCATTTTACGTATCTCACAAAACGGCGGCATAATTACAAATAGTGCCGTAACAGAAGCAGCTGTCTGCGCAGCGCGCCACAGCAGTCTGAAAACTTCTTCAAAAGTCGAAGTTGATTATACCCGTGTCAAATATGTAAAAAAACCGGGCGGAGCAAAGCCCGGAAGGGTTATTTATACTAATCAAAAAACTATTGTTGTTTCACCAAATGCTTAATTTTTATTTTTATTTTTCTAGAATATTTTCTGACAAGCCGTGACTTTACCCAGAGCACGGCTTTAATTTTATATGACATTTTATTACATGAATACAATTTACCATCTTTCTCATATTCACGCATTACAGCAATCACATTCTCTTTGGGAATATTCTTTTCAATCTCAGTTTGGTGGTCTCCGCAGAAATCATAAAAACCACCGTGTTCCGCAACAATTCTATGCAGCACAACATGACCGTTTGACCTGACATAAAATGCTGTTTCATATTTTTTCAGTCCTGAAGGCTTTGACAACACGGCAACATCCCGTCCGTTTTTCAAAAAAGGGAGCATACTTGTCCCGGTGATGCGTAAAAAAAACTTTCCGCCGTCATCAACAACAGATTTGACGTCGGAAATGTATAAACCAATATTCTCTTTTATAAATTTTCCGCTGTCTTTACCCTTAATATCCATCATTTGCAAAAAACACCGTACGGAGAAAGCTTTTCAATAAAACTGTTCACATATGCAACAGCCTTTTCTCTGTCTATATTAAATTCTTTGACAATTTTATCAGCAACTTCTTCTATTGAAACATCTTCTTTGAAACATTTCCAAATATATACAGATGAATCATTTTTCAGAGTAATCATACCGTTAAGTTTCTTGCCTGCTTCGCCGACCGGTACGACAACATTCTTTCCTGCAATATTCTTCAATAAAAAACTCTCATTAATTTTCATATAAAAAACGTCCCTTCAAACCATATCAAAAGTTTTTACTTAAAAACTCCCATGCAGACTTTGCACTTTCAATATCCTGCGTACATTTCATCACATATGACGGAACTGTTTTTAAAAACCTGTCAAGTAAATCAAATTGAATTGCGGCATTTTCAGGACGGATGTAACGCAACATCTGCGGTATAATTCTCTCAACTGCTCTGTCGCATGGAATTGCCTCTATCTCAAAACAAGAGCCGCGTTCCAGAAAAACCAAAGCGGATACAACAGCACTTTCGTTACTGCTCTCATCAGATTTTCCGCTCCACGGAGTTCCGTATACCATAAACTTATTGTCAATATATCTGATGGCAGGCTTGTCATCATTTATCATAACTGCCCTGTCCCCCAAATATTCCCTCCAAAGAGATGTATGGGTAGACTTTCCGACTCCGCTGTCAGCAGTAAATAAATAACCTTTTCCATCCACTGCTACACAGGATGAATGAAGCATAAATCCGTAATGAGGAATCAGTTTTCGATAAAAGTCCATTCCCGATACAAAATACTCTGCATAATCCCTGTCAAATGATTTATTGTATTCGAGCGCCTTTAATATTCTATCTTCGCTTACTTCAATTGTGATATCCGCCTTATCCGATGAATCGTCTGCATATTTCATACCGTTCCGAAGCAATACTGAAGAATTATGTCTGACATCTACAGTCAAATCTGCAATTTTATATTTATGTAAACGCTTCATTTCCTCCCGAATCCTCCGCAGACATTATTCATTTTTCAGGCATTCTTTATAACAGAAATCATTTCGGATATATTTTCCGCTCCGTATATCGCAGAACCCGCCACAAGTATATTTGCGCCGGCCTCAGAAGCACGGGATGCGGTAATTTTATCAATTCCTCCGTCAACTTCGATATCGATTTCTATGCCCTTTTCGTCACAAATTTTTCGCAGCTCACGGATTTTATCCGTAACCGAATTTATATATGACTGCCCTCCGAATCCGGGATTGACACTCATAAGTAATACCATATCCACATCGTTTAATACATTTTCTATAGCACACAAGGGAGTGGCAGGATTGATCGCAACACCGGCTTTTACTCCCATAGATTTTATTTTTTGAATGACAACATTCAAATGAATGCACGCTTCTGCATGAACAGTGATTATATCAGCACCGGCATTTTTAAAATCTTCCAGATATCTCTCCGGATTCTCTATCATAAGGTGAACATCAAACGGCAAATCAGTTACTTTTCTGATGCATTTTACAATCGGAGCTCCGAATGTTAAGTTCGGAACAAAATGACCATCCATAACATCTATATGTATTAAATCAGCGCCGGCATCGGCAACTTTTTTTATTTCCTGCTCTAATACAGAAAAATCTGCTGATAAAATCGAAGGAGCAACTTTATTCACAATACACCTCTAAAACTATTTGTACTTATTCTTTTCTTTTTCTTTTAATTCTTTATACAGAAAAACATATCTCGCGTATCTGTCTTTATCAAACTTTCCCGATGACAAAAGACCGTCAACGACACAGCCGGGTTCACCGGTATGGCTGCAATCTATAAAACGACATAAATCGCTGCAATTTGAAAATTCAGGATAAAAACAATGCAATTCGCCTGACTCAGTATCTGTTAAATCAAATAAACTAAACCCGGGCGAATCGATGATATATGCATCATCATATCCGGGGATCGGAAATATTTCAGAATGACGTGTTGTATGCTTTCCTCTTTCTGTTTTTTTACTTAATGTTCCTGTTTTAAGCTCCGAATCACCTAAAATAATTCCGGACAAAGTTGTTTTGCCGGCACCTGACTGACCGACCAACACAGATATACCGCTGCCGATACACTCAAACAGTGAATCAATACCTTTTTTTTCTATTGCAGAAGTCATTATACATTTTTCTACACATTTTGAATATACACGATATATATTTTCTGCAACCGCATTATCCTGATCTGATTTATTTACAACTAAAACGACAGGTATTTCTTTTATATTTGCCGATACAAGCAACTTATCAACAAGTAACAAATCCGGAGCAGGTGCAGTGGATGCAATCACAAGAACTATTCTGTCAACATTTGAAACAGCAGGTCTTATAAGCGAATTCTTTCTCGGCAGAATTTCATCAATCACAGCAGACATTTCGCTGCGATTAAGTTCACCCAATTTAACAAAATCACCTATCATAGGTTTAAAAGAATCTTTCCTGAAAATACCTCGCGCATTGCATGAATATATACCCTCAGCAGTCTTTACACTGTACAATCCGCCTATTCCTTTTATGATAACGCCATTAATCATATACATATATTCTCTTATAAAGATCATTCTTGTTCAGTATATAGACATCAATCATTGTCACACTCGAACCGTATGCAAAAGGCACATTGATCTTTTTAGGGAAATCGCTGTAACTCTGATTAATTAATTCTTCTTCAATTTCAACGCCTGTCTCAAGAGTATACTTTATATATATATAGTCAACATTTCCCGAATTTACTATATCTGTAGGATATTTCAGCTCAACTGTTTTTGACTCTCGGATCTCCGCTGTGAGCACACCGTGCGAATCGATATCAATATTTTCAAGATATATTAATTCGTTCATATCATAAAAATACAAGTCAATAGACTCCCCTTCGTATATATACGTATTCGCCGGAGGAAATTGGCTTACAACGGTATCGGAAGCTTTTACCGGCTCTATTATTTCATCTGTTGCTGACTCGGTAAGCAATGCAGCGTCATACGGTACATCATTTGATGACAAAGAATTACTTTCAGTCTCTTGTACCGCTGAATTATCTCCGGGAATAAAAGACTCTGCCGTTTCTTCCTCTGAAGAAGGTGTTTCCGAGGATACACTTTCCGAAGGCGCAGTTTCCAAAAGATCATTCTCCGTAGGAGCAGTTTCCAAAGACGCTGATTCCGACGGGTCAGCATAAGAATCATCACCTATATCAGGATCTGAAGTCGGCACAACTGCCGGATCAGATGACGGACTTAATGTGGGTGTAGCAGACGGAGGATTAAGAGCTTCTTTAGCATCTTTTATCTTCTCAACTATATCTGTAACATCTGCACCTTCTTTAATATGTATAGTAATATTTTCAATACCTGCAGCCCCTGCTTTTTCATAAACTTCACTTGTAGACAGTCCGGTAAAATCAGGAACGACAATCTGATTATTCATTTTTTCGGCACATACATACAAATAAACAGTCTGACCTTTCTTTATATATGAGCCAATATCCGGTTCTGTTCTGACAACACACCCGGGCTGTACCGTTGTGCTCAATACGTTATAAGACTCTACAACTGCACCGTTTTCTATCAATTTTTGCTGAACTTCTTCAAATGATTTTGTTTGATTTATAAGCTCAGAAGTGAGTTCAAAAGAATCTGTCGGACATGACACGGTAAATGTTATCTCTTTCCCTGAAAAAACCTCTGCGCCTGAATCAACACTCTGAGATATTACAACTCCCGGAGGCAGCTCATCTGTATATTCGGTTTTTTCGACCGGGATTATTCCTTTTTCTTGCAGAGTCGCAACAACCAAATCGTAATCATGACCTGTAAAATCCATCATGATATATGGCTTCTGATCAAACATGTTATTCAGTGATGAAGTTGATTTATTATAACAGGATATAACCCACAATATTACAAGAACCGTACACAGAGAAGCGGCAATATATGTCAAAACCAGAGCAATAGCTCTTCTGACACGCACAGATTTTCTTTCCGAATCATCATTCTCTCCGTTTTTTTCATCTTCTTCGTCTTCATCAAAAGAATCATCAAACATATCGGCTTCATGATTTTCTTCTTCAGAAAGATGAGATGTTGATATATCCTTGTTTAGATTCTCTTTATTCTTTATTACTGCACTAGACTCGGAAAGAACTTCGGCAACAACTGCTTCCGGATCATCTATATAGCTTTCTATAAGACTTTCATTGGGATTTTCTATCACTTTTCTTATTTTTGAGATCATATCTCTGGCAGACTGAAACCTCATCCCGGGATCTTTTCGTGTAGCAATAACAACAAGATCGCTTACACCAACCGGAATATCAATATCAATCTCGTGAGGCGGCACTATCTTTCCGTCTATATGTTTTAGCGCTACAGATACATTGGAATCTCCGTCAAACGGAACTACTCCGATAAGCATTTCAAACAGAGAAATACCTAAAGAATAAATATCAGATCTTTCGTCAACATATCCGCCTCGTGCCTGTTCGGGAGAAAGATAGTGAACAGAACCTGCGTCATCACTTGCCGTTATGGTCGAACCGGTTGCGGCTCTGGCAATACCGAAATCAGCTAACTTTACTGATCCGTCCTTACCCATCATAACGTTATGAGGTTTTATATCTCTGTGAATAATATGTTTAGAATGAGCATGATCCATCGCCAAAAGAATCTGCGCAGAAATTTTCAGGGCATCCTGCCATGAAATAGACTGATATGCCTCAATATAGTCTTTTAAGGTAACTCCCTCTACATATTCCATTATTATGTAATGAATATTTCCGTCCTGACCTATACCGTATATAGAAACAATATTGGCATGATCAAGCTTCGAAGCAGCCTCAGCTTCATTTTTAAAACGTTTTATAAATTCAGCTTCTGTCGAGTATTCAGGTTTTAAAACCTTCAATGCATAATAATCGCCGTTTTCGATATCCAAAGCTTTATATACCTCGGACATACCTCCGATACCGACACATTCTATTATTTCAAATCTTTGGTTTAATATTGTTCCGGCAGCGATACTTTCCATATATCAGCAATCCCTCCGTTAAATTTTACGGTTGTATGACAGCAACAGTAATATTATCTGTGCCACCGTTTTCATTTGCACACTTAACAAGTTTCTTACATGCAAGAGTCAAAAATAAATTACCGTTTACTATCTCTGATATCTTTTCATCTGAAACCATGGATGTCAAACCGTCTGTGCAGAGAATTATTCTCTCGCCGCGAGACAGTTCCTTTATAAATACATCAGCACCCTCTTCTTCAAGAAAACCGAGAGCCCTCGTGATAGCATTCTTTTTAGGGTGGTTATCAACCTCTTCCTGAGTAAGATAACCGCTTTTTTTCAATTCTTCAACATAAGAATGATCTACTGTAATCTGCTTTATCCCTGTGTATTTGTTGGCGATATAGGCTCTGCTATCTCCAACATTACCTATAACAACGGTTCTTCCGAAAACTGCACAAATAACAGCGGTAGTACCCATGCCAAAGCAATTGTCTCCTCCACGGGATTTCTTTATAATCTTTCTGTCAATTTTAAAAACAGTATCTTTTATAAATTTACTCAATCTGTCCGGCATACTGGAAGATCTGATATGTGTTGCATCAAAAGCGGAAGCAGCTTCTACAAATGTATCAACAGCCATTTTACTTGCAATCTCCCCGGCATTATGGCCGCCCATACCGTCAGCGACAATAAAAAACCGAACCGAACCGTCAGCAGATACACAATACCCGTAGCTGTCCTCGTTCAGTGTTCGTTTTTTTCCGATATCACTTTCGAAATGAAAAAATATCACTGATTAATCACCGCACCCTAATACTATAACTCAATCAGAATCCATCTGCTGCTTGCGAAGCTGTCCGCATGCAGCATTTATATCCCGGCCTAATTCGCGTCTGACTGTCACTGAAATGCCATTACGGCTTAATATGTCAGAAAACTGTTCGATACTCTTACGATGACTTCTTTCGAAGCTTTTTCCGGAAACCCTATTCATAGGAATAAGATTTACATGGCAAAGCATTCCTTTAAGTCTGCTACACAGTTTTTCGGCATGTTCAGGAGAGTCATTTACCCCTGAAATCATAGCATATTCAAAGGTAATTCTACGCCCCGATTTAACTATATAACTATTGCACGCTTCAATCAATTTGTCAAGGTTATATTTCCTATTTATAGGCATTATAAGCGTTCTTTGCTCGTCAAAAGGATTATGTAACGATATAGATAACGTAATCGGAATATCCTCTTCGGCAAGTCTGTAAATACCTGGGACAACGCCGCATGTAGATAAAGAAATTTTTCTGTAACTTATATTTACACCGGCAGGGTCCTGAACATTTCTGAGAAACTTCATAACATTTTCATAATTGTCAAGAGGTTCTCCTATACCCATTATTACGATATGACCGATTTTTATATTTTTGTCACGGTTTACCGTAAGTATCTGAGACAACATTTCACCTGCGGTCAGATCTCTTGAAAAAGGGATATCTGAAGATGCGCAGAATTTGCAGCCCATGCGGCAACCTGCCTGCGATGAAATGCAGATGGAATAACCGTATTTATATTTCATCAGAACACTTTCGATTATATATCCGTCATTCAGGCAAAAAAGATATTTACATGTTTCATCTATCTGAGACTGTAACTTTTGTCTTATTTTCAGAAGTCCCGTAGTTGCACTCTCATCAAGTATGCTACGCATCGCGGCAGGAATATTTGTCATCTCATCAAATGACTCTACACCTCGCATAAGCCACTCGTGAACCTGCTTTGCACGAAATCCCGGAAAACCAAGTCCCGTAATATATTCTTTCAGCTCTGTCGGGTTTAAATCAAGTAAGTTTAATTTCATATCATAATCCTATCAATCAATGCAATTTCTGAATAGTTTTCCGCAATCAATTTTATGTCCGTTAAGATAATCCCTGACAGCCATTCTTTTTGAGGAAACTCCCTGAAGTTCAAGAATTCTTACCGCACCGACTCCTGCTGCAACATCAATTCCGTTTTTCGAGACATCAATTACCGTACCCGGACAAAAATCAGAGTTATTACAGTCTGCGTTATCTATGACGCTTGTCTTCCAGATTTTTATACGCTCGCCGTCCAGATAAGAAAAGGCCGTCGGAAACGGGTTTGTGCCTCTGACAAGATTATGAATGTTTCTCGCCGTATCGGTCCAATTTATATTTCCGTCTTCTTTTTCAACCATAGGCGCATAAGTAGCTTTGTCATGGTCCTGAGGAGTACGAATCACACTTCCCTCAAGAAGTCCGTCTATGGTTTTTATTATAAGTTCGGAGCCCATAACGGAAAGCTTATCATAAAGCTCTCCTACTGTAATATTTTCGTCAATTCCGCACTTTTCGGCAAGAAGAATGTCTCCTGTATCCATCCCTGCATCGGTAAACATCGTCGTAACACCGGTTTCTTTTTCTCCGTTCATTATGACTCTCCATATAGGAGCCGCGCCTCTGTAGTAAGGAAGAAGGCTGGCATGAACATTTATACATCCGTATCTCGGAATATCAATCACTCTGACAGGAAGAATCTTACCGTACGCTGCAGTCACAAATACATCTGCACCATATTTGCACAGTTCCTCGTAAAACTCGTCTGTACGGACATTTTCAGGCTGAAGAACATCAATACCGAGCTCCTCTGCAAGCTCTTTTACAGGCGTCGGAGTGAGTTTATTTCCTCGTCCTTTGGGCTTGTCAACTTTTGTAACAACAGCCACAACAGTATAATGAGATGCAAGAGTCTTTAATACAGGAACAGCAAAATCGGGTGTCCCCATGAATAATACTTTTAAGTTTTTATTTTTGTGCTGCTCCATATTCAAACGCCTTATCCTTATATAAAATTCCGTCAAGATGGTCTATCTCATGACACATAATAATCGCAAGGAAACCCTCTGCGTGTACTGTAAACTCTTTTCCATCACGGTCAAGCGCAGTAACGGTCACTTTCTGAGGACGTTTTACTTTGCCTGCGAATCCCGGCAAACTGAGACACCCCTCCTGTGAAATCTGCTCTCCCGACATCTCTGTTATGACCGGATTTACCATGGCAAATTTTCCACCATCTCCGTCATCTATTACTACAATTCTTTTTACAATACCGATCTGCGGGGCTGCAAGACCTACGCCGTCAGACTCATACATAGTATCAAACATATCGTCGATGAGTCTTCTTAAACTGTCTGTAACCTCAGGAACATTTTTGCATACTGTTCTGAGCGCCGGATTCCCGTCTGTTTTTATATTTCTGAGTGCCATAAAAAAACTCCTTTATACTAAAAAATATACTATTAATGTTATTTCGAACTCTGATATTATACCATAAATCAAAACATTTGCTTGCAAGGACATTCTTGTGAATCAGACAATAACGCCTGTGACAAAGCATAATTTACATTTAATACGCAAGACTTATGAAATAAGCCTGATTACATTTATTTTATAATATCAATATTGGACCTCATGTCTGCTTTTGACATTTTCTTTAGAGCGCTTATATTATACCTTAATTTGTCGGCAAGGTTAAGTATATTTTCGAAAGATTCACATTTAATCACAACACGCCATTTATACCAACCATTCACCTTCTGAGCAGGCTGTCTCGCCGGCTTTAATATTTCTATATCAGCTAAACTGTTTTCATTACAAACAGCTTTTGCCGCATCGAAAACCGCCATACCGAAATCATATGCCGCACGATCATCAAGGCTGCTGAAATTTATAAATGCCATTTTGTAAAAAGGAGGATAATGCAAAACCTCTCTCAAAATAATTTCATTTTTATAAAACTTTTCATAGTCCTGCTCCGCAGCACTTTGAACGGCATAATCATCAATATTATACGCCTGAATATATGCCCTGCCCGGCTTTTCTGCACGCCCTGCCCTTCCTGCAACCTGCGCTATCAGCTGAAAAGCTCTTTCTGAAGAATTATATTCCTGCATATTTATAAGACTGTCAGCGGATACAATACCGACCAATGTTACATTCGGGAAATCATGTCCTTTTGCAATCATCTGAGTGCCTACAAGGAAGTCGGCATTTTGGTCAACAAATTCGGAAATCAGCTTTTCGTGCGCATCTCGTCCCGATGTTGTGTCGGTATCCATTCTTACGGTCCGGGATTCCGGGAACAATCTTTGTAATTCCTTTTCTACTTTTTCCGTTCCGAATCCCCTTGTATCAAATCCGCCCGTTCCGCACGACGGGCAGTTACTTGGTGCAATTACAGTATTACCGCAATAATGACATATAAGACGGTTGCCTTTCGAATGATATGTCATAGCAATATTACATTTTCCGCACCTCATAACTTTACCGCAATCGCGGCAGAGCAGCTGTTTTGAGAACCCTCTTCTTTGAACAAAAAGAACAGACTGCTCGTTATTTATATAGTTTTGCTCAAGTTCCTTAACCAATTGAGGACTGAAAACGTCACTGACTGCCTTGTCCGAACTTTCTCTCATGTCAATTACAGTTGTATCAGGCAACGCATTATGACTTGCGCGTTTTTCCATTTTTACATAATCAATTTCGCCTGTTCGGCCGCGGTAATATGTAGAAATTCTCGGTGTCGCAGAACCGTAAACAACCACGGAATTATTTTCTTCGGCTCGCATTACCGCAATATCCGAAGCATGATATCTGACAGATTCATCTTCTGCCTTATAAGATGGCTCCTGTTCCTCATCAATTATGAACAGATCAATTTTTTTGAACGGAGCAAAAACGGCAGAACGCGCTCCGATAACCACAGCAACTTCTCCGCGCTTTATCCGCATCCATTCTTCATACTTTTGCTTATCCGTCAATCTGCTGTGAAGAACCGCCACACAATCACCTAACCGGCCGTAAAACCTTTTTACCATCTGCGGAGTAAGTGATATTTCAGGAACAAGCATAACGGCTTTTCCGCCGTTTTTTATCACTTCTGCAATAGACTGTAAATAAACCTCGGTTTTTCCGCTCGCGGTAACTCCATGCAACAGAAGTTCTTTAAAAGCATGTGCTTCAAGCAGCTTTTTTATGTGTAAAAAGGCATTTTCCTGCTCGTCATTAAGTGTGTGTGCAGGATAGGACTCATATTTACAAGCCGTACCCTCAAACTTTTTAGCTTCTTCTTTTTCATAAATCTTAAGGAAGCCTTTTTTACATAAAGTATTTAAAGAGCTTTGGCTGACATTATAATCCTTTATCAGATCAGAGCAAGAAATATCACCTGTTTTCAGTAATGTTTCGATTATCTTAATCTGACCGATATTTCTAAGCGTATTCGTACTTAACACTTCTTCGGCATGAGCGCGAGGAATATTTAAGCTGACAGTTTTTACTTTTTTCGGATTCTTTATTTTTGGAGACATAAAATAACGAACCGCATCTCCGGTTACACATAGATATCTTTTCTTTATTTTTTCACAAAGCCTCATCTGAGAGGCACTCAGCGGCATATAATCGTAATTTATTCCGCTTATATTTTTTAATCTGTATCCGTTCTTTTGAGCATTTTCCGGAGTTTCAGATCGGTCTATCGACCAGACTATACCGATTCGCTTCGAATTATGTACACCGAAATTTACATTAACAAACATACCTACGGCGATTTCCCCGGAAATATTTTCCGGAACGCGGTAAGTATACTTCAACTCAAAATCAATATTTGATTCCAACAAGAATATATCGACAGTCAATTAAAAGTTCCTTTCTGAAAGCTTGTCAGCATTTATACATAATTCGACTTATTATAGCAGATTTTTATGTTTCGTACAAAAAAGAACAGCTACACATTTGTAATGCATAGCTGTCAATAAAATCAATATAAAAATTTTCTACTATCAAACATATTTTTTAATATATGCAGGAATGTTATTCTCATCACCGTTTATACTGATGTAAAAATCAACATTGTGACCGTCTGTAATTTTTACGATACCTTCGAAGAATTTTTCGAGAGCACCGGCGTCATCACCTATAATGTATGTAAGACCGTCTATAAATAAAGTCTCAATATCATAGTTCTGTGAAGCAACTCCGCAGATGAAACCTAAGAAAGCTTCTGCGCCGAAAATACCTTCGTTAAATTTAGGATAATCAAGAACATTGATAAATCTAATCTTGTGCGAAAGCTTGGAAAGAAGTTCGTTACTGTCATCTATATAAACAACATTACCTCTGCTCTCATTCGCAATACCGTTAGCACAATCAAGCATATTCTTCGTCTTGCCCATGCCTTTCTTTCCGTAGAATACCTTTATCATGATAATTCCTCCTCTGTTTAGTAAATTATTTAAATCGTTATTTATGCTCGTATGATACTACAAAATTATATTTTTCACAATACCAATGAGAAAATTTTTTCTGCAATAATTCTAAAAAATGATAATCACACAAAAAATTTATAATAAAATTACTGAACATCGGGACTTTTTACAGGTTCTTTAGCTTCGGCATTCAAAAGTTCAAGTCTTGTAACAGAAACCTCATATGCAACTTTTTCTATAACTGTACCGTCTTCGAATTTTTTCTGATATGTACGGCTCTGAATTCTTCCCGTAACTTTAACATTTTCACCGACTTTTCGTTTTCCGCAGTATCTGGCATTTCTACCCCACGAAATACACGGAATATAGTCTGATTTGTTGTAAGACCTATTTACCGCAAGAAGAATATCTGCAATTTCTCTGTTAAAAGGCGTTGTTCTGTATATCGGCGGTTTGCAAATATAACCATTTAGAACTACCGTATTTTTGTCCTGTGCCTCCGGGCGCTCTTCCGTAAACTGATTTATATCCTTATCCGATGTATCTTCAGAAAAATCAATTGCACTGTCTCTGCCGAATTCTATTTCACGAGCAAAAACAATAAGCATAAGCTTTGAACCGTTCTCTCCTACAGAATTATATGAACGGAACTGACCTTCTACTGTTATGTACTCGCCTATTACGTATTCGTCAATACCTGCCAATCTGTCAGAAACCATAACCGGAATTCTGTCAAAACTGTTACTGAGACGTTTTACATCTACATATAAACTATAAAAGCCCTCTCCGTACACCTCATGACTGAAAGTCGGAACTGATGCAATTGTACCCGAAATGGTCGCGTAGTTGCTCTCGCACTGACTGTTGACCATATCCTAATCTCCTTTCGCATGTCAAGTAAATACCTGCGCCATTATACCCACGACAATGTCAAAATGCAACCTTTTTTTGCCTTAGACAAAGGTAAAAGCATTTCAACCATATCGCAGTCACCATTAATAGCTATGCTTTTGCATTTTAAAATATGCATACAACCTCTACATGATATTTTACCTACATTATCTTTGGTATTTTTTAGTCAAAATCTTCCGCCTCCGCCGCCGTGGCTTCTGCCTGAGGAAGAACGATGCGTACGACCGCCTCCTGAGCTGCTGTCCTTCGGACGTGCGGTTTTGCTTACCGTCCTGTACAGGAATATATCATTGCTGTTTGTAATACTCATACTTCCCTGTTTTTCGTAGTCTTTTGCGTTGTATTTAGGCCTTACGGATTGAAGCTGAGCTTTTAAAATGCTTACATACGTAATCGAAACTATAAAACCGAGTATCGATGAAATAAGAATACTTGAAATTACAGAAAAAGGTTTCTTGTACAATTTTCCGTTCCTAGCACCGCCTATATACTCCTCCGACAACTCTGTAAATTCAATAAACGCGTCGTAATAATCGTCTACGCTCAAATTGTCTTCAAGGCACTCTTTTGCATTGTCTATGGCATCATCCGTAAAAGCTTTAATGGCAAAGCCTCTCGTAGAAAAATGATACTCTCTCTCTGCCATGCCTACGGCAAGAAGTACGCAATCATCACCGCCGTTATATCCGTAACCGTTGTAATCCATGTAATCGTCGGCAAAAGCTTCTGCGGTTTTGTTCCCCATATCTTCTACAGTAACTATGACAACATCACACTTGACTTCTTCGCTCACGCTGTCAAGCAATGCAGTCAACGTAATTTCTTCTTCGTCGGTAAGCAAATCCGCGTCATCAACCAATCTGGGGTCCGTAGCGGCAAAAGCGCCTATGCCCGCAAAGCAACTCAGTGACACACTGAGACAGACAATAAATAATAAAATATGCTTTATATGTTTCTTCACGGTATCGCCCCCTTTATATCAACCAGAACAGGAAAAACAGTGCAAATATGACAGCGGAGCATACACCTGTAAGCCCCCAAAGCCACCTGTGATATGCGGCCTTGTCAAGAGGCAAATCGCCTACAAACTTGCCGGTCTGACCGTTCATCGCAAAGGTGTACTTTTTACCCTGCCATGTGGTATTGAGTAACCACACCGGATAAAGAGCATACTTGGCATGGCCGTTTGACACTTTTATGCTGCTGTGTTCGGCAACAACGCTTGTATAACCCTTTACCGTAGAAGCAAATGCCTGCTCGGTACTGCGTTTTATCCTCTCGTTTGCGCGGGGAATACACATCTGTGAGTCAACATCGTATTTGTCTGCAAGGTAACCTGCAAGATATGCAGTCTGGAAATCAACCATGCCGCCCGCATCGTATGGCTCAATGGACTCCATAAGGTCGTCTGCCATCTTTTTGGAGCCGTCTACTGGGACTCTCTCAAATCCTATACTGCCCTCACGCAGAACTGAAAAAAAACTTGTCTCCTTATAATTATAATTGCTGTCAGACCATCGCCTTATACGTGTTGCCTTGTAACGGATACTCGCATCTGTATCCGCATCAAAAAGCCAAAAAGGCACATAGATACCTTTTACCTCATCAATGTGATTCTCGTCCTTAAATACTTTGGGAAGAAGTTTTTTGCCTTTAAGGTGCGATTTAAGAGCAGCTTTGGCAGCTTCTTTGTCAAGCTTGAAAGGAATGACATAATCAGGTTTCAACACTCCCGACAATCTTCCCGACATCATTACCGGGTTGTCGCAATACGGACAGCTTGTTGCAGCTGTATTTTCATCGCCGATTATCTCTCCGCCGCACGAATCGCAAACAAAAGAACAAAGACCGTCGGTCTCATTTTCCGCCCACTCCTTTCCGGGACTGTTCTCCCATGTCACATCATCCTCTGCATCGCCTTTTAAAGCATCGTCGTAGGATTTTAAGGTCTCCATTTCAAACTCAGTGTCACAGTACGGACATTTTACTTTTTGAATATCGCTGTTGAACTCCAATGCTCCGTTGCAACAGGGACATTTGTATGCAAAAATTTCACTCATTCCACCATTCTCCGATTAAATAAATTTCAACAAACGCCGCCGTCAAAAAACGGCGGCGTTATCACATAAAAATTTCAAATTATTTTATATCTCCGTCATCAAAACGGTCTCCGCACTCGGGACAGAACTTCGGAGGATTCTTCGGATCCTCCGGCTCCCAGCCGCACTTGTCACACTTGTAAAGAGGTATTCCTGCAGGTTTCTTAGCACCGCACTCTGCACAGAATTTGCCTTTATTTACAGTTCCGCAGGCACATGTCCAGCCATCTGCTTCGGGTTTCTTTGCACCGCATTCTGTACAGAATTTTCCGCCTGCCACAGCTCCGCATGAACACTTCCAACTGCCAAGTGCGGAAGGCTCATTTATCGCGGGCTGCTGTGCAATCTGAGGTTGCTGTGCCGATTGTTGCTGAACACCCATGTTGTATAACTGCTGAGCAGAATTAAATCCGCCGCCCATAGCTCCGCCTGCCATGCCCATGCCCATAAAGCCTGTCATAGCGCCGGCAGTATTTCCTGCAGCAGTTTCCATCGCATCTGCTGTAGCTGTCGTCATACGACCTGCCATCTTAAAAGGATTTGAGCCGTAGGAAGTGGCTTCTTCAATCTCATTGATCTTTTTCATATCCTCAGGAGTGAGAGTAATCGGGTTAAGTGCAATCTTTCCTATAGAAATACCGCGTGTTTCTACCCACTCAGCTCTGAGAGCGTTGTTCATAGCAGCCTTAAGTTCTCTTGCTTTTGCAGAAAGTTCGTCAGGGCGAATACCCATAGCAGAAAGCTCACCCAGTGCCGGCTGAAGAGCATCAACGAAGTCTATTTTGAGAGTCTCGTCAATTTCCTCTCTTCTGTATTCGTCCTCTACATTTCCGCAATACTTTGTGTAGAACAACAACGGGTTTGTAATCTGATATGCATATATACCGTTACATCTTACCTGAACCGTTCTTGTCAAGCCCACTTCCATATTCTTTACGAGGAACATAATCGGGCTCGGTGTACCGAATTTATTACCGATAATCTCTTTAGTATTGAAATAATAAACTCTCTGATCCTTGCCCGTGTCGCCGCCGTATGTGAAACGCTTACCGATTGTCTTGAAAGTATCGATAATGCTCTTTCCGAGGCTGCCTGCAAAGATACTTGGCTCTGTGGAAGAATCGTATGTATACTCACCGGGCTCCGCACAAACATCTACAACTTTGCCCTGCTCAACGATAATCATACACTGTCCGTCCGCTACAGCAATACCCGAACCGTTTGAAATAATGTTGTCGCTCGCCTTTGTATTTGAAGAGCGTCCGCTGATGCGCTTCTGTCCTTTTCTTACAAGAACTTCTACCGGAAGTGCATCGCAATAGAAAAACTCTTTCCACGTATCCGCCAATGTTCCCCCGAGTGCTCCGAGGCCTGCTTTAATAAGTCCCATAGTTAAAAGTCTCCTTTCAAGTTAAAACAATTTATTTAAAATACTATATGAAATTACTAAACCTTTCTCATTATATTACATTCTGCTTAATTTAACAACATTTTACACACTTGCACTTATAGACTTTTTATGACATTTTTCGACAAAAAAGGCAGAATAGAAATTAATCCTATCCTGCCTTTTACTATATCGTTTATAAAATCAACAGAGCAGATAATATTTATTATCTGAAAGCTTCTTCTACTGCAACTGCACAAGCAACTGTCATACCAACCATCGGGTTGTTACCTGCACCGATGAGACCCATCATCTCAACGTGAGCCGGTACTGATGAAGAACCTGCAAACTGTGCGTCAGAGTGCATACGTCCCATAGTATCTGTCATACCGTATGAAGAAGGACCTGCAGCCATGTTGTCAGGGTGAAGTGTACGACCTGTACCGCCGCCTGAAGCAACTGAGAAGTATTTAACACCGTTCTCTACACACCATTTCTTATATGTACCTGCAACGGGGTGCTGGAATCTTGTCGGGTTTGTGGAGTTACCTGTGATAGATACGCCTACATTCTCGAGCTTCATGATAGCAACACCTTCGGGAACGTTGTCCGAACCATAACAGTTTACGTTTGCACGGGGACCGTTTGAGTAAGCAATCTTCTCTGTAACTTTAACTTCCTCTGTAGCCGGATCAAATTCAGTCTTGCAATATGTGAAACCGTTGATTCTGGCAATAATCTGAGCAGCGTCCTTTCCGAGACCGTTGAGGATAACGCGGAGAGGCTGTTTTCTTACTTTGTTTGCGTTGAGTGCGATTTTTATAGCACCCTCAGCGGCAGCGAATGACTCGTGGCCTGCGAGGAAGCAGAAGCACTCTGTAGACTCTGAAAGGAGCATTGCGCCGAGGTTACCGTGACCGAGACCTACTTTACGGTTTTCAGCAACAGAACCGGGGATACAGAATGCCTGAAGACCGATACCGATAGCGGCAGCAGCTTCTGCGGCTGTTGTAGCGCCTTTCTTTATAGCGATTGCACAACCTACTGTGTATGCCCAAATAGCATTTTCAAAGCAGATAGGCTGTGTCTCTCTTACGATAGTATCGCAGTCGATACCTTTAGCAAGAGTGATTTCTTTACATTCTTCAATAGACTTTATTCCATACTCGGCAAGTACAGCGTTTATTTTGTCTACTCTTCTCTCATAACCTTCAAATAAACTCATGACACTATACCTCCTTATTCCTTACGCGGGTCAATATATTTTACCGCGTCTGCAAATCTGCCGTATGTACCCTTTGACTTGTCATAAGCTTCGTTGGGCTCCATACCTTTTTTAATAAAGTCAGTCATCTTTCCGAGTGATACGAACTCGTAACCGATAACGTTGTCGTTCTCATCAAGAGCCATTCTTGTGCAGTAACCCTCTGTCATTTCGAGGTATCTTACACCTTTAGCCTTTGTACCGTACATAGTACCAACCATAGAACGAGCACCCTTACCGAGATCCTCCATACCTGCACCGATTACAAGACCGTCCTCTGAGAATGCAGACTGTGTACGTCCGTAAACAATCTGGAGGAAGAGTTCGCGCATAGCTGTATTTATAGCGTCGCAAACGAGGTCAGTATTGAGTGCTTCGAGAACTGTCTTTCCGGGAAGAATTTCAGCTGCCATAGCTGCTGAGTGAGTCATACCCGAGCATCCGATTGTCTCTACAAGAGCCTCTTCGATAATACCGTTTTTAACATTAAGAGAAAGCTTACAAGCTCCCTGCTGCGGCGCACACCAACCGATACCGTGTGTATAACCTGAAATGTCAGCGACTTCTTTAGCTTTTATCCATCTGCCTTCCTCAGGAATCGGTGCCGGACCGTGATTTGCGCCCTGCTTTACACATACCATTTCTTCTACTTCGCGAGAATAATTCATATGTCCATTAGCCCCTTTCGTTATCTTATAAATTTCTTTAACTAAAAATTACAACATTCCGATTATACCTTATCGTCGAAATCATTGCAACAAACTTTTGCTGTCAATTCATCATCTCGAGCTTGATTTTTAATATTCTTTCAAGAGACTCGTCGATTCGTTTCTCGGTGACCGTACCATCACACACAGCCTCCAGTACACCCTCATATGCACTCACAAAATCATCAGGCATCAAAATCATGTCAGAGCCTGCAAGTAACGTCGCGACAGCGGCCTCGGCAGAAGAATATTGCTTCGTAATCGCGCCCATATTAAGCGCATCGGTAATTATAATGCCGTCATAACCCATCTTCTCACGCAAAATCTCCGTAATCATTTTGTGAGACAGTGACGCAGGCGTGTTGTCGCCGATTATGTTCGGCAAGGAAATATGTCCTACCATTATAAAATCCGCACCGCTTTCTATACCGTCAGCAAACGGAATAAGCTCACATTTTTCAAGTTCTTCCAAAGTTTTTGACGTATATGCATACCCCTCATGGGTATCACCCTCGGTAGCGCCGTGCCCCGGAAAATGTTTAAGAGTTCCGTAGACGCCTTTTTCTTCAAGACCTCTCATTACTGCAAGTGCCATATCGGAAACAATCTCAGAATCACTTCCGAAAGAACGTTTTTTTACAACCGTATTATCGGGATTGCTGAGAACATCGGCAACAGGAGCAAAATCCACGTTAAAACCAAATTCGGAAAGGTAATCGCCTATTGTACTTCCGACATTTTTTGCCGCGGAAACATCGCCCGAAGCACCGATATCACACATATTTCCCACAGACGGAACACCAATACCTGAATTACCTATTCTCGCAACCGTTCCGCCCTCTTCGTCTATACAAGTAAACAGAGGAACACCTACTCTGTCATAGCTGTACTGCTGTGACTTTGAAATCATTTTTTTAACTTGTGACTCGGAAACAATGCTATTTCCCATATAACAGAAACCGCCTACGGGGTATTTGTCGAAAACATTTTTGTACGTTTCGTTTGCGGCGTTCGCATTTGAAATATCGGTAAGGGCGTAAGGAACTACGACAAAAAGCTGGGCAACTTTCTCTTCAAGTGTCATTTCATCAATAATCGACTGAACTGTAATCTCCTCGCCTACGTAAGGCGTATCCGTCACTACAGGTGTACTCGTAGCCTTTGGAGTTTCAACTGTAGGTGTCGCAGTCTTTTTGGCTGTTATTGTCGAAGAAGATACGGCAGTTGCCGTCTTAGAAGGTGCGGCAGTTGCGGTTACGGAAGATGAAGCTGTTGCTTTATGCGTAACAGCTGTTGCAGAAGCAGTTGGCGCAGACGTCGGCAAATTAGTTTCAAATGATTCTGTAGGCTTTGCAGTCTGCACGATTGCAGCACTATCCGTTGACATATGATTCTCTGTGTTTTCTGTAGACACTGCTGTATTTACAGGCTCAGCCGATAAGTCCGGTGTGACTACGGATGAACTCTCCCCAGCGACAGTCGCAGTATTTTCCGTTTTATCATTATCGTTCTTATTACAACCTGTCTGCACAAGAACTAATAACATCAGCATCGAAGCAAATATACGCTTTATTTTATTTCTTTTCATTTTATCAATTCCAATCTTATATCATATAAAAACAAACACTTAACTTTTGCAGTTCGTAGTTTCCTTATATGTTTAAAAAGATATATTAAATTTATAAATATAAATTCGGATCAATCCAATTCATTCGGTCAGAAGCATCTATTAAATCCTTTAAAATCGGAACATGTCCTGCTCCGTAAAGAACAAGAATTCTATCGTGTTCTTCAGAAAGTTTTTGGATGTTTGAAAAAATACATAAGTTTCTTAAATACCAATCGGCAAGACATCGGGACTCAAAATAATCGCCATCCCGGTTCATTGAATTTATATCCAGATACATATTTGCGTCTTGCAACCTATACTCTGCACTGTTAATAAACAAATGCTTTTTTCTGATATCGCTTATCTCTTCTAATTTCTTTAAAAAGTTCATCCTCGGCATAACAAGTTTCATGCTCTCATCGCTTAGCATATCAGAATTTAATGTAAGTACTTTATCAACGGGACATATATATTCCAAGCCTGAAAAAGATGCAATACGACCGCCGACCGAAAAAGCTTCATTTGATATATTGCATCTCCAATTATCGTTTGAAATATACACTTTGTCGCCGTATTTAGCTTTATCAAGTTCAACAGCCACAGCATCCGGAGAAAACCCTGCCATTCTACGGCAAAACGAATCAATCTGTGCTTGTACTTCTTCTAGACCAAAATTTATTTTTTCTCCGTCGAAATGATAAGTTCCCAACAACAAAATATCTGTCATAAACTTCACCTCTTGCATAAATTTATGGTTGTGTCAAAATAGAGACAAATTTATGTTTTTTACAATTACAGCATATTTTGATATATATATCAAAATGGAAATAAAATAGGTTTCTCTGAAATAAAGAAAGATAAGGAAAGACTGAACAAGTCCGTTAAAACGGACTTGTTCAGTGCTTAGGGGGCTTCTTTTATTTCAATAACTTTCCATTCACCGTTTTCTTTATGTATCTTCCATCTTGATACAGCATCCCACGAGCCACTAAGTATGTTTCCAGAAGAATCCATTCGCTCTTCGTCATATTTTACCCAAATATATCCTTCCTTAAAATTATGAGCAACAAATATCCTATTAATACTTAAATCGGTTGTTGCTATTTCGAGGTCTTTGGGATAATATCTGTATAGTGGCGTATCAACAACTTCTTCTAAAGAAATTTCGCCGAGAAAAACCGATTTTGCATATCTTATAACAGAGTTTGTGTTCAAAACCATTATCGTATATAAAGCAATAAATACAATTAAAACGATTAAAAACACTTTCTTAAAATTAAAAGAAAACTTTAACAAAAAATCGCCCCCTATTATAAATTATCCGGAATTGTAACAATAAGTTATATCAATTAGAATATTTCTATTTATATCCTATCATTAAGTCTAACAATTACCACTGTCTCATTTCCGAGAACTTCTGATAATTTTTTATCCTTACGTCCCGTTGTATGCGCACAAAATTTAATATCATTGTTTGTTACATCACTGATTATTGTTGCATGATAAACAGTTTGACCGCCATCGCTGGAAAAATACATTAAATCGCCTGGTTGAATATTTTAATGTGAAACTGCATATTCAATATCGCAAATTGATCTGATTTTGATAACATTCGTGGAAGTATATCCATTTGCTGTATTTGAGAAATATTCATATTGTGCACTTGCAGTAGTCCATGGTGCCGAAAAATAATAACTGATAGGATAACTAACTAATACACCGTCTTTATCACGGTAATAAATATCGGTAATCCCTGGCAATGCAACCGCAGTATTTATATGTTGATAAAAATACCAATCATCGTTCATTTTCAATCCTCCGGCAACTAAACACTGTGAAACGAAGTTTGCACAGTCTGCCATTCCGGTCCATGTTCCATATTGAGCAAGATATATTGCCGCAAACACAGGGTCCCCAAAATTTACATAGTTAGGTCCGGTCGAATTAGCATATTCTCTTGCATAAGCAACGGCATCTTCTCTTTTGTATCTGTTATTTGAACAGGTGCCACTACCACCTTGGCAAGTTGTTCCGCCATAACTATACGAATAATACTGCATACCTTCAACCGCAAAAGCAGAAGTATTTTCAGAAAGCGTCATAACTGATGCGGTTTGTGCTACAGGCTGTTCCTCATCGTTTGCAGAAAGAACTACAATTTTGTCTTCACTTATACCGATGGCAGCTACACCTCGGTCAGCCGCAGCTTGTGCTTCTTGCATAGTGCAAGACTTCCAACCCATATAGTTATTGGTTTTTATGGTTTCATAAACAGTCTTAATATCACCCTGCGGTAAAGCAACGCCCATATTGTCAAATATGGCTCTTGCAACGCTAAGGGAATCATCTGTCTGTGCAGAAAGTTCGTGCTTTAAAGTATTTTCAATTACATTATTATACTGTTTCTTGTTCATTTTTATTATACCTCCTTTACCACATTTTTTCAAGGACTTCATCGTCCTTAGCGTATACATCTTCTACCCCTATAAAATCAAAGGTAGTCGTACCGCAACACCAAAGGTGCATATCCTCGGGCTGTAATGCAGAAGGACAATAGGGTGCCCACTCTTCAGGCATACTGTCACATTTTGGCTCGGTCGCCATAATATGATTGGATAATGAGACAGAAAGGCTTTCCCACGTTTTGTATGAGAACTCTTTGCGGTGAAGATAAAATCACTGCAGAAGAAATTGAGTTCTTAAAGTCGAAGGACTGCAAAATAGGTTTGGTTATTCGTGACCTTACCGAAATACAGGTTTCTACTGCAAATGGTACGTTAGATGCTTTTAGAGCAGTTGAAACCGCAAAAGAGTTAGGTGTTCCTCAGAACGTGGGTATTGCCTTATTTGCAGAAATTAAACCTGAATGGAGTATAAACCACAACTGGATGATTTCCTTTGCACAGACAATTTCAGAAAACGGTTATGTACCCGCATTTATTGGTAATACCGATTCTTCTAAAAACTTTAACTTTGACCGTCAGTGCAGTCACTTTGTACAGGCAACAAAGGATGTTGATTACTTTGGTGCTGTATTTATGTATAACCGTTCTTCAGCTTTTTGTTAATAGGTGTAGCTGAACTAACACCGAAAATAGTTTTCATTTTATATTCCTCCTTATTTTTAATTTTTTGTTTTTGATTAAAATGTAACTATTTTTACGAAATCAGCGTCCCGATTTCTTACAGTTGCAAGCATATTTTATAATTTAACCCTGAAAACTAGTGTCAGGGTTAAATTATATTTTTTAAAATTTTTTAAATTTATTAAATACAAAAAACAAACCCAGAAGCAGAAAAAATTCTGTTTCAAGGTCTGTTTTACGCTTTTTATTTAAAATAAATTTCACAAATTTAAGGTATGACAAAAATCATACTGGCACATTGAAAATCATACCAAAGAAAATGCAGTTGAAAACTTTGTTTTTAAGCCGTAAACTTGCCAAAAGTATGATGGCTATTCCTGCCTTACCTTATTTTTTTTAATAAAATAAGGTAAGATTAGCATGTTTTTGTCCCTATTGTACCTCAAGCATAGCACATTTAATGAAATATCGCTATAGAAACATTTAGAAATCACTTTGACCGATAAGATATTTTATGTGCATAAAAAGCAAAATCCAAATTTTCAGTATTTTGGATTTTGCTTTTTAATTGTTATAACCTTATTTGCAATACATTATATTACCGCAACAAAAATCAACTCCGTTTTACAGGATTTATTACTTAATCTCTTTCATCTTCGGAGCGTCAAGATCATGAAATCTTCCGAGAAGCTAAGGTGCAAATCGGTTTATTACACGGATTATCAGATAGCAGATAATAAGGATTACAAACGAAGCGATGAATACCGTCCAAAATCATATGCCGTAATTCCGAATTTGCCGAGTATTCACATGAACACCTCTTGCAGTAAAGGCTCGTGCAGTATGAAGATACTGAAAGTTAAAGTTCCGACATAAATAATTTTGCTTCTAATAAAGCTAAATAAGAAAAATTGCGACGCCTTTAACAACATCTATAGAGCCGATGCACTTGATCTTTTTATCCGGCTGAACCGCTTCCAATAAGAGCCTCCTATGTACTTCTTATTGTAATTTAAATAAAATCTCATTTAAAACCTATATTTATCATGTCACATTGTCAGAAAAAAGAAAAACCAGTCCGTTTGGACTGGTTACTGATTTATGGGCCATCAGGGACTCGAACCCCGGACCGACCGGTTATGAGCCGGTTGCTCTAACCAACTGAGCTAATGGCCCTTTTGCTGAAAGCAAGGCTGATTATAAACAAATATCGCTTCAATGTCAACAGCAAATTTACACATTTCGGAGAATTTTTGATTTGAACACTTTTCCGCCGACAATCACATCCCGAACGTTCAAATCATCATTAAGTATAACTAAATCCGCGTCGTATCCTTTTTCGATTCTTCCCTTGTTAAGCTTTAACAGATCCGCAGGAGTCTGCGACGCCATTTTTACCGCCTCATAAAAATCAACACCGAAGCTGACAGCCTTTTTTACTCCGTCAAGAAGCGAACCAGAGCCGCCTGCAAGAGTTCCGTCTTTGAGTGTAAGAACACCTCCGTTCATATGGACATCAAGACCTCCCGAAGAATACTTGCCGTCCTCAAGACCTGCCGGACGAATTGCATCACTTATAAGTATCAGCCTGTCGCTTGTAAACATTTTGTATAAAGCTAAAAACACAGTCTTTGAGACATGTCTGCCGTCACAGATAACTTCCGCATATATGCCCTTTTCAAAGGCGGCGCCTATCGGTCCGGGCTCACGGTGAAGCATAGGCGGCATTGCGTCAAATGTATGGGTAAGGCACATGGCACCTGCTTCAATCGCCTTAACCGCAGTACTGTAATCGCAGTCGGTATGACCTATCGAAACAACAGCATTACAATTTTTAATAAATTTCTCTGCTCCGCAAAGCTCCGGTGCAACCGTCACAATGTTGACGTTTTTTAGTTTTCTAAACTCTTCCGTATCCGGATTCTTTATATACTTTTCGTTTTGCGCACCTTTGCGTTTCTTTGAAATATATGGACCTTCGAGGTGAAAGCCTATAATGTTTGCTCCGTCAGGCGCAAGAGGTTGATTTGTCACCTTTATCAGATTTTCAATGCTGTCCGTCATCGTAGTCGGAAGCCATGACGTAGTACCTGCTTCGGCAAGTTTTACGCTTATATCACCGAGTCTGCCTATATCAGAGGTATCGTAGCCTCCAAAGCCGTGAACATGTATATCAATAAGACCGGGAATGACCTTTCTGCCTGCCGCATCAATTTCCTCATCCCCTGTGAAATCACCGATTCCGGTAATTACACCGTTTTCAATTTTTATATCTGCAACAGATTTTTCAAGTTTCGCATTTTTAATAATCAAACGTTTTCACCGCCCGAATCATTTATATTTTTCTGCAATTTTCTTCATGTTATCCCATGCCGCTTCAATCTCATCGACAAGCTTAAATTACGCGTTGCAACACACTGGATTATGGTCATCATATTCGCGCACCTTCAGGCAAAAATTCAATCTCGGTATCGGTCAAAGTTCCGCCGCAACCTCTTAGAAAGCCTTTCACATATATAAAATGTTGTATCAAAACTCTCCATAATATTATACTGAAAAATTTCTAAACAGCGGCGGTTCGCAAAACAACTATGCAAACCGCCGCCGGACATAATCAAATATTATTTTTTAATCAAACAGCTGCAGATTTGAGCTTGTCCACCATATCAAGCTTCTCCCACGGAAGTTCAATATCCGTTCTTCCGAAATGTCCGTATGCTGCAGTCTGTGCATAAATCGGACGGCGAAGTTCGAAATGATTAATGATACCCTTAGGTGTCATATCAAAGTTATCACATACAATCTGCTCTATCTTTGTAACAGGAATCTTCTCCGTGTCAAATGTATCAACACGTACAGAAACAGGATACGGAACACCGATTGCGTATGCAAGCTGTACTTCGCAACGTTTTGCAAGACCTGCGGCAACAATATTCTTAGCAATATAACGAGCCATATAAGCTGCGCTTCTGTCAACTTTCGTCGGATCCTTTCCGGAGAAAGCACCGCCGCCGTGACGACCCATGCCGCCGTATGTATCAACTATAATCTTACGTCCCGTAAGACCTGAATCTCCGTAAGGTCCGCCGATTACAAATCTACCTGTGGGATTTACATAAATCTTTGTATCTTCATCTATCATATTGGCAGGGATTATAGCTTCGATAACATGCTTTTTTATATCCTCTCTGATCTGCTCAATAGTGACATCTGCTGAATGCTGTGAAGAAATAACTACCGCATCAATCCTGACAGCTTTGCCGTTCTCATCGTACTCTACAGTAACCTGGCTCTTTCCGTCCGCTCTGAGATACGGAAGTGTGCCGTTTTTTCTGACCTCTGTAAGTCTGCGGCTCAATTTGTGCGCTAAAGCAATAGGCATAGGCATATATTCCGGTGTTTCGTCCGAAGCATATCCGAACATCATACCCTGGTCGCCTGCACCGTCTACGTCAACACCCATGGCAATATCAGGTGACTGTGAATGCAGACAGTTGAGAACTGAACATGTATCTGCGTCAAAACCCATCTCTGAGCTTGTGTATCCTATATTTCTTACAACATTACGGGCAATCTCGGCATAATCGATTTTCGCCTTTGTTGTAACCTCTCCCATAATAAGAATTTGTCCGGTAGCTGCAGTAACCTCACACGCAACACGTGAATACGGATCTTCTGCAAGCAATGCATCAAGTATATTATCTGAAATCTGATCGCATATTTTATCGGGATGTCCCTCAGTAACTGATTCTGAAGTAAAAAGTCTTCTGCTCATTTTTCAAAATCTCCTTTCGCAAAAAAGCTGTATATCTTAAATAAATTATTTTACGCTTAATTATATCATGAATTTCTCACACAATAAACACTTCAAAAAATATATTTGTAACAAGCTGGTCAAACACTACGAGCACACCCAATATGCCAACGTAAGCAGAGAACCATATAAGGCTTCTTTTTTTGAAGAAATCCAGCATGAATTTTATGGAAGCATATCCGGAAAGTCCAGCTGCAATCATTCCGACCAATGTCGCCATGACATCAAAATTTGCAGGGTCCTGAATTACATCTTTAACACCTAAAACAGCAGAACCCAGAATTACGGGAATTGACATAATAAATGCAAAAGAAAGCGCAGTCTCTTTTTTCAAACCCATAATAAGACCTGCTGCAAGTGTGCTTCCGGATCTGGATATGCCGGGCATTACTGCAATGCCCTGTGCAATTCCTATAACACCTGCATCTGTGTACTTTATCTCATCGTCATCTTTTACTCTTTTTCCGACTTTTTCGGCAATGATGAGTACTATCGACGTAACGATAAAGGATATGCCCAAGAGTCCGCCGCTGGCTGAAATTTCATCAATAAAATCATTGAAGAACAAACCTACTATAACGGCCGGAATCGTTGCTATGACAATCAGATACACATATTTTTGGAAAGGTTTTTTTATGAGAGCAAATATCTGTTCTCTGAATGCAACGAACACAGCTATAAGTGTCGCTACATGAACTGCTATATCAAACGGCAAGCCGAACATTTCCGTGTCAATATCAAAAAGATGTTTGAACAATATCATATGACCTGAACTGCTTACCGGCAAGAACTCCGTTACGCCCTGTACGATTCCCAAAATAAGTGCATATATAAATTTCATGCGCCTGCCCCCTCAGCACCGTCCGGCGTTTCTGTGTTTTTCTTCTCTTTCTTCTTTGATTTCTTCGCGCCGGAATATACCAATGTAGGTTGCGCACCGTTTTCGACAGTCTCCTTTGTAACTATACACTTTTCGACATTGTCAATAGAAGGAACGTTAAACATAACATCCGTCATGACACTCTCTATAATCGCTCGAAGACCTCTTGCACCTGTCTTTCTTGAAAGTGCCACTTCTGTTATGGCATCGATAGCCGCATCATCAAATTCGAGAATAACTTCATCGTATGCAAGTAATTTTTGATATTGCTTAATAAGTGCATTTCTAGGTTCGGTAAGAATTCTTTTGAGCGCAGCCTTATCAAGTGACTGTAATGTCACGATAGACGGTACACGACCGATAAACTCCGGAATCAGACCGAACTTCAGCAAATCCTGCGGCTCAAGCCTTGACAAGAGCTCGTCAGTGTCTGTATTTTCTTCGGAGCGAACCTTTCCGGAAAAACCTATTGTATTCTTTCCGAGACGGCTTTCTATAATCTTCGGCATACCGTCAAATGCACCTGAGCATATAAACAAAATATTTGTAGTGTCTATCTGTAAAAACTCCTGATGAGGATGCTTTCTTCCTCCTTGCGGCGGAACAGATGCAATAGTACCTTCTAATATTTTAAGAAGCGCCTGCTGAACTCCCTCACCGCTTACATCTCTTGTGATAGACGGATTGTCGCTTTTCTTTGAAATTTTATCAATTTCGTCTATAAAAACAATTCCGCGTTCAGCCTGTTCTATATCTCCGTCTGCGGCCTGAATCAGTCTTAGTAAAATGTTTTCTACATCTTCACCCACATAACCTGCTTCTGTAAGTGATGTAGCATCAGCAATGGCAAAAGGAACATTCAATATTCTTGCCAGGGTCTGAGCAAGATAAGTTTTACCTACACCTGTGGGACCTATAAGAAGAACATTACTTTTGGACAGTTCTACGCCTGCAAGAGGATTTTCAAACTTCTCATCTGTCTCATCTGTTTTCTTTTTCTTTTTGTCTTTTACTTCTCTCAGCTCAGCACTGTCTTCAATCCTCTTGTAGTGGTTATAAACAGCAACAGCAAGAGCTTTTTTGGCACTGTCCTGACCTATGACGTATTCATCCAATGCTTTCTTTATATCAGCAGGTTTTAAGAGCCTCATCGAACCTCTTTCGCCTCTTTCTTTTATACCGGACTCATCTTCGTCGCCGAACTCTTCATACAAAATATCGCAGCAGAGGTCTACACATTCATCACAAATACATACACCTGGACCTGCGATGAGTCTTTTTACCTGCGCTTCTTTTTTCCCGCAAAAGGAACATCTGATCTGGCTGTCTTCCATTTTTGGCATCTATACAAATGACATGTAAAACACATGTCTCTCCTTTCAGAATTTATAACATTTTTAGATAGATTAACAGAAATTTCTGCAAAAATCTACAGTCTCATATACATACTAAACAGCAATCTGCATCATTTCGGACGCAGATTGCTGCAGCAGCATAAAAATCAATCTCTTTTTTCTATGACACGGTCAATAAGGCCGTATTTCATAGCTTCCTCCGCTGACATATAATTGTCACGGTCTGTGTCCGCCACAATCTTATCAAACGGCTGTCCCGTAACTTCGCTCAGTATACGGTTTATTTTATTCTTTGTGTTAACAATATGGTCCGCGGCAATCTTAACATCCGTAGCCTGACCGTTCATTCCGCCGAGAGGCTGATGAATCATTATCTCACTGTTAGGCAACGCAAGACGCTTTCCTTTTGTACCGGCCGCAAGAAGAAAAGCTCCCATGCTGGCCGCACGTCCTACACATATAGTAGATATATCACATTTTATAAACTTCATCGTATCGTATATAGCAAAACCTGCCGATACACTTCCGCCGGGACTGTTGATAAAGAACTGAATATCTTTATCCGGATTTTCCGACTCAAGGAATAAAAGCTGAGCCACAACAACGCTCGCAGTGGCGTCATCCACCTGATCGCTGAGCACAATTATACGGTCATTCAGAAGTCTGGAATAGATATCATATGATCTCTCTCCGCGACTTGTCTGTTCCACAACATATGGCACTAACGGCATATAAATACGCCTCCTTTCAATACAAAGGATATTACGCCTTTACGGCACTGTCAAGCAAGAAAGCAATAGTGAGTTCTACTGCAATTTCATCACCGAAGTATGCGCGGTCTGTGTCTGTAACTCTTTCTTTTAATTCGTCCAAAGACATCTTGTACTGTTCTGCGAGTTCTGCAAGTTTAGCATCAATCTGCTCGTCGGACGCTTTGATATCTTCAGCTTTGGCAATAGCTTCGAGGACAAGGCTCTCGCGTACATTCTTCTCTGCGCCTTCTCTGAGGTCATTTCTCATGCCTTCAATTGTGAGACCGCACATAGAAACATACTGATCAAACGGAATACCTACCTGCTGTGCAACCATGTTCTTATATCTCTCTATCATAGTGTCGATTTTTCTCTCAACCATGCACTCGGGAACGTCGATAGTTGCGTTAGCTGTAGCTTTTTCGATAACTTCGTTTTCCATAGCCTGTTTGGACTCTGTAGCTTTCTTTTCTGCCATTTTTGCCTTTAAATCAGCTTTGTATTCGTCAAGAGTCTCAAACTCACTTACGTCTGAAGCAAAATCGTCATTTATCTCGGGAAGCTCTCTTGTCTTTATTCCGTTAACCTTTACTTCGAATACTACCGGCTTACCCTTGAGTTCTTCTGCGTGATAGTCCTCTGGGAATGTAACGTTTACGTTAACCTCGTCGCCTACGCCTGCGCCTACAAGCTGATCCTCAAATCCGGGAATAAATTGACCAGAGCCGAGTGTAAGTGAATGACCTTCTGCAGTACCACCCTCAAAAGACTCTCCGTCAAGAAGTCCTTTGAAGTCAATATCAAGTGTATCGCCCAATACAGCTGTTCTGTCTTCTACATTTACCATACGCGCGTTGCTCTCTGCGACTTTCTTGATTTCTGCATCAATATCCTCATCAGTAACGTCTGCGCTTACGTTCTTTATCTCGAGTCCCTTGTAATCGCCGAGTGTAACTTCAGGCTTTACATAAACTTCAGCTGTAAATACAAGTTCATCTTTTCCAATCTTGAGTATATCGTACTTAGGCTCGTCAACAGGCTCAAGTCCGAGTTCTTTTACTGCATCGTAATATTCCCCGGGCAATACATAATTAAGAGCATCATCATAAAGTACTCCCTCACCGTAAACTTGCTCTACCATTTTACGCGGAGCCTTTCCGGGTCTGAAACCTTTTACTGTAAAGTTTTTTGCGTTTTTCTTAAATGAGTAAGCAAGACCTTCTTCAAATTTCTCAGGTGCTACTTCTACTTCAATTTTTACAAGATTTTTATCGATTGTTTCAAATTTTGCTTTCATATTAATCCTCCTGAATCTATTTAAAATATCCTTTTTTTGATAGCAAAAAAGCCTGCAACGACGCAGGCCTCTTTATTGTATGCCCAATGATTTGTATTACAGGCCGTATCTCTTTTTGAACTTATCAACACGTCCGCCTGTATCAACCAATTTCTGCTTGCCTGTGTAGAAAGGATGGCACTTAGAACAAATTTCTACATACAAATCCTTTTTTGTTGAATATGTGATAAAAGTCTCACCGCAAGCACATTTTGCAGTTGTCTCCTCAAATACCGGATGGAGTCCCTCTTTCATTACTGTCACCTTCCTCGATAATCATGTTGTTATAACAACATCGCGACCTATTATACAAGACTATTTAAAATAAAGCAATAGAAATTTTTTCTGAAAATTCTGTTTTCTTGTTTAAAAGTGATAATGTCCCAAGTGTTTAAAAGTGAAAATGTCCCGTTTCACTTTTTGAATATATTTAGTACACTGTCTTATTGGAGGCGGTCATTATCAGAAAGGTGAATTTATCTATGAATGAACAGGAAAAAT
>JAFTXP010000002.1 GCA_017461545.1 Clostridia bacterium | reverse complement strand
TCCTCCTTGGGAGCTGTTTGCAAGTTCTTGCAGACAGAAAGAAAGGAGGTGATTTGTATGAGTGATTACGAAATACTCACGGTTATTCTTTACATAATCGAAATTATTCTCTTAATTAGCTTATATATAGATCAAAAAAAAATGACTGCGCTCAACACCTTAACAACGAACGCAGCCATTTCTTCAAAATAATCTCCTAAGGAGCATAACCTTTTAGGCAATGCCCTTTTTAATTATATTATCTTACTCCCATAAAGTTGTCAATAACGAAAGCGCAAAGGTACGGCGCAGAGATTATGGCTTACTTCCTTCGTCAGTAAAAATAATCTCTGCTCCGTACCTTTGCGCTTTTTCTGCATGATTTGCGGTATAGTTTACCACCTTTTTCTGCTTCCACAGTAAAAATGTCTCTGCTCCGTACCTTTGCGCTTTTTCTGCATGATTTGCAGTATTGTTTACCACCTTTTTCTGCTTCCGCTGTAAAAATGTCTCTGCTCCGTACCTTTGCGCTTTTTCTGCATGATTTGCGGTATTGTCTACCACCTTTTTCTGCTTCCGCTGTAAAAATAATGGCTTCGCTGTAGCATACGCTGTTTTTTCAAAATATTCAGCAAATATAAATAACTGCCAAATAAAAGGCAAAATCTCGAGTAGTAATGCGATGGTTATTTTTACGGCCATCGGGAGTAAACCACTCTTTCTCACCACATTTTACTAAGAAGTGGGCTATGGGCAGCGCAGATTATTTTCTCAAAGAACGGTGTGAATCGCATACTTCTCCGCCGTATTTTACTAAAAAGCGAGCGAGGCACAGGGGAGGTTATTTTTACGACCATCGGGAGTAAACCATAACCTCCCCTGTGCCTCGCTCGCTTTTCCCGGGAAATATTTTTTTATTCATATAATCACTATAATGGCTATATCAATAAAAATACAAAAGATAAACGGAGGGAATATTTTATGCCTAAAAATTCTACAGTGATTATTAACTGCCTTTCATGCGAAAACTATATCGGAAGATTGATTGACGGAATGTTGCTCTGCGCACATCAGGGACCTGTGATCGATATGTCATTTTGCGAAAAATTTACACCAAAAAAAGTAGAAGAACCCATTATCAAAAAAATGGATTTTGATTCGAGAAAATGCAAAGACTGTGCAAGATTTCATCTGACCGGAAAAAAAGAAGTTACATATCCTCTTGTATCTTTCTCGCGTCCCGAGTACTGGGGCTCATGCGAAAAATTTATGCAAAGAGAATATGACGGGGCAACGCACCGCGCATGTGCTCTCGCTAAATATCCAAACACTTGTGCCACATAATTCTGCATGATTTGATATTTTTCGACACAGCCAAAAGCCAAAACCCACAACTTTTCCCACAGGTTGTGGGTTTTATTTATAAGGAAATTCCAAGTTTCCCACAGGGACAAATTTTACTTTCCCACAGACTGTGGGTTTTGATAGAGCGAACAAGCTGTCGAAAAAACCCGTGCGGAGCAATCGGACATGTCCGATTGCTCCGCACGGGTCATTTCATTTTACACTACAATATTTACATTGCTTCCGCCTGTTTTGTCTTTGGTCACAACGATTTGTTTTTCGATGCGTGTTTTGAGCTCTTCTACGTGAGAAATAATACCGACTATTCGGTTGCCGTCCGAAAGTCTGTTCAGGACTTTTATGGCCTGGTCAAGCGACTCTGAGTCAAGGGAGCCGAACCCTTCGTCAATAAACATCGAATCAATCTGTATGCCGCCTGCCATTGACTGGATTTCGTTGGAGAGTCCGAGAGCAAGGGAAAGCGCCGCCTTGAATGATTCTCCGCCCGACAGCGTTTTGACACTTCGTTCCGAGCCATTGTAATGGTCGATTACGTCAAGTTCGAGACCGCTTTTGTTTTTGAAATTGTCCGCCTTGCCGCGTCGTTTCAATTCAAACTGTCCGCCGCTCATATCCATCAGAAGGATATTTGCACGGCGTATTATGCGTTCGAAATATGTTGACTGAACATATGTTTCAAGATTGATTTTCTCTTTTCCCGTAACTGTACCGTTAGCGGTATTTGAGAGAGTTGCCGCCATCTGATATTGCTGCTCGGTTTTCTTTGACTCGGTTAAGTTTGACTTGATTGACTTCAAAGTTACATTGTTTGAATCAAGCCTTGACGAAGCCTTGTCGCGAATTTCCGACAGCGACTCAATTTCGGTCTTAAGAACCCTGCGCTGCTCTGAAAGTTCCTCTTTCGTGCACGCCGCAGAATTAACCGTATTTTTTTCAAGTGCCTCTATCGACGCATTTAATGCATTTAAATGCTTTTCAGATTTTTCCAATGCAGTCTTTGACAACTCAATATTCTTTTCAAGCGTGACCTTCTCGCCCGCAATTTCCGAAATTGCTTTTTCGAGAGCATCACGGCTTTCATATTCAAGAGTTTCATTTATATCGGAAAGCTGTTTTTCCGTTTCGGACAATTGAGCAGTATATGCCGCAATCTCCGCACCGGCAGAAGATATCGCCTCGGTAACCTTGGAAAGCTCAGTTTCATCTTTCGGCAACTCGCTTTCGATTTCCGCAAAACGTTTCACATTCTTTTCACAGGTTTCAATCTGTGATGCAAGCTGCTCCATAGCGTTTTTCTCCGCAGTTCCGGCCTTAATTACGGCGTCGGTCAGACCTGCCGCATCAAGCTCAACGAATTCCTTTGAAACATCTTTTATCCTTGTCCAAAGACTTTCCGACTCAACCTTTTTGCCGTTTGCCTTTTCGCTCAGATCGATTACGGCCTTATGAGCTTTTTCATATTGCATTTTCTTAATCTTTACATCGTCCTCCGACGGAGCGCCGCCGCAAAGCATTGCCGGCTCAGGGTGATGAACGGAGCCGCACACAGGGCATTTTTCGCCGTTCCTGAGCTTCTTTGCAAGAATTCCGGCCTGTGCATCCAAAAACAATCTCTCGGCAATGTCATATTCAGCCTTTGCCTTATCCGACTTGCCCGCTGCCTCTTCATACTCGGAAACGAGCTTTTTCCATTCATCAATCAAAACGCGGTATCTCTGCAAGTCCAGATGAATGTTTTTAAGTTCTTCACGCCTTCTTTTATGCGCATCAAAATTATTTTTCAGCTCCGAGAGTTTTGCATCTGAGCCTTTTATCTCCGCCTGCTCCTTTTTCAGCAATTCTATCGACTTTTCATATGACTCTTTCTTTTTCTGCAGTGACGATACGATGCCGTTTGACGATGTAAGTTTTTTATTCAATTCAAAAATGACTTCTTTCAGTCTGCTTTGCACACCGTATTTGTCTCCGGTGGCTTTAAGCAGCGCTATTCTGTCGTTTAGTTTTACGACATTCTCCGTCAAAAGTATTTTTTCGCCATATTCTTTTTTAGCTTTTTCAACTTCCGAAACGGCAGTCTCCCTCTCCGCAGAAAGTCTTGTGATTTCAGCCAATGACTTTTCCAGAGTCTCCGCAATTCCGTAAAGTGTGTCAATCTCTTTTACCTTTTCATTCAGCCCGGCAATTTTCTTATCAACCTCCGAAACGGTATCGCTGTCCTCTTTTATAACACTTTCCAGAAGTAAAACAGCATCATCGAACGGACATGAATTTTTCAGAAGTTCTTTAATGCGGTCGGCTTCATAAATATAAGCGCTTGCTTCGCCTATCCGTATGCCGCTGATATACTGTGCCGTGCTTTTTTGCAAAATTTCGTAACGGCTGCCTATTTCCCGGGCAAATTTTTTTATTGATTCCTGTATATCCGCATAAACTTTGGTTTTAAATATATCTCGCAGAATTTTACCCCGGTTCTCAGTGTCCGCAGTCAGAAGCTTCATAAAATCACCTTGGGCAATCATTGCAATCTGCGTAAACTGATTTCTGTCAAAGCCCAGAAGCTCGATTATCGCCTTTGTAACTTCCCTAGACTTTGTGACAGGCGCTCTGCCGTCAGGGTATGTAAGCTCTGCATCTGCTTTCTCTACCGTCATGCCCTCGCCTCGCTCACGCGGACGCTCATAGTCGGGGTTTCGCTTTACACGGTACACCTTTCCCTTGCTTACAAACTCAAGTTCAACATATGTCGGAACGTTAGGCAATGCATACTTACTCCTGAGCATTGCCGGCTCGCGGTTGTCACCGCTCGCCTCGCCGAAAAGAGCAAAAGAAATTGCATCAAAGATAGTTGTTTTACCTGCGCCCGTATCACCTGTAATAAGGTAGATACCGCATTCACCCAGCCTCTCAAAATCGATTTCGGTTTTGCCTGAATACGGTCCGAATGCAGATACAGTCATTTTTATCGGTTTCATACTGCGCCCTCCGTAATCTCTTCAACAATTCTTTCAATAACCTCTTTCTGCTCCGCAGTCATCTCCTGATTATTCTGCTTTTCAAAAAGCTCCGCAAAGAGCTCAACGGGAGACTTGTTTTCGCTTATATCCGCGCCGTCAATATTATTAAACGCCCTTGTCCTTTTGTTGTCGTAGTCTATGCACATGATATTAGGATAAATAGCGCGAAGTTTCCCGATGGCATCCGGCACATCCTCTTCGTCCGTCAATGTGATGTGCATATAGTCATCCGTGGCAGTACCTTCATAGTTTTTCCTGTCACTGACCTCCATATAAGTACCCTTTATCTCACGCATATCACGAAGCGGTACAAGAGGAATATTTGTAATTTCTATCTGACCTTTTTCTCTGAACTCTACAACGGTGACTGACTTTTTATGTCTGACCTCGGAAAAAGAATATTTAAGAGGCGTTCCGCTGTACCTGACCTCCTCGCGCCCTATATGCTGTGCTCCGTGAATATGACCGAGAGCCGCATAATCAAACTTATCAAACGCATGATACTCGATGTCATCGAGACCTCCCACCGAAACCTCCTCCGAATCACATCTCTCTGCGCCTGTGACAAATTGATGGGCAACGATAATATTTCTCTCTTCGGAATTTACAACCATCTTTTCAACAGCAAACTTCACAGCCTCATCATATGTACGGAGTGCCTCTGCATCATCAAAGCAGCTTCTGACATTTATCGGTTTGATGAACGGCAACAGATAAATATTTACAGTTCCAAACTCGTCCGTTAATTTTATCGGCTCAACATTTCCGTTATATACAGGCGACATATATACATTGCTGTCTTTCATAATATCGGACGCAAACGCAATGCGCTCTGCCGAATCGTGGTTTCCGCTCACGGCAAAAACCGCAATTTTTTTCTTTACCAGTCTTGTCAGGAACGTGTCAAAAAGCTGCACCGCCTCGGCAGACGGCACCGCCTTATCATAAACATCTCCCGCAATAAGCACAGCCTGTACTTTCTCGGAATCGATTATCTTTATGATTTCATTTAATATGTACTTTTGATCCTCTATCATAGAAAACTCATTTACTCTTTTTCCTATGTGAAGGTCCGCGATGTGTAAAAACTTCATAGGTACCCCCGATAAAACTATCTGCGACTATATTAATTAATATTTACAGTATAATGTTGAACAGTAAAATTTGCAATTTTTTTAGTTTAGACTATACCGTAGACTTAGTTTACAAAAAACAGCACAAATGGCATAAATACTCGACAATTTATCTATTTTGGGAGGTTTTATAAATGAAAATAACATTAAAAATTAGCGCAGCAGTTTTAGCGCTTATTCTTTGCTTTGGACTTGTTGCATGTGGTTCCGACGATAAGGCTACGACAAATGAGAATGAAACAAAAACTGAAACCGGTACAGTTGAGCCTACAGGTACCCCTATCACTGCTCCCGACCTTAATCTTGACAGTTCTGTTGAGGAAGAAGCTATATTTACAATGGAAGCCGGCGGCGAATCTGACGAAGTAAAAGTTTACTACAAGGATGATATTATTCAAAGTATCACACTTACATCAATAGCACCTGCTGACGGACGCACAAAGGATGAATTAAATGAACTTAAAGATCAGATTGACACTGCACTTGCTGAGATAGCTGAAAAAGACTTTGTCAGCTATTCATGTGTTGTTACAGATGATGAAATCTCTGTGGTTATGGCATGTAATGATCTTGAAGAAAAAGACAATTTCAAATATGTTGCAGACCTCGGAATGTTTGAAGGTTTGACAGAAAACACAACATATTCACAGTTTGCTGAAATACTTGCAAATGAAGGTTACGAAAAGCAGTAATTAGACACTTGATTATTTCGCAACAACAGCACGGACAATACATTTTGTCCGTGCTATTGTTTTAGTTATATACTAATTATAAAAAACTATCTTATAGTTACCCACTTTTCATTTGCCTGTGTCTCGATTTTTGCCAAGCAGTCCTCTACCGAAACAGCACCCTCATAGAGATCCATAAACAACTGCTCCATACCTTCAATAATAATTTCACCTACAGCTGCAGGTACTTCACATTTTACTTGGCTAGGCACATACATATCTGTATTTGCAACAAAAGCATCATAATTCTTATCAGCATATTCATCGAGATGCCAAAATGTTTCAGTCTTAAGTGAGCTGAGGAGCGGAACCGAATCGACGGCACCCTGGTTTATAGCCTTCTGTCCTGCCTGTGTATAAAGGCTGAGACACAGAGCTGCAGCTGCAACGGGATTTGATGCATAACTGAATACGCCGTAACCGAAAGATCCGCAAGGTGAAGCAGGATAATCAAACAGAGGGAACGCTACTATATCCCAATCAATATCTGCTGTCTCGTACTGAGCAGCTCTTGTAGCAAGGTTTGCAAAAGAGTCAAGCTGCCAGAAAGCGGCTGTTGTAGATACGTTATCAGCGTTTATATTAGCAAAAGCATTAGCATAGTCGCCGTCGAACCGGATACCTGCACTTGTCGGATAAATTTGCTTTTTCTGAAGTACACCAACAAGTTCATTAACTCCTCTAAGAACATTCTCATCAGTTGTAAGAGTTATCTTCTTATTTATTGTATCGCACCACTGTCCACCGAATCCGAGATAGAACGGAATATACATAGGTGATATAGTAATATTCATAGCAGCACCTACCTGAGCAAGTGAACCGTCAGGATTCTGCACAGTAAGGATGTTTACATACTCCTTAAAATCTGACCATGTCCAATCATCTGTGGGCATACTAAGACCTGCCTGTGTCAACATTCCTTTATTATAAGTGAATGTCTGCTGACCGCAGTTTGTAGCGATCATATAGAGCTGGCCATCTACCTCTCCGAGGTTATAAAAACCTGCGTATACATCACTCATGTTAAGACCAAATCGAGTGTCTTTGCTAAAATGCTCAGCATAGACGTCCAAAGGCATGAGTGCTGTCCTTGCAATAGCCATGTCATAAACCTGAGTATCATCAAGCCAGAAAACATCACCCATATCTTTAGCGTAAAGACGAGCAGACCAGTTACCACGATCAGAAAAGTCCTCTTTTACTTTAACGTCAGGATACAAAGCATTAAAAGCAGATATCCACTGTCTGATAGATTCACGCGCTGAGCCAACATATATATCCTGAGGGCAACTCAATGTTACTGTACCTTCGACATTTACGTCATTATTCACCTCACCGCTCTGAAGAATTTTGCCATCATCATCTTTTTCCAGCTCTCTCGAATCATCGTCAAAAGATACTTCATCATCAAAAAAGTCATCAGAATTCGAATCACCGCAGGAAATCATGCAAAATGACATACAGAAAACCAACAACAAAGCAATAGCTTTGCACAAACCATTTTTATTAAAACTTCCTTTCATATAACCTCCGAACTATAAATTATAATAACTATTTTAAATTATATTCTTGTTCCTGATATCGCAATAATGCTAAAAAATCATCAACATTGTTCTCAGTAACATATACACCAAAACCCTGTTCTAATAAAGATTCTTTTGTACTTCCTTTTTTTATGCAATCCAAAATCAGATCTCCGATATAGGCATTGTAATGACTTTCATCAATATAATTACTGCTATCAAGAGTAACATCATTGAAACCGCTGAAATTATAAAACGGAGTAATTTGAGAAAGACCGTACAGAAAATCATAATAATTTTTATCCAATGAGGCTTCGTAAGTTACATAGTGCATTGGATTAGTAAAAACAACAAACTCTATGTTATGGCTATCGCATAATGCTTTTATTTCTTTTATATCCTCTAAAGTATCATTTAACAACATTTCTTTCCCTATAGAAGGAAAAATTTTTTCATCTTCTGATAGAACAGTTTCCTGTTGATAGTCACACCACCAACCATACTGATAAAAAATGTCATTATTTCCTTTGTCAGAAGTAATTGTTTTCAGAGATTTAAGAACTATACTTGGATTTAAATATAAAAGCAAAAAATCTGTTTTATCCGATGCGTAATGTTCATAAGGAGCACGTAAAGGCTGAGAATAATGGCTTTGAGCATTATCCGTGTATGAACGGCTATCTACACCTAAATATATTCGCTTTGGAATTATCCCGTTTTCTACTAATGTTTTTATATTATTTAAATGTTCTTCAGGAACACCTAATGAATATGACATATTATAACATTTTTCATCAGTAATATTTTCGACATGTATAGCTCCGACTCGGGATGAACCAAACATAAAACTGTCAAAATTTCTAGGATGATCAATAACATATGCCATCTTTACATAATTTTTATTCGGCTCTACTCCGTTATCTCTAATATCGTTATAATGAAAAACATTGTATGGATCAACTGCATAAGGTATAATAACAGAGATTATTATACAAAAAAACAAAAAAATCATTATCTTTTTTATAAATTTTTTCATCTCATACTCCCATCAAAATTGGAAATATACAAACTCAGCTTCACTTGATGCACGAAAAGTCAATATAATAAATACAATCCCAAAATAGAAAAAATATCTAATGAGAATAGATTTCTGCGAAATTCTCTCTATTACATCAAATTTCAATGAAAAATAATCATATATACCCAACAAAGTAATACAACCAAAAATAGTTAACAGTTTTGATAGAGTTAAACCTAGAGAAGATTTGAGTAGTATTGCTGTCTCAAAAACATCAGTAAACATATGTGTAATTACATATATGGCATTGGAAAATGTTTCCGCTCTAAAAAATATCCAGGCAAAGTTACAGAATAAGAATACAGACACCATAGAAAAAATACGCATTACAGTGTTCTGGTGTAATCTTACAGATGTTTTATTAAAATGCTTTTCGGCGACCTGAGCTATACCATGTATACCGCCCCATATTAAAAAATTCCAACTGGCACCATGCCATAGCCCACTAACTAAAAAGGTAACCATCAAATTAAAATAGTTTCGTATTTTAGAACAGCGATTCCCACCTAACGGTATATAAACATAGTCTTTAAACCATGTAGACAAAGATATATGCCAACGGCTCCAAAACTCTCTTATTGATGTTGAAAAATAAGGGCTTTTGAAATTTGTCATAAGCTCTATCCCCATCAACTTTGCCGTACCGATTGCAATATCTGAATAACCCGAAAAATCGCAATATATCTGTATTGTAAAAAAGAATATCGCAATTAACAAATCACAGCCTCTGTGCTTAGGAAGTGCACCGAATACAGAATCAACATATACAGCAATTACATCAGCAATTACAAGCTTTTTAAAAAAACCCCACGCCATAAGTTTCATACCGTATGTTGCCTGTTTGTAATCAAAAAACTTCTCACTGTGTATTTGCGGAAGTAAATTCCGTGTTCTCTCAATGGGGCCGGCTACCAACTGTGGAAAATACGAAATAAATGCAGCATAAATGCCAAAATGATGTTCCGCTTTAATTTCTCCTCTATATACATCTATTACATAACTCATAGTTTGAAATGTATAAAAAGATATACCCACAGGAAGTACAATTTCAAGTGTAAAAGGATGTATATCCAGTGATATAAAATTAAGTAATTTCACAATACTGCTGCATGTAAAATTGAGATACTTAAAAACAAATAATGTGCCCAAGCAAACTATCATAGTTCCGGTAAGAATCATTTTCTTTTTTTTGTGATTATATTCTTTTTCCAGAAGTATACCTGCCAGATATGAAACAACAGTTGTAAGTAATATCAGTACAATGTATTTTGCACCCCAGCACATATAGAAAAAATAACTTGATACAAGAAGCAGAAACCATCTGTATTTGTGAGGAATCGCCCAATATATCACAAATACAATCGGAAGAAAAATACCAAACGATACAGAGTTAAAAAGCATAAAATTTCTCTCATATTAGTCTTGCAATATCTACATATTCCTGCAATACTTTTTCATTCAATTTCGCAGAACCAACTTCGCTAAATTCTATTTTTGCTTTCAACCATCCATTCTTAAAAGTAGCCTCATGTAAGCAACCTTTTTTGATACCAATAGTAGCATTGATATCAAAATCATCGTCATCTTTTGCTTCATCTACAATTTCGTCCAGTCCGGACTCAGATAAGTCTTTAAAGTCATCATCAACTATTGCATCAGAGAAAATCTCCTCTGCGGAGCGTGCAAGTGCATCGTAATCCGGTTCAAAGCTGTAATAAGTAACACCATCATCACGTTTTTTCTCATAGTTAAGGTTCTCTTCAAGCCATTTCTTATTATTAAGGGATTTCCAAGCTTCCTTTAAAGAATCATTGAGTATTTCCAAATCAACATATTCTTCAACATCGTCACGGTCAATATCTTCGCCTGTCAGATCTGATATTTTTTCAAAGAGTTTATCATAATCAAAACCTTTAGAACTTATATAGTCGCCGCTTTCTTCATATGTCTCAAAGCATGTTTCAACTACTTCGGAAATATCGTTGCCATACACTTTGTCTTCATGTACATCATCATCGTAGTATCCTTCAAAAAAGATTCCATCGTAGATACCAAAATATCCTTCATTAATGTATTCATATTCGCCATCATAATAATCATAATGCGTACCGCTTTCAGTATATGTACCATACATCGTGATATCTTTTTTCTTGAAATCCAAAATAATTGTTCCTTCTAGCTCAAAAACATCATCATCTTCTGTCGCTTTAAGCTTAAAAGAAAAACTTTCGGCATTAACCGTTTTTTCAACTGCTTTCATGATTTTTGTCATAGGTCCGTAATATGGGGCAATAACAGCACTAACGATAATAACTGCTATCAAAATAACAGCGATAACAGGAATAAAAAAACAGAGGAAACGCTTCTTGCTATTTTTCTTCTCAGTTTTATCTGCTTTTGTTTCATTAACATTAACCGTATCATCATCAAAAACAAACATATCAACATCATCTTCCGTAATATGGGTGCCGTTATCTTTCTTCAATTCCGCACCGCAACTGCTGCAGAAGCGACTATCTTCATTATTTTCTTTACCGCACTTATTACAAAACATAATTCTACCTCCTATTAATACACTAAGCTACCTAACATAGTAATTTCCAGATAGCCCACAATCTTATCTCTGTTTTCCATAATGTCATTCTTGTCTTTTATGTTATTCAAATCGTTACTGATAAATGAAGAATAATTTTCTTCAGGAGACACCATATACAAATCATCGTCCAAATCGAACTCTTTTAACGATTTATCAATCATCTTTTGGGATGTTACCATTTCATCACGACAATTACATATCAACTCATTTATCAAATCATAGCCTACCGAAATATACGAATATGATTCGCCGGAATTTGTCGTAGCCTGACTAACTTCACAATACGCTTCAACATTGTAATCATTAACGTCAACTGTTGCGTCAGCAAAAACCATAAAAAGCGGCTCGGCCCATTCTATGTCTTTATGATGATCAACCGGTGACACATTAAAGAATTCTTCCAACCTCTCCGACGCAGCTTTTGATTTATCAATATTTGCCTGCAACTCACTGAGTTTAAACGTACTTCCGCCTTTTGAGCTATTATTTCTTGCCACTTCATTCAACATAACAAGCTGAATGTCATGCAAATCTGCATAAACCTCTGCCGTACTATCAGAAATAAAATCAAAAGCGGTTCGGTAGTTTTTATAACGTTGTAACAAGTTTTCAGGTAGATAGTTATAATCCGTACTTTCGTCAAATTCATCAAGTTTTTTCTCAAATAAAGCATATGCCTTACAACTGCCGGTGAAATCTTCAAAGTTTTTATAATAAAAATCGAAAAAACTTCTTCGGGAATTTTCTACTTCCGCAAAGTTCTTAATCGCGATTGCCTGAGGCGTGTAGATATCGCTTATCTTCTCTATACCGGATGAACAATTGCCATTATAAATCAGCTCAGAAGCCTCTTTAATTTTATAACTGTCTGTGCTTTCATATATTTTGTTACATATCACAGGAATACAGGCGATAACAGCTACAACAACCACAAAGATCACTATTCTCTTCACAAGTTTGTTATCAACTTTTGATTTATTGTTGTCTATATTTTCGAACTCACCGGATAATTCATATGATTCTTGGCTCTCCGCATCTTCTGCATCATTTTCCTCTTGTTCATCCGTTACAGTCACATCTTGTGTAAAACCATCAATGTGAGTTTCATCCACATAGGAATTATCATCATATTTTACATCATTAGGTTCTTCATTATCATTAGTCATCAAAACATGACCACAATAACTACACTGCATACTCCCATCTTCTAATTGATTTCCGCATTCAGGGCAAAACATTTTCATCTTGTATTATGTATTTGCAATGAAATACATAATATGCTCCTTCCTTTTTTGTTTTTATAGTATGTCTTTAATGTTTACTAATCACTTACTATAAAGAAGAACATCACCTAATATAATAGATGCAGAATAGCACTCCTCCTCCATTACATTAAACTTAATGTAATCGACAACCGACACATCAACAGAGAATTCCACAGGATCCATCTTCCGCGTCACCTGCGTCGAATATATAATCTTATCGTCTGCAATTATCTGAAAAGTTGCATTTCCGTCCTCCGGCATATCTTTGTATGGGCAGACGAATCCCTGTATTGTAGAATACTTTTTATATATCCTGTATTCGCAATATGAATTACTACGCCACCAGCTACTTTCATCCTTCACAATTACAAAATTTTCGGAAGTTGAATAATCGTTTCCAAACGGGTCCAGCGGAATACCATCCGACCACTCAAAACCAGTCATATCTTCACTATTCTCATTTATCGGAGTAAGTTCTGCAATACTGAGCGGCTTTTTATCGTTTACATAAGCAAGCTTATCAGTCAGAGAAGTATTTCCGGGCAAAACTTGAATAGCTGCCTCAAGAGCTTTGATTGCATCGGTATACTTCTTTTCTGCTACAAGACCGTCGGCAGATGATATTACTGATTGGACATATTTGTCACTATAGTTTTCGTACAGTGCTTTCATCTCGCCGTCCTCTGTATGCTTATCATAATATGCCTTTATTTCTTTCATTGCGTTAAGATAGTCTTTTTTATCGGCATACGAACGAGCGGTGCTGATAATTTTACTCTTTTCAAAATCAGCCTCCTGACCTTCGATACTATCAATTTTTTTCAAAAGGGTTTCATTTTGCGGCAAAGTCTCTAAAGCTTCATTAATGATAGCAGAAGCTCTTACGTAGTCATCAGCTTTTACGTATTCGTCTGCTTTTGCAATAACACTGTTTACATATTGGCTTTCGAGCAATGTAATTTTTTCTTTCAATGTAACATCATCTGAAATAACACCCAAAGCTTCATTTACAACCTTGATAGCACCGGTGTAGTCACTTTGAGAAGAAAGCTTATCCGCCTCTGCAACAATGCTGTCTCTGTACAAATTGATTGCCTCTGCAAGTCGGCTTTTTCCTTTTTCGTAGTCGGGATCTGCTTCAGCCATAAGCTTGTATTGACTGATTGCCTCTGAATAATTAGCTGCAGCAAAGAATGTTTCTGCTGAATTAAATGCTGACCGTGAAGAATTTACTTTAGAAACATACTCAGTAGTCTCTTGAACCAAATCTTCCAAAGATTCAATTTCCATCTCGGAAATCGTCTCTAATTCCAGCTTCACAATCTCATACTCAGCCGTTTTCTCTGTAAATGACTGTTTAATTTCTGCAATATGTTTTTCCAAAGCTTTTATAAGAGTCTTATTTTCGTCTCCGTCATAGTTCTCATTATAAATATCAAGAGCTTCGTCAAAGTTTTTATTTTCAAGTGCTTCGATAAGCTGTTGGCTTGGATATGTATTATTAACATATACACATGTTATAGTAATAACAGCACCGATTACTATAACAGCAACAGCAATAATAATTATTGCTGCTTTATTAATCGATCTTTTTTTCTTATTTGGTTTAGATTCACTTGATTGAATATTCTCCGGCGTTTTTGCAGAATTTACCTTTTCAATCGTATCAACAGGCCTTTCCACTACACTGCCACAAGCAGTACAAAATGATGCATTATCATCTAAAACTTTTCCGCAATTATTACAAAACATAACAAATCTCCTTACTCACAACATATTGGGGACATAATAAGCATAAATATCCCAAATCGGGATATTTGATATATACCACTTTGGTATAATAATTGTCAAGAGGTTTTTTATGAGGCTAAAAGAATTGCGCAAAAAGAAGAATATTACACAATTAAAATTGGCCATGGATTTAAACATGAACCAAAATACTATTTCGCGCTATGAAACAGGAGAACGTGAAGCAGGTTATAACGAATTAATTAAAATCGCCGACTTTTTTAATGTATCAATAGATTATCTTCTGGAAAGGACAGATGTACCTGACTTTTTTCCGCCTAAAAATAAATGATATATTTATCCAGTTAAAGGAACTCATTTGGAAAAAATAGAACCGCCTCAATTTCGAGGCGGTTCCTTTATATTTATAAACTTAAAAATTCTTAGTTTATCAGCCGAGCTCTGCAATAACTTTTGCGATTGCAGCTACTGCATCGGCAGGAAGCTTGTCAAAGCCACCCTTTACATCATCTCTGGACTGAACGAACTCAAGTCTGTCATTCATACGTGCTCTGAGCTGAGCAACATATCCTGCATCATTAAAGTCCGGAACAAAACCTTCCCACTCAAAGATTTCGATATCCTCAAACGGACCCCAAGGCTTGAATTCTGCTCTGCCCTCTACAATAGCTTCGATAACTCCGAGAGTATCTTTCGGCTGAACCTTCTTGCCCATAAAGTCACCTGTGTTGATGATGTAACAGTCAACATTCTTGTCGCCTACGAGCTTCTTAAACTTCTCGTAATCATTTACGAGCGGATATGTTCTGAACGGGTTTGCATAAGGCTCAACAACGAGAGCATTCGGGTCAACGCCGGGAGCAAGTCTCTCAGCACTTGAACGCTTTGTAGCAAGTGTAGCACCCATTACGGAAGCAAGTGAAGCGCCTTTGAGCTTAACAACAGGCGGAATTGTAGGATCTTTCATAATCCAGAAAATCGCATTAACAGGCTCATTTATCTTGTCAACACGGTTAGGTGACCAAAGCTTTGACTTGATCGCGCGGCCGTTACCATTTCTGATATCCTCTGTTACGAGAACAACTTTTCCGTCAGCATCAAGCGTAGCGGAACAGTTCTGAGCTGTAAGAAGATATTTGTTGTCCTCACATCCTGTCGGATAGTCGGCAGTCTTGTCAAAATATGTAGGCTCCATCGCAACGGATGAACATGTCTCTGTATTTATAATGAAAGCGTCATCGTGCAATACTGTTACGCCGTATTTTCCGCCGTGCTTTGCATGTGTGATTGTAGACTTACCTGAACCTGAAAGACCGAACACCGATGCAACGTACTTTCTTCCGTCAGCAAGTGAATATTCTTTCTGACCGCCGTGGCATGAAGCATAACCGTTTCTGTTAGCAATAGCCCAACCGATAGTAAGAGTACCTTTTTTGTGCTCACCGAAATACTTCATACCCAAAATAGCTGCACAATTCGTAGCAGTATTGAAGTAAGAGAGACATTTTCCGTCACATATATCAGTTCTGTCTGAACCTTTCCACTGAGGATCTGAGAATATATAAATGTCAGCCTCATTGTCATAAACCTTTGAATTTTTGTACATCTCAATGTACTGCTCACTCATATACTGGAAGTTGAGCATCCATGAATACATAATATTCTCTTCGCCCTGAGGAATAAGAAGGTGTGCTTTAACCATGAACTCCGGATCAAGACCGATAAAAACTTCTGCATGATACATTTTTTTCCATCTTGTATCATAAACAGCATCCATAACAATTTTGTCAAGAGCTTCACAATCAACGCCGGGCTCGCCTGCGATTCTTCTGGCAGCAGCATATCTGCCTGTGATGGAACCGTCATTAAATAAAAGAACTCTGGCATCTGCCGGAAGACCGAAAGTCTCTCCCTTATATACCGGCATATCGGTTACAATTGTACCGGGTGAATTTTTTGCAAGCTCATAAGCCTGTGAAAGAGATGTTACCTTCTCTACGTTATTTCCATAAAAAGCGGCCTCGATAATAGAACGAGTTTTTGCAAATCCGACTTTACCTTTACCGATTTCTTCAGTTTTAAAATAAGCTTTGGTAGCCATATATAAATCCTCCTAAGATTATAGATGTGATACATATAAGCAATAATATTTTATTCTGATAAATACTCGTATGTAAATCATTTTTCTGAATATATGCAAACAGAATCAAGCATATATTGAAACGATTTTATGTTTTTTTAGCGGGATTGTCAAGTAGTAAAACCGCAGGGTATGGCTTGAGATTATGGTTTACTTCCTTCGTCAGTAAAAATAATCTCAAGCCATACCCTGCGGTTTTTTGCGAATTGATAGCAGTTAGGTTTTCCACTTTTGCTTTCAGCAGTAAAAATGACTTTCTCACCACACCCTGCGGTTTTTTCGGAATTGATAGCAGTTAGTTTTTTACTCTTGCTTTCAGCAGTAAAAATAACTTTCTCATCACACCCTGAGGTTTTTTCGGAATTGATAGCAGTTAGTTTTTTACTCTTGCTTTCAGCAGTAAAAATAACTTTCTCATCACACCCTGAGGTTTTTTCGGAATTGATAGCAGTTAGTTTTTTACTC
>JAFTXP010000016.1 GCA_017461545.1 Clostridia bacterium | reverse complement strand
TGAAAAAGAATTGATAAAAGAAGTACAAAAGCATGAATCAAGATACAACAGAACAGCAAAGACAGTATTAGACTTTAAAAGTCCAAATCAAGTTGTAGCAGAATATTTCTCTAAGTGTAACATATGTCTTGACAATTAAGACCGGTCGGCTGCTTTTATGATGGAAAACAATAGACTTCTATGATATGCTTGTGCTACAATAGGGATAAAAAAATAGGTGCAATAACTCCAAAAGTTTGATATAATTTGATTGTCATACAAAATTTAATTAACAAGCAATTTGAGAGGACTCTCTATTTTTATAGGGAGTTTTATCCCTGTGCTTATTTGTCAATAATGAATTTGGTAAAAATGCAAATTCCACTTGGCAAATAAGTTGAGTTTTCTCGCTGCTTGTTAGGTTTTGTGTGACAACAATCGGGGTTTGCGTTTTTCGGTGCGATAACTTCGGTTGTCGCACTTTTTTATTTTGCGAAGATTTAAAAGTGACTACAAACAAGGAGGGAAGTATAATTAAATTCGCAAAAATAATATAAAAGGAGAATTTAACTATGTCTATTGATGATTTAACGAGTATGGATTTAGCACCAGTAATTTTAATTTTTGGTATTGCAGTTGTAATCTTTTTGATTTACTATTATTATTCTTATAATCGTGCGAAATCCGAGTATGAAAACATTGAAGAAAAAACGGAATATAGCTTAAAAGTTATTTCAAAAGAATTGGGGGATATGATAAATATAGGTGGTACTGTTGGCGCCCCCATAAAAGGTTATAGATGTACGCTTATTTTCCAAAAAGAAGATGGTTCTCGTTTGGCTTTAAAAACTTCTAAAGCTGAGATTTATGAAAAAATCATTGTGGGCGATATTGGCAATATAAAATACAAGAATAATATATTAACAGATTTTATACATACGGCAAATTGAAGAAAGGGTACATAATATGAAGAAAATTTTTTCTAATCCGGCTGCTTTTTTTATGTTAATTGTATTAATAGTGACTATCTGTGTAGTATCAATACCGTTTATTGTTCGTTCTATAAAAGAATCAAATACAAAGAGTATTGTTAGTGGTCATATTTGTTGTGTGTGCGGAAATGAAGCTACAAATACCGTGGGTATAAGTAAATTCTATTGTGCCGATTGTTATGATAAAGAATATGGGGATCTGCCAATATATCGTGGTCCATCTTATTAAATTTTTAGGTACGGCAGGAATAACTGTCATACTTTCGGCCGTTTTACTGCTTAAAAACAAAGTTTTTAACTGTGTTTTCTTTAGTATGATTTTCAATGTGTCGGTATGACTTTTGTCATACCATCAAAAAATAGAGTTATCTCGTGATTTCGGGATAACTCTATTTGCATATATAACTTGAAAATAGCAGTAAAAAATGTTATATTAAATTCAAGAAAATGCTTGTTGTTTTGCAAATTTTTAAACTTGAGGAAATGACTTCCACCTCTCTCGTCATAGGGAGTCGAGGGCAATTTGTCACTGATTTAACACAAGCATATAATGCAAATCGTGAAGAGTCACTTTTTAACGATGAATCCCCTTGTAGGTAAGTTCCTAAAATGTCCCCCCCTTTAAGGCAAAAACCAGAGTAGTATGAACCCCCTAGTTTTACTAAGATTTTACTACTACACAAGGAAAAGATGTGCAATGATATGCCTCTTTATGACAAAAAGTGTAGTAAATGAACAATGAAGTATGATTGCGGGAAAGTGCGATAAAACCTAGCAAAACAGAGCATTTCTTGGCATTTCAAGATAGGAGAAAACAATGATAAAAGTTCTATTTATTTGCCACGGCAACATTTGCCGTTCACCGATGGCGGAATTTATATTTAAAGATTTGATAAAGAAAAAAGGCGTTGAGGACAAGTTCTATGTTGCTTCGTGTGCGACGAGTACCGAGGAAATATGGGGCGATGTCGGAAATCCTGTTTATCCACCGGCAAGGGACGAGCTCAAAAAACACGGCATATCGTGCGAAGGCAAGCGAGCTGTTCAGCTAAAGAAGCGTGATTACGGCGAGTATGATTATCTGATTGCGATGGACAGCAATAATATCCGTAATATGAATAGAATACTCGGCGGTGATCCGGACGGTAAGGTTTCAAAGCTTATGGACTATACCGACAGGCCGGGCGATGTGGCTGACCCGTGGTATTCTGACAGGTTTGACGTGGCATACCGGGATATTTATGACGGTTGTTGCGGATTAATTGCTCATTTGAACGGCGAGAAATGAAAAATAATTGAAAAAACGGCTTGGATAGGGCATAATACATAACATGATAAGCAAATCGAAATTGAAGAGAAAATTGATTAAAGGATTGATTTTAATGACTACAACGGCAATTGGTGTGTCCGGTTTTGCCGGTTGCAATAGATACAGCGGAATGAACAGCATACAAAACTCTGCGACCTCGGCAAACGGTGTGCAGCCTGCAAACAATTACGAACAGATTTCACAGGAAGAAGCAAAGCGCATCATGGATACCGAGAGCGGTTATGTGATAATTGATGCCAGAACCGACGAGGAATTTGTGCAGGGGCATATAAAGGGTGCGATAATGATACCCGAATACGAAATTGCGACCAGAGCAGAAAAGGAGCTTCCAGACAAGAATCAATTGATACTTGTTTATTGCAGAAGCGGGCGTCGTAGCAAGATTGCGGCAGCGGAGCTTGTGAAACTCGGTTATACAAATGTGAAAGAATTCGGCGGTATTATTACGTGGCCGTATGAAATTGTGAAATGAGTTTATGAATCGGTTTTGAAAAGGGAAGCGGTAGGCATCGCATGCGATGCCTACCGCTGAAATTAGCCGCCCGGCCATTCGGCCGGGCGGTTCGCATTTTTATACCATATTCCAAATCCGATAATCACCCAAGCAAAACGCTTGATGCAAGCATCAGGCAGAAACCGACGAGCAGAGCGTATGTTGCGCCGCATTGAGCGCCGTGTGCGTGGGTTTCGGGAATCATTTCGTCGCTTATGACGTAGAGCATTGTACCGCCTGCAAAAGCGAGTGCAAACGGAAGGATAATTGTTGAGATACTCACTGCAAAATATCCGATGAGTGTTCCGATGACTTCGATAAGGCCTGTGAGCATGGCGAGAAGGAAAGTACGCTTTTTGCTTACACCGGCGGCTAACATCGGGCCGATGATGACCATTCCCTCGGGAATATTTTGGAGAGCGATACCGCCCGCGATAAGGAGTGCATCGTTTGTATTTCCCGTGCCGAAACCGACACCTGCCGCGATACCTTCGGGAAGGTTGTGGATAGCAATGGCTGTGACGAACAGCAGAACTTTGCTTAGCTTTGCAGAGTCGGTTGGATTGTGGGTGTGAACTTCCTGGTCAACTCCTGCGAGTTTGTGAAGGTGAGGTACGATTTTGTCGATGAGGTTGAGCGAAACTGCACCGACAAAGATTCCTATGATGGTTATGACGATGCCCGATTTGCCGCCGTATTCTATTGACGGAATGATAAGACCGAGAACAGCAGCCGCGAGCATTACGCCTGCCGCAAATGACAAAACGATGTCGCTGAATTTGTGTGAAATATTTTTAAATGCAAAACCTATGACTGCACCGAGAACGGTAGCAAGTCCTACACCGATGGCTGTGAGTAAAACTTCAAACATAATTGACCTCCCGAATTAAATTTTCTATATTATATTATACAAATATTTCCTAGGCAATCGCGAGAATATTTTTAGTGCCCCGAAAAGTCAAAAAGGGTATAATTATAGTAATGCAGTGATATTTTGGTTCGGAGGATGAATATGAATTTTACAGAGATAGCAAATATGAGGCAGTCGTGCCGCAGTTACGATGCGGAAAGAACTGTAGAAGAGGAAAAATTGGCGGCGATACTTGAGGCGGCAAGGCTAAGTCCGTCTGCCTGCAACGGTCAGCCGTACCACATCACAGTGTGTGAGAGCGATGCGGCAAAGCAAGTTGCCAAAGCTACGATGGGGATGGGTATGAATAAATTTGCCGCCGAAGCTCCTGTTATGATTGTCATTTCTGAAATGCCTTATGTAAAGTCAGCTGCGCTCGGTGCAAAGCTAAAAGGAAACGACTATCGCTCGATTGACATAGGAATTGTTTCTGCGTACATCACGGCAGAAGCGACATGCCAAGGGCTCTCAAGCTGCATTCTCGGGTGGTTTGACAATGAAAAGATTCGTAAGCTGTGCGATCTTGACGGAGAAGCAAGACTTGTAATTGCGCTCGGATATGCCAAGGAAGGCGACAAACTTCGGGAAAAGAAGCGAAAAAGTATTGAAGAACTGGTGACAAGAAAAGAGTAAGCCCGAAAATTTTATCATTCAACGCAGCGTAGATTGTGCTTTCATTTTCGGTAGATTATACTATGAGTAAAAGGAGCTAATACTATGAATAGTTATATAACCGGTACAACGATAAAACGTCTGCGTGAGGCAAAGGGATTGACACAAACCGAATTGGCAGAAAAGATAGGTGTGGGCAGCAAGGCTGTTTCAAAATGGGAGACGGCAAAGGGTCTGCCGGATATTTCATTGATTGAGCCGCTTTCAAAGGCACTCGGTGTTTCGGTGATGGAGCTGATGTCGGGCGACCCCGTTACAAATAAGAATGTGTCGTCTAATATTCTTCGGTCAAAGTTCTATGCATGTCCTGTTTGCGGAAATGTAGTGCATGCAATGGGCGATGCTGTTATAAGCTGCTGCGGTGTCACATTGCCGCCGCTTGATGCCGACGAACCGGATGATTTACACCCCGTTACAGTTGAAAAAGTGGAGGATGAACATTTTATAACGGTTCATCATGATATGACAAAAACACATTTCATTTCGTTTATTGCATACATTTCATACGACCGGATACAGTTTGTGAAATTGTATCCGGAAGGAAACGCCGAAACCAGATTACATCTTTACAGAAACGGCTGTTTATACATTTATTGTAATAAGCATGGATTGATGAAAATTAAAATTTAAAAGCTAGAGGTTATTGATTAGCGTAAAATCCATCCGGTAAAAACGATAGAGTGGATTGATAATTGCCAAGTAAATAGTAATGCTCTTGTGGCTTGGTATTGCATTTATTTAGAGACCGTCGCAGGAAATTGATATCTCACTGCAACGGCTTTCTTCCATTGACTTTTGCGCCCGTGTACAATAGAATAAATTCAGTTGATTCTGAAAAATTTTGTGAAAGTAGGTTTTTTTTTGAAAAGACGGGTTTTGAGTCTTATTGTAGCGTGTTGTCTTTTTGTATCCGGGTATTTTTTCGGTGTGAGACGGGATTTGACCGGCGGTGTTGAAGCAGCTACGGCGACGACATATAATACTTATACTATGAGTGATACTCAGTTGCACACATTGGTTCCCAGCCAGACTGTAAACGGCAAAGACTGCTATTCTATGCAGGGTATGAATGTCGGTACGACATATATTTATAACGTTAAAATAAATACAGCGGACGAAACTGTAGGGAGCGCGGATGCCGGAGCAGTTATAATGCGTACGACTGTTGACACGGGAGAAACCGTTGCCATGGACTACTACGCAAGTGAGAATGCTACAGAGCCCGGCGATTGTAATACATTCGGTCATGCAAACGGTATAACGGTATACACGTACAATAGTGTAAACTACATGTATGTAGCTACGCTGAAGTCTCCGCTTAGTCTTACCAGAGTAAAAATCAGCGGGACGGGGCTGTATTTTACCGGTCATTTTAAATTGATTGATGTTGACAACAATAATACTATTTCACCGGCAGGCATCAAGTGCGTAAAACAGTCGGGCGGATATTTTTACTTTATTGTTAAAAGCGGTATGCAGCTTTATTATACGAGAATATCGGCAACAGCATCCGGCGGCACTGCATCTGCTCCCACAGAGATCAAGTGCTGCAAGTTGTTCGCTTTGAACACACGAAATGCCGTGTTTAATATAAACGGCAAGAATACGACAATTGACTACCTTGACACATGGACAAATCAGGACTTTTCTTACAACAGCTACGAGGATGCTATATATGTTCCTCTTTTTGATTCGTCAACCCGCAACAGAAACGTAATTCTTGTTTACACTGATGTGAGTAAATACATGGACGCTATTGATTTATCCACGTTTACAGGCTATACGAATGAAACGATTTACCCGTGCAATACGAATTTCTATATAGAGGATACATCGCTGACACTGTTTGAAATTGAGTCCTGCGGTTTCCGTACCGGCGGCTCAAGTCAGACGGATAAATATATGTATTTCAATACAAATACAAGCGATACAACGCGAACAGGAATTTACCGCGTAAATTATGAACGCGAAAGTGTGACGCACGAACCGATTGTTGACAGCAGTTCAATTATCTACAATGTAAAGTATGCTGCAAACGGAGGCTCGGGAAGTATGAGTTCGACTGTTCATATAAGGGGTATAGCCGCACGTCTTAAAAAGAATACTTTTACAAGGAGCGGATACACTTTTGCCGGTTGGTATCTGACAAGAAGCTCTGATACTATGACACTTTACCTTGACAAGGATGGAACGACGCACTGGTTCAAACCGGGCAATCAGCCTGACGGCTGCAGCATAGCGCTTTACGAGGACGGCAGGTCTGTTTCGCAATTGACAGCTGTACACGGTGACACGGTTACCTGTACAGCTCAGTGGGTTCCCGTAACTACAGGCACGACATCGTATTATGTAGAATACAACGCAAACGGCGGAACAGGAAGTATGAGCATGCAGAAGATTGTTTACGGTACTTCGACCGGAATGACTGCAAATGCTTTTATAAAAGAAGGCTATACTTTTTCCGGCTGGACTTGTTACAGAAGATCGGACAACAAATGGATATTCAAAAATTTAAGCGGTTCCGATACATGGCAGACATACAACGACGGTATTGAAGCAGGTTATACGCTTAAGGTGTATCAAGACGGTGCAAATATAGCAAAAACCTCTGCGACTGATTGTGACATCGTTACAATGTATGCGCAATGGACAGACTCTGCAAGTTCCGACGGAACCCCTACAGCGCTTGTTCCTACAGAGAGTGCCCCGATTTCTTCTGAAAGCGTTACGGTTGGAGGCCAGAGCGAGGCTGTATTTGTTTTTGAGTCAGGCGCTGCTGTAAGTTCCGCAAAGTCATATTTTAATGACAGCTCTTATGTGAGAGTTCTTGACAGCGAGGGAAACATTGCAGACGATACTGCGGCTGTCGGTACGGGAATGACCGTTCAATGCGTTGTAAACGGCAATGTTGTTGACGAAAGAGTTATTATTCTTAAAGGCGATACAGACGGAGATGGTTCTGTAAGTGTTGCTGATGCTTCATCTGTTATGGCTCACGTAAAGGGTAATTCGTCTTTGACATCGTATGCATATGTTGCGGCTGATGTCTGCATCGACGGAACTTCGAATCTTAATATTCTGAATGTAATGGCAATATTGAATTTGATATAAGCATCGGTGCAGAAAATTGAATAATTGAAAATTTAAATAACGTAAAGTAAAAGACAACTATCGGGGTTTTCTCGGTAGTTGTTTTTTTGTCAGCAGTATTGGTGCGGTTAATTGTGCAATGCGGTAAAACGGTTGTTTCGTGCGGTAGTTTTAATTTGATCATTTTAAAATCAATTTAATCATTTTGGGGAAAATGATTAAATTGAAACGGGGCTGGATTGTGTTTTGACAAAATTAAATTAGTTTTCGCTGCATTTTTTATTGGAATGACTATTGCAATGTGGTACAATATAAAAGATATAAATTCGTTTGTAAGAGGTGTTTTTATGGCAGTCAGCTACAAAAAGCTCTGGAAGCTTTTGATTGACCGTGATTTAAAGAAAAAGGATCTTGCGAAACTCGCGGACATCAGCAATTATACTGTGTCCAAAATGAGCAAAGGCGAGAATGTCACAGTCGAAACTCTCGGCAAGATTTGCGCCGCTCTTGATTGCGGAGTGGATGATATTATGGAATTTATTCCGGATGATTCGATGTGAGGTGTACCTGTATGGTTCTTGAAAATAAATTAGGTATCACAAGCGCACCGGAGCTTGCCGATGCAGAAGAAAAAATCAGTAAAAAGAAAGCCGTAGAGGTTTTTGAGAGCGGAATGATTGACAATCTTGAAGCAGGGAAATTTGATTCATTAAAATCAATCCATAAGTTCCTGTTCGAGGACATATATTCTTTTGCCGGAGAGGTACGCACTGTAAATATTGCAAAAGGTTCTTTCCGCTTTGCACCGGTGATGTATCTTGATGCGGCTCTTGCAAATATCGACAAAATGCCTCAGTCAACTTTTGACGAAATTGTTGAAAAGTATGTTGAAATGAATATCGCACACCCGTTTCGTGAAGGCAACGGCAGAAGCTCCCGTATATGGCTTGACTGTATTTTACGAAAAGAAATCGGAATGGTTGTTGATTGGAGTTTGGTTGACAAAGAAGATTATCTGCTCGCTATGGAACGCAGTCCGATAAGAGATATTGAAATAAAACACATCCTCAAAAATGCGTTGACCGACAAAATTAATGACCGCGAGGTCTTTATGAAAGGAATCGACCACAGTTATTACTACGAGGGATATAATACGTTTAAGACGGAAGAGTTAATAGAGTGAAACGAGGATTTAGTATGTCAGACGAAATGAAATGGCAATATGATCTGGAAGAATATATAAGACAAGGTGAACCTGGCAGGGTTGAAAAAAGTTGGGCGTGGCAGACTGCCATCGGTCTGCAGGCTGTTGACGGGCTGAAAACCTCTGAGTATTTGCTTGATACTGCCAAGGAGCATATCGAAGGTAATATCACCATTGACGAGGCGCAGAAGCGCATCCAAAGATATTATGAACAGCGCACAGAGCGCACTAAAATTGAAGATGAGACTAAGGAAGCTGATATTGTTTCTGCCAGAATTGCAAAACTGTTGGGCGAAAAGAGCTTTCAATTTTCTCCTGCAGAGTGGCTGAATATTCACCGCAGACTGTTCGAGGGTGTGTTTAAGCACGCCGGTCAGATCCGTCAGTACAACATAACCAAAAAGGAATGGGTGCTCAGCGGCGACACGGTAATCTATGCGGACCATAACAGTATCTGTGATACTTTGGACTATGATTTTGCAACCGAAAAGCAGTTTTCCTATGAGGGACTGTCCGTGGAGGTGTCGGTCAGACATCTGGCGAAGTTTGCATCGGATATTTGGCAGATCCATCCTTTCTGTGAGGGTAACACAAGAGCTACCGCCGTGTTTATGATCAAATATATGAAAACCTTTGGATTCCGTGTGAACAACGATGCATTTGAGAAGAATTCTTGGTACTTCCGTAATGCGTTGGTACGTGCCAATTATAACAACCTGCAAAAGGGCATCCATTCCACAACGAAATTTTTGGAAATGTTCTTCGGTAATCTCTTGTTGGACACCAAGCACGATCTGAAAAACAGAATTATGCATGTTGATTATGTGGCAGATGATAATCACCAAAGTGTCAATTTTAAAATTTCAAAGTGTCAATTTGGCACTTTGGAATGTTCTTTAGAAGAAGTAGCACTTTTAGAGTTGATTGCAAAAAAGCCTACCGCTAAACAGCAAGAGTTAGCGGATGCATCTGGAAAGTCACTTAGAACGATTAAAAGATTGATGAAATCTCTTCAGGAAAAGAACTACATCCGCCGTGAAAACGGCAAACGCTACGGCAAATGGGAAGTCTTGATCTGATTTTTATAGAAAAGAGAAAGTAATTATGACAGGTAAAAAATTTGCGTTAATGTAATATTATAAGGAATTGTAAGGATATAAAGTTTTTAAACACAAAATCGGAGAGAAAATTATGATAAACATTCGTAAACTTGAAGCAGAATTATGGGAAGCAGCAGACCTTTTAAGAGCTGATTCGAAAGTAACATCACAGGAGTATTGTATGCCTGTGCTTGGATTGATATTTTTGCGCTACGCATACAGCAGGTTCAAATTTGTAGAGGCTGATATATTGCAGAACAGACCGCTTCGAAACGGCAGAGTGTTGCCTGTAGAAGCAGAAGACTTCAAAACAAAAAGTGCAATTTATTTGCCCGAAAAGGCGCGCTATGATTATTTGCTCAATTTGCCTGATAATACCGATATGGGACAGGCTATAAATACTGCAATGGAGCTTATAGAGGAGCAGTCGGCACAACTCAAAGGCATACTTCCGAAAAACTATACAATACTTCAAAATGACCTTTTACGCGAGTTATTGCGTATATTCAACAACAGCGCCTTTAATGAAATAAAAGACGATATTATAGGTCGTATATATGAATACTTCCTCAATAAATTTGCACCTGCGGTAGCATCGGATGACGGTGTGTTCTTCACCCCGAAATCGTTGGTACGAATGATAGTAAACATAATAGAGCCTACGCACGGAACGGTTCTTGATCCGGCTTGCGGAAGCGGCGGAATGTTTGTAGCATCGGCTGACTTTATAGAGTCATACGGTGCAAACGCAAATACGGCAATGACTTTCTACGGACAGGAAAAAGTCGATTATAATGCCAAACTCTGTATCATGAATATGGCTGTTCACGGACTCAATGCGAAAATCGTGTCGGGTGACGAAGCAAACAGTTTTTATCACGATGCACACAACCTTGAGGGTACTTGTGACTACGTTATGGCAAATCCGCCGTTTAATGTAGACAAGGTAAAATCGGAAACTGCTCTCAACGCAGGTCGTTTGCCGTTTGGCTTGCCGGGTGTAAATAAAAACAAAGAAATCGGCAATGCAAACTATCTGTGGATATCGTATTTCCACGCATATCTTAACGAAAAGGGTCGTGCCGGTTTTGTAATGGCATCATCTGCTACTGACAGCCAAGGCAAAGACAAGGATATACGCGAAAAGTTAGTCAATACAGGCGATGTAGATGTAATGCTTTCTGTTGGTAATAACTTCTTTTATACAAAGAGCTTGCCGTGTACTCTGTGGTTCTTTGACAAAGCGAAGAAAGAGGAGAACAAAGACAAGGTTCTCTTTATAGATGCGAGAAATTATTACACAGTGGTAGACCGTACACTCAACGAGTGGAGCGAGTGGCAGATGAAGAATCTCAATGCCATTGTGTGGCTTTATCGCGGCGAGGTTGAGAAGTATGTGGGGTTATGTCAATCATATTATGAAACAGTTCAATCTGAATTGGATTATGTCATGCAAGCTGGTGCGATACTTGGCAGATATGTTGATAACGAGTATGTGATTCCCTTTAATACCTGTCTTCTCTCTGTTAACCGACAGTCTAAGGAAACTAAAGATATTTTTGCCGTTTATCCTTTGCTTGATGATCTGTGTAATACCATTGCAGTAGCAAAAAAACAAATTGAAAAGTGGACAATATATGTATCTAATCTTCAAAAGGATGAGCAGAAAGAAGTCATTAAGGCAAAAGAACTGCGAACACTGGCAGAATATAAGCGAGGAATAGCAGTGGATTTGGATATGTTTGTTGAGAGCGTTGAAAATCTTTGTAAGCTCATTTTGGATGCTCAGTGGCTTACCGAGAAGTTCGGTGAGGGTGAGTACAAAGATATACTCGGACTGTGCAAAGTTGCAAGTAAAGCAGAAATAGCGGAAAAAGGCTTTTCACTTACGCCCGGTGCGTACGTAGGCGTTGCTCCCGTAGAAGATGACGGAGTAGACTTTACAGAGCGTATGAAAGAAATACATAGTGAATTACTTACACTTCAAGCGGAGTCTAACGAACTGATGGAAACCATCTCAAAGAATATGAAGGAGATGGGGTTATGAGTTGGGAGAGAGTAAGGCTTGACACAGTAACAGAATCTTGCCTTGGAAAAATGCTTGATCAAGAAAAAAATAAAGGTGAATACCAACCATATTTAGCAAATCTTAATGTTCGTTGGGGCTATTTTGATTTAGATGATTTGTCTGAAATGAGATTTGAGAAACATGAAGAAGATAGATATGGGTTAAAATATGGAGATTTGGTTATTTGTGAGGGTGGTGAGCCTGGAAGATGTGCGATTTGGAAAGAACAGATTCCTAATATGAAAATTCAAAAAGCTCTTCACCGTGTCAGAGTTAATAATGAAATGGATTATCGTTATTTGTTTTATTGGTTCTTGCTTGCTGGAAAAACAAATGTATTAGATCAATATTTTACAGGCGCTACGATAAAACATATGCCAGGGCAAAAATTAAAACAAGTGGTTATTGATAAGCCTGCGCTTGAAATTCAACAACGTATTGCAGATATTCTATCTGCCTACGATGACTTAATTGAAAATAACAAAAAACAGATTAAGTTGTTGGAAGAAGCGGCACAGCGACTCTATAAGGAGTGGTTTGTTGATTTGCGGTTTCCGGGTTATGAGAATACAAAGATTGTAGATGGTGTGCCTGAGGGGTGGGCTTTGAGTTCAGTTGGAAACTTAGCGCAATTTAGAAGAGGGAAAACAATTACGAGAAATCAGTCTATACAAGGAAATATTCCGGTCATTGCTGGTGGAAAAGAACCTGCATATTATCACAATGTTGCAAATACTTCTTCTCCGGTAATCACCATTAGTGCATCTGGTAATGCCGGATTTGTCCGTATGTATTATCAAGATGTATGGGCGTCGGATTGCTCATGGTTGGATATGTCAACTACTGAACATATATATTATATTTACTGCTTTTTAAAGCATCGACAGAGTGACATTTATTCAATGCAAAAAGGTGCATGTCAGCAACATATTAATGCGAAGGAAATTAACGAATTTAAAATGATTATTCCTGATTTTGTGATTCTTGCAAAATTTAAGAATACCATTTCAGCGTATTTTGAAAAAATTAAAGTTTTACTTGAACAAATTGAATTTTCTAAACAAGCTCGTGACCGTCTATTGCCAAAACTTATGAGTGGCGAATTGGAGGTATAAATATGGATGTGTTTTTAGAGTGGCTTGAAAAATATGACTTATTGCTCGAGTTGATAATCACAGTATTAACAATATCGCTGTCCTTGATAGCAGTATTCCAAACAAGAAGTATTGCAAAAAGACAACTACAACAAGAAGCAAGTATTGCCAAACAACAGGCAGAATTACAAGAAAGACAGATTAAGATTTCTGTGTACGAACAGAAAAATGAAATCAATAAAACTCTCAATATTGTTTTTGACATTGCTGAAAGTATAATATTGTTTTTGGAGGAGATAGAAATAAAAGACATTGAGCAAAAGACACTTTATAATATCTTGAAAGGTCTTGTAGGAGATATTAATGTCCAAAATATTTCTTACACCTTAGAACAGTCGCAATCTTTCTTGAATACAGTGCTTTATATTAAAATTAGACTGATAAAAATTTCTTTTGCAAATATGACTACAAGTATAGATTGTCTCAATTTGATGAAAGATGATGTGGAAACAAAAAAGCAACTTATCGATACAGTTCGTAGCTCTTGTGATAGGATTAAATTATTAAAATCTTTAATCGAGGAAGCAATGGATGAAGAATTAAAATTGTTGTGGTAAAACAGTATTTACGAGTTATGATTTGGAGGTGTAATAAATATGCAACGTAGAAATTTAAGTGAAATATTAAAATTAGCAAAAATAGATTATAGGCGTGAGTATGAAAGATTATATTCTTTGTTTTATGATATTCCAATAAATGAGAGAAAAAATGTATTAAGAGATTTATGTTGTGATTCATTCATGTATATGCCTCAATCCCTAATTGGAACGTGCTTAACTTTAGACGATTTCGATGATTATCACAAATTTAAGTTTATCAGACAACAACTGTCCTATACTCTAAAAACCCTTGATATTACTGGGGTTTTCGTCGATTACAAACTCAATTGTTATGTATTTTCCCTTGTTTTTGCCCTTATGAGCGAAAATAAGGGAAACTTTTTATATCTAACCGCCAACTACCTTATCGAGCAGTCGTGCGGAAGTACGCTTCGACTCTCTTGTAGAGTGGGCGTAGACATTCATCGTGGTACTGACATCAGAGTGACCTAAAAGCTCCTGCACATCCTTCGGCGCCGCTCCGTTGGAGAGCAGATTGCTTGTGAATGTGTGACGCAGTTGGTGGAAATGAAACCCGTCGAGGCCTTCTACCTTTTTGCTTGCCCGTTTGCACATAATACCGATGGTGCTTGGCGATTCATACGCTCCATCAGGTCTTAAGCATACAAAGGAAATTTCCTTGTATCCCTCGGGAACCTTCTCGTTTCTCGGTAGCGTATAGACCTCATAGTATGTACGGTCTTTCTCCTTAACCTCAATATAGTAGTTAAGGCAGAATAGCTCGCCATATTTGAATCGGTTTTTGTGCTGTTCAAGCTTGGCTGTTCGCAGAATCTCTGCCAGGGTGTCACAGAAGTCCACCGTGCGGACTTTCCTGCGCTTGGTAGCCCCTATCTCGATTTTGTGCCTTGCGTTGTTGTAGCGCATACTGCGGCGCACCGTAAGGTACTGCTTTTCAAGATTTATGTCTTGCCAAGTCAGTCCGCAGACCTCGCCAATGCGAAGTCCTGTGTAGTATGCGATCTGTATAGGGAGCAGTGCGGGGTTATCCTTTGCTTTTAGGAAATCCTCAAGCTTCAGATACATTTCGTGAGTCAGCGTCGGTATGGTAGCAACCTCTCCGTTATCCTCCGAGAACAATTCGTAATCATCCTTTTTTCCACGCCATACGACGTACTGCATCGGGTTAAAGGAAATCATACGCTTGGGAAATACTGCAAAGCGGAATGCGCCTTGCAGAACTGCGGAGAACAAACGCAAGTAGCCCTTGCTGAGTGCCTTTGCTGTCGTGCCGTCCGGATTCACTCCACCGAAGCTGAGCTGATCCATGAACGTCTGCAGATGGTCGGCAGTCACACTTTTCAGTTTTCGGTTGCTGATGGGAAATTGCTTGATTCGATTGACTGTTCCTTGGTAGGACATTACCGTACCGTTGCTCAGATTGCCGGGCTTCAGTTCTTCTTCCACCCACATATCCAGCAGCATACCCACCGTTGCGTTTTCGGATTTCGCTACGAATTTCTTTGCCTCGTAGTCTTCCATTGCTTTACGGAGCAGAGCTTCAGTTTCGCTCTTGCTTTCCGTACCTGCGAACTCTCGCTGTACCTGTCTGCCGCTTTCATCTTCAACATAAAAGCGGTAGTACCACTTCTTGCCTTTTTTTCTTACAGAACCTTTTGCCATATAAAACTCCTTTCCTTTGGCAAACGGAACTGTTGCAATTGTGTACTTATATTATACCATTTTTCGAGCAAAATTGCAACAGTTCCGGGCCCTTTTTCACCGTTATTTCACAGTTTTCGAGCCATTATCTAACGGCTTTTACACTGTCAATATCTCGCAGATCAACACCTTCATTGAGCTTCATAAACTCGTTCAGAGCATCAATTCGGATAAGGTGTTTACGTCCAACGTAAAGGATCGGGAGCTTTTTGGCTTTCACGAGATCCCGCATCGTATTTCTTCCGATGCCGGTATATTCAGCGGCCTCCTCAACTTTCAACGCAATTAACTGTTTCATAGACATCACCTCCTTTTGGTGTATTACCTCCATTTCCGCCGGAGGCAGGCTGTAAAATATTTCATTTGAATCTCTCCTTCATAACTAAAAGAACTCAGCTCTGCCGGTCTCAGATTTGAGTCCGCAGATTTTCGTTCCGAGAACTTTGCGGGCAATACAAGAGTGTGGGACGAAAACCTTTTTCACATAGCAATATATGCGAAAATAATAAAGTTTCAAGAAAACTTACTTTTCGGGACCAAAGTGTTTTCTATCGACAGATATAATGTATGCGAATTATTGGTCCCGTTTCAAGAAAACAATAACGGCACCTACCCGAAGATAAGTGCCGATTGATACGAAAATTATTTTGATGTAATAACGAATGTCCCCTCATTTATGTAATAACCGATGAACCTGTCTTGAGCGTACAATGGAATAACCGATGTACCCATCATATTGATGCTACCAAAATCGGCGGTATCCCATTTAACAGATTGTGGCTGTAACAAGGAATGAACCCTGACGGGTATCCCAATGATGTAACGATAGATGAACCCGTGCTATTTATCCTGAAGAAAAATCCTTTTACCCTTATGGGATAAGGGATGTCCCCCATAAGGTGCTCCGTTAATGTAACAACCGATGTTACCATCTTCGGCAATTATGATGTAATAAGCAATGTTCCCGAAAGAATAAATCTTGGGCTATCAAGATAGCGAATTTCCATTTCGCAGAAATCTGTTCCCCCTTATAGGGTAATTATTGATTTATCAATACAAAACGTTTCTAAAGTTATGGTAGAAGGCAAAAAGCCTATCAAAAATGGAATGGATCGCTTAAAAGCCCTTATTATCTATGATTTTCGTTTCAGAACGCAACATCAATACAAAAACTATAAAAATGACACTCTTTTTGAAATGATAGAGTTTCGAGAGTTTTTTGCGGTAACTCTCATATCGATATTTTCTTTCTTTTCCGTGAGCAAAAAATGACGCTCACTTTTCCTATGATTTTCCCTTCGATATGATGTGAGCGTTATGCTCTCTTTCTATTATGACAAGAAAAATGACTGTCTTTTCGAGAGTAACCAGAGGGTCAAAAATCTAATCCTTGTCGAAAGGAAAGTCTCCTCATCATTTCGATACGAGAGGTAATATATCATCTCGAAATGTCGG
>JAFTXP010000015.1 GCA_017461545.1 Clostridia bacterium | reverse complement strand
ATTTTTCCTGTTCATTCATAGATAAATTCACCTTTCTGATAATGACCGCCTCCAATAAGACAGTGTACTAAATATATTCAAAAAGTGAAACGGGACATTTTCACTTTTAAACACTTGGGACATTATCACTTTTAAACAAGATTCTTATAATAAAAGTAAATTTCAGGTTGACATCTTGCTTCTTGTAGGGTATACTTTCACCCGTTAAGCCAATGGTTTGACGAAAATTGCATAGGGGCGTAGTTCAACGGTAGAATAGGAGTCTCCAAAACTTTTGACGAGGGTTCGATTCCTTCCGCCCCTGTAGAACAAAATCCTGTCGATGTTTGTCGGCAGGATTTTTTGTAATGATGCTAAAAAAAGACGGTGAGAAAATGAAAGCAAATAGACTGAACTTGCGTATTGTTTATGCTGTTTTGTTCATTGTGATTTTGATTGTTGAAGTATTAATTGCTCTTTTTGTAAAAGATAATTTTATCAGACCGTACGGCGGTGATATCCTTGTAACGGTTCTTATTTGCTGCTTTGTAAGGATATTTGTTCCGAAAAAACTTAATCTTTTGCCGGTATGGGTGTTCCTATTTGCGCTGGCCATTGAAATCGGGCAATATTTTGATTATGTTTCACTTCTCGGACTTAGTGATAGTAAATTCTTTTGCATAGTTCTCGGGACATCTTTTTCTTTTATTGATGTACTTTGTTACGCAATTGGCTGTGTTGTGTTTTTTGTGGGTGAAAAAATTCTGCGGCGATGAAACCAATTCGTTTTTTTTACGAGATATACAGTATAAAAGTATATTTGGTATGGAGGGACTTTTATGAAGGGAAAAAGTAAATGCAAGATATTAAAAGACATACGCAGGCAGATTGCTCAGGACAACGATATTGAATATATTACCTCAGATTGTAAATTTCAGGGAGACTGTTCCGGTACTTGTCCGAAATGTGAAGCCGAATTGCGCTATCTTGAGGATGAATTAAAAATACGCCAGAAAGCCGGAAAAAAAGTAGCGATTGCCGGAATTGCCGCAACGTTAATGGTAAATATGTCAGGATGCGATTTAGATAACTTTGTGGGTCGTGAAATAGACGGGGATGTCGTTCCACGCTATGAGGTAACTCAACCGGTTTCGTCTGAGACTGATGCTTCTGAGCGTGAGCTGATTGGAACACCGAACCCCGAAGTAACTCCGCCCTGCACAGATGTGCCTGAGGACGAGTTTATGGGAGAGGCATTACCCGATAATGAGCGGAATCAAAACGATGAAACTGAGACAGAGATTTTCGGCGGCATCGAATATCTGGGATAAATTATGGAACGAGATCAACAGACAATTACAGCCCCTGTTATCACATTTTCCAGACTTCGTATGCAAAGTGACGGGCAGGGCGTTACAACCTTAGTGTGCTTTCACGGATGTCCTTTGCGCTGCAAATGGTGTATAAATCCTTTTTCATTTTCGGCGGACACGAAGTATGAAAGTATGACACCTGAGATGCTTTACGAAAAAGTGAAGATTGATGAATTGTATTTTTTAGCAACAGGCGGCGGAATAACATTCGGCGGCGGAGAGCCTTTGCTCTATGCCCGGTTCATAAAGTGTTTCCGACAAATTTGCGGTGAAGATTGGCATTTATGTGCTGAGACTTCGCTGTCTGTTCCATGGGAAAATGTGCAGACTGCGGCGGAATGTATTGATATGTTTTATATTGACTGTAAAGATACAAATCCTGACATATACCGACGGTACACCGGAAAAAGCAACGGTCTGATGATTGATAATCTGAAAAAATTGTTAAAATTTGTCGGTTCTGAAAGAATCGTTGTACGGTTGCCATTGATTCCGGGTTTCAATACTGAGGAGGACAGGCAAAAAAGTCAAGAGTTCCTTGCCGGAATCGGAGTCAGACAGTTTGATTTATTTACATACAAAACTGATATTAAAAAGTGATTTACATATTAAAAAATCCTGCCGATGTTTTTCGGCGGGATTTTTTCAGCATTTCATCTTCAATATTATAATTTATTGTATTTTGCACATACTAACAGAAAAAAGGTGTGAATATAATGAATTCATTATGGAGTCAAACGGCGCAAAGGCCTTGTTTTGAGACTTTGCGGTCAGATATAAAAACCGATGTGCTGATAATAGGCGGCGGACTTTGCGGAATACTGTGCGGATATATGCTGAAAAACGCGGGAATAGATTGCGTGATTGCCGAGTCTGATAAAATATGCGGCGGTGTAACACAAAACACAACTGCCAAGATAACGTTTCAGCATGGGTTGATATACGATAAAATGATAAAGCGCTTCGGAACGGAAATTTCTGGGTTGTATCTGGAGTCACAGCGAGCGGCACTTGATAAATACCGCGAGCTGTGTAAGAAAATTGACTGTGAATATAAAGAGTGTGAATCATATGTCTATTCTTTGGATGACAGAAAGACGATAGAAAAGGAAGTGAATGCGCTTAACAAAATAGGGTGCAGAGCAACTTTTACCGATAAACTGCCGTCATTGCCGCTTGCTGTTGCAGGTGCGGTCAGTGTAAAGAATCAGGCACAGTTTCATCCTCTGAAATTTATTTTCGACATCGCAAAGGATTTACCGATTTATGAAAATACAAGAGTTACTGAGCTGCGGCCCGGCGGCGCTGTTACAGAGCATGGAAAAATTTCCGCGAAAAAAATAATTGTAGCAACACATTTTCCTTTTCTTAATAAGCATGGAATGTATTTTCTGAAAATGTATCAGCACAGGTCTTATGTTATTGCATTGGAGAATGCTCCTGATGTTAACGGTATATATATTGATGAATCCGAAAAAGGTCTTTCTTTCAGAAATTCCTCCGGATTGTTGCTGCTTGGCGGCGGAAGCCACCGTACAGGAAAAAAAGGAGGAAATTGGAAAGAGCTTTCTGATTTTGCAAAGAAAAATTACCCTGAGGCGAAAGAAAAATTCAGATGGGCGACACAGGATTGTATGACGCTTGACGACATTCCTTATATCGGACAGTATTCAAGCAATACTCCGGGGCTGTACGTTGCAACCGGTTTCAATAAATGGGGCATGAGCTCGTCAATGACCGCGGCAATGCTTTTGACAGATATGATTCAAGGAAAGCCATCAGAGTATGAAAAGGTATATTCTCCGTCAAGAACTATTATCAGGCCGCAGCTTGCAATAAATGCGGCAGAGTCAGTCGCCGGACTTCTGCGACCTACCGCACCGCGTTGCCCCCATATGTACTGTGCTCTTAAATATAATCCGCAGGAACACTCGTGGGACTGTTCCTGTCACGGTTCACGTTTTACAGAGTCGGGAAAGCTTATCAATAATCCCGCAAACGCGGATAAAAAGTGAGGATTTATTATCCGCCCCCTTTGCAGAAACATAGAATAAAGCAAAGGGGGGCATAATTATGCGCGAAAAGATTTATGACAGGGCGGCAGCTTTAGAATATGCACGAAGGTGGGCACTTGACAGGAATGATAAATACTATAATTTTGACAAAATCGGGGGAGACTGTACCAGCTTTGTATCGCAATGCCTTTATGCCGGAGCAAAAGTTATGAACTATACTCCGAATACAGGATGGTATTACCGTTCAGCTTATGACCGCACTGCATCGTGGAGCGGTGTTGAATATCTTTTTGAGTTTCTTGTAAATAACAGCTCAGCCGGTCCGTATGCACATACGGTGTCGGAACATGAGGTAGAGCCGGGAGATATAGTACAGCTCGGCAGGAAAGAAAAACGATTTTATCATACACTTGTTATTACGGCTACAGCACCTGCGATTACCGTAGCCGCACATTCTTATGATGCTCTGGATATACTTTTGTCATCTTACAGATATGAATATGCGCGGTTTTTACATATAGACGGTGTACGGAAGTGGTAACATAAAAATAAAATAAAAGCTTCGGGAAAATCACAAAGCGCAGTGAATTGTATACATCTGTATTGTTTTATAAAAACGGTTTTGAAGGGCCTTTCGGCTCGCTGCCCATTGCACGGAGAAGATTAAGTCCGATTTCTCTGCCTCGCAAGACGGCTGTTTTTACAGCAGTTGTCTCTCCGAAGAAAGCGATGATGACTTCGTTTGAGTGACTTGTATATCTGTCGGGAGTCATGTATTTTGTGATACTGATATTGGCAGCCTTAACGGCAGAATCTGCCATAACCATTCCTATAGCAGCAGGAGAACCTGCCATAAATCCGAAGGCGGAACCTATGGGAATATCGAAAGCTCTATTCAAAACAATACCCGCGCTTGCAGAATAAGCATATTCGAGATGGCCGGCTTCATTTATATAAACCTCTCCGGCATTTCTTTCTGCGAGTTCTAAAGCATATCTTATTGCATCCCTGACATCGCTTACATCCTGACCGCCGATGACGATATAGTTTCCGTGGCCGCCCCAGCCCTTGGTATCGCGGGGGAGTTCAACAGAGACAAGTTCTGTATTGGAATTTTTTACAGCTTCGTCCATCGCAACAATTTGGCCTGCTGCACCTGTTCTCGAACTGAGAAGTCCGAGTGCACGGCAATCTGTATCAACGCCGTTTTTCTTCATCTCATCAATAAGAGCCGGATCAACACCGGGAATAACCAAACCGATTGTATCAAGAACAGTAGTTCCGACAAATTCGGGCATTGACAAAGCTCCTGACATATCAATATTGTCCACAGTATTACCTCCCTCAGATGAAAAATAACAATTAACATTATTTTACTGATAATTATACAAAATGCAATAGTTAACAGTTGAAAATATGCAAAAGAATTATAAAAGAAAAATGCTGTAATTTTTCGGCAAAAAAGCTTAATTGAAATCCGAGATGCAACACTGAAGAGCGAAATGCAATATGGAAGTAGTAAATGCAACTTGGAAGAGTGAAATGCAACAGAAATTTTCAAAAAATGATAATTCTAGTATTGTATTTTATTATTTTTCTGTTAATCTTTAATCAGAAACAGATAAAGAGGGCATGACAACCGTAAGTGGTGCATTTTTTCATTTTGTGTTAGAGCGAAATGCAACACCTGTTTTGTTTATGTATTTAGTTTTCAGGCACTCTGCTTTTTCTGTTTTATTCGAATAAACCGGTGTTCAGAATGATGACATCGGCGGGTATTTTGCGGAGGGATAGCTTTTTAGCTATCTCTTCTCCGTATATGCCGATAAATATGTCTATGGGGGCTCTGTCATTCAGAATTCTTCTTCCGTAAGAATTGATATGATTGGTCATCAAAATCGTCTTTTCTTCATCCAGTATATCGAATGACTTCCCTTTCGCAAAATAGTATCTGACAAACTCGTGATTCCGTTCGCATTGTGCTTTCTGTTCGGAACACTTGGGATCACAGTAGAATACATGGGTTTGCTTTATTCCAGTGTGTTTGTTAATTTCTATTTCCGTCGGATTTGAGAACTCAGATCCTCTGTCCGTCAGTATTACAGGAAAAAGTATATTAAATTCTTCTTCCGTCAAATTTTGCCTTAGTGAATCAAATATCTCTGTCACAGAACCTGCAGTATTTGCTTCACGTATAAAATAGAGTTGCAGATTACAGTTTCTGAATAATAGTGTCAAAAGAACTTTGCCGCCTTTGATTCCTTCAACAGTATCCATTTCAAACACAGGTGTGTCCGATCTTTCTGCCATAAACTTGAGGAAATCATCGTAAGTTCTGTTTTCTCTGCATTTTTTATCAATCTTGCATTGTGGGCCTGCCTGCTTTTTTCTGGGCTTTCGTGATAATTTTCTTCTTAAGGCGAAATCATCAATTTCAAAAATCCGTTCATGTATGTATTTGTATATGGTTTTGTCGGACAACATTATGTCATCTCTGTTTTGTATACATATATTTCTTACGGATTGCCCTTTTTTGATTTTGGGAGAAATTATCTTATCAAGTCTGTTGAGTTCTTCTTCACTTAATGTTATTCCGCTTCTTGACTCGCTGAGTTTTTCTAAATACATATTATGCGCATCTTTTGCGCTGTATATATATTTACTGAGCTGACATCTGACTTTTTTGTCGCAGCCATTGCAAACATAGGGTGGTTTGTCATGCTTTATGCAAATGTCTTCTTTGAATTTTTCGCATTTTTCATTGCATTTTCCGCAGACTTTGCATTTCTTTGTTCTGTAAAAACATTCTGAGCTTTTGCATATGTTTTTTATGTCACATTCATAGCGATATACACATACATTTTTTGGCATAAATGTGGCGATATCTTTGGAACTGACATATTTTCTGTATGCTTTAATTTCCCGTGATACTGTTGTTTTACATTTTCCTATTTCTGTTGCAATCTGACCGAAAGAAAGTCCTTCTTTCAATAAATCCTGAATTTTTTCTCTATCTGCTAATGTTAAATGATTGTTCATGTTACCAAACTCCTTTCGAAAAAATGTCATCATTTCTGATTCGTATCATTTAAAAGCAGAGTGTTAAAAACATAATGATATATGATATGAGAAAATTCAACAATTTTTGGAAGTAGCAAATGCAACAGTTACAATTTTTTGAATTCGGAAGTAGTAAATGCAACTTGGAAGTACGAAACGCAACGGCAGTGTTGCATTTCGGATTTCATATAAAATTCGGTAAAAAATTATTATTTTTATGTTGCAATATAAAAATCACTGTGTTAAAATAGCGGTTGTCTGCGATTAGACACGAAATACACGCGGGAGGTGAATAAATTGCCGAATATTAAATCAGCAAAAAAGAGAGTTATCACATCAGAAAAAAGAAACGAGAGAAAGTCAGCTCAGAGATCAGCACTCAGAACTTCTTTAAAGAAAGCAAGAGTAGCAATCGCTTCTAACGGTGATGATAAGGCAGCAACAGTAAAGGCTGCATCTATCAGTCTTGACAAGGCAGCAGCAAAAGGACTTATTCATAAGAATACCGCCGCTCGCAGAAAATCAAGATTAGCAAAAGCTGCAAACGCTGCTCAATAATTATTTTGAGTATATAGCGACAATTTTTTTACTTTATCAAAACAGGACTGTATCCGAGAAATTTCGGGCAGTCTTTTTTTGTATCCAAAACGGATGTTGATTACCCGGGTAATTCAAATAAATTCTCTTTAAATAAATATGAATTAAAAATCCTTTAAAACACATACTAAAAACATTCAGATTATAAAATATTTAATTTAAATACTAACAGCATTAAAGGATGGTGCAATATGCAGATTCGTACAGACCTGGCTCTCGAAGCCAGAGAGATGATTGATGAAAAAAGACTTTCGTATGTAAGTGAGAAAAGATTACCCGACGGAATAACAGTTGACACGGAAGATAAAGAATTTCTTAAGATAACAAGAATAAAAGTTGACGGACCCGAAGCCGAAAAGCAAATAGGAAAGAAGCGCGGCAATTACGTAACACTTGAATTGACAACGGCAGAACTGAACACGAATGATATACACAGAGAAGTTTCGTATACATTGGCGGAGGAACTGCGTGAGTTCATTAAAGGTATATATAAAAAAGATCCGATGATAATGATTATAGGCCTTGGAAACCGCTATATAACCCCTGATTCGTTGGGCCCGAAAGTGGTCGAAAAGGTAATTGTGACACGACATGCGAAGAGGAACGAAGAATTAAAAGATAAGATTGATTCAAGACTTGGAAATGTCTGTGCAATATCACCCGGTGTAATGGGAGTAACAGGCGTAGAAACTGCGGAGATTATAAGCGGATTGGTAGAGAAAACAAACCCGGATATAATAATTGTAATTGATGCGCTTGCAGCAAGGAGAACAACGAGGGTGAACACAACCGTACAGATTACAGATACGGGAATTGTTCCCGGCTCCGGAGTCGGCAACAGAAGGATGGAAATATCAAGTGATACGCTGGGAATACCTGTTATTGCAATAGGAGTACCTACTGTGGTCGATGTATATACGCTTGCAAAAGATTTGCTGGAGGATGTTGAAGGATGCGAGCTGGAAGCGGAAATGGATGAGACTGTTGCAATGCGATGCGGAAAAGAAATGGTAGTAACTCCGAAAAATATTGACTCTGCCGTAGAGAGAATGTCGACAGCCCTTTCAAACGGTATAAACCTAGCTGTTCATAAAGGGTTTGATTTCGGAGATATAAACGAATACCTTATGTAAATAGTTATTGTAGAAAAAAAACGGTGAATTTGGTATACTGACCTAAAATGAAATTTGCAGAAAATATATTGCTGCATGATAAAGAAATATCACTTTTAAAGGTTGGAGGTATTCATGCTGTGGATAAAATAAAAGCAGCCGAAAGAGCGGAAGAACTGAGAAAGATTTTAGATAGATATGCTTATGAATACTACGTACTTGATGCTCCGAGTGCGACAGACTATGAGTACGATGTTTTATACAGAGAACTTGTTGCGATAGAAAAAGAATTCAGTGATTTAGTTACTCCCGAGTCGCCGACACAGCGTGTCGGCGACCGGGTTCTCGACGGCTTTGCAAAGTTTACTCACAATGTTCCTTTGCAAAGTCTCGATAATGTTTTTTCAAAAGATGAAGTAACGTCATTTTGCGATAAGTTAAAACAGGAGGTAGGCACTGAGATTTCTTTTGTAGTTGAGAAAAAAATTGACGGACTTTCTGTTGCGCTTACATATATTGACGGAATATTTGTATCAGGTGCAACGCGCGGTGACGGATTTACAGGCGAAGACGTAACAGAAAATCTTCGCACGGTAAAATCCATTCCGCTCAAGCTCACAAGACCTGTCCCCAAAATTGTAGTCAGAGGCGAAGTCTACATGCCTCATAAAACATTCCGAAGGGTAAATGAAGAACAGGAACTTCTCGGGCTCAATCAGTTTGCAAATCCGAGAAATGCCGCCGCAGGTTCACTCAGGCAGCTCGATACAAAAATAGCTGCGTCACGGGGTCTTGATATATTTATATTTAACCTGCAGGAAATAGAAGGTGTAACTGTAACATCACACAGCGAGTCTTTGGAATTGATGAAAGAACTCGGTTTTAAAGTCAGTCCCGGCTACAGAAAATGTAATACACCGGAAGAAGTATGGAATGCTGTCGCGGAGATAGGAGAGAGCCGCGGCTCATTGGATTATGATATTGACGGAGCAGTGATAAAGACAGACGAATTTTCTTTGAGAGAAATTTTGGGAACGACATCAAAATTTCCTAAATGGGCTACAGCATATAAGTTCCCGGCAGAAAAGAAGAAGACAAGACTCATTGATATAGAAGTAAATGTCGGCAGAACCGGCGTTCTGACACCGCTTGCGATTTTAGAACCGGTCCGTATTGCAGGATCGACTGTTTCAAAAGCAACTTTGCACAATATAGACTTTATCCGCGAAAGAGATATTCACATAAACGATATAGTGACGATAATCAAGGCGGGCGATGTAATCCCTGCGATTGTAGAAGTTGATTTTGCGGAGAGAGAAAAAGACGGAACAGAACGAAAAATGTTCAATATGCCTGATATTTGTCCCGTATGCGGAAGTCCCGTAAAAAGGGATGAAGACGAGGCTGCTTACCGCTGTATCGGAATAGAATGTCCTGCAATGCTTTACAGAGGCATCGTGCATTTCACGTCAAGGGATGCTATGAATATTGACGGAATGGGGCCTGCGGTCGTAAACGTGCTTCTTGAAAATAATCTCATATCGTCAATTGCGGATATTTACACACTTAAGGATAAAAAAGATAAACTTCTAATAATAGAGCGTATGGGCGAGAAATCAGTCGATAATATGCTTAATGCTATCGAAAAATCAAAGAAAAACGATTTGTACAGATTGATTTTCGGACTCGGTATAAGACACATCGGTGTGAAGGCCTCAAAATTGCTTACGGAAAAGTTCAGTGATATTGACGCGATATCAAAGGCTTCGGTGGAAGAGTTATCTGAAATTGACGATTTCGGACTGATAATGGCACAAAGTGTATATGACTTTTTCAGAACACCTCAGGCTACGCACATAATATCGAGATTTACGGAATACGGTTTAAATCTCAAGTCTCCCGAAAAAAACGAATCTCTGGACAGCAGATTTTCCGGTATGACATTTGTTTTGACAGGCACGTTACCCACTCTCAAACGTTCTGAAGCGCAGGCGATAATAGAAAGTTTCGGCGGTAAGTGTTCAGGAAGTGTTTCTGCAAAGACAAGTATTGTTCTGGCAGGAGAAGAGGCCGGCAGCAAGCTCGAAAAAGCTCAAAAGCTCGGAATAAAAATTATTGATGAGAACGAGTTCAATGAAATGATAAAATGAGTTTCCGTTAATATTTAGCCAAATTAAATAAAAAATGCCGTACAAGGTAATAATACCGATAAGCGGCTGCGTTTGCTGAATTTGAAATGCTTAATTGCAGCAAACGCAGCCGCATTTTTGCGGAAGGACTGTTTTTAATGTTAATTTGCTTTTTCAGAACAATAGTTATGTATATTATTGTAATTTTGAGTATGCGCGTAATGGGTAAGAGGCAAATCGGGCAGCTGCAGCCGCATGAATTAGTGGTGGCTCTCATGATTGCCGACCTTGCGTCAATGCCCATGGAAGATAATTCCGTGCCTATATTAAACGGAGTTATCCCTATTTTGGCGCTTGTTATGTCACAAATTATTCTTTCGTTTACGATTCTTAAAAGTATAAGATTCAGAAGGTTTATATGCGGCAAGTCAAAGATTGTCATCAGGCAGGGCAAGATAGACGAAAACAGTTTGCGTGATGAGATGTATACGGTTGATGATTTGACCGAGGCTTTGCGGATAAAGGGTTATAATGATATTCAGGAAATAAATCAGGCGCGTCTTGAGACAAACGGTGAGCTGAGCGTGGTGCCTTACGGTTTTGCAGCTCCTGCCGAAAGGTGTGATGTAGGTTCTCAAAACGAAGAACCGCTGCGTGTGGATGTAATAATTGCAGGGACTTTGCTGGAAGACAATATAAGTGCGATAAATATTGATATAAAACAATTGAATCACGAAATAAAAAAGGCCGGCGCAAATTCAGTAAAAGATGTGCTGTATGCCAACGCAGGTGTTGACGGTGAGTTTTTTATTCAGTTGAAGAGCAGTGCAAAAAGGCGGTGAGGTTAATCTGTGAATAAAAGTACGGTAATGTTTGTTTCTGCAGTTATCATTATTCCTGCTGTTGTAGTTTCGCTTGCATTTTATTTTTCAAAGACATTAAAGGCTGATATTTCGATGCTTACATCGGTGATGGATGAAATAGATGATATGGTCGTTGATGACGGATATGAGAATAAAGAATATATTTCTCAAAAATTAGATATTTTTAATAAAAAATGGAAAAGTTGTTCGGAGAAATGGTGCTTTTTCTTTGATCATGAAGCAATTCATCAGATTGATATAATGACGGCTGAATTTGAATCTGAAATAGATAATGAAAAATACGGTTCAGCTTTGATTACTTCGGCAAGGATAAAACGAGCTTTTGATATGTTGTCGGAGCACGACACTCTGAATGTTTCCAATTTCTTTTAATGAAATATAACATTTTTGTTATTGGCGATTCTTTAATTTAAAACATGTATACGAGTCCTTGCAGGTGCATTTTGCACCTGCAAGGACTCGTATCTCTTTGTGATATAGAACCTTTCTGTAATGTGTTAAGACATATGTTACAAAAATAAAAGAAAAAAGAGAGGTACTCTGGTACAATGAGTTTTACCACAAACAAAAAAGTACCGAAGGGAGTCCTCTCATGAGTATTGTAACAGAAGAAATGAAATATCGCCAG
>JAFTXP010000014.1 GCA_017461545.1 Clostridia bacterium | reverse complement strand
ATTTTTCCTGTTCATTCATAGATAAATTCACCTTTCTGATAATGACCGCCTCCAATAAGGCAGTGTACTAAATATATTCAAAAAGTGAAACGGGACATTTTCACTTTTAAACACTTGGGACATTATCACTTTTAAACAAGAAAAAGCTGTTGAAAAGGAAAAATATGGGTTGACATAAAATGATTTTATTGTAAAATTGTTTTGTTGCTCATAAGGGAGTAGTCAGCATGCATTTGCATGGTTCAAAGTCAACATCTTGATATATTTTATATATCTGGCTTGGATTAAATGATGAGACTTGTGTATAGACTAATATTATGTCTATACATAGGTCTTTTTTAATTAAAAAATTTTATGGAGGCGCTTTTGATGAAAGCATATTGTGAAGATATCACAAAAGTATTCGAAGAAGTAAAAAGTAATGAAAACGGTCTTTCTGACAATGAGGCAGAGCTTCGTATTCAGGCAAACGGAAAAAACAAACTTGCCGAAGCTAAACCTGTCCCGATGATCGTCAGATTTTTAAAACAGCTTGCGGATCCGATGATTATCATATTGATTGTTGCGGCTGCGATTTCTGCTGTTACGGCAGTTATCGAAGGAGAAAGTCTTGCGGATGTATTTATAATTCTTGCCGTTGTAATCATTAATGCAGTACTCGGTGTTTACCAGGAGAACAAAGCCGAAAAGGCTATTGAGGCATTACAGGAGATGTCGGCTGCCACAAGTAAAGTAATTCGTAATGGTCTTATTAAAGTTGTTAAGAGCGAAGATCTTGTTGTGGGAGATATTGTAATTCTCGAAGCAGGCGATGCTGTCCCTGCAGACGGACGTATAATTGAGAGTGCCAGCCTTAAGATAGAAGAAGCTGCTCTTACAGGTGAGAGTGTTCCTGTTACAAAAGCCGTTGATGTTCTTATGATGAAGGATAATAAAGATATCCCTCTCGGCGACAGAAAGAACATGGTTTATATGGGTAGTACTGTTTCATACGGAAGAGGTAAAGCGGTAATCACCGCTACCGGTATGGATACCGAAATGGGTAAGATCGCGGATGCTCTTGCAAAGGCAGAAGAAGGTCAGACACCTCTTCAGATTAAGCTTGCTCAGCTCAGTAAGATACTCAGTTTCCTCGTAATAGGCATTTGTGTAATCATCTTTGCTGTTGGTGTTATAAAAGCAGGCGAGTTCTCGGGCGGTGTAATGCTTGACTCATTTATGGTTGCGATAAGCCTTGCCGTTGCAGCGATTCCGGAAGGTCTTGCGGCAGTAGTTACCGTTGTACTTTCCATCGGTGTTACAAACATGTCAAAGCGTAATGCTATTATCAGAAAGCTTACAGCTGTTGAAACTCTCGGATGTGCACAGATCATATGCAGTGACAAAACAGGTACTCTTACACAGAACAAGATGACTGTTGTGGACTATTACGGAAACGACGAGAAGATGATTGCTATTGCTATGGCTTGTTGTTCAGATGCTCAGCTCGGAGAAAGCGGTGAGGCAGAGGGAGAACCGACAGAATGTGCTCTCGTAAACTATGCTAAAAAGCTTGAAATGCCGAAAAATGAACTTAATACAGAATATAACCGTATCGGAGAAGTTCCCTTTGACAGCAGCAGAAAGATGATGTCAACCGTTCACCAAAAAGACGGTAATCTCGTTCAGTTTACAAAGGGTGCTCCCGATGTGATTCTTGACAGATGTACTTCATATCTTGCTGAGGATAAGATTCTTCCTCTCGATGAAGAAAAGAAACAGGAAATTATTAAAGCAAACAAAGCTATGGCTGACAGAGCTCTCAGAGTTCTTGCTGCCGCTATGAAAACTCTTGATGCAGAGCCTTCTGAGTATTCATCAGATGCTATGGAGAACGACCTTGTATTCGTCGGATTGACCGGTATGATCGACCCTGTAAGACCTGAAGTTTTAGGTGCCGTTACACAGTGTAAAGAAGCCGGTATCAAAGCTATCATGATTACAGGCGACCACAAAGATACTGCCGTTGCGATTGCAAAAGAACTCGGTATTATCTCATCTGCTGAGGAAGCAGTAACAGGTTCAGAACTTGATGCGCTCTCTGACGAAGAACTTGATGCTTTTGTTGAAAAATACAGCGTGTATGCGCGTGTTCAGCCTGAACATAAAGTGCGTATCGTAAACGCATGGAGAAGAAAAGGCTGTGTAACTGCTATGACAGGTGACGGTGTAAATGACGCTCCGAGTATAAAATCCGCCGATATCGGTATCGGAATGGGTATTACAGGTACAGACGTTACAAAGAATGTTGCAGACATGGTGCTTGCAGACGATAACTTTGCAACTATCGTAGGTGCTGTAGGCGAAGGCCGTAGAATTTACTCAAATATCAGAAAGTCGATTCAGTTCCTTCTCGCTTCAAACATGAGTGAGGTTATTTCAATCTTTGTTGCGACACTTCTCGGATTTACAATACTGAAACCTGTACATCTTCTTTGGATCAACCTCATAACAGACTGTTTCCCGGCTCTTGCTCTCGGTGTTGAAAAGGCAGAGGCAGACATTATGAAGCAGCCTCCGAGAAATTCAAAGGATGGTATTTTCTCAAACGGTGTAGGCTTTGATGTTGCTTATCAGGGTATCGTAGTTTCTATCCTCACACTTGCCGCATTCTATATCGGAGAAATTATGGCACACGGAAGTCTTGCCGGATTCCAGTGGACGAACTTGGGTGAAGCAAATACAGACGGTATGACAATGGCATTCCTCACAATGAGTATGGCTGAAATTTTCCACAGCTTTAATATGAGAAGCCAGAAGGGCAGTTTGTTTAAGATTAAAACATTCAACCCAACATTGTTCATAGCAGGTGCAGCAAGCCTTGTTCTGACAACAGTTGTGCTTTATGTTCCTTTCCTTGCAGAAGCTTTTGAGTTCTCACACATCAGCATTCAGGAATATCTTGTAGCTCTCGCACTTGCTGTTTTGGTAATTCCGATTGTTGAAATTGTTAAACTTTTTGAAAGAATTATTGATAATAAAAAGAAAAAATAATTGAATATTATTTGATTTTTGAAGCCCCGTGCGACTTGATTGAAAAACGTCTATCGATGTCGCACGGGGCATTTTTCGCATAATTGCCCCGGAAATAGTTCAATTGGTAATATGTTGTAAAATCACAAAACATTGAGGAGGACATATTATGGAGAATTTTGACGGGAGAGACTTTTATATGCAGTGGTTATGCCGTATTGCGTACAAAATACTTATTTTAAACCCTTGGAAAAAGCTTAATTACTTTGATTTCTTTTTGATGGAGCTGACTCAGAAGAATCACACCGAAAAATATATTTTAAACCTAGAGAATTACAACAGCATGTCGGATAAAGGAAAAACTTATCCGATGAAGACTATATGGATACATTTGTTTGACGGCAATGACGATCCGATAAGCAGAATGAGCGCATATTGTTGCGTTTATACGTCAAAAGAAAATATTCCGGAGAGTTATCTGGAAGAATCGCAAAAATGGAAAAAACACCCGTTTTCGGATAAATTTATGCCATTCTTTATTGATATGAGAGATAATACACCGAAGACGCTTGATTTTGCGGCTGCGAAGAATATGTATTATATTCTTAATAACTCGTATAATGTTTTATTGAGACAAAAAATAAGCGGCTCACAGTGAGCTGTGAGCCGCTTGGATAGAACTGTTATAAGACTCTTAATCAAGTTCTTTCTTTCCGGTATAAAGTTCGTAGTATCTGCCTTTTTGGTTCAGCAGATCATCATGGTCGCCGCGCTCTATTATTTCTCCGTGTTCGAGAACCATGATTGCATTTGAGCTTCTTACGGTAGAAAGTCTGTGTGCAATGACAAAAGTCGTTCTGTTTTTCATCAGTCCGTCCATGCCTTTTTCGATGTGTTTTTCAGTTCTTGTATCAACGGAGCTTGTTGCTTCGTCCAAAACGAGAATAGGCGCTTTTGAAAGAGCAGCTCTTGCGATATTAAGGAGCTGTCTTTGACCTTGTGACAGATTTGCGCCGTCGCCATCAAGCATCGTGTTGTAGCCATCCGCAAGCTTCATAATAAAGCTGTGCGCACTTGCCGCTTTTGCCGCTTCGATGACTTCTTCATCAGTTGCATCAAGTCTTCCGTAACGGATGTTTTCCATAACAGTTCCGGTAAAAAGATGTGTATCCTGAAGAACCATTGCTATGTTTTTGCGGAGTTCATCCATTTTTATATCTTTTATATCTACACCGTCTATTGTTATAGAGCCTGAATCGATGTCATAAAAACGGTTGAGCAAATTCGTGATTGTTGTCTTACCTGCGCCCGTAGAACCTACGAATGCAATCTTCTGTTCGGGTTTAGCATAAAGCGTGATATTCTTTAAAACCGTCTTTCCTTTAGTGTATCCGAATGAAACATCTTTAACTATGACGTGTCCCTGCATATTTTCCATAGAAGAAGCATTTTCCTTGTCCTGCGGCTCGGGTTCGGTATCCATTACCGCAAAAACTCTTTCAGCACCCGCAAGAGCGGAGAAGACAGTGGACATCTGGTTTGCAATCATGTTAATCGGCATTGAGAACTGTCTTGAATAGTTGCAGAAAATTGAAAGTCCGCCGATGTCAAATCCGTTAAAGAGGCAGAGCAGACCGCCGACACCTGCTACAACAGCGTATGAAATCTGACTTGTATTACCCATGATAGGTCCCATTATTCCGCCGAAGAATTGCGCTTTAAACTGTTTTTCTCTCATGTCGTCATTAAGTAATTCAAATTCGTCGACACAGATATCTTCGTGATTAAATACTTTAACAACCTTGCTTCCGGTGACGCTTTCTTCGATATATCCGTTGATAGCGCCGAGCGCTGCCTGCTGTTTAGAATGATATTTTGAAGAATGCTTACCGAGGACAGCACCGCCTTTTGCAAATATCGGAATGAAGCAGACTACAATGATTGTCAGCCATATGTTTGTGAATATCATCATGACAAACGTACCGATTAAGGTAATTGTACCTGAGATCAGACTTGTGATCGTGTTGTTTATCATCATTTCAATATTGTCGATATCATTTGTAAAACGTGACATTATTTCTCCCGTAGAGTTTGTGTCAAAGTATTTTACAGGCAATTTCTGAAGCTTTTTAAACAAATCATTTCTGATTTTTTCAACTGCGTTCTGTGAGATGTGCAGCATTATTCTGCTTTGGAGATATGATGAAACGACTCCAAGTGCATAGATGCAAAGCATTACCAGCAGAATTTTTCCGAGGTTTTCTACTCTTTCTTGTGCGGGTGTCGATAAATCAGTTATATTGTTAATGATAGGTCTTGCGATGTATGAACCTACAAGCGAAGTTCCCGTGCTGAATAGCATGAGAAACAAAACAACGATAAGCGGAGCTGCATACGAAGTGATGTATGACATCAATCTGCGCACAGTCTTTTTCGTGTTTTTAGGCGGTGCGGATTTGACTCCTCTCATAGGTGGTCCGCCTGGTCCTCGTCTCGGTCCTCCGCCGGGTCCGGGCATAGATACTCCTACGCTTCTTTTTTCGGAAGATGAACTGTTATATCTTTTTTGCAAGTCTTCAAGAGTTCTTTTCATTATTCGTTCACCTCCGGTTTTTCTGTCTGAGAGTAGTAAATTTCCTGATACTCCGTATTTGAATTGATTAATTTATCATGTGTACCGATTCCTGTTATTACGCCGTTATTCATGACAATGATTTTGTCTGCATCGATAACCGATGAAATTCTCTGAGCGATTATAATCTTTGTTGACTCGTTTAGCTCGCTTCTGAATGCCGACCTGATTCTTGCTTCGGTCGCCGTATCAACGGCAGAGGTCGAGTCGTCCAAAATAAGTATTTTAGGTTTCTTCAGCAAAGCACGGGCAATACACAATCTCTGTTTCTGTCCGCCCGAAACATTTGTACCGCCCTGGTCAATATCGTGATCATATCCTTTTTCAAATTCTGTCACGAATTTATCTGCCTGAGCATGTTCGGCGGCCTTTATTATTTCTTCTTCTGTCGCCGTATCATTTCCCCAAAGCAAATTATCTTTAATCGTTCCGGAGAAGAGCAGGTTTTTCTGAAGTACCATACCGATTCCTTCTCTTAAATTGTAAAGAGAGTAGTCCTTTACGTTTACTCCGTCAACGAGTACTTCGCCCTCGTCTGCATCGTAAAGTCTCGGAATCATTGATACCAAAGTGGACTTGCCGCAGCCTGTTGAACCGATTATTCCTACCGTTTCTCCTGCGTTTATTTTAAAGGATATGTCGGATAATACTTTCTCTTCGCTTGTCTTATAGTAGCGGAAACTGACATTTCTGAATTCTATATCGCCTTTTTCAACTGTTGTGTTTTTGCAGCGTGCGTTTTCGTCGCTTATATCCGTTTTTTCATCCAACACTTCGACAATACGTTTCCCTGATGCAAGCGCTCTCGATAAATTTATAAAGAGCATTGTAACCATCATGAGAGATGAGAGTATCTGAGTAACGTATGTAATGAACGCACTTAAATCTCCCGCAGTCATTGACGAATTGACAACCATATTTCCGCCGAACCAGAGGATTGCAACAGAGGTGAGGTTCATCAATATAGTCATAATAGGCGACATGAAAATCATAAGTGACATGGCGCGGAAGCTTGTTTTTTTCAAATCTGCATTTGCTTCTGCAAATTTTTTTGTTTCGTAGTCCTCGCGTACAAATGACTTTACAACACGTACGTTTGTAATGTTTTCCTGTGCGACTGTATTGAGGTTGTCAATCTTTGTCTGCATAGCAGAAAATCGTGAGAAACCTTTTCCGATAATTATAATAATACAGGTAATAAGAATGACAATTGAAACTGCAATTATTGATGTAAGCTTCGGGTTTATCGTAAGCGACATGATAAATGCTCCTATCAACATACCTGGTGATCTTAGCGCCATTCTCAGAAGCATATTGACAAAATTCTGCATCTGTGTGACATCGTTTGTCAGTCTTGTAACAAGAGAACCTGTCGAAAACTTATCAATGCTTGAAAAAGAAAACTTCTGTACACATTTATATACGTCGGAACGCAGGTCTGCAGCAAAATTTACAGATGCTTTGGCTCCGAAATATGCACCTCCGATTCCTCCGACCATCATCATTATTGCAGTCAGTATCATAAGACCCATGATTGCCAGAATAAAGTTTCTTCCGGGACCGGTGATGTCCGTAATCGCTTTAACGAAACCGGTTGCTTCTTTGTTGTAATAACCGTAGTCAATTATCATCGAGAGAAATTTAGGCATGAAAATTTCGCCGATAACCTCGACAATCATACATACCGGACCGATTATAAAGAACGGAAGATAGGGTTTTATGTATTTGAACCATCTTTTCATTGTGTCTCTCCTTCACTTTTTTCAGATATAGAACGCTGCATTTTAAGAATAAGATCTTTTAATGTTTTTAATTCTTCATCTGTTATATTTTCAAATGTTTTTGCTTCGGCTGAATTAAAAATATCAACTGATTCCTTTACTGCTTTGGAACCTTTATCAGTCAGCTTAAGGCTGTTGAAACGTGCATCTTTTTCATCACATTCTTTTTCGATGTATCCTGCAGACTCAAGTTTTTTTATTGTTACGGACACCGCAGCCTCGCTTATTCCGTATTTTCTTGCAATATCTTTTTGCGTTACTTTTCCGTCATTTTTTGAGATAAACATTAATGTCATGTGCTGGCTCCGGTGTATCCCGAGTTTATTAATTTTATTTTCAACCTGTGCATGATGCATTCGTGTCAACTTCATAAGCTCACTCATTACAATATGTACTTCTGCTGTGTCATGCATTTATTATTCCTCCTTATAAAAAACGCTTAACAGATTAATAGTTAACCTGTTAAGCGTTATACATCCGGAATTGTTATAAGTCAAGTGTTTAACAAAAAATTAATATAAAAAGCATAATTTTTTATACGGCAATAAACATCTGTACGATTATCAGACCGTATGTCGGACTGACACATATACCTATACCGGTATCAGTATATTTTGCGTTGAGTATATTTGCGGCGTGTCCCGATGAATTCATCCATGCGTAAAAGGCCGATTCAACAGACTGATTTCCTGCAATGTTTTCAGCAGCGGCTGAAAAAGTCATCCCATAGCTTCTGATCATCTCAAACGGTGTTCCGTAAATTTTTGAGTTGTGAGAAAAATAGTTGTTTTCAACCATATCTTCTGCCTTATGCTGTGCAATACGTGAAAGTTCATCATTTAATTTCAAAGCACCTACGCCGTTGTTTGCTCTTGCTTCGTTTACCAAATTTAATAGAGTGGTAACAGAAGAGTTATCTTCGGCTGTATTGCCGTTACCGTTGTTTGAATCGCTGTTTTGAAAATATAAATATTTTTCACTTACGCAACCGATGTAACCTCCGCTGTTTTCCCTGACAACATACCAATTGTCAATTTTTAATATAATAGTTACTGACTGATCTTTTTTTAATACTTTTACTATGTTGTAGTTTGTTGACGGACCGCATCTCATATTTAACGATTCTGCAGATACATAAGCAGTATTGTCGGATGTGTCATAATAATCTGAACTTGTACTTTGCGTATTTTCATCGGTATCGGCAGTTTCATTAATTAAAGTCGGCAATGTAACGTCTTCCTCGCTGCCGTTTGCGGTCAGTGTACACAGTGTCATTGCTGATACTGTCATCATTATGAGTGACAACAGACGTAATTTTTTTTTCATAATTTACCTCCGTACATTTATTTTTCAGTTATATTGTTTCTTACTGTTTGAAAATTATTCATAATTGTTCGGATTTCTTGACTAATTTATGTGTGAGGATATAATTATAAAATGTATTATATTGTTAAGTGTGGTGTGTTTTTTTGCATATAGCAGTACTGTCTGATTCGCATGGAAGCTCTCTGAAAGTTGAGCAGATTCTATTAAAAGAAAAACCGGATTGTTTTATTTTTTGCGGTGACGGTGTTTCTGACATTCTGTCCTTTTGTGATAAATACCCCGAAGTATATTGTCATATTGTATCGGGCAATTGCGACAGAGTTGATAATTTCCCGTTATATAAAGAGTTCGATATGTGCGGCAAACATTTTTTTGTTACGCACGGACATATGGAATGTGTAAAAAGCGGGTACATGACAATAACGATGCGTGCAATGTCAAAAGAGGCTGATATTCTGTTGTTCGGACATACACATTCACCTATGAGTACAAACTACGGAGGAATTGTGATATTAAATCCAGGCTCTGTACAAAATGGAAGCTACGGTGTAATTGATATTGAAGAGAGTTCGGGGAATGTTAAATGTTTTCTCAGAAATATGAAGGAGATTATTTAAATGAATATTTTAAACACTGTTCTGGATCAGCTTATTCCGGTTGTTGTGAATGTAGTTCTGAAAATTGTTTTTGCGGCGATTGTATTTTTCATCGGCTCAAAGTTGATAAAGCTGTGTCTGAAATTATGGAAAAAGAGTAAGGCTCATTCTAAAATTGACCATGATGCTGCGCAGTTTTTTTCAAGCTGCATAAATATAGTTTTGAAAATTTTCCTGATTGCGACAGTCGTCATAATCTTGGGTGTACCTACTTCTTCGATAATTGCAGCTCTGGGCTCTGCGGGACTTGCTATTGGTCTGGCATTGCAGGGCGGTCTGTCGAATTTTGCGGGCGGTGTGATACTGTTGGTTACAAAACCTTTTCAGACAGGAGATTATATTACTGTCGGATCCGAGTCGGGAACCGTTTCCTCAATTGATATTTTTTACACGAATCTTATTACGTCAGACAATTGCTCGGTTGTAATTCCGAACGGTGTTATTACAAATTCCCCGATTATAAACAACTCTAAATATAAAACAAGAAGAATAGACATGCTTTTTTCTGTTGATTATGATACGGAGATTGAAGAAGTAAAAAAGATTTTGGTTGATGTTGCGACAAAGAATCAATATGTACTTAAAGACAGTGTTCTTCCTTTTGCCGCTGTTTCTTCTTATGAGCCAAGTTCCGTCAGTCTGCTGTTGCGGGTCTGGTGCAACAAAGAAGATTACTGGGATGCGAATTATACATTGCAGGAAGATGTGAAGAAGGCCTTTAATGAGAATTCAATATCTATGCCGTTACCGCAGGTTGAAATCAAGGGAAAAAATAGAATATAGTTTTTTTATGGCTGTTATGATATAATCATTATGTAATAATATCATAAGAATGGAGTAATTAATATGTTTAAAAGACTATGTACTGCTTTTATATCTTTGGTTGTGCTTGTTTCTTTTTATTACTCGGATTTGCCGTCAAAGGCTTTTACCGACGAAGATGCATACAATTATTCGGCGCAGGCGATATCTGATGCGATGAAGAACAAAGAAAAAGTTATCGATATCTCTGCATATTTACTTCCTGCATCGTATGCAGAGCAGATTTATTATTATGTCATATTATCAGATCCTTCGTTATACTATGTAAAATTAAATTATACAGACAGTACATGTACTTTGAGTGAAGACGGTCAGTACGTTGATTCATATACGGTTGAGTACTATCTGGAAGATACTTCTGATATGGATAAGATATTCGAGGAGCATGTAGAGAAGGCTGTTTCCGAAATTCCGGTTACAGGTATGCATACGGTTGACCAGATGCTTGCAATCCACGAATATATAGCAAATAATGTAGATAAGACTTCCTCTTTAGAGACAATTACTGATGACATGCTTTGTTCGACGGCATATGGCGCATTGGTTTACGGATGTGCGGACTCTCTTGGTTATGCACTGTTAAATATGTTATTGGCAGAAAAAATTACAGGAAACGAATGTATCGTTGTTTCTGATGCGGAAAAGTCTCTTTATTGGAACATGTATAACCTTAACGGCAATTGGTATAACATTGATGTTTATTCGGATGACACCGAATCTTTTTATGTAACAGCTGACCAATCTGTTACAGATGCATATACATTAGGTTCAGTCAGAAACCATATTTATTTCCTTGAGATTAATGAATCTTTAAGTATGTACGGACACAGTGCTCCTGTTGCATATATATTCGAAGGAACTCCTGCTTCGGAAACTGACTCAGTACGTATAAGAATCTGGAATAATATCGTATCACCAATGTTCTATCATGACGGATATTGGCATTATGTTTCCCCGTCAAATCCGGATGTTATTGTAAAAAGACTGACAAATATTGTTTCAACAGCTTCATACGAAAATACTGTATTTGAAGCAGACGGAGTTTTAATATCTTTCAGCATGACTGATGACAGCTATTACTATCTTACGGAAAATAAAACAATAACAAGACTTACATTTGAGACAATGGAGTCCGCGATTGTATATTCTTCTGAATCTGATACAGAGTTTTTAATCGGATTGGGAAATCGTGATGATAGAGTTTATTATGAGACTTACAATTCTTCCGACTCAAGTTATTCATACAATCTGATTGGAACTGTTTATACTGACACCAGAACTCCTGCGATTGAGAATTCTATATTTACCGGAGTATATTGTAATGCAAAGGTAAAAGACATTTCAGAGGCTCTTTCCAAGACAGGAGTTGTAAGCAGATACGGTGCATACAACAGTATTACAGTAAGTTCCGGCGATACGGCTGTATCGTCTTTGTATAGCGCTGTTGCTACTGATATGATTTTAAAATTAGATGACGGAAACGAATATAAAATTGTTGTATACGGTGATGTTGTTCCGACAGGAAATATAAATATTCTTGATATAATGACAACAATTAATTACGTAATAGGCAGCAATACTTCAATGACCGAGACACAGATTTTGGCTGCGGATTTTGACGGCACAGAAGGTGTTAATATTGCTGACGTTTCTGCAATGTATACTGCTATGATGTATTAAAATATAGATTACATATCTTATTTTTATGCACTTTTAAGGCAACGGTTAAACCGTTGCCTTTTTACGGTGATTAATAAAGTATATTTGTTTCTATTTCGAAGACAGCTTTACGCATATTGTATACTGATTTGATTGACAAGAGAATTGATTAAGGCGTATAATTATCAAATCTATGTCAAGTCTTTTTGGGACTTACTTGATTTACTTAGATTCCAGAATTATATATTAACAGTAAAGGATGATATTTTGATGAAAACTTTTGAAAATATGGCGAAAACTTACGAACCGTCAAAAGTTGAGAAAAGTATTTATGCTAATTGGATGGAAAAAGGATATTTCCATGCAGAAGTTGATGAGAATAAAAAACCGTTTACAATCGTTATACCGCCTCCGAATATTACGGGACAGCTCCATATGGGACATGCTCTTGATAATACTTTGCAGGATGCGATAATTCGATTTAAACGTATGCAGGGTTATTCGACTCTTTGGCTTCCCGGTACTGACCATGCAAGCATTGCCACCGAAGCTAAGATTGTTGATGCTCTTGCCAAAGAAGGTCTTACAAAAGAAGCTCTCGGCAGAGAAAAATTCCTTGAGAGAGCATGGGCTTGGAAGAATGTTTACGGAAACCGTATTGTTGAACAGCTTAAATGTCTCGGAAGTTCGTGTGACTGGGAACGGGAGCGTTTTACAATGGACGAGGGGCTTTCCAAAGCAGTACTCGAGGTATTCTTAAGACTTTATAAGAAAGGTCTTATATACAAAGGCGAGCGTATTACAAACTGGTGTCCGAAATGTAATACTTCAATTTCTGATATTGAAGTTGAGTACAAGGAGATGGATGGCAGTTTCTGGTATATAAATTATCCTCTTGCAGACGGAAGCGGTTCATTAATGATCGCAACTACAAGACCTGAGACATTGCTCGGTGATACTGCTGTTGCGGTAAATCCGGAGGATGAGAAGTATAAAGATATTATAGGCAAAAAACTTATCCTTCCTCTTGTAGGAAAAGAGATACCTGTAATCGCCGATGACTATGTTGAGCTCGGTTTCGGTACCGGCGCGGTAAAAATCACTCCGGCTCACGATCCGAACGATTTTAAAGTTGGATTAAGACACAATCTTGAAGTCATCAGAATTATGAATGACCGCGGTATTATTAATGAAAACGGCGGAAAATATGAGGGATTGGATCGCTACGAAGCGAGAAAACAGATTGTAAAAGATCTTGAAGAGCAGGGCTATTTGGTAAAAACAGAACCTTATAAGCATAACGTGGGTACTTGTCAGCGCTGCGGTACTGTTATAGAACCTGTCGTTTCATGTCAATGGTATGTAAAGATGCAGCCTCTTGCAGAGCCTGCTATCGAAGCGGTAAGAAGCGGTAAGATTAAGTTTATCCCGGAGCGTTTCTCAAATACTTATTACAACTGGATGGAAAATATCCAGGATTGGTGTATTTCAAGACAGCTTTGGTGGGGGCACAGAATCCCTGCATATTATTGTCAGAAATGCGGTGCGATGGAAGTTGCTGCGGAGATGCCGTCAGTTTGTTCAAAGTGCGGAGGCACGGAATTTGAGCAGGATCCGGATACTCTTGATACATGGTTCAGTTCTGCGCTTTGGCCGTTCTCAACTCTTGGTTGGCCGGAAAAAACTCCTGAACTTGAATATTTCTATCCGACGGATGTGCTGGTTACCGGATATGATATTATTTTCTTCTGGGTGGCAAGAATGATATTCTCAGGCTGCGAGCAGATGAATGAAGTCCCGTTTAAGCATGTACTTATTCACGGATTGGTAAGAGATTCACAGGGTCGTAAAATGTCCAAATCTCTCGGAAACGGAATAGACCCGTTGGAAATTATCGATAAGTACGGCACGGATGCACTCCGATTCTCTCTTATTACAGGTAATTCACCCGGAAATGACCAGCGTTTTATGGATTCAAAGGTTGAAGCTGCGCGTAATTTTGCAAATAAGATATGGAATGCAACCCGTTTTGTTCTTATGAATTTTGATGACGAAGTTGATTTTTCGAAGGTTGATTCTTCTAAGTTTACTGTGGAAGATAAGTGGATTCTTTCTTCGATGAATAAACTCATAGAAGAAGTTACCGAAAATCTTAACAAATACGAACTCGGTGTTGCTTTGTCGAAGTTGTACGACTTTATTTGGGATCAGTATTGTGACTGGTATATTGAGCTTGTTAAGCCGAGACTGTTTGATTCCGGATGTGAAACAAGACTTGAGGCTCAGTATGTTTTGAATAAAGTTCTTGTTAACTGTATGAAGCTTCTTCATCCGTTTATGCCTTTTATTACGGAGGAAATATATCAGAATCTTTATAAAGACTGTGAAAGTATAATGATTTCACAATGGCCGGTATATGACAAAGCCTTAAGTAACGTAAAAGCAGAAAATGAGATGAACTTCATTATCGAGTCTATTAAGAGTATGAGAAACATCCGAGCTCAGATGAATGTTCCTCCGTCAAAGAAATCTGCGGTTATCTTTGTTACAGCGGAAGAGAATTTTAATCTTATCGAGGACTCAGCTCAATATATAAAACGTTTAGGTTATGCTTCGAATGTTCTTATGCAGACAGACCGTAACGGTATATCTGATGATGCGGCATCATCTGTTGTTGACGGAGCGGAAATATATATTCCTTTAGAGGAGCTTATCGATTTTGAAAAAGAACTTGCACGTCTTGAAAAAGAACTTGAAACAGCAGAGGCGGAACTCGGAAGAGTAAGAGGTAAATTGAGCAACCAGGGATTTATGGCTAAAGCCCCGGAAAAGCTCATCGCAGAAGAACGTTCTAAACTTGAAAAGTATGAATCGATGTATGAAAGCACAAAGAACAGAATTGATTCATTAAAAGCAAAAATGTAAGATTTTTGTTATTTATTACAGATATTTAAGTTTAAAGCCGGACTTTAATGTCCGGCTTTGTTCATATGGGTGGAAAATATAGACAAAACACAAAATGTGGTGGTATAATACAAAAGGATTATTCCGTTTTATAAAATGATATTGGGAGATTTTGTTATGGACAATTTAAGAAGAGCTATACTTCTTTTTACTGTTTTTATGTTTTTGTCAATAACCGTCATCGGCTTTGTTTTATCGTTGGATTATTACAAAACTGCGTCTGCAATGGAGGCTGTTCCCGCGTGGAATTATAATGGTGAACAGATTTCTGTTGAAAACAAAAATGAAACAGAGTTTGTAAAAGAAAACATACTTGTGATTATCGGTGATGAGGGTGTTGAGAATTCCGAAATCATGTTTGTAAGCCAATACGATGCTGAATTGAATACTATGTCTTTCATATATATCCCGAAAGATATGAAGTATTATTTAAATGTTGACACTCTTAAAAAAATTATGTCTGAAAATTCTGACGATGGTGAATCCGCTGTTAAGTCTTATAATAAGACCTATAATCTCGGGACAATGAGTCAGCTTTATTCAAGATTTGAAGGAGAAGTAACTTCAGATATAGTATCATACATGTTGAATATTCCTATTGACAGCTATGTGTTTTTTAGTTTTAACGACTGTTGCAATCTGTTTAACGGTTTTATAGGAGCTGATAAAGGCTTATTGTTTAATTTTCCTGTATATGCTTCAAACGTTGAAATGGGTATTTCGATAAATTCCGGTGAGCAGTTTTTTGACGGAAAGAGTGCTGTTGAGTTGATGAGATTTTATAAGACATCTGATAATGAATACAGTAGTTATATGATGCAATACTATGACGGAACCGATATAAAACGCATAGAGATGGTTAAGCAATTTACAAAGACCTTTTTGGAAAGTCAGCTTTTAGGTGATTCCGTTAATAGTTATTATATTGATAATTTTTATGATTTAGCTTACGAAAGGGTAATAAAATCCTGTAAAACAAATATTAGAAGTTCATTTGTGCAGTCTGTTCAATCTACTATAAGAAATATTAAACCCGAGTCAGTTTCATTTTATATTTTAGGATATAAGACTGCGGACAATAATGCATTTTTGTATGAATATACTAATTCATTAAAGGATATTACAAACGATTAATCAGATGTGTAAGTTTTCTGAGGAGGAATATAAAAATACTTTCAGAAATTTTTTTAAGCTAAGGAGTTTTTTGATATTAAATGAGTGATAAGAAGAAAATAAAAAAAGAGTATGATGATGAAAGTATAAAAGCTCTTAAAGGACCTGACCGAATCAGACTTCGCCCTGCTTCTATATTGGGCGGTGACGGAATCGAAGGCTGTCAGCATACCTTTGTTGAAATACTTGCAAACTCTATTGACGAGGCAAGAGAGGGTCACGGAAAAGTTATTGAGGTGACACGTCATTCCGATTATTCCATTACCGTACGTGACTACGGTCGTGGTTGTCCTGTCGATTACAATGAGAAAGAACAGCGTTACAACTGGGAACTTGTTTACTGCGAACTATATGCAGGCGGAAAATATGACAATAATACAACCGGTGATAACTATGAATTCAGTTTGGGTTTGAACGGACTCGGTTGCTGCGCAACACAGTATACTTCTGCTTTTATGGATGTAACTGTGTACAAAAACGGTACAAAATACGATCTGCATTTTGAAAAAGGATACAATGTAGGCGGTTTACACAAAGAGCCTTGTTCTCCAAAACTTACAGGTACAATGCAGCACTGGCTTCCCGATCTGGAAGTTTTTACAGAGATTAAAGTTCCGTTGGAGTTCTTTACAACATTACTTAAAAAGCAGGCGGTTGTAAATTCAGGTATAAAATTTGTATTATTTGATGAGTTGTCAAAAGAAAAGTTTGAGTTCTATTATGAAAACGGTATTGTTGATTATATGGAAGAGCTCAGCGACGGAAAGGCTTTTACAGGCATAAAGAGATATGATATGGAGACTAAAGGCCGTGACAGAGCTGATTTGCCTGAATATAAATTAAAAGCAGAATTTGCTTTTTGTTTCAATAATCATAATCCTAATTGTGAATATTACCATAACTCAAGTTTTTTGGAAAACGGCGGAGCTCCTGAGAAGGCTGTCCGTCAGGCTTTTACATCTGAAATAGATAAATATATTAAAAATTCAGGCAAATACGGAAAAGATGAGTCTAAAATAACATTTGTGGACATACAGGATAGTTTAATTGTTATAACAAATTCGTCATCGACAAAGACAAGTTATGAACATCAGACTAAAAAGGCTATTACAAATCCATTTATACAATCTGCTCTTACTGAGTTTATAAAGAAGAAACTTGAAATTTACTTTATCGAAAACAAAGCTGAAGCCGATAAAATAATGGAGCAGGTGCTCATAAACAAACGAAGCCGTGAGAATGCCGAAAAGCAAAGAATTAACATTAAAAAGAAGCTTTCTGGAAATGTTGATATAAATAACCGTGTGAAGAAGTTTGTTGATTGCCGTACTAAAGATGTAAAACGACGTGAGTTATACATAGTTGAGGGTGATTCTGCTCTCGGTTCCGTAAAATTCGGCAGGGACTCAGAGTTTCAGGCTATTATGCCTGTCAGAGGTAAAATTCTCAACTGTCTCAAAGCTGATTTAGGAAAGATTTTTGATAGTGAAATCATTACTGACCTTATGAAAGTTCTTGGATGCGGTGTTGAAATTAAAACAAAACATGCAAAGGATTCAATGGCGTTTGATTTGAATTCTCTAAAATGGAATAAAATTATAATATGTACCGATGCCGATGTAGACGGATTTCAGATTCGTACACTTATTTTAGCAATGATTTACAGACTTGCGCCGTCTCTTATTACAAACGGCAAGGTGTTTATTGCCGAATCTCCGCTTTTTGAAATTACTTCAAAAAATGAAACATATTTTGCATATGATGAAAAGGAAAAAGCTGAAATTGTTGCGAAGCTGACAGGTAAGTATACATTGCAGCGCTCAAAAGGTCTCGGCGAAAATGAACCTGAGATGATGTGGCAGACTACTATGAATCCTGAGACGCGGCGATTAATAAAGGTTATGCCGGAAGATGCAGAGCGTACAGATTATTATTTTAATATGCTTTTGGGTGACGAGCTTGCGGAACGTAAGCGCTATATTGAAGAGAACGGTCATCTTTATATGGATGATTTGGATGTTAACTGATTTGTATGAGGTGTTTTTATGGAAAATGAGAAACAATTATTTAATGAACAGAATATAACAGAGACACTTCTTAACAACTACATGCCTTATTCGATGAGTGTTATTATTTCCAGGGCAATTCCGGAGATTGACGGATTCAAACCTTCTCACAGAAAACTTTTGTATACAATGTATAAGAAAGGTCTTTTAAAAGGTCCGCGTACAAAATCTGCAAATGTTGTCGGAGAAACGATGAAACTGAATCCGCACGGTGACCAGGCAATATACGAAACAATGGTACGTATGACTCGGGGAAACGCTACGTTACTTCATCCGTATGTAGATTCCAAGGGTAACTTCGGTAAAGTTTATTCAAGGGATACAGCATATGCTGCTGCGCGTTACACTGAGGTAAAGCTTGAAAAAATAAGTGAAGAACTTTTTTGTGACCTTGACAAAGATGCTGTAGATTTCGTCGATAACTATGACGGTACAATGAAGGAACCAACCTTGTTTCCTGTTACATTTCCGTCTATTTTGGTTAACTCTAATATGGGTGTTGCAGTTGGTATGGCGACAAATATCTGCAGTTTTAATCTTAAAGAGATCTGTGATGCTACATGTGCATTTATTGATGATAACACGGTAGATCTTCTTGAATATATTGTTGCTCCCGACTTTTCAACAGGAGGTACTGTGATATATTCTCATAAAGATATGACAGAGATTATCGAAAAAGGTCGCGGAAGTCTCAAGGTACGCGGCAAATACAGATACGATAAGAAAAACAGCTGTATTGAAATTTATGAAATTCCGTACACAACTTCAAGCGAAGCAATCGTTGATGCGATAATTGATCTTGTGAAAAAAGGCAAAATTAAGGATATAACCGATGTCCGCGATGAGACAGATCTGGAAGGTTTGAAAATTGCTATTGATATCAAAAAGTCTGTTGATCCGGATTTATTGATGAGCAAGCTTTATAAGATGACTCCGATGCAAGAAAGTTTTTCTTGTAATTTTAACGTCCTGATCAATGCAAGACCTGTTGTTCTCGGCGTAAGAGGACTTATTGCGGAGTGGCTTAATTTCAGACGTGTATGCGTAAGGCGAATGCTTTTAAATGATATACGTATAAAAGAGGACAGGCTTCACTTGTTACGTGGTCTTGAAAAGATAATTCTTGACATAGACAAGGCGATAAAGATTATACGAGAGACTGAAAAAAACGAGATGGTTATTCCTAACTTGATGATAGGATTCGATATTGATGAAATCCAAGCGGAGTTTATTGCAGAAATTAAACTTCGTAACATCAATAAAGAATATATTATAAATAAAATTGATGAAAAGGATGCTTTGATTAATGAAATTGCAAAGTTGAAAAAGATTCTTTCAAGTCAGTCCGGAATCAATAATCTTATCAAGGAGCAACTTCAGGAGATTGCAAAAAAGTACGGTCAGGAAAGAAAAACAGATGTTATACATGAAGATGATGTTGTAGTTGTAACAAAAGATGAATTCATTGAAGATAACAACATAAAGCTCTATTTGACACGTGACGGTTATCTGAAAAAAATTCCACTTACTGCACTGCGTTCATCACCCGAGCAGAAAGTAAAAGACGGCGATGAAATTACGCAGGAGATAGATTGGCATAACAAATCCGAAATAATAATTGTTTCGTCTAAACAAACTGTATATAAAATGAAGATTCATGATATACCGGATTGTAAAGCGAGCAGTTTCGGCGAATACTTACCAAATATACTGGGAACAGATTCTGACGAGAAAATAATCAGTATCATTGTGACAGACAATTACGAAGGTTTTATTCTTTACGGGTTTGAAAACGGAAAAGTTTCACAAGTTCCTCTTAAAGCATATGAGACAAAGACAAACCGTAAGAAACTTATAAATGCATATGGCGGTGCATCTCCGCTTGTCGGCGCGGTGCATGTGATGTCGCCTGATGACGAAATTGCAATATCTTCATCTAATGACAGAGTTGTTGTATTACCTGTGTCTCTTGTTCCGATAAAATCGACAAAGAGTTCACACGGAGTGTCTGTAATCAAGCTGAAAAAGGGTTGCACAATGAAGTATATAAAGAAAGTTGCAGATGCAGATTTTGCAAATCCTAAAGTATATAAAATTAAGGAAATTCCTGCAGCGGGTTCGTTTTTGAAGAGCAGTGATAATTGAGCTTAATTGTCAAGGTATAGTTCTATTATTTTTCTTGAGAATTATTTACATATTTGAATACTTTTGATATAATTATATTGTTATAAAAATATTTTAAGGAGTTGTTTTTATGGAACAGAAGAGCGATAACACTAAAGTATATTCGATCTTATCTTACATCTTTATACTTTGGTTGGTTGGATTGATTTGTGACAAAGAAAACGAAACGGTAAAATTCCATGTTAATCAGGGAATTTGGTTGACAATCGTAAATGTTGCACTTGGTGTTGTATCGGGTATATTCGGTATTATTCCTATTGTCGGAACACTCGTTGGTTTGCTTATAAATGCAGTTTCTATTGTCCTTATGGTCCTCGGAATTGTATATGCTGCTAAAGATGAGAAGAAATATCTTCCTCTGTTTGATAAGCTTCCTGCTATTGTCAAATAATGACAACTATTTAAATCCCGGCGTCAGCCGGGATTTTATTTTTTTCTGCGGTCGCTTTATGTAAACTTTTTTCATAAATTATATTGTAAGATATTTTTGGAGCGACCGTCAGAATGGAGAAAGCAATTGCATACTTGTTCGGAAATAAAATTGTCGGCACGGTTAAGCTCACTAATGTCGATGATTATGTTTTTTATGAAATTGATATAAAGAATCTGTATTCTTCTGACTTTGTTTTAGAGTTGGAAGGAGATATTCATATAATAGATTTTTCATATCTGCCGATTCTGTGTAATGAAAGGATTCGTTTGTGTTTCTATTCGGATGTTTTTTTGTTTTATGACCTACTTGACAAAAAAATTTTTATTAAAAACCGAATGAATGATATTGTTGCAGACGGGAATATAATCAAGGTTTACCCGGGGAAAAGATTTTATTCCGAAGATAAGTAATATAAGGGTTGATTAATTTCAACCCTTTTTTTCTTTACACAAAATTGACGATGGGTTATACTAAAAAATGTTGTTACAGACAAATATAATTTATAAAAAAGAGTTTTGTTATGGATATAATCAGATCATTTTATATATATACATTGGGTTGTAAGGTGAACCGATATGAGTCTGAGGCAATGTCTGCATTGCTGACTGAGTCAGGAAAATATTTATCGATTTCGGAAAAAGAAAAATACAATGCAGATGTTTTTATTTTAAATTCGTGTATAGTGACAGCAGAGAGTGAAAAAAAGGCTGAAAAAATAATTCGCAGGTACAGAAGGGAGAATCCGAGCGGAGCACTTGTACTTTGCGGTTGCATGCCTCAGGCTTTGTACGAAAAATCACAAAAAATCGGTGCAGATATTCTTTTCGGAAACAAAGAACGCGGTCGTCTTATCGAACTTTTAGACTTATATTATGAAAATGGGAAAAAGCCGGTTGATGCAGTATTATGTTACAAAGACAAGGAGAAATTTGAAATTCTGGCTCCGAAGTCTTATGAAAGTCTCACCCGGGCAAATCTTAAAATTGAAGATGGTTGCAACAGATTTTGTGCGTATTGTCTGATCCCTTATGCAAGAGGTCCGATTCGTTCTATGCCTATAGACGAGATAAAAAAACAGTCTGTGACACTCGTATCAGAGGGTCACCGCGAGATTGTACTGACGGGAATAAATCTTTGTATGTACGGTACTGATTCAGGGAACAGTCTTTCTGATGCTATAAAAGCTGTTTTGGAATCAGGTGTTGAAAGAATACGGCTCGGTTCGCTCGAAGCGGATTTGATAACGGACGAATTGCTTGATGAATTGTCAGATATTCCGCAGTTTTGTCCACAGTTTCATGTTTCCATGCAGTCCGGATGCGACACGGTTTTAAAGCGAATGAACCGTCATTATACCGTAGATGAATACGAAAATTTGATTGAAAAAATTAAATCAAAATTTAATAATCCTGCCATCACAACTGATATTATTGTAGGTTTTGAAGGAGAGACACAGGAGGAATTTGATAAAACATGCGAGACCGCACTCAAAATAGGTTTTTCAAAAATTCATGTTTTTCCGTATTCTGTAAGACCGGGTACGAAAGCTGCGAAAAGTTTAAATCAGATATCTCCGGAAGAAAAGAAGAAACGTGCGATGAAAATGTTTGAAATAGGAGAGTATACGAAAAAAGAATTTTACGAAAAACAGATTGGAACTATTCATTCTGTATTATTTGAAACATTTGACGGCAAATATAATTGCGGACATACTAAAAACTTTTTATATGTAAAAGTTCCTTGCGGTGAGAGCATGGAAAACATGATTGTTGATGTTAGAATTACCGGTTTTGAAAATGAAGAATGCTTCGGCAGTCCGGTTATTTAGTTTAAAGAAAGAGAATGATATATATGGAAGGTACAAGGCTCCAAAAATTTCTTGCAAGCTGCGGTGTCGCGTCAAGACGTGCATCTGAAATCATAATCGCAGAGGGCAGAGTAAAAATTAACGGAAAAATTATAACAGATCCTGCTGTAAAAGTTGTCAGAAGTGATACTGTTACTGTTGACGGCAAAAAAGTCACTCCCGAAAGTTCAAAGGTTTATATTATGCTAAATAAGCCTGCAGGGGTACTTTCTTCTGCCAAAGATGACAGAGATCGTACATGTGTTGTAGACTTGGTAAAAGGTGTTGACGCAAGACTTTTTCCTGTAGGCAGACTTGATTATGATACGTCCGGTTTGATATTACTTACAAATGACGGCGATTTTATGCAGAAACTTACACATCCTTCATATGAAATATGGAGAACATATCAGGCTGTAGTAAAAGGTGTTCCAACACAGAATAAACTTGATGAAATTGAGCGCGGTATTGAGCTTGAAGACGGAATGACTCTTCCTGCGCATATTGACGTTATCGGTTATAAAGGTAAAAATGCGATAGTGGAAATTGTACTCAGAGAAGGACGTAATCGCCAGGTGAGACGTATGTTGGAAGCAATCGGACATCCTGTCATCGATTTGAAAAGAGTGCAGATTGCAGCATTGGAACTCGGCGAATTAAAACCCGGCGCATGGAGATATCTCAGGGGAAAAGATTTTGAAGCATTGTTCGGAACCGAAACGGCCAAGAAGATGCGATTGATTTAGTTGAAAACGAAAGCGGTGCGGAATATGCCTGTTGAGCAGATAAAACCTGAAAATGATAAAATAGAAAAATTGGATAAAATATTGCTCCATATTTGCTGCGGCCCGTGCAGCTTGCAAGTCATAGATGATTTGCGTGATTTATTTGGAAACATAGAAATCAGAGGATTGTATGCAAATCCTAATATTCATCCGTATGAAGAATTTGAAAGAAGACTTGAAAATGCACAGAAAGCTGCTGAATATAAAAATATTGATTTAGACTATTTAAGTGATTTTGATCAGAAGCGTTGGGAGAATTTTACGGATATTCAGGAAAAGCGCTGTGAAATGTGTTACAAACTGCGTATGGAGATGTCAGCAAAATTTGCTGCAGAACACGGATATGAGTTTTTTTCAACGACTCTTATTGTGAGTCCGTATCAGAATCATATGAAAATATATGAGGCCGGAAAAAGTGCAGCAGAAAAGTACGGCGTAAAATTCTTCTATCATGATTTCAGTATTAATTTCAGAAAAGGTCAGCAGCAGGCTAAAGATATAGGTCTTTACAGACAAAAGTATTGCGGTTGTATGCCGTCTAAAGAATATAGATAAGGAAAAGAAGTGTTTATTATGGGTTTATACGATTATGACGAAAATTCAGATATTTTTGAAGGAAATGAGACAGCTGCATTAACGGAAGAGAAGCCGGATGACGCAGAAGAAATATCAGAAGTCACGGAAACAGCAGAAGAAATTGAAGAAGTATCTGTTATAGATGATACTTCTTTGGCGCAGGATCCGGGAAAGAAGAAAAAACGCAAAAAGAAAAAAGCTAAGGCAATTTTAAAGGAAGTATTATCGTTTGTTGTTATCATTTTTTTGGCTTTCATAATTGCAGTTTTAATAAATATATATGTAATCAGGACAAGTCATGTTATAGGTCCTTCAATGAATCCCACTTTAGAAAGCGGACAAAATGTATTGATTTCAAGATTGCCGTATTTATTTGATGAACCCCGGAGCGGTGACATTGTTGTTTTTGATTCTTCAAAAAGTGAAAGAACATTTATTCTTGATGTTAAAGAAGCACTTCGTGATAATGCGATAACCAGGCTTTTTGTTGAAACACCTGTTTACAATACTGAAGAGCAATTTTATATAAAACGGGTAATCGGTGTTGCGGGTGATGTTATAACGGTAAAAGACGGTGTGATGTATCTGAACAATGAGCCTCTGAAAAATGACGGCTATTCGATAAATGACGACGGAACTGCATATTTTGCATATGAGGGACAAACCTGGACTGTAGAAGAGGGCTATGTTTTTGTCATGGGCGATAACCGCATCAACAGCAAGGACAGCCGTAAAATCGGTTGTATTCCCGTAAACTGCATCATGGGAAAAGTTATAAAAGAGTAAGTTTATATAAGGTGATTGAATTGAAAAAGATAAAGATAATTGCGGCAACAGGTAATAAAAATAAGCTGAAAGAGTTCGGAGAGATTTTTTCGTCGTACGGCTTTGACGTTGAGATGAAAAGCGCCGCGCAGTGCGGTGTCCATGATTTTCCGGAAGAAACAGAAAGTACATTTATCGGAAATGCCTTTATAAAAGCTCAGTATATGTATGATAACGTTGAAATTGACGAAAATACAGTTGTACTTGCTGATGACTCCGGTTTAAGTGTTGATGCGTTGGACGGTGCTCCGGGTGTGTTTTCCGCAAGGTATGCAGGCGAAGATGCAACCGACGATGACAGAATAAACAAGCTGTTATCCGAATTAAAAAATGTACCTGAAGAAAAGAGAACAGCGGCTTTTGTCTGCAGCATCGCCGTTATTTTACCTGACGGAAAAAAACTCAATACCGACGGATACATGAAAGGTCGTATTGCTTTTGAAAAAAAAGGAGAAAACGGCTTTGGATATGATCCTATAATGTATATTCCCGAGTTTAATAAAACAGTTGCCGAGCTGTCATCTGATGAAAAGAACAAAATCAGCCACAGAGGAGAAGCTCTGAGAATTATGGCAGATAAAATTAAAAATGTATTTTAAGGATGTGTAATATATATGGCAATGAATATTGTTTTGGTTGAACCTGAAATTCCTCAAAATACAGGAAATATCGTCCGAACCTGTGCCGGAACAGGTACAAATCTTCACCTGATAAAGCCTTTGGGATTTTCTGTTGAAGACAGATATCTAAAGAGAGCCGGTCTCGACTACTGGCATTTGGTTAACATAAAATATTATGACAGCTATGATGACTTTTATAAGGCTGCTGTTTCAGAAAATCCGGGTGCGAAATTTTTTATGTGCACAACGAAAGCTCACAGAAGGCATACAGATGTTACATATAATGACGGTGACTATATTGTTTTGGGAAAAGAGACAAAAGGGCTTCCTGTTTCTTTGATTGAAGCAAATCCTGACACATCGATAAGGATTCCGATGAAGAATGATTTCAGATGTCTGAATTTATCAAATGCTGCTGCAATCATTTTGTATGAGGCAATCAGACAGCTTGATTTTCCTGAAATGGACTGAGAATAATCAGATGACTGTTGAAAAAAAAGGGGCAAAAATGAACATCAAAAAAATTGTTGCCGATATGTCACTCAGGCAAAAACTTGCACAGTTGTCGCAGTACACTTGTGATTTTATTTTAAAAGATGCAGAAGGAATGATTACGGGTCCTGCGGCTGCTTTTAATTTGACAGCTGAGGATGTTGCGTCGATAGGAACTGTTTTAGGTGCGTGCGGTGCTGAATTAACAAACAAAATTCAAGACACACACTTGGCCGAAGATCCTCATAAAATTCCGTTGTTGCTTATGGCTGATATAATTCACGGGTATAAAACCGTGTATCCGATTCCTCTCGGAATGGGTGCGACATTTGATGAAGATATAGTGGAAGAATGCTCGCGTATGGCTGCAAAAGAGGCTGCAATAGGCGGAATTCACGTCACTTTTTCTCCTATGGTCGATCTCGTGCGTGATGCAAGATGGGGAAGATGCATGGAGTCGACAGGTGAGGATGCATATCTCAACTCAAAAATGGCTGCCGCACAGGTGAGAGGATACCAGGGCAACTTTGAAAGTAAACATAATATTGCATGCTGTGTAAAGCATTTTGCTGCGTACGGTGCGGCCGAAGCAGGCAGAGATTATAACTCGGTCGATATGAGTGAACATAAACTCAGAGAATATTATTTACCGGCATATAAGGCAGCAATTGATGCAGGTTGCGAACTTGTAATGACTGCTTTTAATACTTTGAACGGAATTCCGTCTGCGGGAAATAAATGGCTTGTAAACGATATTCTCCGTGAGGAATGGGGTTTTGATAAGATAGTTATATCTGATTATAATTCCTTTAGAGAGATGATTGAGCACGGTTACTGTGCCGACGGGAGAGAAGCCGCCGAAAAGGCTGTCAAGGCCGGCAATGATATTGAAATGATGTCCAATACATATATCACCTGTATGGAAAGTCTTGTTGCAGACGGAACTGTCTCCGAAGAACTCATTGATAAGGCTGTACTTCGTGTTCTCAAATTAAAGGAAAAACTCGGACTCTTTGACGATCCTGCAAGGGGTGCAAGCATTGAAGACGAAAAGACAGTATTTCTTTGTGAAGAACACCGTGCTATTGCAAGAAAAGCTGCCGAAAAGTCTGCCGTACTTTTGAAGAATAATGATGTACTTCCATTCTCAAAGAGCATTAAAAAGATTGTTGTTATCGGGCCTTACGCCAATAAGGGAATGAACGGTGCATGGTTCGGCATGGGTAGTGAAGCTGAATCCATGACTGTTTTTGAAGGTGTGAAAAAACTTCTTCCGGACTGTGAGGTCTTGTATTTAGCCGGTTGCAAAGCCGGATTTGCTGAGAAAGCAGAAAATTCGTATGATCTCATTGAAGAAGCAGCCGAAGCCGCACGCAAAGCGGATGCCGTGATTTTGTGCATAGGAGAAGACTCATTTGAAAGCGGCGAGGCTTTTTCAAAAACTTCAATTTCTATTCCCGACGCGCAAGTTGAACTTGTAAAGGCAGTGACTTCGGTAAATAGGAATAACGTTGCAGCGATTTTCTGCGGCAGACCTCTTGTTCTTACCGACATTGAACCTTATTTATCCGCAATGGCTGTAATGTGGCAGCCCGGTACGGAGGGCGGAAGCGCATGTGCAAATCTGTTTTTCGGCGAATGTGATTTTGAAGGCAGACTCCCGATGTCCTTTCCGAGAAGTGTCGGTCAATGTCCGGTATTCTATAATTATCTTAAAACAGGAAGACCGCAGGAAACACCAAACGGAGAAACCCCTTACCGCACAAGGTATCTTGATTGCCTTAATACTCCGCTGTACTCATTTGGCTACGGATTGTCATACAATGAATTTGAAATTTCCGATATAGCGCTTTCAAGTGATAAAATGAATTCGGACGATTCTTTGATTGCTACAGTCAAGGTAAAAAATGTCGGTCAAAGAAAAGGGAAAACTCTTATTCAGCTTTATATATCTGATGTCTTTGCATCCGTTGCGCGTCCTGTTAAAGAACTACGCGAATATAAGAGAATTGAGCTTATGCCGGGTGAAGAATCAGATGTTTCGTTTGAAATATCTGAGGAAATGCTGCGGTTTAACACTGTAAGCGGTGAGTTCACATCTGAAAAAGGATTATTTAAAGCTTATATAGGTGCTGACAGTGATACGGAGAATTGTGCAGAGTTTTTTTTGATATAATATAATAATTACTGCTTTTGGAAATTATTGTTGATTTTTATAGTAAAAGAGGGTAAAATAATTTTTGATGTGTTTTGTTGAAAGACAAGCACTGACTTAATTTGTTTATTATATTATTTTTATTTGTATGGAGGTTAATTGTTATTATGGCAGTTAAAGTTGCGATTAATGGTTTTGGCCGTATCGGCCGTCTCGCTTTCAGACAGATGTTCGGTGCTGAAGGTTACGAAGTAGTAGCTATCAATGATCTTACAGATCCTAAGATGCTTGCTCATTTGCTCAAGTATGACTCATCACAAGGTCGTTATGAGGGACATACTGTAGAAGCAGGCGAAGGTTCTATAAAGGTTGACGGTAAAGAAATTATCATTTACAAAGAGCCCAACGCTGCAAATCTTCCTTGGGGAGAAATCGGTGTTGACGTTGTTCTCGAGTGTACAGGTTTCTATTGCTCAAAGGACAAATCACAGGCTCACATCGATGCAGGTGCTAAGAAAGTTGTTATTTCAGCTCCGGCAGGAAATGACCTTAAGACAATCGTTTACTCAGTAAACGAAAAGACTCTTACAGCAGACGATAAAATCATTTCTGCTGCATCATGTACTACAAACTGTCTCGCTCCTATGGCTAAGGCTCTTAACGACTATGCTCCGATTCAGTCAGGTATCATGTCTACAATCCACGCTTACACAGGCGACCAGATGATTCTCGACGGTCCTCACAGAAAAGGCGACCTCAGAAGAGCACGTGCAGGCGCAGTAAATATCGTTCCTAACTCAACAGGTGCTGCTAAAGCTATCGGACTCGTTATTCCGGAGCTCAACGGAAAGCTCATCGGTTCTGCACAGCGTGTTCCTGTTCCTACAGGTTCTACAACAATCCTTACAGCAGTTGTTAAGGGTGCTGATGTTACTAAGGAAGGCATCAACGCTGCTATGAAGGCTGCTGCATCAGAGTCTTTCGGTTACAACGAAGATCAGATTGTTTCATCTGATATCATCGGAATCCGTTTTGGTTCACTTTTCGATGCTACACAGACAATGGTATCTAAGATTGGCGACGATCTTTATCAGGTACAGGTTGTTTCATGGTATGACAACGAAAATTCATACACAAGCCAGATGGTAAGAACAATTAAATACTTTGCTGAATTGGGTTGAGTACAGTTCTGATATTCTGTATAAATTAAGTTTTATAGGCAAAGATTTCAATTTTAAGTTGAAATCTTTGCCGTTTTTTATCCGGAAAAAATAGAGAAGTCTTTTTTTACATAACCTGAAAAGATTTTGCCTTTGCCGACAGGGTGCGTCGTCTTTCGACGCACCCTGTCTTTTATAATACTGACAACATCAAAGGACAGAGAGGTGAAGCGGTGCAAAATGAAATATCTGTTTATGTTGATATTATTTTTTTGGAAAACCTCTTAATTGATTTTGTAATTATTGATATAAGCGGAAAAGCGGCAGGATATTCATCAAAACCGTTCAGAATACTGTCTGGAGCTGCAGTGGGTGCGCTGTATGCTGTTCTTGTTTGTGTTTTTCCCTGTTTGACCGACAATTTTTTTCTTTCACTTTTTTTTAAAATAATTTCATCATTTTTTATGTGTGCGCTGTCTTTCGGCTTGAAAAAAAGACGAAAAATTTTAATATGTAACGTTATTCTGTACATTGTTTCTTTTATGTTTGCAGGAGTTTTTTTAGTACTGAAATTCACAGGTAATCCCGTTGCAGTAAATGAAGGCGGAATAGTTGTGAATTGGGGAAGCTCTTCAGCTGTATACATAATTGAAATGCTTGTCATAGGATACATAATTATAACGGTATTTTTTTATTATATTAAGAAAAATAAAAGGATGCCGAGAAAAATATATGAAACAAAAATTGTTTTATCTGAAAAGTCGATATTTGTGCAGGCTTTGTGTGACACAGGAAACGAGATACGGGATAACTTACATAATTTGCCTGTAGTTATTTGTGAATCTGATGCATTTTTGAATTTATTTGATGAGAATCTGAAAAGTAAGTATTTTGATAAAACCAGTGCAAAAACAGCAAACGACATGATTTCTGTTTTTGCAGAGGAAGGTTTCGCGGACAGGATATCTGTGATTCCGTTTAAGACAGTAAGCAGCGGAAGTGATATTATGATTGGTTTGGCTGTTGATTATGTTTCTATTAAAGATGAAACCGATGGTGAAAAAAGGATGAAAGCAACGGTTTGTTTTGTAGACAAAAAACTGTCGGAAACTGATGAGTACAATGCGATTATATCGCCTGAAATACTGTTATGTGAAATATAGGAGTGAATAAAAATGAATATAAAGGTTTTTAAATTAAAAATATTTCTGTTTGTACATAAGATTTTTAAGCTGTTAAAAATAGACTTTGCAGAAAATATATTTTATATCGGAAATGCCGATTTGCTTCCGCCTCCGCTCAGCGCAGAGGAGGAAGCGTATTTAATTGACCATTTTTACGATGAAGGTGCAAATGTAAAAAATATCCTGATCGAAAGAAATTTACGATTGGTAGTTTACATCGCAAGGAAGTTTGAAACAACCGGCATAAATGTTGAAGATCTGATTTCAATCGGTTCAATAGGACTTATAAAAGCAATAAATACATTCATACCGGATAAAAACATCAAACTTGCAACTTATGCATCCAGGTGTATTGAAAACGAAATACTAATGCATCTAAGACGTACCAATAAACAAAAGGCTGAAGTATCAATTGATGAACCGCTGAATGTTGACTGGGACGGCAATGAACTTATGCTTTCTGATATATTAGGCAGTGATGAAGATATAATATACAGGGAAATGGATGAAGAAGTAGACAGGCAGATGTTGAATGACGCAATTTCAAAATTGAGCATGAGAGAAAGACGGATTATGTCACTGAGATTCGGATTGAGCGGAGAAAAAGAATTTACTCAAAAAGAGGTTGCTGACATGATGGGAATATCGCAGTCTTACATTTCAAGACTTGAAAAGCGAATAATTTCAAGGCTGAAAAATGAGATGACAAAGTTCGGATGAATTATGGTGTAAAATAGAATAAACTAAAAATATTGCGGTAATACTTTTAATGTCAATTTATTCATTAAGGAGGCCGCAATGATTATAAACAAAGTTGAGATATGCGGAGTAAATACTTCAAAGCTTCCGATTTTAAACAGCGAAGAAAAAGAGCAGCTGATGCTTAAAATAAAAGCCGGTGATGAAGAGGCGAGAAGCCAATTTATTTACGGGAATCTGAGACTTGTTCTCAGTGTCATCCAGCGTTTTAACGGGAGAAAGGAAGTTGTCGACGATTTATTTCAAGTGGGCTGTATCGGCTTGATGAAGGCAATTGACAATTTTGATTTAAGTCAGAATGTTCAGTTTTCCACCTACGCTGTTCCTATGATCATCGGAGAAATCAGACGTTATTTGCGCGATAACAATTCTATCAGAGTAAGTCGGTCTATAAAGGATACAGCATATAAAGCTTTGCAGGTTAAAGAGAGATTGTTTTTTCAGAACAGCAAAGAACCTACCGTAAGTGAAATAGCAAAAGAACTCGATATTCCGTGTGAAGATGTTGTAATTGCTTTTGACGCAATTCAGGATACTGTATCATTATTTGATCCTGTCTATCAGGAGGGAAACGATACATTATGTGTAATGGATCAGGTAAAAGATTCAGAACAGAATGCAGAGGCATGGGACAGGACATTGACTTTAAACAGCGCTTTAGACAGATTAAATGAAAGAGAACAGAAAATAATCAAATTAAGATTTTTTGACGGACTCACTCAGATGGAAATTGCGGAAGAAATCGGAATAAGTCAGGCCCAGGTGTCACGTCTTGAAAAGAGTGCCTTAAGGCATATAAATAAATATATTAAAACTTGATTGAATAGAATTTTTTTGATTATCTTCACATAGATATGTTTGTGACGTTTATTTGAAGTGAATTCATATGCATAGATTGAATGATATAATAAAAATGGAAGTTATAAATCTTTTTGACGGTCGCAGGGTCGGATATGTTTCCGATGTTGCGGCCGATTTTCATACAGGTAAAATTGACAGCGTGATAATATACGGTGAAGGAAAGTTTTTCAGAAAATATAATCATAATGCAGATATAGTTATTCCGTTTAATAAGATTGTAAGTGTAGGAGAGGATTTAATCATTGTGGACATCGATGAAAATCTTTTCGATAAAATAAAATGTTGAAAAATAGGGTTATATGTTTTAAAATGTTTATAATTGTTGCAGAAAGGAGGCGTGTATATTGGTAAGAATGGTTTGCTTTGATGTTGATAACACATTGCTTCCGCGTGATGCTGTTCGTATTTCTGCTTCCGTCATTGATATGATGAAATATCTCTTGTCGAAAGGTATTCTTGTTGCTGTTGCAAGCGGCAGACCTTTTTGTGATATAGTGCGTCTTTTTTCCGATGTTATAAATGATATTATAGTTATCTGCTACGACGGCAGTCTGGCAGTATATAAAAATGAAGTGATTGCAGATTTTTCTGTTGATAAGGATTTGGCGTATTCTTTTATAGATGGTATAAAAAACAATACAGAATATGATATTGCTGTTTACGGTACAGGTTCTGTATATGTTTCTTCGGAATGTAATGAAAAAAGTGCACCTGTTGTTGCTATGAAAAAAGCTGCCACTATGGATAACTGCATAACAAGGATAGATGACTTCCATGACATAAAAGATTCGTTCTTTAAATTGTCTGTTTTTTATAAGAAAGAAAATTTTGTATATGATTTTGAGCCGTTTATTGATGAGTGGAAAAATTATTTACATAATGTATATACGAAAAACGGTTGGTGTGAATTTATAAGTAAATCTGCAGATAAAGGCAGTTGTGTAAATATTATTTGTGAAAAGTTCTCTGTTGATATGAAGGATGTTATGGCTTTCGGCGACGGCACAAATGATATTGTTATGCTATCGTCCGCCGGATATTCGTATGCGATTTCCGGAAGTGCGCCCGAGGTTATATCTGCGGCAGACTATGTCACTGACGATGTTGTGAAGTCTGTGATGAGTTTTTTCGGTAAATAATACTATAATGTTGTATCTTGTTGAATTAAAACAGTATCATGCGTGAATTTTATATTGTTTTATTTCCGGTTTGTGCAAATCAACAAAAAACAACTAAAAAACGCCTTTGAAGGTGTTGACATTTTATCGTTGAAACAATAATATAGATTCATAAGAGTGTTTATTGGAAAATTTGATATTTAATTGTATAGATGGAGGAATTATAAATGGCAAAATTCAATTCGGAACCTGTCAAAAAAAGCCCGAGAATCGATCGTTTGCTTGACAGATATTTTGCGTCTGTTCCCGAGATCGATGCTGACAGAGCAGTTCTTGTTACCGAGTCTTATAAGGCTACCGAGAATGAGCCTATGGTCACAAGAAGAGCAAAGGCTTTCGAACATATATTAAAGAATATTCCGATCGTCATCAGAGAGGACGAGCTTATCGTAGGCAGCAGCTCTAAAAAATCAAGAGGCTGTCAGACTTTCCCTGAGTTCTCTTATGACTGGCTTGAGGCTGAGTTTGACACTGTTGCAAACAGAATTGCAGACCCGTTTAATATTTCTAAGGAGACCTGCGAAAAGCTTGCCGAAGCTAATAAATATTGGAAGGGCAGAACAACAAGCGAGCTTGCCACTTCCTACATGACGCCCGAAACAAAGACTGCCATAAAGCACAACCTTTTTACAGTAGGAAACTACTATTATAACGGTGTAGGACATATATGTGTAAAATATGACGAAGTTCTGGCAATCGGTTACGAGGGCATTATTGCTAAAACCGAAGCTCTCCTGAAAGCTTTGCGTCCCGGCGATATGGATTGCGGAAGAAAGACTCATTTTTATGAGGCGGTTATCATCAGCTGTAAGGCTGTTATAGAATATGCCGAAAGATATGCAAAACTTGCTGAGGAAGAAGCTGCTAAATGTTCTGACTCGGTAAGAAAAGCAGAGCTTTTGCAGATTGCAAAGAACTGCCATAATGTTCCGAGAAAAGGCGCGACCTCTTTCTACGAAGCTTGCCAGACCGTATGGTTTATTCAGCAGCTTCTCCAGGTTGAGTCGAGCGGACACTCGATTTCTCCCGGACGTTTTGACCAGTACATGTATCCTTACTATAAGAAAGATATCGATAACGGTGTTATCACAAGAGAATTTGCACAGGAGCTTATCGATTGCTTTTGGATTAAGTTAAATGATATAAACAAAGTCCGTGACGCTGCTTCTGCGGAGGGTTTTGCAGGATACAGTCTGTTCCAGAACCTTATCGTGGGCGGTCAGAATGCTGCAGGTATTGATGTTACAAATGATTTGTCATTTATGTGTATTGATGCAGCTATGCATGTTATGCTTCCGCAGCCGTCACTTTCCATCCGTGTATGGAACGGTACTCCTCACGAGCTTATGATGAAAGCTGCCACACTTACAAGAACAGGTGTAGGTCTTCCTGCTTATTACAATGACGAAGTTATCATTCCTTCGCTTCTCAGCAGAGGTGTTTCACTTGAGGATGCGAGAAATTATTGTATCATCGGATGTGTTGAGCCTCAGGCTCCGGGCAAAACAGAAGGCTGGCATGACGCCGCGTTCTTCAATATGCTCAGACCTCTCGAAATGGTATTCAGCAACGGTTATGAGGACGGCGAGCTGGTGACAATAGAAACAGGCGACGTTGCAAATATGAAGACTTTCGAAGAATTCTATGATGCTTATAAAGCTCAGATGAATTACGCTATCGAACTGCTCGTAAATGCTGATAACGCTGTTGATCTTGCTCACATGGAAAGATGTCCGCTTCCGTTCGAATCATGTATGGTAGACGGATGTTTAGAGTCAGGTAAGACTCTCCAGGAGGGCGGAGCGATTTATAACTTCACAGGTCCTCAGGGATTCGGAATCGCAAACGTAACCGATGCGCTTGTTGCCATCAGAACTCTTGTATTTGAGCAGAAGCTTCTTACCCTTGCGGAGTTTAAAGTTGCATTGCAGGAAAACTTCGGCGCAGCTATGGACGATGCGACAGTTTCGAAGATCACTCAGTCAGTTGCACAGTCTGTTGCGGCTTCGGGTACACCTATTACCGAGGATTTGATTAAGTCGATTTACGAGCAGGTTAAGCAGTCGGCTGTTTCACCTGAAAAGAAACAAAAGTACGATGCACTTCTTGCTGCGATTGATGAGCTGCCGAAATACGGTAATGATATCGAAGAAATTGACCTTTTCGCAAAAGATGTTGCTTACACATATACAAGACCTATGGAGACATATAAGAACCCCAGAGGCGGTATGTTCCAGGCAGGTCTTTATCCTGTTTCTGCAAACGTTCCGCTCGGCGCTCAGACAGGTGCTACACCTGACGGAAGACTTGCCGGCAAACCTATAGCAGACGGCGTAGGTCCTGCTTCGGGCAGAGACAAACTCGGTCCGACAGCTGCGGCAAACTCTGTTGCAAGACTTGACCATGGAATTGCTTCTAACGGTACGCTTTACAATCAGAAGTTCCATCCGTCAGCACTCAGCAGTACAAGTGCTCTCGAAAAATTTGTATCGTACATCCGCGGCTATTTTGACCAGAAGGGTATGCACGTACAGTTCAATGTCGTAAGCAGAGAGACATTGCTCGACGCACAGCAGAATCCCGAAAAGTACAAATCACTTGTTGTCCGTGTTGCAGGATACAGCGCATTATTTACATCGCTTTCACGTTCGCTTCAGGATGACATCATTAATCGTACGACCCAAGGGTTTTAATTAAGAGTTTATTTAAGGAGAATATATCGTGTCTTTAGAGAATTATTTAGATCAAAAAGGCAGAATATTTGATATACAGAAGTATTCGATACATGATGGACCGGGTATCAGAACTATTGTTTTTTTGAAGGGATGTTACCTTCGTTGCCGTTGGTGTTGTAACCCTGAGTCACAGGAGTATGATATTCAGAATATGACTGTTGCAGGAAAGACTAAAGTTATCGGCAGGGATGTCACCGTGCGTGAGATAATGCCTGAGATACTGAAAGATATTCAGTATTACAGACGTTCGGGCGGTGGAGTGACACTCTCTGGCGGAGAATCACTTGCACAGCCTGACTTTACCGAAGCATTGCTTTATGCGTGTAAAGTGAACGGTTTACATACTGCGATGGAGTCTACAGGTCATGCGAAATTTGAAGTTATAGAAAGAATTCTTCCGCACCTTGATTTGTATCTTATGGATATAAAACATATGGACAGCCAAAAGCATCAGGAATTTACGACACAGCCAAACGGACTGATTCTTGAAAATGCAAGAAAGATTGCAGAGCGCGCCAAAGAGTTGATTATAAGAGTTCCGGTTATTCCGACTTTCAATAACACTCCGGAGGAGATAAGAGCTATTTCCGAATTTGCAGCTTCGCTTCCGAATGTGAAAGAGTTGCATTTGCTTCCTTACCACAGACTCGGTCAGGATAAATACGAGGGTCTCGGCAGAAAATATTTGCTCGACGGTATCGAACCACTTAATAACGATGATATGTTGCCTTTGCTTGCAGTCGCCGAAAAGAGCGGTCTCAAGTGTCAGATAGGCGGTTAAGATTAAATTTAGATTAGGAATTGGTTGTTATGGATTTACAGGGATTGATAACACAGGGTGATAACAAATTGCGAATAGTACAGGAGCTCGTTCCCGGAAAACAGGTGACACTTGCTCACATCATCGCAAACCCGGACAACATTTTATACAGAAAGCTCGGTCTTAATCCTGATATAGACTATTCAAAGTCTGCTATCGGAATTATCACAATGAGCCCGAGTGAGACGGCCATCATCGCAGGTGATATTGCCATAAAGTCTTCCGGTGTTGAACTTGGCTTCGTTGACAGATTCAGCGGAACTTTGATTGTGACCGGAACAGTTTCGGAAGTAGAGGCTGCAGTACACGCCGTTGTAGATTACGTAAGGGATGTTCTGTTGTTCACGGTATGTGAGATAACAAGGACTTAATACAGGCTATGAGAAAAATAATGCTTACCGGAAGGAGCGAGTGCGGAAAGACAACACTTACGCAGGCTCTCAAAGGTGAAAAAATTCAATATCACAAGACACAGTACATAAATAACTTTGATGTGATTATTGATACGCCCGGTGAATACGCCGAAAATCATGTTCTGGGAAGAGCGTTGGCTTTATATTCGTATGAGGCTGATGTCATTGGAATTGTGGTAAATGCCGAAGAACCGTACTGCCTGTTTCCTCCGAATGTTACATGTATGGTAAACAGAGAGGTTATCGGAATTGTTACACATATAAATTCCAGGTATGCAGATGCGAAGCTTGCGACGCTCTGGCTTGAGAATTGCGGATGCAGCAAGATATTTTATGTTGACTCGATCATAGGAGAGGGCATAAGCGATATTCTGGAGTATCTGAGAGAAGACGGAGATGTAATGCCGTGGGAAGTTGACGAAAACCAAAAGAATAAAGAATAAAAAACACAAAAAGACAGTTTTTTTATTTTGGTTTATCTTTTAAAAGTTAAAAAATGCCCTTAATTGAGGGCTTTTTTATAGATTGCGGTGTTTTTGAAAAAGACAACACAAACCAACATTTTCTGTTGACACATTGTGCTGTATGGAGTACAATGATACCGTAACCAACAAAAAACAATAAGAAACAACAAAAGAACAAGTTGTTCGAAAAATTATTTTTTAGGAGGAAGAGTTTTATGAAGTCAGAGTACGAGATTAAAAAAGAGATTTGCGACATAGGCAAACGTATTTATGACAGAGGCATGGTTGCCGCAAATGACGGTAACATTTCAGTAAAAATCGGACCTAATGAGTTCCTTTGCACACCTACAGGTGTAAGTAAAGGTTTCATGACACCTGATTTTATTTGTAAGGTTGATGGAGAGGGTAAAGTAATCCAGGCTAATGCAGGATTTAAGCCGTCTTCAGAGATTAAGATGCACATGCGTGTGTATAAGGAGAGACCTGATGTAAACGCAGTTGTACATGCACATCCGATGTATGCTACATCATTTGCTATTGCAGGTATTCCGCTTACACAGCCTATTATGCCTGAAGCAATTATCACACTCGGTTGTGTTCCGATTGCTAAATACGGCAGACCTTCTACAGAGGAAATTCCGGATGCTGTTTCAGAGTATGTTCAGTATTTTGATGCAGTTCTTCTCGAAAACCACGGTGCATTGACATTCTCTGATTCGTTGATCAATGCATACTACAAGATGGAATCTACTGAGTTCTATGCTCAGCTCCTTTATCAGTCAAGAGTTCTCGGCGGACCTAAGGAATTCACACCTCAGCAGGTTGAAGAACTTTATGAGATCAGAAGAAAGTTCGGCATGACAGGTAAGCATCCTGCAAACCTCTGCCCGAATACAAAAGAAGGCAAGCCCAGCTGTCATTCATGTAAGGGTGGATGCGGATCTAAGAAAGACTGCGGAAACGATGCAGATCTCATAGCAGAAATCACAAAGAAAGTAATGGCTCAGCTCGGTAAATAATCCGATTGTGAGACGTTAAGGAGGTTTCAATCATGAATCAACTTGATTTGGAAAAAATCGTAAAGTCAGTTGTATCTGATATGAAATCCGATAAAAATAAAAAGTGTGTCTTGGACACATCCAAAATGAATCTTGCTCTTGCCCGGAAGGTTATTGAAGCCGTAGAACATAGAGCTGCTGAGATAGGCGTTAATGCAGTTGTTGCAGTATCTGATGCGGGAGGTAATCCCGTTGCGATAGAATGTATGGATGATTCATATCTTGCAAGTTACGATGTAGCATTGCAGAAATCATATACTGTTGTTGCACTGAAAATGTCGACCATAGCATTAAAGAAGCTCAGTCAGCCCGGAGGCTCGTTGTACGGTATCCAGTTTACCAACAACGGTAAAATCGTAATTTTCGGAGGCGGCGAACCTCTTGCGGTAGGCGATAAGATTATCGGCGGACTCGGAGTGAGCGGCGGAAGCGAAGAACAGGATACATCTTTGGCAGAGTACGGAAGAAATTTCTTCCGGGAATTAACATTAAAGGAGGCTAACTGAAAAACATGAATGAACAAGATATTCAGGAAATTGTTAAAAAAGTAATGGCTTCAATGGAACTTTCAAACTCTGATAGAAAACTCGGTATTTTTGATGACATGAATGATGCCATCGCTGCGGCTGCAGAAGCTCAAAAAGTTATGCAGAAGATGCCGATGGATTTCAGAGAGAAAATAATCTCTAATATCAGAAAACTTACAATTGATAACGCCGAACTTCTTGCAAGAATGGGCGTAGAAGAAACCGGCATGGGTAATGTAGGCGATAAGATTTTGAAACATAAATTGCTCGCTGAGAAAACTCCCGGTACGGAAGATATAACAACAAGAGTATGGTCAGGCGACAGAGGACTTACTCTTATTGAAATGGGACCTTTTGGAGTTATAGGTGCTATAACACCGTGTACAAACCCGAGTGAAACTGTTCTTTGTAACAGTATGGGTATGATAGCAGGCGGTAATACCGTTGTATTCAATCCCCACCCGGCAGCAGTAAAGGTTTCACATCTTGCGATAGAGCTTGTTAACCGTGCTTCACTCGAAGTAGGCGGTCCCGCAAATATTGCAACTTCCGTAACAAAGCCGACAATGGATTCTTCAAAGACTATGCTTGCACATAAGAAGATTCCGCTTATCGTTGCAACAGGAGGTCCCGGTGTTGTTACTACTGTCCTTTCTTCAGGTAAGAGAGGTATCGGAGCCGGTGCAGGCAACCCGCCTGTAATCGTTGATGAGACAGCTGATATTCCGAAAGCTGCAAGAGATATTGTTAACGGATGTACATTCGATAACAATCTCCCTTGTATCGCAGAAAAAGAAGTTGTTGCTGTTGAGTCAATCGCTGATGAACTCATGTATCACATGGTAGAAAACGGCTGTTATGTCGCTTCTCCTGCTGAGATAGAAAAACTCATCGGCACTGTTCTTACTCCCAAGGGATTGAACAGAAAATGTGTCGGCCGTGACGCGAAGACATTGATGGCTATGATCGGTGTAGACGTTCCTTCAAACATTCGTTGTATCATCTTTGAAGGCGAAAAGGAACATCCTCTTATCGCAGAAGAGCTTATGATGCCTATTCTCGGTGTTGTAAGAGCTAAAGACATCGATGACGCTATCGAAAAAGCTGTATGGCTCGAACACGGAAACAGACATTCCGCACACATCCATTCAAAGAATGTTGACAATATTACAAAATTCGGTAAAGCAGTTGACACAGCTATCTTCGTAAAGAATGCTCCGTCATATGCGGCACTCGGATTCGGCGGTGAAGGTTACTGTACATTTACAATCGCCAGCAGAACAGGCGAAGGTCTTACATCTGCGGCAACATTCACAAAGAGAAGACATTGCATAATGGCTGACAGTTTGTGTGTAAGATAAGAGAGGAGTGAAAAAATGAGTGATATGAATATCGAAGAGATCGTCAGAAAAGTTCTCGAATCTATGAACGGCGCTCCTGCTGCAACAGCTGCAACAGCTTCTGCAGCTCCTGCTTCAAACGGTGCTATTCCGGCCAAAGCAAAGGTTGCAATGCTCACAGGTCTTGAGAAAGTCGAAATCAAAGAATTCCCCATGCCTGAAGTCGGTGACGACGATATGCTTGTTAAGGTAGAAGGCTGCGGTATCTGCGGTACTGACGCTCACGAATATAAGAGAGACCCATTCGGTCTTATTCCCGTAGCTCTCGGACATGAGGGAACAGGTGAGATCGTTAAAATGGGTAAAAACGTTAAGGTTGACAGCGCAGGAAAGCCTGTTAAAGTCGGTGACAAGATTGTTACATGTATGATTTTTAAAGATAACCCGGCTATCACAATGTTCGACCTTAATAAGCAGAATGTAGGCGGTGCAGACGTTTACGGACTTCTTCCGGATGACGATGTACATCTTAACGGTTGGTTCGCTGACTACATTCTTATCAGAGGAAAACTCGGTTCTACATTCTTCAATGTAAGCGACCTTGACCTCGAATCAAGAATTTTGATCGAACCTTGCGCAGTTCTTATCCATGCTGTAGAAAGAGCTAAAACAACAGGTATCCTCAAATTCAACAGCAAAGTTGTTGTACAGGGATGCGGACCTATCGGTCTTATCTGTATTTCAGTTCTCAGAACAATGGGTATTGAGAACATCGTAGCAGTTGACGGAAATGCAAAGCGTCTCGAATTCGCTAAGAAGATGGGTGCAAACAAATCTGTTAACTTTATGGAGCACAAGGGTATTGAAGCTCTTGCTAAAGCTGTAGAAGAGGCTTGCGGCGGTACGCTCGCTGACTTTGCATTCCAGTGCACAGGATCTCCTGTAGCTCATGCAAATATCTACAAGTTCATCAGAAACGGCGGCGGACTTTGCGAACTCGGATTCTTCATCAACGGCGGAGATGCTACAATCAACCCGCACTTTGATATCTGCTCAAAAGAAATCACAACAGTAGGTTCTTGGGTTTACACATTGAGAGACTATGTAACAACATTTGATTTCCTTAAGAGAGCACAGGCTATCGGACTTCCGATGAAGGATTTGATTACACATAAATTCCCGCTCGAACAGATTAATGAAGCATATGTAACCAACCTCAAGCAGGAAGGTCTTAAGATTGCTATCATTAACAAATAATTTTTGAGGAGAGATTGTCATGGCAGAAGCCGTAGGATTTATTGAGGTATATGGATTGGTTGCAGCATTTGTTGCCGGAGATGCCGGATGTAAGGCTGCCGATGTCAGAATGGAAGTTTTTGACAGAAACAAACCTGCAAAGGCTGATACATTGCCTGTACCGCTTATCGTTTTAGTAAAATTCCGTGGAAGCGTTGCTGCAGTCGAGGCTGCTTTAGAGGCTGCTAAGGATGCCGCAAACAACGTGACATCCGTGATTTCGACACATGTCATTGCAAATCCGGAGACAGGAACGGAAAAAATGCTCAAGCTGAGCGGTTTGGATAAAAAGTAAGCATTTGCTTTATTGATAATCATTTATATATTTTATTTTTATTTAATTGATTTTTAATTGGAGGTATTTATTATGTCACAGGAAGCTTTAGGTATGATCGAGACCAGAGGTTTAGTTGCAGCAATCGAAGCTGCAGATGCTATGGTTAAAGCTGCAGAGGTTGTTCTCGTCGGTACTGAGAAAATCGGTTCAGGTTTGGTAAGTGTTATGGTTCGCGGCGACGTAGGTGCTGTTAAAGCTGCTACAGAGGCAGGCGCTTCAGCTGCTACAAAACTCGGCGAGCTCGTAGCTGTTCATGTAATTCCGAGACCTCATACAGACGTTGAGAAAATTCTCCCTTCAATAAAATAATAAATCTTACATAGTTTTATTATTTGACTGAGAGGAGTACAACAATGAAATCATTAGGATTTATTGAAGTCTCTAGTGTTACAGGTGCGGTTGATGCTCTTGATATTATGTGCAAGACAGCTGATGTCGAGTTCGTTACATGGGAACGAAAGTTAGGCGGTAGATTGGTAACTGTAATTGTTACCGGAAATGTATCTGCAGTAACACAAGCTGTTGAGGCTGCATTAGAAAGAGGAAAAGTTAAACCGTGTTCGCACGCGGTTATTGCTAATCCCCATGAGGAAACAAAGCGTATCGTTGAGATAAGCGCGAGTAGACTCAAGAAAGTGTGATTGAGATGGCAGAGACTAAAAAACCAAAAACAACTACTGCATCATCTAAAAGTGGTGCAAAAGCTGCTTCTACAAAAGCAGCGAAAAAGATTAACACAGTAGCAGCTTCTATAGCTGCCGCTGCAGATAAAAAATCTGTAAAAACAGATGCTATTGAAAAAGTATCTACAACTATTAAGGAGGAAAAGAAAATGGTTCAGCAGGCTTTAGGTATGGTTGAAACAAGAGGTTTGGTTGCAGCAATCGAAGCTGCAGACGCTATGTGCAAAGCAGCTAACGTTGAGTTGGTCGGCACAGAGAAAATCGGTTCCGGTTTGGTAAGTGTTATGGTTAGAGGCGACGTAGGCGCTGTTAAGTCAGCTACAGAGGCTGGTTCATCAGCTGCTTCAAAGCTCGGTGAGCTCGTTGCTGTTCACGTAATCCCGAGACCTCATACAGATGTTGAGAAAATTCTTCCTTCATTGAAGTAATTTTCTCTTTTCACAAAGAATGTGAAATCTAAAAAAGTAATGCAACCGCCGCCTGCGGCGGCGGTAAAACTGCATTATTTCACTGAACGATTAGTTTAGTTATTAACGATTTAGCAGGTGATTTATTATGGATAGATCTGTTGAGGATATTACGAAGATTGTCTTGGGTATTCTTGAAAAAGAAAAAGATACCGGCTTTGCAGTTCCGGTAGGTGTTTCCGCAAGACATATTCATTTGACTCAGGAACATGTTGAAACTCTCTTTGGTAAGGGATATCAGCTTACAAAGAAAAAAGAGCTTATGGGCGGTCAGTTCGCTTCAAATGAGCTTGTTACAATCGTAGGCGTTAAGCTCCGTGCGATTGAAAATGTCAGAGTTCTCGGTCCTGTAAGAAGTAAATCACAGGTTGAGATTTCTCAGACTGATGCAGTAAAACTCGGTGTAAGAGCTCCTATCAGACTTTCGGGAAAGTTAAACGGTTCTGCTCCTATAGCAGTAGTCGGTCCTAAAGGTGTTGTATATCTTGACGAAGGATGTATTATTGCAGAGCGTCATATACATATGAGCCCGAGAGACGCTGAAGTTGCTGGCGTAAAAGATAAGGATGTTGTATCTGTTAAGTTCAACAATGAGCGCGGTACGATGTTCAATAATGTAACAATCCGTGTTGATGAGACATTTACTCTCGAGATGCACATTGATACAGACGAAGCCAATGCTTCAAAAATTAAGACCGGAGATATCGGTATAATTGTAAAATAATATTATGTTGTCTTTAAATCGGGCCGTTATGATAAAATCATAACAGCCCTTTGGGACAACTCGTTTAATAAGATTTTCAACAGGGTGATATTGTGATTATTGGAAAAGTTGTAGGCAGTATTGTTGCCACAAGAAAAAATGAAAACCTTATCGGAAGCAAATTTATGATTGTAGAGCCTTTAAAAAGCATGGACTGCAATCTGAACAGAATAGTTGCCGTTGATAATGTAGGCGCCGGTATCGGGGAAATCGTACTTGTCGCTCAAGGCAGTGCTGCACGTATAGGTTGCGGTATTGATTCATCACCGGTTGACGCAGCTATAGTAGGTATAGTTGATGATGGAGTTGGATTATAATAAAATTTTATATACAGTTTGACAAAGAGTAGGTGTATTTTATGAAAATGGAAGAACTTACGAAGGTTTTGCGTGAAGCAGGTGTTGTCGGTGCCGGCGGTGCCGGATTCCCTTCGTATGCAAAGCTTAACAAAGCAGCTGATACAATCGTGCTTAACTGTGCAGAGTGTGAACCTCTTCTGAAACTTCACAGACAGGTTTTAGAGAAGTATGCACTTGAAATAATGACTGCACTTGATATTGTAGCTGATGCTTGTGAAGTTAACCGAGTAATTATTGCAGTAAAAGGATCATATAAGGGCGCAATCGATGCGGTTAAAGCTAATCTTGATTCTTTCAAAAAAATTGAAATAGGTATTTTGCCGGAGATTTATCCTGCAGGCGATGAAGTCATAACGATTTATGAAACTACAGGCCGTGTTGTTCCTCCGGGAAGCATTCCGATCTCTGTCGGTGTAATTGTTTACAATGTTGAGACAATGCTGAATGCTTATAATGCGATTAAGAATTCAGAGCCTGTTACGGAAAAGTATATAACAGTTGCGGGCGAGGTCAAGAACCCCATAACCGTAAAAGTTCCTCTCGGAACACGTTTTGATGACGTAATTGCTCTTGCCGGCGGCACAACTATTGATGATTACGTGATTATAAACGGCGGTCCTATGACAGGTCCTAAGGCTAACATATTCGATACTGTCACAAAGACAACAAATGCTTTGCTTATACTTCCCTCAAATTCGTTTGTTGCGGAGAAGAGAAAGCAGAATGTAAAGGTTGATGTAAACAGAGCGAAATCTGCATGCTGTCAGTGCAGAATGTGTACTGACCTGTGTCCGAGAAATCTTTTGGGACATCCGATAGAGCCTCATGCATTCATGAATGCTCTTGCAAATAATGCGGCTTCACAGGTTGATGCGGTTGTAAATACATTCTTCTGCTCACAGTGCGGTCTTTGCGAAATGTATTCATGTTTCCAGGGCTTGTCGCCTAAAACATTGATTGGTGTTGCAAAGGGAAATCTCAGAAAGAACGGCGTCTCAATTCCGAAAGTTGATGCAGCTCCCGTTGAACCTAAGAGAGATTATCGCCGTGTGCCGATGAAACGTCTCACTGCACGCCTCGGTCTTACTCAGTACAATCTTCCTGCACCGCTTGATGAGACAGCGGTTAAGCCGACAACGGTTAAAATTAAACTTTCACAGCATATCGGAGCTCCGTGTGTTGCAAAAGTAAGTGTTGGCGATAAGGTTGAAAAAGGCCAGGTTATAGGTTGTACAGACGAGGGAAAACTCGGCGTATGCATACATTCATCTATTGCCGGTTCGGTAGTTGATGTAAATGATCAGTTTGTTACTGTTAAAGCTTGATGAAAGGATGTACTTCTCATGAGTAAAGCAATAGGTTTAGTAGAATATAAAACAGTCGCAGCAGGTGTTTCCGCTGCTGACTTAATGATAAAAACTGCAGAGGTTTCTGTATTGGAAGCTCATCCGGTATGTCCCGGTAAGTATATTGTGCTTATATCAGGTGACCTCAGTGCTGTAAGAGCTGCTGTTGACTCGGCAAAGACACGTTACACAACACAGCTTATTGACAGCTTTGTTCTCGGTAATCCCGACGAATCTATTTTTGCAGCAATTTACGGTGCTGCAGAAATTACAGATGCAAGAGCTCTCGGCGTTGTTGAAACGTTTTCTGTTGCATCTGCCATAGTGGCTGCAGATGCTGCAGCAAAGACTGCAGATGTTGAGTTGGTTGAGCTCAGACTTGCACGCGGTATGTGCGGTAAGTCATATGCTATGCTGACAGGTGACGTATCTGCAGTAACAGCAGCAGTACAGAAAGCCGAAGCAGAGGCAGGCAGAATGGGAATGTTCCTTGACAGCTCTGTTATTGCAAGTCCTGACAAGAAACTTTGGGAAACAATCCTTTAATATTGTCAGTAGGTGTTGTTGTTTTAGTTTTTGAAAGGATTCTGTAATGCTTGCAATAGAAAGAAAAAAGCTGATTTTAGAGCAGCTTCAGCGTGATAAAAAAGTAATTGTTTCTGATTTGGCAAAGATTTTTGATGTTACTGAAGAGACAATACGCCGTGATCTTGAAAAACTTGAAAGAGAAGGTTTTGCGCAGAAGATTTACGGCGGTGCTGTTCTTAAAGAAAGTTTTAATGTAGATCTTCCTTATGCGGTAAGAAAAAGGTCAAATGTTACCGATAAGCAGTATATTGCCGGACTGATTGCTGATATGATTCAGGACGGCGACAATATAATGCTTGATGCAAGTTCTACTGCACTTTTTGTTGCTCAAAATATAAAGTCCAAGAAAAATATTACGATAATAACCAATTCAATCGAGATTATATGTGAGGTTTCCGACAGAAACAGTTGGAAAGTCATATCGACAGGCGGCACTCTTAAAGAGGGTGCTCTTGCGCTTGTTGGTCTTCAGGCCACAAGAACCATAAATAATTATCATGTTGATCTTGCTGTATTCTCGTGCAAAGGTATCAGCGTGGATAACGGTCTAACTGATTCAAATGAAAATGATGCTGAGATAAAAAAGGCGATTATCGCTTCTGCTCACAGAAAAATTTTGGCGGTAGACCATTCAAAGTTTGACATTGTTTCATTTGTTGGTATATCTGACTTAAAGAATATTGACCTTGTAGTTACGGACAGAAAACCGGAAAACAAATGGATTGAAACTTTTGAAAAAGAAAAAGTAGAATTGATTTATTGAGATTTAGATTAGTACAAATATAGTCGGAAGGCAGACTTTGATAATATGACTGAGTTGAATATTATGTCGAATGTTTGCTTCGGGGAAAATTCTCTTGACGCACTCAGAAGATATAACAATAAAAATATAATAATATATACAGATCCGTTTTTAGCGGAAAATCATAAAGTCGATGCTGTACTTAGTAAGCTTGAAGGTAATAACTGTTTTGTGTATTCAAATATTGCACCTGACCCGAGTATTGAACAGGTAGGCGCATGTTATAAGTTTGCAAAAGAGCACGATGCGGATGTTTTCATTGCTTTCGGAGGCGGATCGGCAATAGATACTGCGAAGGCTGTAATATATGTTGACGCAGATGTTAATCCAGGTAAAAAAATTGAGCTTGTTGCAATTCCTACTACGAGCGGTACGGGTTCAGAAGCTACGGATTTCTCCGTTATTTCCGATAAGGAAAACGGTGTAAAATATCCGATTGTTGATAAAAAAATGGCTCCCGATCTTGCTGTTTTGTGTGCGGAGTTTACGGTGAGCGTGCCCCCCGCAGTCACTGCCGCGACAGGTATGGATGTAATAACACATCTTCTTGAAGCATATGTATCTACAGGATCAAATATTATAACTGATTCACTTGCAGAAAAAGGTCTTGTACTTGCTTTTGATAACTTATACAAGGCGTACAAGGACGGCGGTGATTTGTCTGCCCGTGAAAATATGCTCATGGCATCGTATATTGCAGGTCTTGCTTTTAATAATGCAGGTCTCGGCATAACCCACAGTATTGCACATGGCTTAGGTGCAAATTTCCATATTAGTCACGGTACGGCTAATGCGATGGTTCTTCCGTATGTCATTGCATTTAATTCATGTCTTGATGTGCCGTTTGGAATGGACAAATCAGTTGCAGCTCAGAAGTACGCAATAGCGTATAATAAAATAGGTTATGAGTCCTTAGGAACACGTTTGAGTGTTATGAGTTTCATAAAGAAAATTAATGAAATGCTAAGACTTATGAAGCTGCCGACGACTCTTGTCGAGTTAGGTGTGTCACGTGAAGCTTTTGAAAAAGCAAAGCCTGTTATAGTAAAGTCTGCTCTCGCGGATGTTTGTACAACGAGCAATCCGAGAGTTCCGAAAGAGAAGGATATTGAAAATATACTTGACCGTTTATTTAGCGGCATGTAAAATATATCTGATTCTGAAAGCTGACTGTAACATGAAGTATAGTTGGCTTTTATTAATAAAAGAGGTGTTAATCATGAAAAAGTTTTTATGTTTTTTACTTTCACTTGTGATGGTGATGAGTTTATTTACTGCATGCGGAGAAGATAAGGTTGATGACTCTGATGACAAAGAAAAAGAGTCAACTTCAGATGTATCAGGCGATGCAGCAGATGATACACAGAACGGAACAGGTGAATCTATTGCTTTGACAAAATTTGCAGATATTGCTAAAGAAATTTCAGAGGGTTCATTGACTACTGCTGAGGTTAAAATAACAGTAGAGGCTTCAGAAGGTGTGACTTCTGAGGATTATTCTGAAATATTCTCAAAATTCGGTTGGTCAGATAATAAGATGGATGCATCTCTTAAGGTGTCTGTTTTAACTTCATCTGATGGAAAATGCAAATTTGGGTTTAATGTTTACGGTGGAAATGATACAGAGATTATAGGTATTGATGATATTATTTGTATTAAAGAAGACATTTTTATACCGACCGAAGAATTGACTGCAATTCTTAAAACTGTTTCGGATCTTGCCGGCGAAGCTGAGATGGACGATGTGATAAATAGTATTACTGATGCTTATAATGACAAGAAATATATTCAGATAAATCTTCCTTCTTTGATTGAGCTGATTGGTGTAGTTGATACGCCTTCAGATGATTTATCCGGAGAATCTTTTGATATTTCTGAAATGTTCTATTCTGTGACAGGTATGAAACTTGACGAGTTCATAAATGCTGTTAAGGACATTGCTGCAGACAAGAATGTTTTGGCAAGTGCACAAGACCTGGTAAAGGATATAAATGTCGTAACTGCATCTGGTAACACAATTGAAGTGAAAATAACAGATAAAGATATTGTAGCTTTATGTGACGCTGTAGTTTCTCTTGTATCTGAACATTCCACATTATTTGCTACTGAGATATTTGAGGCAATGAAAAATTCATATGCTGAAGATGACAAAGACGAAATTTTCACAGATGAGTATAAGAATGAAATGATTGACAGCCTTTCTTCTTTGGATGATGAGTGGAATGACGGAAAGAAAGAATTAGAAGATTTCTTTAGTGAAAAAGGTATGGATTACGAGTTGAAATTTACTGTTGATGAAACTGATAGTGGTTTCTTTGATATAAATAATTCTTTGTCCGTTTATGATAAAACTGATAGTGGTAATAAAATTGTTCTCTCAACTAATACGTCTATTGACAGAAGCAGTGAAAACATTTCTGAAATCAGCGCATCTGATTGTATTTCATTAGAGTCATTTATTGTACAGATTGAGAGTCTTTTCTCCGGTAGCGATGAGTCGTATGACGATTATTACATTTATGATTATGATTACGATTATGACTATAGTGATGATTATGGCGACTATTATGAGGATGCCTTAACATCCGGTGTTGTTTTTAATTAAATATACAAAATTGTAATAAAAATCAGAAGCACCGCTGCGGCATATGCCGCAGCGGTGCTTTCGTTTATCGGTTGTTTTACAGTTTTTTGGCATAATTTATGATTGTTTATGTAAATTAATAGTGATATAATATTTAAAATGCAAAAAAATTTAATATATTGAACGGAGGGTGATAATAATGAGCATTGGTTTTGTTGACACAGAAGAAAAACACTCAAAACTGCTCGCAATTATCGAAGAGAGCAAAAGCAAGCCGGGTTCCTTGATTCATGTTCTTCATGAAGCGCAGGATATATACGGATATCTTCCGATTGAGGTTCAAAAGATGATATCTGAGGGTCTTGATATTCCACTTGCAGAAATTTACGGAGTTGTAACCTTTTATGCACAATTCTCACTTAAGCCGAAGGGCGAATACAGAATTTCTGTATGTCTCGGAACAGCGTGCTACGTAAAAGGTTCAGATAAGCTTCTTGATAAATTGAAAGAAGAACTCCATCTTGAAGTCGGAGATTGCACTGCAGACGGCAAGTTCTCACTCGAGGCATGCAGATGTATCGGCGCATGCGGTTTGGCTCCGGTATTTACTATAAATGATGATGTATACGGCAGAATAGGACCGGATGATGTTCCGGGCATTCTTGCTAAGTATAAAGACTAATTTGACAGAACGGTATTTCGGAGGTGTTTACATAAATGAAGTCTTTAGAAGAATTAAAGGCAATAAAAGAAAAAGCTCTTGGCGATATATATGTTCGTAATGTCAAGGAGGCTACAGGCAACACTGACGGTAAGACAACTGATGGTTATAGAGCACACGTAATGGTCTGTGCCGGTACAGGTTGTACTTCTTCAGGTTCCGTAACTCTTATAAAAGAGTTTGAAAGATTGATAAAAAAAGCAGGTATCGAAAATGAAGTCAAAATTATAAAGACAGGTTGTTTCGGTCTTTGTGCAGAGGGTCCTATAGTTGTTGTATATCCCGAAGCTGCTATGTACTGTCAGGTTAAACCTGAGGATGTAGCAGAGATTGTTACCGAGCATCTTGTTAACGGCAAAATCGTTAAAAGATTACTCGAAGGTGTGGAAAAGGTTGAGGACGAAACAGTTACGGAAGAAGATTTGGAGGGTAGCGACTTCTTTAAGAAGCAGCAGCGTGTAGCTCTTCACAACTGCGGTAGGATTAATCCCGAAAACATCGAGGAGTATATTGCTCACGACGGTTATTTTGCTCTCGGTAAGGCTGTTACTGCTATGACTCCCGACGAGGTCATTGATGAAGTTCTTAAATCAGGACTCAGAGGCCGCGGCGGCGCAGGTTTCCCGACAGGACGCAAATGGGCTTTTGCTAAATCAAGCGTTTCGGATCAGAAATATGTTTGTTGTAATGCCGACGAGGGCGATCCGGGTGCATTCATGGACAGAAGTGTTCTTGAAGGTGATCCTCACGTTGTTTTGGAGGCTATGGCCATTGCAGGTTACGCTATCGGCGCAGATCAGGGTTACATATATGTAAGAGCTGAGTATCCGATTGCGGTTCAGAGATTGAAAATCGCTATTGAACAGGCTGAAAAATACGGTGTACTCGGAGACAATCTCTTCGGAACTGATTTCTCCTTCAGAGTTGAACTCAGACTCGGTGCAGGTGCATTTGTATGCGGTGAGGAAACTGCCCTTATGACAAGTATCGAGGGTCACAGAGGTGAACCAAGACCGAGACCTCCGTTCCCGGCAGTAAAAGGTCTTTTCATGAAGCCCACAATTCTCAACAACGTTGAGACTTACGCAAATATTCCTCAGATTATCCTAAAGGGTGCCGATTGGTTTACAACTATGGGTACTGAAAAGAGCAGAGGAACAAAAGTTTTTGCCGTAGGCGGTAAGATCAAAAATACAGGACTTGTTGAAATTCCTATGGGAACGACACTCCGTGAAGTTGTATATGACATCGGCGGCGGTATCCCTAACGGAAAGAAATTCAAGGCAGCTCAGACAGGCGGTCCTTCAGGCGGATGTATTCCCGCGTCATTGATTGATACTCCTATCGAGTACGATACTCTTATAGAAATCGGTTCCATGATGGGTTCAGGTGGACTTATCGTAATGGACGAAGATACATGTATGGTTGACATAGCTAAATTCTTCCTCGAATTTACTGTTGAAGAATCTTGCGGCAAATGTCCTCCGTGCCGTATCGGTACAAAGAGAATGTATGACATCCTCGAAAAAATCACAAGCGGCCGCGGTGAGCTTTCGGATATTGACGATTTGTACGAGCTTGCAGATGCTATTAAAAATTCGGCACTTTGCGGTCTTGGACAGACAGCTCCGAACCCGGTTCTCAGTACACTCAGATATTTTAAGGATGAGTATATTGCTCACGTTGTTGATAAGAAATGTCCTGCCGGTGTATGTAAGGCATTTATGCATTACAACATTATTGAAGATAAATGTATCGGCTGCGGTAAATGTGCGAGAATGTGTCCTGCTGACGCTATTGTCAGAACAGAGCATATTCCGGACGGTCATAAACTTGCATCTATGGCTATAAATCAAGCTAAGTGCTTAAAGTGCGGCGCTTGTATGGAAGGCTGTAAGTTTAATGCGATTGTTAAGGAATGAGAGGTGTATAACAATGGTTAATATAAAAATTGATGGTATTGCACTTCAGGTTGAGGAAGGAATAACAATTTTAGAAGCCGCTAAGCGCGCTAATATTAAAATTCCTACATTGTGTTTCTTGAAAGATATAAATGAAATCGGCGCTTGCCGTATGTGTGTTGTAGAAATAAAGGGTGCACGTGCACTCCAGGCTGCGTGTGTTTATCCCGTTGCCGAAGGTCTCGAGGTTCTCACAAACAGTGAAAAAGTAAGAAAGGCAAGAAAGGTAACTTTGGAGCTTATTCTTTCAAACCATGATCGCAGTTGTCTCACATGTCCCCGTTCAGAAAACTGTGAGCTTCAGACACTTTCTAAAGAATTAAATATAAAAGAAATCAGATTCCCGTCGCTTTCGGACAAGGCTCCGATGCCGATTGATGACATGTCGCCTTCGATTGTACGTAACCCGAACAAATGTATTCTTTGCAGAAGATGTGTAAGTATGTGTAAAAATGTACAGACTGTGAGCGTTATTGATACAATGGAAAGAGGTTTCCGTACGGTTGTAGGCTGTGCATTTGACAAAGCTCTTGTACAGACACCTTGCGTAGCTTGCGGACAGTGTATTGCAGTATGTCCCGTAGGTGCATTGACAGAGAAGAGTGCTATCGATGATGTATGGGCAGCAATTGCAGATCCTGACAAACATGTGATTTTCCAGACAGCTCCTGCTGTAAGAGTATCTATCGGCGAAGCTTTCGGAATGCCTATCGGATCAAGACCCACAGGCAAAATGGTAACAGCTATCCGCATGCTCGGTGCTGATAAAGTTTTCGATACAAATACAGGCGCCGACCTTACGATTATGGAAGAAGGCACAGAGCTCCTTGAGCGTATCAAAAACGGCGGAAAACTTCCGATGATCACATCCTGTAGTCCAGGTTGGATAAAATTCTGTGAGCATAATTATCCTGACTTCCTTGATAATCTTTCTTCTTGTAAGTCTCCTCATCAGATGCTTGGAGCAGTTCTTAAAACTTACTATGCGCAGAAGATGGGTATTGACCCTGAAAGCATCTATGTTGTTTCTGTTATGCCTTGTACAGCTAAAAAATATGAGTCAAAGCGCAGCGAGATGAAAGTAAATGGACTTTGCGATGTTGATGCTGTTCTCACAACGAGAGAACTTTCACAAATGATTAAAGAGTCAGGTATCGATCTTCCGAATCTTGCTGATTCAGACTTTGATAATCCGCTCGGAAATGCATCAGGTGCAGGCGTTATTTTCGGCGCTACAGGCGGTGTAATGGAAGCTGCTCTCAGAACTGTTGCTGATGTTCTCACAGGAGAATCGGCTCCTGCTGACAAGATCGAGTATCATGCAGTAAGAGGCGTCGAGGGTATAAAAGAGGCTACTGTAAATATTGCAGGTAAAGATATTCGTGTTGCAGTTGCAAGCGGTCTTGGAAATGCCAGAAAGCTTCTTGACGCTATACGTGCAGGTGAGGCAAATTATGACTTTATAGAAATCATGGCTTGTCCCGGCGGTTGCGTAAACGGCGGCGGTCAGATTATTCAGCCTTCTTCCATAAGAAGCTGGACAGATCTCCGCGCAGTAAGAGCTGCTGCAGCATATCAGGAGGATTGCGATCTTCCTATCCGTAAGTCACATGACAATCCTTTTGTAAAAGCGTTGTACGATGAATATTACGGAAAGCCCGGAAGCGAAAAGGCACATCATGAGCTTCACACTCATTATTACAAGAGAGATAATTATTAATATTGATCTTAATCTTTTGCACACAGCCGTACAAAATAAATTTGTACGGTTGTGTTTTTGTCTGATATTTGATTGCAAAGCAGTAGTATGTTATTATAAAAAACGAAATACATTGCGGAGAAAGTGATTGTATGAAAAAAGTATTTATTATTTTACTCATAGCCGCTGTTTTAAGTTATTTTGCAGGATGTAATAAAAATACAGAAACTGAAAGCAGCGGATCATACCGGAATAAAGAAACATATATCCCGAGCATTTCTGCTAATCTTGCCGGGACGGAAGTAATTTTGAATAATGAAACATCGGATTTGGGGGCCTCGGAAGAACCCGGTACTGCTGATGCTACGGGAAATGGTGAGGTAAATATAGATATAATACCGGAAATTTCAGAAAATCCCCTGAATACTGCTTCGCCACCTGACAGCACAACAGGAGGAGAGACTCAACCTGTGCCTACAAGTACTGTAGCAGCTTCTTCTCCCAACAAAACATCTTCAGCGAATTCCGCTGCAACATCAGGTCAGGCGACAGCAACATCGGGTCAGACATCTAATGTACCAATGTCTTCTGCTCAGACTTCAGCTGCAACAGCTAAACCGACTGCAACAGCTAAACCGACCGCAACTGCAGTTCCGACTGATAACCAATCACAGACTTCTGCTCCTGTTCCCACTGTGACACAGGCTCCTGTCATTACAGAGGGACCTGAGGATTATTATGTATTAACTTTGAACGTTGAAATGGGCGGAGGCTATGTTTATATTAATCAAGGTATTTACGGGGCGACAAATATAAATAAAGGTTGGTATGAAGCAGGCGATTATGTTTCTATTTCTGCTGTAGCATATAAAGGGTGTTCTTTTGACGGATGGTATATAGGTGATGATTTTATCACTGATGCAGCTGATTATACGTTTGTAATGCCTGAACGTGACTATCCGCTCACGGCAAGATTTAGTTTCTGATATGATATTGTTCTGTTTGATAAAATAACAGAAATGTGATATATATATTATATATTATTTGTACGTAAAGAAGGTTTTAATATGTTAAATTCAAAACCCATAGAATTAAACGATGAAGATTTACGTTATTTGCAGTTGCTTGCTAAACAATATCCTACGATAGAAAGTGCAAGTTCTGAAATAATCAATCTTCAGGCTATATTAAACTTGCCAAAAGGTACAGAACATTTTGTATCAGATATACACGGTGAATATGCATCTTTCCGACATGTTTTAAAGAATGCCTCAGGTGTTATCAAAGATTTGATTGACAGAGTTTTCGGTAACACTATGAGAGAATGTGAGAAGAAGGCACTGGCTACGCTGATATATTATCCTGAAAAGAAGCTTGCCATCGTTGAAAAGACAGAAACAGATATAAATGACTGGTACAGAATTATTCTTCACCGCATGATTATCATGTGTAAGGCCGCTTCATCGAAGTACACGCGTTCAAAGGTGCGTAAGGCTCTTCCTAAAAACTACTCCTATATCATCGAGGAACTTCTTCACGAGGAAGACAGCAGTACGGGCAGTGCCGACAAACAACAGTATTACGACGAAATCATCGAAACCATTATACGTTTGTACAGAGCAAATGATTTTATTATTGAGATGGCGCATCTCATTCAGCGTCTTGCGATTGACAGACTCCATGTTATCGGTGACATATACGACAGAGGACGTGATGCTGTTAAAATAATGGATATGATATCAAATTATCACTCCGTTGACATTCAGTGGGGTAATCACGACATTAGCTGGATGGGTGCCGCTGCAGGCTGCAGGGCGCTTATCTGCAACGTTATAAGAATTCAGGCAAGATATGCAAACCTCGATACTATTGAAGAAGCATACGGAATAAATCTTATTCCTCTTGCTACTTTTGCTATGGAAAAATACAAAAAGGATCCGTGCGAGCATTTTATGCCTTCTGTTGCGGAAAACGTCTTCCTGAGTGAAAAAGAGATAAATCTGATTGCAAAAATGCATAAGGCTATTACAATAATGCAATTTAAATGTGAGGCTCAGATTATCAAACGCAATCCCAATTTCAATATGGATGACAGGATTCTGCTTGAGAAGATTAATTTCGAAGACGGTACAATAGAAATTGAAGGCGTAAAATATGAATTGAATGATACCGAGTTCCCGACTGTTGACCCGAAGAATCCGACGGCTTTCACGGAGGAAGAACTTGATGTTCTTGAAAAAATAACGGTTTCTTTTGTAAAGAATGAGAAACTTCAGAGCCATGTGAGATTTTTGTTCACACACGGCAGCTTATATACTATATTCAATTCAAACCTGCTTTTTCACGGATGCCTTCCTATGAATGAGGACGGTACTCTTAAGGAGGTAAGCTTCAGAGGCGAAAGGTTAAAGGGCAGAGAGTACTTTGATTCTATCGACAGAACTATCCGCGAGGGTTATTTCAATGTGCGCAATACGGAAGAGAAGAATCGATGCCTTGATGAAACATGGTACATGTGGTGCGGAAGTGATTCTCCTGTATTCGGAAAAGTAAAAATGACTACTTTTGAGAGATATTTTATAGACGATCCTGCATCGCATAAAGAAAAAAGAAATCCGTATTATCTGATGCGCGATAACGAAGCTGTGTGCGATGAGATCATGACTGACTTCGGCCTTGATCCGAGCTGTTCGCATATAATAAACGGTCATGTTCCCGTTCAGGTTACAAAGGGAGAGCGTCCGGTAAAGGCAAACGGTAAGCTTTTTGTTATTGACGGAGGTTTTGCAAAAGCATATCAGAAAGTTACCGGAATTGCGGGATATACGCTTATTTATAACTCACACGGCTTGGTTTTGGTATCTCACGAACCTTTCGAATCAGTGGAGATTGCGGTTCGTGAAGAAAAAGATATTCTTTCTTCGACCGTAGAATACCATTATTCGAAAAACAGAATTCTGGTCGCGGATACTGATACCGGAAGAAACATAAAAAGAAGCATTTGTGAGCTTGAGAAATTATTGTATACATATAACAAAGGTTTAATAAAAGAAAAAATAGTATAAATTTTAAATTACTAACATTTATGGAGGAAATGTATAATGAGTTTTCCAAAGGATTTTGTATGGGGTACTGCGACTGCCTCGTATCAGATAGAAGGTGCAGCATTTGAGGACGGAAAGGGACTTTCCGTATGGGACAGATTTTCAAATGAGCCCGGAAAAATCTTTGAAAATCATAACGGAAATACTGCTTGTGACAGTTATCACCGTATGAACGAGGATATTTATGCACTTAAGGAAATCGGTGTTAATGCATACCGTTTTTCGCTTAGCTGGCCGAGAATTTTACCTGAGGGTATCGGAAAAGTAAATGAAAAGGGGATGGATTACTATGACAGACTTATAGATAATCTTCTCGAGAATAACATTACACCGTATGTCACGCTTTTCCATTGGGATTATCCTCTGGAACTGCTTTATAAAGGCGGTTTTTTAAACCGTGACTGCTCAAAATGGTTTGCGGAGTATACACAGAAGGTTGTTGACAGATATTCGGACAGAGTCGCGAATTGGTTTACACAGAATGAGCCGCCGTGCTATCTTCTTAACGGCTATCTGACAGGAGGAATGGCTCCGGGACTTAGACTTCCGTTCGGTGACTTTGTAAGAACATGGCACAACAATATGGTTTGTCACGGCGAGGCTGTAAAGGTTATAAGAAGCGAATCAAAACTCAAACCTTCTGTTTCGTATGTTGCCTGCGGTGATTTTGCTGTACCTGCTACAGAGACTCCCGAGGATATAGAGGCTGCAAGATGCAGGAACTTTGAGCGTACAGCTGATGATAAGTATTTATGCGATTATGCAGAATGTTTTGATCCTGTGGTTCTCGGAAAATATCCGAAAAATTACGAGCCTTATCTTCCTGATTACTGGCAGGACGATATGAAGACTGTTGTTCAGCCGCTCGACTATCTTTCGATGAATATCTATGCGGGTGTGCGCTATAAAAAGTCTTCGGGAAACGGTATGTATGAGATGTTACCTAAGAAGGTAGGTGCAGCTGAGTCTACAATGCCTATGGCAGTAGTTCCGGAATGTTTGTATTGGGCTTCGAGAATGGTGAATGAGAGATATAAACTGCCTGTAATGATTTCAGAAAACGGAATATCTGACAACTCATGGGTATTTGCTGACGGAAAGGTACACGATCCGCTCAGGATGGATTATATTGATCGCTATTTGAGAGCATATAAGAGGGCGGCAGACGAGGGTATCCCTGTAAAAGGTTATTTCTACTGGTCTATGCTTGACAATTTTGAATGGTGTATGGGTTATTCAAAACGTTTCGGTCTTGTTCATGTTGATTTTGAAACCGGTAAGAGAACTATTAAAGATTCTGCATATCATTACAGGGATATTATAAAATCAAACGGAGAAATATTGTAAAATAAGACTTGCTTTAGAAGTTTCTATGTGATAGAATATTGTCGTTTGTATGTCATGTTTTGACATGCAGATGATATTATGGAGGTGCTTAACTGTGGGTGTTTTAAAGGTTGCAATGGGAATTGTTTATTTAATTATATGTTTAGCGTTAGTAATTATTGTTATGTTGCAGGATTCTAACGAAGGAAACGCTTCAGCGATTACAGGACAGAGTTCTGAGTCTTTTTATGGAAAGAACAAATCGTCTTCCAAAAAAGCTTTTCTCAGTAAGCTTACTATTGTATTAGGTGTTTTATTTGCCGTATCTGCTGTTGCTTTTACTGTCGTTATTGCACTTTGATTTTCATTGTATTATTTACAGTTTTTTTGCCGGAACGTATTTTAGTGTATGTTCCGGCTTTTTTGTTATTTATTGATGATAAATATGAGAGATTAAAGTACAAAGGAGTTTTATTATTTTGACTGATAAGAACCATATAAAAGGAGTAATTCAGATTACGTCAAAGGGTACAGCTTTTGTTACTCCGTCTGACGAGAATTTGCTTGAGGACAAGAGAGATATTTATATAGGAAAAAATAATACGGGCGGAGCTCTCACCGGTGATACTGTTCTTGTTGAGCTTTCTAAAAGAGAAATATATATACATCTGAGCGGTGGAAGTGCTGTTTCGAAAAACAGGCGCGAAGGTAAAGTTTTAAAAATCATTGAGAAGGGAAATCGGATTTTTTCAGGTAATGTATACTCGTATGGAAGTTATTTGTGTGTTGCTCCGGACAATATGAAATATAACGGTATCATAAGAATAAAAGGTGATGTCACAGGCATCAGCGGAAATGATAAAGTTATATTTGAGATAAATAAAATGCCTGTAGAGGGAAAATATGACGGAGAAGCTGTAATACTTGAGGTTGTCGGTAAAGTCGGAGAATCTTCTGTTGAAATAACTGCTATGATGAAAGCAAAGGGAATTATTGCAGAGTTTCCGGAAGATGTTCTACACGAAGCGATGTATTTGCCGTCAGAGCTAAGCGATGAAATGATTGCCGGTTATATAAATAAGGGCAGACGCGACATCAGAAACATAACCGTGGTAACGATTGACGGCGAGGATACAAAGGACGTTGACGACGGTATTTCGATTGAAATGCTTGAAAACGGAAACTATCTTTTGGGCGTTCATATCGCGGATGTAAACGAGTATGTAAAACCGGGCACCGCACTTGACAGGGAGGCGTATGAGAGGGCTACAAGCGTATATCTTGCAGACCGTGTGATACCGATGCTTCCAAGAAGTCTTTCAAACGGAATATGCAGTTTGAACGTCGGCGTTGACCGTTTGGCGTTCACTGTCATGATGGAGATTTCTCCGAGCGGCGCTGTTGTAAGTCATGAGATTTTTGAAAGCATAATAAATGTTAAATATAAAATTTCCTACGAGAAGCTGTATGACCTGTTGGAAAACCGGACCCCGGAGCTTGAGAAGGTGTATTCGGAGCATATAGACGAGCTGGTCATGATGAGAAACCTTGCCGATGCGCTTAACTGGCGGAGACAGCAAGATGGGTATATAAATTTTGATTTTCCCGAGACAAAGGTTGTATTGGATCAGGACGGAAATACTGTTGAAATAAAACCGTACTCAGTAACTTTTGCAAACAATATCATCGAAGAGTTTATGTTGCTGTGCAACAGAACCGTTGCGGAGGATTTTCACTGGAGAGATGTTCCTTTTTTGTACCGTGTACACGAAGACCCCGATCCCGAAAAAATAGGCGAACTTGCAAGAGTAGTTAAAAACCTAGGATATTCTTTAAAAGGAAAAGCAGGCGGAAATATTCATCCCAAAGCATTCCGGATGTTATTGGATTCAGCAAAGGGCAGACCGACCGAAAATCTTGTGAACTTATTGACACTTCGATCTATGAGAAAGGCAGAATACAGTCATGAATGTCTCGGCCATTTCGGCTTGAGTATGAAATATTACACCCATTTTACTTCTCCGATAAGACGTTATCCAGACTTGATGATTCACAGGATAATGAAACTTGTTTTAATCGGTAATTTTACGTCGAAGAAGTACGAATATTACTCTGCGAAGATGCCTGATATCGCAAAGCAGTGTTCTGCAATGGAGCGAAGGGCCGCCGATGCCGAGCGAGAAAGTATAGATATTAAGTGTGTAGAGTATATGAAACAGTTTGAAGGCGAAGAATTTACCGGAACTATTTCGGGTATTACGGGCTTCGGTGTATTTATTGTACTTGACAACACGGTCGAAGGATTGTTACGATATAGTGAAATGCGCGGCAGATACGAATTTGACAACGATTATATGGTTGCCAGAAATATGCAGTCGGGCCGTGTCCTTCATATAGGTGATTCTGTCAGAGTTATTCTGGCGGAGGCAAATACAATCATGAGGCAGATAGAATTTGTGCCTGCCGATGAGAAGCGATCGGGATCAGACCGCAGCAGAAAACCGCGCAGAAATATAAAAGCATCTTACGGTGCAAATGACTTTTTAAAAAAATCAAAAAGAAGCAAGAAAAAGACTTCTGTAAAGAAAAAAGCGCCCCGAAAAGGCAAAAGGAGATGAGTATATGTTTGAGTTAGACCAGTTCAGCTTGGAGCTTGAGGGTTTACAGAAAAATTTATATGATTTGAGGGATTCACTTTGACACGACCGGGATGTCAAACAAGATAGAAGAACTTGAAAACAAAGCATCGGAACCTGATTTCTGGAACGATGCAGCAAATTCACAGGCTGTGCTCAAACAGCTTAAGGTTTTAAAAGAAAAATTGGGCAAATTTACGGAACTTGAGTCTGTTTTTGAAGAGATACAGGTCACGATTGAAATCGGAAACGAAGAGCAGGATCTTGCATATGTTGATGTTGTTGCAGAACTCATGGATAAATTTAAAAGTGAGTTTAATGCACTTCGTCTTGAAACGCTTCTTACCGGCGAATATGACGCAAATAATGCGATTCTGACACTTCACTCCGGGGCCGGCGGAACGGAGGCACAGGACTGGACTCAGATGCTTCTCCGTATGTACACACGTTGGGGCGATGCGCACGGTTACGAAGTAAAGCTTATTGACTTTCTTGACGGCGATGATGCAGGTATAAAAAGTGCTGTTATTCAGGTAAACGGAATAAATGCTTACGGTTTTCTGAAGAGTGAGCACGGTGTTCACCGTCTCGTCAGAATTTCGCCGTTTGACTCGGCCGGCAGACGTCACACATCGTTTACGTCAGTTGAGGTAATGCCCGAGATAGATGATACCATAGAGATCGATATACCGGCAGAGGATATAGAAGTGAGCCACTACCGTTCAAGCGGTGCCGGCGGTCAGCACATAAACAAAACTGACTCGGCTACGCGTATCGTTCACAAGCCTACAGGCATTATGGTTTCTTGTCAGACTGAGCGTTCGCAGCTCCAGAATACTGAAACTGCTATGAAAATGCTTAAGTCAAAGCTGTTTGAAATAAAACAGCAAGAGCAGGTTGAGAAAATTTCGGACATAAAAGGTGTACAGAAAGAGATTGCCTGGGGCAGTCAGATTCGTTCATACGTATTTTGCCCGTATACTCTTGTAAAAGACCACAGAACATCTTTTGAAGATACGAATGTACAGAAGGTTATGGACGGAGCGTTGGACGGATTTATCAACGCTTTCCTTGCTAACGAATTTAATAATAAATAACGGTTATTTTCACGCAGCGACAGCTGGCATATCTGCTGTCGCTGCGTGAATGCCTTTGAGGTACTTTATGAAAAGTTTACAAAATGATAAAAGTTTTTTCGCATACTTAAACCGCATGAAATATATAAATCGCTGGGGTCTTATGAGAAACACCGCTACAGAAAATATTCTGGAGCACAGCGGTCAGACGGCGATGCTTGCACATATGCTTGCTTTGATAGGCAATAAGTATTACGGTAAAAATTATGACGCGGACAGGATTTGTATTTATGCGTTATACCATGATGCAAACGAAACGATTACCGGAGATTTGCCGACGCCGGTAAAATATTTCAATCATCAGATAAATGAGTCCTACCGCGAGATAGAGAATTTAAGCAAAAACCGATTGCTTGAAATGCTTCCCGATGATTTCAGAAAAGAATATGAGGAGATACTTTTCTTTGATGAGGATAACGAGGAGTGCAAAAAGATAGTTAAAGCGGCCGATAAGATCTCGGCACATATCAAGTGCATCGAGGAAGTTAAATCGGGAAACAGCGAATTTCTTGCCGCTAAAAAGGCTACTGCAGAAAGTATAAAGGTTATGAATATGCCGGAGGCAGATTATTTTATAGATAATTTTATACCTTCTTTTGAATGCTCGCTTGATGAGCTCGGCGGTCTTTGACTGCTTTTGACATAATACTTAAATTGCGGTATTATAAAAAATAATATTATTAAATAAATGAGGTTTACTATAAATGGGTCTATTTGAAAAAATATTCGGCTCGAACAGTGAAAGAGCCGTAAAAGAAATTAAACCGATAATAAATGAAATAAATTCTCTTGAGCCTAAAATGAAATCTTTAAGTGACAAAGAGCTCAGAGGCATGACGGATAAGTTTAAAGCAAGAATTGCCGAGGGAGAAACTCTTGACAGCATATTGCCTGAAGCTTTTGCTGTGGTACGCGAAGCCGCATGGCGTGTCCTCGGACAGCGTCATTATGATGTTCAGCTTATAGGCGGTGTTGTTCTGCATCAGGGCAGAATTGCCGAGATGAAAACCGGTGAAGGTAAAACCCTTGTTTCTACATTGCCGGCGTATCTTAATGCATTGGAAGGCAAAGGCGTACATGTTGTTACGGTAAATGATTACCTTGCAAAGCGTGACAGCGAATGGATGGGTAAAATTTACAATTTTCTCGGACTTTCTGTCGGTGTTGTTATACACGATATGAACCATGAGCAGAGACAGCAGGCATATGCATGTGATATTACTTACGGAACAAACAATGAGCTGGGATTTGATTATCTCCGTGACAATATGGTTCGATATAAGAGTGAGATGGTACAGCGTGATCTTCACTTTGCCGTTGTTGACGAAGTGGATAGTATTCTCATCGACGAAGCACGTACTCCTTTGATCATTTCGGGTCAGGGCAATAAATCCAGCGAAATGTACGAAAAGGCAAACTCATTTGCAGTATCGCTTTCAAAACTTGTCATAAAAGAAGCTGACAAAAAAGACTTGATGGAGGATGTGGAAGAAGACTACATCGTTGATGAAAAAGCCCGTACTGCAACACTTACCAGAAACGGTATTGCAAAAGCTGAGGCTTGGTTTAATATCGAATGTTATTCCGATCCGGAAAATGCATCTATTGCACATCATATAAATCAGGCTATCAAAGCTCACGGAATTATGAAGCGTGATATTGATTACGTTGTAAAAGACAACAGTGTTTTGATTGTCGACGAATTTACCGGTCGTATTATGATCGGAAGACGATACAACGAAGGCTTGCATCAGGCTATTGAGGCTAAAGAGCGTGTAAAAGTAGAAAAGGAGAGTATGACACTTGCAACGATTACTTTCCAGAACTATTTCCGTATGTACAAAAAGCTTTCCGGTATGACCGGTACTGCTCTTACCGAAGAAGAGGAATTTAATGAAATCTACAACCTTGATGTAGTTGTTATTCCTACAAACAAACCTGTAAAAAGAATTGACCATGAGGATGCGGTTTTCAAGTCTGTAAAGGGTAAATATCAGGCTTTGGCAAATGATGTTATAAAGGCTCACGAAAAAGGACAGCCTGTACTTGTAGGTACTGTTTCTATTGAGAAATCCGAGTATCTGAGCAAGTTACTTATGAAACATGGCATCAAACATAATGTTCTTAATGCTAAGCATCATGAAAGAGAAGCAGAGATTGTTGCTCAGGCCGGTAAGTTAGGCGCTGTAACAATAGCTACAAACATGGCAGGACGTGGTACCGATATTACATTGGGCGGTAATGCTGAGCATATGGCAAAGCAGGAACTTCGCAGAATGGGATACGAAGAAGCTATGGTATTGGAAGCTGACGGCGTAAATGATACAGATGACCAATTGATATGCGATGTAAGAAAGACATATAAGGATCTTGTTGAGAAGTTTTCTGTTGACGTAAATGCAGAGCGCGAAAAGGTCAGAGAAGCAGGCGGTCTGTTTATTATGGGTACAGAGCGTCATGAGTCAAGACGTATAGATAATCAGCTTCGCGGTCGTTCAGGCCGACAGGGGGACCCGGGTGAATCAAGATTTTACATTTCGTTTGAAGATGATATAATGCGTCTTTTCGGTTCAGACAGAGTTGCAGGTCTTGTAAATGCACTTGATGTTCCGGAAGATCAACCGATTATCGAGATGAAAATGATTACAAGGGCTATAGAAAATGCTCAGAAACAGATTGAAAGCCGAAACTTTGAAATCAGAAAGAATGTCATAAAGTATGATGATGTAATAAATCAGCAACGTGAGATTATATATGAGCAAAGAAGACGTGTGCTTGACGGGGAAGATATCAGAGAAGTTTTGATGAATATGATAAAACGTGTCATAGAAAATGCTGTTGACGAGTTTTGCAGAAAAGATATTCCTTCTTCAGAATGGCATGTTGACGCTTTCAGAGATTCCATGGCTGCGCTCGTGTCTGCAGACACTTTAAACGATGTTTGTAATAATTGTTCAAATGCCAAGAAGAATGATTTAAAAGAATCTTTATATTCCGAAGCAATAAATCGTTATGAAGAACACGAAAAAATGTTTGATCCTGAAAAAATGCGTGAATATGAAAGAAGTATTCTTTTAAGGATAGTAGATACAAATTGGATGACACATATTGATGCTGTTGATCAGTTAAAGCACGGTATAGGTCTCAGATCTCTCGGACATCATGATCCTGTTGTAGAATATCAGTTTGAGGCAAGCGAAATGTTTGATGAAATGAATGCAGACATTCAGAAAAATACTGTCAGAACATTGTTTACAAATTTTTCTAAGATGGATGAGGCCATTGAGCGTCAGAAAATTGCAAAGAGCTTTTCAGAGAAATTTGATACGACCGATGTGACACGTTCTTCGGTAACGGTGAATGCTAAAGGTGAAGACCCTGCGGCAATTGCTTCCGGTAAAAATAGTATAAATACTTATAAGAGAAATACTGCTAAAGTAGGAAGAAATGATAAATGCCCCTGCGGAAGCGGTAAGAAATATAAGGATTGCTGCGGCAAGGATGATGATTAAGTTGATGCAGGTAGAATTATTGCCATCGTTTGCATTTCACGATAATATAAACGATGGTAAGGTTTGAATTGATAATAATACAGAATTTAGAAATGTATTAAAAAATATAAGATAATAAAATTGTCTGCACAATAAAGTGTAGACAATTTTTTTGCAATGAAAATCAGAGGTAATACATTACATCTCTTAATATGCTTTAGTCAATATTTGTAAAATGTGGTATAATGTTTTTTGTAAACAAAAGGAGTTTTTATGACAAAGAAGTATTATTTGTATAAAGTATTTAGAGTGATATTTTTACCGTTATTCAAATTTGTATTTAGACCGAAGATTATAAATGAGCAATACATACCTAAAAATGGTGCTGCAATAATTGCAGGGAATCATAAACACGCATTAGATCCGATATTAGTAGATGTTTGTACAAAGCGGATAGTATTTACTTTAGCCAAAAAAAATTTGCATGATGGAATATTTGGATTCTTTTTTAGAGCGGTTGGAACAATACCTGTTGATTTAAACAGTGCAACTAATAAAGCCGCCTCTGATGCTGCAACAGAAAAGCTGAAAGAAGGTAATTTAATTAATTTATCTCCTGAAGCAAAAAGGAATTATACTGAAGAACTATTGCTACCCTTTAAATACGGTGCAGTATCAATGGCGAAAAAAACCAATAGCATTATTGTTCCTTATTCAATAACAGGAAGTTATAAGATGTTTTCCAAGAATTTAAAAATAGTATTTGGTAAACCAATAGATGTATCAAAGTTGGATATGGAAAAGGCAAATGAAAAACTATTTAATGCAATAAAGAAATTGTTAGAGGAAAATATGGATAAAAATGAATTAGAAACAAAAGTGATTAGTAAATATAGCGGTATAGTAAGTGTAAAAAAATCTTAACTTTTTGATATAAGTTTTATAATAGCGTATTTAAACAAAGGATCGAGCAGAATTAACAAAAAATTGTAGAAAGAAATTATGAATTATTGTAATTAATGAGGCGGATGAAGATGAACAATAAAAAATTAAAATTTCTCTTAATTCATCCTGAAATATCCAGAACAAAGTATAACTTTGTAGGAGTTATAGAGAACGAATGTTTAGAATTAGAATACATTTCAAGTGTTTTAAAAGAACGAGATTATGAAATACATATATATGACGGTCAAATTGAAAAAATTGATGTACCAACTAAAATAAAAGAAATTAATCCGGATGTTGTATATGTATGTGGTAGAACAAGACAAGAAAACTTTATGCTTGAATATTGCGAAGAAGCTAAAAAGTTTAATAGTAATATTTTAACAATTATCGGGGGATTACACGCACAACTAAGTTATGAAAGAATGTACAAAGATTGTGTTGATTATATTTTGACTACATTTGATATTTTTAAAATATTGGATATGGTTGATTACAGTATAAACAAAAAGAAAATAAAATTAGAGAATGTTGATGGTATTTGTTATAAAAGAGATAATGTATGGATAAAAAATGAATCTAAACCATTTGATATAAACGAATTACCATTGCCGGACAGAACTTATTTTTATGAACATCCTAATAATTATCGTTATTTGGAACTAGAACATTCAGCATGGGTAAGAACGGCATATTGTTGCCCATATCATTGTAAGTTCTGTCACAGGAACAGAATGAATTGCGGAAAATATGTTTACAGAGATATAGAAGATGTAGTAAATGAAATATCAAAAATAAAGACAGATAATATTTATATAGTTGATGATGATTTTCTATTTAATGAAGAAAGATTAAAAAATTTTATTTCATTGATTAAACAGAAAAAAGTTAATAAGAAATATATATGTTACGGAAGATCTGATTTTATAGTTCAGAATGAAGAAACAATGAGAGAGCTAAAAGACATAGGTCTGTATTATGTTTTAGTTGGATTAGAAGCGATAAATGATAATAATTTAACAAAATATAATAAGAAGTCTAATGTAAATAACAATATTAAAAGTATCGACATTTGCAATAAGTACGGAATAAACATTATGGGAATGTTTATTGTTGATTTAGATTTCGAATCAAAAGATTTTAAATTGTTATATAAATGGATAAAAAACCATAATTTGAAACACGTTGCGATTTCTATTTTTACACCTGAATTTGGGATAGAAACTTATGACATGTATAGGGACAGAATTATAACTGATAATCCATCCCATTGGGATTATCTTCATGTTGTAGCTAAACCGTCTAAAATGAGTGTAAAGAAATATTATTTAAATTATTATATGCTGTTGATAAAATTATTTTTAAAAGGGAAAAAAGAAGGAGTTTATGATTTTATAGATTACGGTGATTATATTAAATCATTTATAGTTAATATGTTTAAATCAAAAAGGAGAAATGATCATGAGTGAAAATAATGTGGCAAAAGAAGATAAAGTGAAAAAAATAATACCCAGTAAATTAGAAACCGGTTTCCAACAATTTTTATATAAACGGGTAGGTGTTCATATTCCTAAAAATATGACTCCTAATCAAATAACCTTAATTGGAGCAATAGGTGGATTGATTGGAATTGTCTGTGCGTTTTTAGCTAAGCTCAATCCATTATTTTTGATAGGAACTATATCAGGTCTTTTATGTCATTTAATTTGTGATGATCTTGATGGTTATGTAGCAAGAACTAGAAATATGTCATCAATAGCAGGTGGATATTTTGATTTGTTGAGTGATATATTACATATTACATATTTAATAATCGCTCTTTCTTTTGCAGGATTTGTTAGTTTTCAAATATCAATTTTTTTAGTACCGGTTTATGCACTTATAATTTTTACGGCAATGAATTATATTTTATACTTAAAAGAATTTTTATTTCCGAGACTCGGACCGATTGAAACACATTTATTTTTTATTGTTTTATGTATAGGAAGTATGATATTCGGACCAAATGTGATAGTAGAAGTTTTAGACGTTAAATTAAAATTTGCAGATATTGTATTTATTGTTGGCGGAATACCAATGTATTATGAAATGATTAGATTACAAATTCAATTATTTAAAAGGCTAAGTAAAAAAGATGCAGAAGAACGAGAGTCAAAATGATTGTATATATGTTGTATTAGTAAAAGCATTAACAGGTTTGGGTAAGTTTGCAAGATTGTTCGCGAAATATGACTATACTCATATTGCTGTATGTTTAGATGATAAGCTTGATAAATTTATTACTTTTTCAAGAAGAAAACATTATTCACCTTTTGATTGTGGTTTTATGATTGAAACGTTGGATTGTTATGCTTTTGGAAAAAACAAATATGTAAAATTAAAAATATTTAAAATACCGGTATCAAGAGAAAATAAAAATGAAATTGAAAAGTTTATAAATAATATATCAAATGATGATGAATATATATTTAATTTCTTTTCAATGATTACAATGCCAATATTTCATGGGTTTAAAATTTATAAAGCTTATAATTGTATGTCATTTGTAAGTAAAATAGTAGAATTATCTGATTCGGTAACAATGGAAGAGCAATATTACAAATATAACATAAAAAACTTAGATGTTTTACTAAGTAAATATTTCTATAAAGAAGAATATTTTCTAAAGACAAAAGAAGCGACAAAAGACTATATGGATTATGTTAGTATATTTAAAAATATTTGGTTATTTTTGAAGCTTAATGGTAAGTTAATTTACAGATTAATTGCAAGAGGGACTGATGTGCGTGAATAACAATATGCCGGAAGTAAGAAGAAAAAGATTAAAACAAATTTTATATAAGAAAAAAATTTTGAGAGTACTGGAAGCATCAAATGGATTGACAGGATTAATTGTTGAAAATACAAAAGTTGATAATAAAGAATATGACGCTATGTGGTTAAGTTCATTGTGTGATTCTACTCTAAAAGGAAAACCTGACAATGAAGTGATAGATTTTTCAAGCAGAGTTAAGACTATTGAGGAAATAATGGAAGTCACATCAAAACCAATTATAGTAGATGGTGATACAGGCGGACATGTAGAACATTTTATTTATAATGTTAAAACTTTAGAGAGAATCGGAGTATCGGCTGTTATTATTGAGGATAAAAAAGGCTTGAAGCAAAACTCTTTATTGGGTAATAAAGCTGTTCAAATATTAGAAGATAAAGAAATATTTGCTGATAAAATTAAAAAAGGTAAATCTCATCTTCAAACAGATGATTTTATGATTATTGCCAGAGTAGAAAGTTTTATTGCCGGTAAAGATGTAGAAGATGCGATGGACAGAGCCGATGCTTATGTTAAAGCGGGAGCTGATGGAATAATGATTCATAGTTATAAAAATGATGGACAGGAAATTTTAGATTTTATTACCCGATTTAAAATAAAATATGTTAACATCCCGTTAGTTGTAGTGCCGACTGCATATAATCAATTTAAAGAACACGAATTATTTGATCGAGGAGCTAACATAGTAATTTATGCAAATCAATTGCTGAGAAGTTCTTATAAAGTAATGACAATGGTTGCCGAACAAATATTAAAGGATGAATGTTCAAAAGATGTCAGCGAAAACTATTGTGCATCCATGGAAGAAATATTAAAAGTAATAGGTGATAGTAGTGATTAATCCATTAGATTTTTATAACACATTATTAGATAATGAATTTACCTTTTTTACGGGGGTGCCTGATTCGTTATTGAAAGAACTTTGTATGTGTATAACAGATAAATCACCGAGTAAGAATCATATAATAGCAGCAAATGAAGGTAATGCTTTAGCGTTAGCGTGTGGGTACAATATTTCAACATCTGATTATGGACTGGTATATATGCAGAATTCCGGGCTTGGTAATATTATTAATCCTCTTTTATCTTTGGCAGATGAGAACGTATATAAAATTCCTATGTTGTTAGTTATTGGTTATAGAGGAGAACCCGGTGTAAAAGATGAGCCGCAACATATCAAACAAGGAGAATTAACATTACCTTTATTAGATACATTAAATATTAAATACATTGTTTTAAATGATGAATATAAAAATCAAATCAACTATTGTCACAATTATATTAAAAAAAATGAAAAACCTATTGCTGTAATTGTAAAAAAAGATACTTTTTCAAAATATGAAAACCAAATAAAAAACAATAGTATTAATGATTTAACCAGAGAAAAATCACTGGAAATAATTATAAATAATATATCTGATAATGATTTTGTAGTTTCAACAACCGGTAAGACATCAAGGGAAATTTTCGAAATAAGAGAAAAGAAAGATAAGAATCACGCTAATGATTTTTTGACAGTTGGTTCTATGGGACATACAGCATCTTTAGCAGCAGGAATAAGTCTGTTTAGTAATAAAAATATATTTTGCATAGATGGAGATGGTTCTTTCTTAATGCACTTAGGTGGACTGGCAGTAGCAATGCAAAATGTTAAAAATAATTTTAAATATATACTTATCAATAATGGATGTCATGAATCTGTCGGAGGACAGCCGACAATCTCCGATAAAATTGATCTATATTCAATCTTGAAAGCATTTGGATTTGAAGAAGTATTAATTGCATGTACCGAAGAAGAACTGAAAAGTAATATTAAACTATTAAAAAATAATAGTAAAATTGCAATGATAATTAATACAAATAATATTTCAAGACAGGACTTAGGAAGACCTACAACAACTCCGGCGTTTAATAAAAAAGAATTTCAAGAAAAGTTAAGGAATAAAAATGAAAGCATTAATATTTAACTCAGGATTAGGCAGCAGAATGGCAGGATTGACCGAAAATAATCCAAAGTGTATGGTTAAGTTATATAATGGTGAAACAATATTTGAAAGACAAATAAGAATTTTAAGTGAGTGCGGAATTAAAGATTTTATAATTACCACAGGACCGTTTAAAGAGCAATTATACGACATTGCAAATAAATTCAGAAATCTTCATTTTGATTTTGTTGCAAATGATGATTATAAAAAAACTAATTATATTGTATCAATGAATAATGCCAATATATTTTTAGATGATGATGTGTTATTACTCCATGGTGATTTGGTTTTTAATAAAAATTTAGTTATAAAATTATTAGAAAATAAAAATGAATCAGTTTGTCTTTATGATGAAACAAAATCATTGCCGGAAAAGGATTTCAAATGTAGATTTAAGGATAATAAATTGTTAGAAGTTTCAATAAATATATTTGATAATGATTGTTATGCTTTCCAGCCGCTATATAAGTTAAGTAAAAAAGATTTGACTTTATGGAAGAATAAAGTTGCTGAATTTGTTTCGGCAGGATATGTTAATGTTTATGCTGAAAACGCTTTAAACGAAATATCACATAAATTAAATATACAAGGTATGTCTTATAAAAATGATTATATTGATGAGATAGATAATGAAATAGATTATAATCGTGTTTTAAATGAAATTAAGTTCTTTGATTACAGAGAACAGCCAATTACAGTTTCCGGTGATTATTTTAAATCAATAAAGGAATTAATAGGGTTTAATGATAACATTTTTGTTGTTTGCAGTAATAGATTAACCGATTCTGTTAAAAAAGAATTTGTGGATTATGAATATAGCTTATTCACTGATTTTACTTCAAATCCAAAATATGAAGAGATAAAAAAAGGCGTAGAACTTTTTAAAAAACGTGATTATAAAGTAATTATTTCTATTGGTGGAGGAAGTGCAATTGATGTTGCAAAATGTATAAAGCTATTTTCTTCATTAGAAAATGAATATGATTTTTTAGAAAAGAAATTTAAATATAATAATATGAGACACATTGCTGTCCCTACAACGGCAGGCAGCGGCAGCGAATCAACCCAAATTGCTGTTATGTATCATAAAGGTAAAAAAATATCGATAGATTATGGATGTGCATTGCCTGATCATGCAATATTATGCTCTGATGCATTAAAGACATTACCTGATTATCAAAAAAAATCAACTATACTGGATTCGTTATGTCAGGCAGTAGAATCGTTTTGGTCTAAAGGAGCAACAGAAGAAAGTAAAGAATATTCTAAGAAATGCATAAGATTAATTTTAAATAATTATAAAGACTATTTAAACGGAAAAGAAGAGTGCTATGAAGATATTATTACTGCTTCAAATTATAGCGGAAGAGCAATTAATATTACAAGAACAACTGCTGCTCATTCTATGAGTTATAAATTGACAACAGATTATAATATCAGTCATGGACACGCAGTCGCACTTTGTATAATTCCTGTATGGAAATTATTATTGGAGAAATCTAATAGTGATAATGCATTGAAAAAAGTTTTAATAGATTTAGCTTGTGCTTTCGGTACTGAGGATATTTCAAATTCTATAGATATAATTTCAGAATTTATTACTGATATGAAGTTGCCGAATATCCGCATTGATACAAAAGATATTGATATATTAGTTAAGTCTGTTGATTTAAATAGAATGAATAATAATCCGGTAATGTTTACATATGATGAAATCTATGATTTGTATAAAAGCTATAAGTTATAAATAATATTATTAACATTTTCATATGTTAATTTATTGTTTTGCTTTAAGAAATAGTGTATAATACCTGTGATTTTTCTTTTGCCGGTATTATAAGGGGAAAACTATAATAGAATAAATATTGTAAATACTTATAATTTCAGCCGAATCTTAATATACGGAAGCGGTAAGAAATATAAGGATTGCTGCGGCAAGGATGATTGATGCATTTTTGTTCACTTTTGAGAGGTGATAGTGTGATTGAAGTAAAAGAAATACTTGATGATTTTGAAATTATTGATGTACAAACTCTTTCTACAGATTACGGAATATCTGATGACAGAGCCTCGATTGCTGTATCTTTGTATAATAAAGCTTTAAATAAAATGCATATCGGCAGTTATGATTCTGCACGCATTGATTTGCGTAAATCTGTGAATATGTATCCGAGCTTCGTTGAATCGAGAATGTTACTCGGCGTTTGTGTGTTTGCGTTAGGTGACAGAAGTGATGCGGTCGGGATTTTCAACTCAATAAAAGGTGATAACAGAGAGCGTGCTCTAGACTATCTGGAAAAACTGCATGAACTTTCGACGAGACCTGAGAGTGCCAGTTTCAGAAGTGTGTCACGACAGTCGCGTGTTCCTGAAGCAGTTTTTGCATCGGACAATAAATTGGATGAAATAATGAATTCTTCTTCAAAACATAGCAGTAATTCGATTAACGGTGATGAAGTTACTGAGAAAAATGAAAGTATGTCAGAAGATTCTGATGTGGATGTCGTAGTTAATGACGATAAAGATGAGTCGGCCGGCAATGAAACTCAAGGTGATACCGGAGAGAGTCAAACTGATTTTGATATTGAATCCGATAAAACGGATAAAAAAATTGTTGAAACCGATATTGATTATGTAAAAAATAATATTGTTTCAAAAGAAAAATTTGATGATAATATTGCTCCGTACGGGACTATAAGAGGTCAGAACAGACGTCAAAGATATAATAATGTTTCCGAAAGTATATCACGTGAAAATCATTCTGATGATGAGACACTTCCTCAGAAAAAAAGGAATAGTGAAAGTGAAAACCTTGCGAGAGCTAAGCGTACTATCTCAAATCTCACTATAAAAAAGGCAAGAATAACTGTTTTGGCTATGGCAATGGGATTATGTTGTGTAATTCTGTTGATTTCGGTTATTTGTATGAGTGTATCAAATTCGAATCTGAAAAAAGAAATTGCTGAATTAAATGAAAAAATTGTTTTGTTAGGTGATGGTTCAGGCGGTAATGTGAATGACCCTGCAAACGGTTCTGATAATGTTTCTTCTGATGATTCTTCTGCGGGTGATACAAATCTTAATCCGGGTACAAATGACGGTAATACAGAAGATATGTCGGCCAAGGCAACTGCTGCATATAATAATGCAAAGACTTTGTATGATTCGGGTAAATATACGGAAGCCGCAGATTTGCTGGCTGAAACAGATTTGTCATATCTTGATTACACAACAAAAGCTGAAGCTGAAGCTCTGTATAAGAATTCAGTTGATAAGTTCACAAATGAGTATTTTAACAAAATGTATTCTAATGTCGGTCCGGGAAATTGGGATGCAGTAATTGAATACGGCTTGCCTGTATATACCCATAATATAGAACATCATAATTCTTCTTTTACAAGCGGCTCAGCAGTTTGTTTTAATCTCGGCAAAGCATATGAGTCTATAGGCGATAAGGAGAAAGCAAGAGAGTTTTATCAGACAACAATAAATATGTATCCTTCAAGCAGTGATGCAGGATATGCAGAATACAGATTATCGCAGTTATAATAAAGTTTGATTTTTATGACGTATTTTAAATAAATTGTTGTTGACTTTAATGTATTCAATGTGTATAATTTGAGGGTCGGTTTTTATTGATGGCATTATTGCGCCCCGAAATCCCTGTATGGGGTGATTGATAATATAGATTTACCGATACAAAAGAATAAGCTTATTATTGTGTCTTTATACAGGAGGTGTAGGAAAGATGATTTGTCCAAAAAGAAGATGGTCTAAGGCCAGAAGCCGTTCCAGAAGAGCAAACTGGAAACTTGAAACTCCAAATTTAGTAAAATGTCCTCAGTGTCATGAATTTAAGCTTTCACACACTGTTTGTGGCAGCTGCGGCTACTACAAAGGTCGTGAAGTTATCAAAATGGGTGAATGATTTACCCGCACCGATACTTTGAGAATGTAATTTTTGAAAGAGCTGTCACGGCAGTTTGCTTAGCTTTGAATTGAGCTTTTGCATTTGGCGTGGTGGCTTTTTCTGTATGATGTATTTTTTCTATTTATATTTTTTATTATATTAACGGTGGGCGATATGTCTGATACTAAAGTTTTGAAAATTGAAAAGAACAGTGCCGCTGACGAGGGCGGTATCAGACCGGGTGACAGGTTGCTTAAAATCAACGGTAAAAAAATCCGTGATGTGTTTGATTACAGATTTTATGCGGCTGACGAATTTGTTTCACTTGAAATGGAGACGCCGGGCGGAGAGATATACACTGTTGATATAGAAAAGGACGAGTACGAGGATCTCGGAATTGAGTTTGAAAATTCAATAATGGATTGCGACAGATCCTGTGCAAACAACTGTATATTTTGCTTTATCGACCAGATGCCTCCGGGCATGCGTGATACACTGTATTTTAAGGATGATGATATAAGACTCTCGTTTTTGACGGGCAACTATGTTACACTAACAAATACAGGATTCAGAGAACTTGAAAGAATAGTTAAATACCGCCTTTCACCGATAAATGTATCTGTTCATGCCACCGATCCGGAAGTCCGCTGCAGGATGCTGAACAATAAAAAAGCGGGAGATATTTTAGAAAAAATAAAAGTTCTTGTTGACGGCGGCATTGCGGTTAATGCTCAGATCGTGCTTTGCCCCGGGATAAATGACGGAGACATTTTAAAAAAGACCGTTGAAGATCTGATTTCATTGAATTACGGCATTGAAAGCGTATCGATAGTGCCTGTCGGAGTTACGAAATACCGCGAAGGGCTTTATAATTTGAGAGTTTTTTCTCCTGATGAGTGTGCGGAGGTTGTAAAATACATAACTTCCGTGCAGGAAAGATGCCGCAGAGATTTCGGAAGCAGTTTTATTTATATTGCAGATGAGTTCTATGTAAAATCCGGAATCAAACTTCCGGGATGTGAGATTTACGATGACTTTCCTCAGATAGAAAACGGTGTCGGTATGGCGTCTTTGCTTATTGAAGAGGTACATACTTATATTGAGGAAAATATAAAATCACTTAAAAAGAAAACTAAAAAAATAAAAGAAAAAAGAAAAGTAATGATTGCAACCGGAGTTGCCGCGTTTGATATCATAAAGGAATTAGCCTGTTTTGTTGAATCAAACTTTGACTGCATAGAAGTTGAAGTTGTAACAATTATAAATGAGTTTTTCGGCGAAACTATTACTGTAAGCGGACTCATAACGGGCGGAGATCTGATTAATCAGCTATCAAAGCATGATGTCCCGGAGGTTGTTATGATTACGGAAAATATGCTAAGAAGAGGAGAAACCGTTTTTTTGGATAATGTTACGGTTTCCGATGTTGAAGAAAAGCTGAACACAAAAGTTGTTGCCTGCGGTGATTGCGGCGCGGATTTTGTGAATAAGTTGTTAGGAGTTGATTAAATGGCAAAACCGGTTATAGCTATTGTAGGCAGACCGAACGTAGGTAAATCGTCGTTTTTTAACTATGTTACCGGTAAAAGAATATCTATTGTTGAGGATACACCGGGTGTAACACGTGACAGAATATATGAGGATGTAGAATGGCGCGGCAGAATTTTTTCGCTTGTTGATACGGGAGGACTTGAGCCCTCGTCGCAGGATACAATACTTGTACAGATGAGACGCCAGGCAGAGCTTGCGCTTGACCTTGCTGACGTTATTATTTTCATGGTTGACTCAAAAGACGGCGTGACCGCAGATGACAGAGATATTGCGACTATGCTCAGAAAGACAAAAAAGCCTGTCGTTCTGGCTGTAAATAAAGTTGATAATGTAGGCGAGCCGCCTCCGGGAGTATATGAGTTTTACAATCTCGGCATCGGCGACTTTGTTACGCTTTCTTCGGCACACGGTCTCGGAATCGGCGATGTACTTGACGCGGCGTTTTCGTATTTGCCCGATGATATTGAGGAAATTGACGAGAGCGATGTCATAAAGGTAGCTATTATCGGCAGACCTAATGCAGGTAAGTCATCTCTCATAAATAAATTACTCGGCGAAGATCGTGTAATTGTAAGTGATATCGCAGGTACCACGCGTGATGCTATTGATACGTATACCGAGATTGACGGACAGAAGTATTGCTTTATAGATACCGCGGGTATGAGAAAGCGCGGAAAAATTACCGACAACATCGAAAGGTACAGCACGATGCGTTCGCTTACCGCAATTGACCGCTGTGATGTCGTTGTGATGATGGTGGACGGTGCGGAAGGTGTTACCGAGCAGGATACAAAGATTGCGGGTTATGCACACGATCAGGGAAAGGCTTGCGTAATCGCAATAAATAAATGGGACCTTGTAAAAAAAGAGACCGGAACTCTCGAAAAGTACAGAACGTCGGTCTATGAAAGTTTTAACTTCATGATGTATGCTCCTGTCGTATTTATATCAGCAAAGTCCGGCCAGCGTGTTAATAAACTTCTGGAAAATATCAAATATGCAGCGGATCAGGCAGCTCTGAGAATTTCTACAGGTATGCTTAACGACGTATTGAACGAAGCTGTGGCAATTGTTCAGCCTCCTTCCGACAAGGGCCGAAGACTTAAGATTTTCTACATGACGCAGGTAAAGGTAAAACCGCCGACGTTCGTGATTTTCTGCAACAGTGTGAAACTTTTCCATTATTCATATCTGAGATATATCGAAAATCAGATACGAAAGAATTTCGGATTCGAAGGAACTCCGATTGTGTTTAAAATTCATGAGAAAAACGATGAAACGATGAAATCGAAAAATTGATGAGGTAATAATATGTTAATGTATTTTTTGATTGCTGTTATTCTTATCTGCGGATATCTGATAGGCAGTGTAAATGCCGCTGTAATCATTTCAAAAACATTTTATAAATCGGATATCAGAACTCATGGCAGCGGTAATGCCGGTACAACAAATATGCTCAGGACTTTCGGAAAAAAAGCCGCAGCAGGAACTTTCCTGGTTGATCTTCTGAAGGGTGTTGTAGCTGCTCTTATCGGTATGTTAGTTATAAAACTTTTCGGCTTTGATACATTGACCGGATCTGTGTTCGGTGCAATAGGTGCGATTTTAGGTCATAATTGGCCTGTGTATTTCGGCTTTAAGGGAGGCAAAGGCGTTTTAACGTCTTTTGCCGTATTGCTCGTAATAATGCCGATTCCGTCGCTTATCTGCCTTGGCGTATTTGTAATTGTTGTTCTTATATCAAGATATGTATCGCTCGGTTCAATGATAGGTGCGTTTGCGCTTCCGTTTATCGTATATTTTCTCGGCAGTAATCTCGGAATAGAGAGCGGATTTACAATGTATTTTGTACTTTCGGTATTTGTTGCAGTATTGCTTATCGCAAGACACTACACAAATATCGGCAGACTTATAAAGGGTACTGAGTCTAAATTATTTTCCGGCAAGAAAAAAGATAATTCTAAATAAGATCATTGAAAGAAAAAATATTTAAATGAGATAGGCAAACATATCTTAGCTCTTAATTTAGATTGGATGATATGTAAGATGGAATACGAAAGAAATTTAAAAACGAAGACGAAATTGGTTTCGGTTTATGATAGCAGAAAATTACATCATACACCTTTTTTGGTCGATGAAAACAGCAGCATCGGCGTAAAGTTTATGATTGATGAAAAGAGCAAACTAACAGGTATTACATCATTTTGTCCGAGTTACGGCGATGATATCGGAACTCTGCCCGTAATGATTTACAAGTGGATGGAGTCTTTTGAAAAAACAGTTGCGCAAAAGCCTGTTTTTGAGTCTGCAATGGTTGATTTTGCCGACAATATGGTCGTATATGAGGAGATTGACGGAAGCGTATTTTGCAGCGGTGAATATCTTCTTTTGTTTAAAGACGGAAAAGACGGCGTAGGCTTTTGGTGCAGCGATTTTCTTCCGGAGGAGCATCCGGATAAGGTAAAATACGGTTTTGAAGTTTTTATAAACGGCAGCGAAAACGGCGCTTTTATTCCTATGATTACGTTTTGTTTTGAGTGTATAACGGAGGACAAAACGTATGAAATGCCGCAATATTGCGGTGCGGATTATGTTCGCGGCGGATGGGCTCTTTCTGATATTCCATCATACGATTACGGCGTTATCGCAACAGGCGTATATGATTGCGGACAGGGCATTTACCTGAAAAAGGATTTTGCGGCGGAAAATGATTCGCAGATGGTATGTATCAGCGAAACTAATATCAATGAGTACAACGCCTATATAAAAAAGCTTCGTGAGAATAATTATACAGAAGAGATGCACAATGAAATAAGTGCAAATGTGTATGATGTGTATTCAAACGGTAAAAAACGTATTTACTGTTATTACACGGACGAATATAATACGGTTCGCGTGATTTTTGACAAAACAAGCGCTTCGGTTTGTGATTTCTCCTACAAGTATGATAAGAAACCGGGTGACACGACAGAGATTTACCAATACGGTCTTTGCATGGCAAAATTCGTAAATCCCGATCCGAATTATCTCGAATATATAAATTGCGGAATGTCCTATGTCATAAAACTTGCCGATAACAGCCTTTATGTGATGGACGGCGGAATGTTTACACAGTATGACGAAGCGCATTGTGAGAAGTTTATTTCTTTCCTGCATGAAATCACAGGTACGGAGCAGGGCGAAAAAGTGCGCATTGCTTGTTGGTCGCTTACTCACGGTCATGATGACCATAATTCAGGCTTTGCCTTTTTTATGAATAAGTATAACCGCGAGATAATTCTTGAAAGAGTTCTCTTTAATTTGCCCGATGAGTATAATGAGTGCAGAAATTTAGAAGGAAGCTGTGAATATAATCACGGTGCATTTGAATGGATTAAAGCTTATTGGCCGGATGTAATCGAAATGAAGTGTCATACTGGACAAAAGTTTTCGCTTGCGGATATTGATATTGAAATTCTTTGTACGCACGAAGATATAGTAGACGTTAAGAACGGAAAGAGTCTTGCTGCTGAGTTTAATTCGAGCGGTTCTGTTTTCAAGTTGTATTTTGATAACAAAGTGCTGCTTGTGACCGGCGATGTAACAATGCAGGGTGAAAAAATCCTTGTTGAGACATTTGAACCGGATGTTTTAAAATGTGACGTACTTCAGGCGCCGCATCATTTCTTTAATCATCTGTATATGATATACAAGCTTGCTTCGGCGCAGATAGTTCTGGCTCCTCAATCGTCTGTGTTTGCAGAGGTTCTTTCCTCAATGAAAGGCTTTATCGGTTTTGTTAAAACTCAATGTGAAAAGCTTTATTACGGCGGAGACGAAACAGTCGGGCTGAGAGTTGAGAACGGTAAAATAGTAGACTTTTATCACGCTGACGTTGTCGGCGGCAAATTCACAGGCTGGCCGTTTAAATAGTTTTTAAAAAAATACTTGAAATATCATACAATATGTGGTATTTTTTCTTTACACATGTGATATCACATGGAGTTTTGCTTTAAGGAAATATTATGTTGAAGTTATTTGCTGAGAAATTTGCATATTTTTACTTTTACTTTTATTTTTTTGGTTTTGACTTAAAAAATAAGAGCGTTTTGTGCTGCAAATGATTTTTCTTAGCGATTGACATAAAGTAGAACTTGATGTTGTTTTTAAAACTCTTGCAGCGAAAGTTGTGAGAGTTTTTTGTTTTAGAAATTTTATTTTATAAATTTATAGCGGAGGTTATATTATGATTGCTGTATTAAAGAACGGAGTAACAAAAGAACAGGCCGAAAGTGTAATTCTTTGGCTGAAAAATCAGGGTGTAGATGTTCATGTATCAGAGGGTAAGTACCAGACAGTATTGGGACTTATCGGTGACACAAGAAGAATTGACGAAGAACTCCTCGGAAGCCTTGAAATTGTTGAAACAGTAAAACGTGTTTCAGAGCCGTATAAGAGTGTTAACAGAAAATTCCATCCCGATGACACAATAATCGATATCGGCGGAATTAAAATCGGAGGAGGAAATTTCCAGATAATTGCAGGTCCTTGCTCTGTAGAGTCAAGAGAACAGCTCTGCGGCATTGCACAGGAAATATGCAAGACAGGTGCAGGACTTCTGAGAGGCGGCGCATTTAAGCCGAGAACTTCTCCTTATGATTTCCAGGGTCTTAAGGTAGAGGGTCTTGACCTTCTCGTCGAAGCGAAGAAGCTTACAGGTATGCCGATTGTAACCGAAATTATGAATGCAAATCATCTTCCTTACTTTGAGAACGTAGACGTAATTCAGGTAGGCGCAAGAAATATGCAGAATTTTGAGCTTTTAAAGGAACTTGGTAAAACAGATAAAATTATCCTTTTGAAGAGAGGTCTTGCAAACACAATAAAAGAGTGGCTCATGAGTGCCGAGTATATTATGGCAGGCGGTAATGAGAAAATTATACTTTGTGAGCGCGGAATAAGAACTTACGAGACATATACAAGAAATACGCTTGATCTTTCGGCTATACCGGTTATAAAAGAGCTGACACACCTTCCTATTATAGTTGACCCGAGTCATGCGACAGGTGTTGCAAGATATGTAAAACCGATGGCTATAGCTGCAGCTGCTGCAGGCGCAGACGGTCTTATGATTGAAGTTCACAACGATCCTTCAAACGCATTGTGCGACGGAGCTCAGTCTCTTACACCTGCACAGTTTGCAGATGTTGCACAGGCTGTTGAGAAAGTCAGAAGTGTAATTTAAGATTTTTATCCTTGCGGAGGTTATATCATGAATGTAGGAATAGTCGGACTGGGTCTTATCGGAGGCTCTGCCGCAAAAGCATACAAAGCGCAGGGCGCCGATTATACTGTATACGGTTATAACAGAAACAAAGTTATAAATGATTATGCTAAACTGTCGGATGTCATTGATGACTATCTGACAGATGAAAACATAAGTGCGTGTGATCTGATAATTTTGGCTGTTTATCCGGATGCCGCTGTTGAATTTTTGAAGAATAAGTCAGCAATCATATCAAAAAATACAATCGTAATTGATTTTTGCGGTACAAAGAGAAAAATTTGCGAAGCAGGTTTTGCTCTTGCCGAAAAGTACGGTTACACATTTGTCGGCGGTCATCCCATGGCGGGTACACAGTATTCAGGTCTTAAATATTCAAAAAAGGACTTGTTTAAAGGAGCATCTATGATAATTGTACCTCCGACGAGGAATGACATATCGTTGCTTGCAAGAGTGAAAGAATGCCTTGCGCCTCTTTCATTCGGAAGATTTAATGTTACAAATGCCGAATTTCATGATTCCGAAATTGCGTACACATCACAGCTTGCGCATATTGTTTCAAATGCTTACGTAAAAAGTCCTGCTGCACAGACGCATAAAGGCTATTCTGCCGGAAGTTACAGAGATCTGACACGTGTTGCGTGGCTCAATGAAAACATGTGGACTCAGCTTTTTATGGAAAACAAAGAGTATCTTTTAAAAGAATTATCGATTGTGATTGACTCGCTGAACGAATATAAAACCGCATTGGAAAACAGTGATGAAGATATGCTCAGAAATTTACTCAAAGAAGGCAGAGAATGTAAAGAAAGGGCAGACGGTTAAATGAGTGTAATAACTGTAAAAAATTCAAAAACATACAATGTTCACATTGAAAACGGAATTTTCGGCAAGTGCGGTGATATGATTAAAACCGCATGCGGCGGAGAAAAAGTGATTATTATCTCTGATGATAATGTCTATCCGATTTACGGTGCAGAACTTACTTTGGCATTGCAAAATTCAGGTTACACTGTCTGTCATTTTGTCATCGAAAACGGCGAAAAGTCAAAGAATATCACAAATTTCGCTAAAATTTTAAGTTTTATGGCTCAGAACGAATTTACGAGAAGTGATTGCCTTTGCACTCTGGGCGGCGGTGTGGTAGGTGATTTGGGCGCTCTTGCCGCAGGAATGTTTAACCGCGGAATAAAGCTGGCGGCAATACCGACATCGCTTCTTGCAATGGTTGATTCGTCTGTGGGCGGTAAAACTGCAATCGACCTGCCCGAAGGAAAAAATCTTGCAGGTATGTTTTTTCAGCCTGACATTGTAATCTGCGACCCTGCTATGCTTAAAACATTACCGTATGAGTTTATGAAGGACGGTTTTGCAGAGGTTATAAAGTACGGAGTTATAAAGTCCGAAGGTCTTTTTAAGAAGCTTTTTGAGGTTGATTTAAAGACATTCACGGACGATAAAGAGAAAGCTGAGGATATCATTTCCGAATGTGTTGCGATAAAGCGCGACGTTGTGGGTGAAGATGAATTTGATAACGGTCTCAGACAGATTTTAAATTTCGGACATACGATTGCTCATTGCATCGAGCTTCTCAGCAACTATGAAATTCCTCACGGAACCGCAGTTTCTATGGGAATGGTTTCGATAACGAAGGCATCTGCCGGAAAAGAAATTTGTCCGGAAAGTTGTTATGAGGATTTGCTGAAACTTATCGAAAAACATGAAATGGCATCGGAATTGCCGTTTGAGAAGGGTAAAATTTTTAAGGCGGCACTTCACGATAAAAAACGAAAAGGAAACAGAATGACAGTTGTAGTTCCCGTTAAAATAGGTGAATGTGAATTGAAAAAAATATCCGTGGAAGAAATAATAGATTATATTGGAGTGTAAATTTATGGACATTACGGTTAAATCCGCTGTATTGAACGGAAGCGTCAGCGTAGTTGATTCAAAATCGGAAGCGCACCGAAAACTGATATGTTCACTCTTGAGTTTCGGAAAAACTTCCGTAATATGCAGCAATACATCCGATGATATAAACGCTACAATAAATTGCCTGAAAGCTTTAAACGCGGAAGTATCACAGGATGAAAAAAATATATACGTCGATTCGGAAAATATCAAGGCAACCGGAGCTGAATTGAACTGCGGCGAAAGCGGTTCGACGCTGAGATTTTTTATTCCGATAGTTTGCGCTCTCGGTCTCAATGTGACATTCACGGGTGAGGGCAGGCTACCCGAAAGAACGAATGCAGTGCTTATTGATCTTCTTTCGAAAAAAGGATGTATGTTTGACAGAGCGGACGGCCTTCCTTTGACAGTTTCGGGAAAGATCGAAAGCGGAACATATGAAATCCCGGGAAATATATCTTCTCAGTACATAAGCGGTTTGCTTTTTGCTCTGCCGTTGCTCAGCGGAGACAGTGTAATAAAAATCATCGGAAAAACTGAATCGGTTCCGTACATCGATCTCACTCTGGAGGCTTTGAGTGAGTTTGGTATAAAAGCTGATTTTGACAAATCAAAAGGCGAAATCAAAGTATACGGAAATCAAAAATATAAAAGTTCAGGCAATGTAAAAGTAAACGGTGACTGGTCAAACGGCGCATTTTGGCTTTGCCTTTCAAATCTTGCCGGCAATAAATTGAATGTCGAAAATTTAAAAGCCGACAGCGTCCAGGGAGATAAAGCTATTGTCGATATTATTACTAAAATAAAATCGGCGGACGACGGCGAAACAGTTACCGTTGATTGCAGACAAATACCTGACCTGGTTCCCGTAATGAGTGTTTTTGCATCGTCGAGAAAAGGCGAAACCGTTTTTTCGGGGTGCGAAAGACTTAAGATAAAAGAAAGCGACCGTATAAAGACTACCGTAGAAATGATTACTAATTTGGGCGGAAATGCCGAGGAAATTGAAAACGGTATCAGGATTTACGGAAAAGGAAAGCTGACAGGAGGCACAGTTGAGTGTTATAATGATCACCGTATTGCAATGAGCAGTGCAGTTGCCTCAACGATCTGCGACGGTGACGTAATCATAAAAGGTGCACAGTGCGTAAAAAAATCTTATCCGCTTTTTTTTGAAGAATTCCAAAGATTGGGCGGAGTAATTGAAAGGAGCAAATAATGGCATCTGTATTCGGGGAAAATATAAAGATATCTATATTCGGAGAATCACACGGACCGGCTATCGGCGTAGTTGTCGAAGGTTTTGACGCAGGGTTTAAAGTTGATACTGAAAAGCTGCAGGAGTTTATGTCTCTGAGAGCTCCGGGCGGAAAAATGTCCACAAAAAGAAAAGAAGCTGACCAAGTAAAGTTTTTGGCAGGCATAAAAGATGATGTTATTTGCGGTTCAACTTTTTCTGCAATTATAGAAAATACTGATTGCAGATCGGGAGATTACAGCAATTTATATGATGTTCCGAGACCGGGACATGCAGATTATACTGCTCAGATGAAATACGGCGGTTCACAGGATGTCAGAGGCGGAGGCCATTTTTCGGGACGCCTTACTGCACCTCTTTGTATTGCGGGAGGCATTGCCAGACAGATATTGGAAAAAAAAGGCATTGAAATATATGCAAGAATAAAATGCATCGGCAAAGAAAACGATCCGGCTCCGACAAAATATCCGGAGCTATGCGAAATGAAAAAAATTGATGCACGTTTTCCCGTTTACAATGCAGACGCGGCTGAGAGATTTGAAAAAGTTGTTGAAGATGCCAGAATGGACGGAGACTCACTCGGCGGAGTTATCGAGTGTGCTGTATTCGGTGTACCCACAGGTCTCGGCGGTCCGCTGTTTGACGGAATAGAAGGACGTATTTCTCAGGCTGTTTTCGGCATACCGGCAGTAAAGGGAGTAGAGTTCGGAAGCGGCTTTGGCGGAAGCCAAATGTACGGCTCTGAAAATAACGACGGATTTTACTACGATGAAAACGGCTTGGTAAAAACATATACAAATAATCACGGCGGTATATTGGGCGGTATATCAAGCGGCATGCCTATATATTTTAATGTTGCGTTTAAACCGACACCGTCCATTGCGAAAGTTCAGGACAGCATCAGTCTGAAGCAAAAAGAAAATACGAAGCTTGAAATTAAAGGACGTCATGATCCTTGTGTCGTTTTAAGAGCAGTTCCGTGCGTGATTTCTGCGGCGGCGCTTTCAATATATGATTTGATAAAAGACTAATATATTTTACTTGTGGAGGAACAAAATGAGTATTGAGAAATTAAGAAACGAAATTGATGAAATCGACGAAAGCCTTGTAAAACTTTTTAAGAAAAGAATGGAAATTTCATCCGATATTGCTGCGTACAAAAAAGAAAACGGAAAAGCAATCTATGATCCGGCAAGAGAAAGAGACCTTCTTTTGAGAGTTTCCGACATTGCAGGAGAGTCTTGCGGCGACTATACATCAGTATTGTATTCGACAATTATGGAACTCAGCAAATCATATCAGCACGGTATTTTGTATCCGAACTCTGAGTTGAGAGAAAAGGCAAATGCGGCGCTTGACTCAACAAGCAAAGTTTTCCCCAAAAGTGCAATTGTTGCATGTCAGGGTGTAGAGGGTGCTTACTCGCAGATGGCGTGTACAAAACTTTTCGAATGTCCGCAGATTATGTATTTTAATAACTGGGACGGTGTGTTTAATGCTGTTGAAAAAGGTCTTTGCAAATACGGTATTTTGCCGATAGAGAACAGTATCGCAGGTTCGGTAAATAAAGTATACGATATGATGATTAAGCATAATTTCAATATCGTAAGAAGCGCTCGTGTCAAAGTCGATCACAATTTACTCGCAAAAAATGATGTGAAAATTTCTGAGATAAAAGAGATCTTCTCACACGAACAAGCTATTTCACAGTGCTCGGAATTCTTAAAAACAATTCCTCATGTAAAAATCACAATTTGCGAAAATACGGCTACTGCAGCAAAGATGGTTGCAGAGTCTGACAGAAATGATGTTGCAGCGCTTTCTTCAAGAGCATGTGTAGAACTATACAATCTCAAATGCCTTGCAGAATGTGTACAGGACAGCAGCAATAACTATACGAGATTTATTTGTATTTCAAAGAATCTTGAAATTTATCCGGGAGCTGACAGAACAAGTATTATGATTGTTACATCACACAAGCCGGGAAGCCTTTACGGTGTAATTTCGAAATTCAATGCCCTCGGATTGAACTTGCTCAAAATTGAAAGCCGTCCGATTCCGGGGAGAGACTTTGAATTCTCGTTCTATTTTGATTTCGAGGCTTCGGTATATGACGAACGCTTCGGCAAGATGCTTGCAGAGCTTGAAAACAGTGTTGAAGGCTTCCGATACTTCGGTACATACTCGGAGGTTATATGAATAAAGCTGAAAGTGAGCTTTGCTGCGGCCTTTTAGGCCGCCGTCTCGGTCATTCTTTTTCTCCGTTGATTCATTCATTTGTGGGTGATTACAGCTATGAATTGTTCGAGGCAGAACCTGAAAATGCAGATGACTTTATAAAAAACGGTGATTATGACTGTATAAATGTTACAATCCCGTACAAGCAGAATGCTTTCAGATGCGCCGATATTTTGTCTGAAGAAGCACGTGAAATCGGTGCTGTAAATACTCTTGTAAGAAAAGACGGAAAGATTTACGGATACAATACAGACTATTTTGGTTTTATTGCCTTGCTTAATAAAAACGGAATTGACCCGGAAGGAAAGAGTTGTCTTGTTTTAGGTACAGGAGGAGCTGCAAAAATGGTTGTATATGCCCTCAAAGTCCTTAAAGCGAAGAATATAGTATCCGTGTCGCGAAACGGCGAAATCAACTATAACAACGTTTATTCCGAGTGCGGTGATACTGAAATAATAATAAATACAACTCCTGTGGGAATGTATCCGGATATTTTTGATGCTCCCGTTGAAGTTGCGAAATTCGGCAAATGCGAGGCGGTTGTGGATATTATTTACAATCCGTCGGTTACAAAGCTTCTGTTTGACGCCCGAAAGTGCGGTTTGAAAACAGCAAACGGTCTTTATATGCTTTCTGCGCAGGGAATTAAAGCCGGCGAGTTTTTTACGGGCAAGGTGATTTCGTCGGATGTTATCGATAGGGTCACGGATGCAGTAGAATCTCAGACAAAAAATATTGTTCTGATAGGTATGCCTGGCTGCGGTAAAAGCTACATCGGAAGCAAAGTTGCGGAAATGCTCGGAAAGCAGTTTGTCGATATTGATAAGGCAATAGAGGCGCGTGAAAACAGACCGATTCCGGAAATTTTTGCAAAAGACGGAGAAGATTACTTCAGAAAAGTCGAAACGCAGATAACGGCTGAATTTTGTGCTAAAAGCGGTATTGTGATTGCAACGGGCGGAGGCGTTGTTACACGTGAGGAAAATCTTTTCCCCGTAAAGTGCAACAGCACCGTTTGTTATGTAAAACGACCTCTCAGTAATTTGCCTACGGAGGGTAGACCCCTTTCTCAGAAGACATCTGTAGAAGTACTTTTTGAACAGCGGAAAGAGAAGTACGAAGCATGGTCTGATATCTGTATAGAGGTTCCGTATTCGGAAAACGGAATATCGGAAGAAGTTGCAACTGAATGTGCAAAAAAGATATGTGAAAAAACATCGACAGACAATATGAAAATTTGATATAATCGTTTTGTTCATTGAAACCTCCTGTGATTTTTCTGCGGTCAGCAAACCTACAGTATTTATCATCACAGGAGGTTATTTTGTTTTATATGTATTCCCGGCTGTGCCGGGAAATTTTTAATGTCAGGAAAACGACGGCGGCTTTCCGTTTATCTCCGTAAATCGGCTGTTTTCCGGTGACGGTTCAGAGAGGCTGAAATACATTTTTGCCGCCTTTGTTGTTCCGAAGTCTTGGTTTGACCCTGAATTCTGGACTTTATTAAATGCTTCGCGGAACATGGCGTTATGGGCTTCTTCACGATTTAAAAGAAAATCAATTGTTTCTTTAACTTTTTTGTCGCTGATCTGACGGTATAGGTACTCGTAGACTACTTTTGCACGCTGTTCAGACGCGATATTTGATAGCAGGTCGGCGCATAAATCGCCTGTGACGGTTACGTAGTCGCCTGTCCACGAATAACCCGATGCATTTACAAGCCCGGGATTGAGTCCCAATTGAACGTGTGTCTGTATTTCGCCGGCCGGCACCGAAAGTGCATCGACGTAGTGACCGTTTAAAAGATTGATTGTCTGGGAAATCATTTCAAGATGGCTGAGTTCTTCGGCCGCAATATCCATAAAAAGATCCTTGATTTCCGGGTCTTTAATTCTGAAGCTCTGCGACATATACTGCATCGCCGCTTTAAGTTCACCGTTACCTCCGCCAAGCTGCTCCTGAAGAAGCGCGGCATATTGGGGATTCGGTTTTTCCACCGCTACAGGGTGAAATAACTGTTTTTCGTGTTTAAACACAGTCTCACTTCCTTTTTAATTGATGCAGTTAGAATTCCCTGTTTTTGCCTCTGATATTCCTCACGCCGAAAAATGTTTAAAAAAAGTAATATTAAGCGACAACCCTCATATAAATTAGTGAAAACAAGTTCCCCGCGGTAAAAATATGACGCCGGAACATAAAATTTAACACATAATTAACTTGAGGAGGTTGTATGGTGGATAGATACGATATATACCAGCAAATTGCAGAGAGAACTAAAGGCGATATCTATATCGGTGTTGTAGGTCCGGTTAGAACAGGAAAGTCAACTTTTATTAAGCGATTCATGGATTTGTTGGTTATTCCGAATATTGCCGATACATATGAGAGGGACAGGGCAATCGATGAATTGCCGCAGAGCGCAGCCGGAAAAACAATCATGACGACAGAGCCGAAATTCGTACCGAACGAAGCGGCAAGCATTGTTGTGGGCGATAGCATCGAGATGCGGGTAAGACTCGTTGACTGCGTAGGATATCTTGTTGATAACGCACTCGGACACCTTGAAAATGATGTGCCGAGAATGGTAGATACACCGTGGTTTGACGAAAAGATTCCTTTCGGAGAAGCTGCTGAAATCGGTACACAAAAAGTTATAAATGAACACTCAACGATAGGCATTGTAATAACAACAGACGGAAGCATTACAGACATTCCCCGTGAAGATTATCTTAAGGCAGAGGAAAATGTCATAAATGAAATGAAGAAAACCGGAAAGCCTTTTGCTGTATTATTGAACTGTGTAGACCCTGAGAGCGACGCAACTGCCGCTTTAAAGAGCCAGCTCGAAGAAAGATTTTCAGTACCGGTAATTCCGATCAATTGCAGCATGATGGATTCACAGGATATCAATGAAATCATGAAAACCATTTTATATGAGTTTCCCGTATGCGAAATCGGTATAAACGTTCCGCAGTGGATGGAGAGCCTCGGCTATGACGAAAACCTGAAAATGCTTCTCGTGGATGCAATAAAAGAGGCGTTCTGCGATGCCGACAAATTCAGAACCGTTGCGGGCTGTACAGAGAAACTTTCCGAATACGGTTTTATCAAACAGGCAATTATAACTAAGCTTGACGCAGGAAGCGGCACAGCTGTAATCGAAGTTTCAATGCCCGATGAACTGTTCTATAAAATTCTTTCTGACAGATCGGGTCTTGATATTACCGATGACAAAGCGCTTATTTCAATGATTAAGGATTTGGGCAGAATCAAGAGAGAACATGAAAGACTCGAATATGCACTCCGCGAAGTTGAACTCAAAGGTTACGGCATCGTAATGCCAACAATGGAGGAAATGGAGTTTGAAGAGCCGGAGATAGTTAAGCAGGGCTCAAGATTCGGTGTCAAATTGCGCGCCAAGGCTCCGTCAATTCATTTGATGAAAGCTTCGATAGAAACAGAAATATCGCCGTTTGTGGGCACGGAAAAGCAATCTGAGGAGCTTGTCAACAGAATTCTCAGCGAATTCGAAGAAGAGCCCACACAGATCTGGTCATCAAACCTTTTCGGAAAGCCCCTTAACGAGCTGATGAGCGAAGGCTTACAGACAAAACTCAATTCAATGCCGGAGGAGGAGCGTCTAAAACTCCGTGACACCGTAGAACGTGTCATCAATGAAGGCAGCAGCGGTTTGGTTTGTATTATTTTGTGACATATTTTTCAACAGCAAAACCTTTTTTGTAGGATTTGCTGTTGAAAATTTTTTTACTTATTTATATCCTCTCCGCCGGATAAGAGTTACGACGTCTGATAAATAGATGATTCCTGACAGTTTAGCGGTTTACCCATAAAATTTCCTTCAAAAAAATATTTTAAGGCATTAAACGGTTTACAATAAAGCTTGTTTCGACTATAATTGTTTAAGTTATTCTACTACAAAGTTGTTTGGAGGTCACTATGGGAAAAGATAATAAATCAAAAATGGTCGAGGCCATTACTTCCATGGATGAAGATTTTGCAAAATGGTACACAGATGTTGTTTTAAAAGCTGAACTTATTGATTATTCAAGCGTAAGAGGCTGTATGATACTCAGACCTTACGGCTTTGCTATATGGGAAAATATTCAGAGAATCCTTGACGGAAAGTTCAAAGAGACCGGACACGAAAACGTTGCTATGCCTATGTTTATTCCGGAAAGTCTTCTTCAGAAGGAAAAGGATCATGTCGAAGGTTTTGCACCTGAGGTTGCATGGGTTACACACGGCGGTTCGGAAGAACTCACAGAGAGACTTTGCGTAAGACCTACATCGGAGACATTGTTCTGCGATCACTTCTCAAACATTGTCCAGTCATACAGGGATTTGCCGAAGCTCTACAATCAATGGGTAAGTGTTGTCAGATGGGAAAAGACCACAAGACCTTTCCTCCGTTCACTCGAATTCTATTGGCAGGAAGGTCACACCGTACACGCTACGGCTGAAGAGGCTGAAGAAGAGACGGTAAGAATGCTTAATGTATACGCTGACTTCTACAAAGATGCCCTTGCGATTCCTGTTATAAAGGGACGTAAGACTGACAAAGAAAAATTTGCCGGTGCAAATGCTACATACACGATTGAGTCCATGATGAAAGACGGTAAAGCTCTCCAGTCAGGTACAAGCCACAATTTCGGTGACGGCTTTGCAAAGGCTTTTGATATTCAGTTTACCGATAAGGATAATACTCAAAAGTATGTTCATGAGACATCGTGGGGTATGAGTACACGTACAATCGGTGCTATCATCATGGTACACGGCGATGATAACGGACTTATTCTTCCGCCTGCGATTGCGCCTATTCAGACAATCATTGTTCCGATTGCTATGCATAAAGAGGGTGTTCTCGATAAGGCTAACGAGGTCAAAGCAAGACTTGCTTCCAAGTTCCGTGTAAAAGTTGACGATTCGGACAAAATGCCCGGTTGGAAGTTTGCAGAGTACGAGATGAAAGGCGTTCCCGTGAGACTCGAACTCGGTCCCCGTGATATAGAGAACAATCAGTGCGTACTTGTCCGCCGTGACACAAACGAAAAGATTGCTGTTTCTCTTGATAATATTGAGGACGAGCTTGAAAAACTTCTTAAAGCTGTTCACGACAATATGTATGAGAAAGCTCTGGAAAGACTCGAAAGCAGAATCTACGAAGCTCATGACTACGACGAGTTTAAGCAGACAGTAGAGGAGAAGCCCGGATTCATAAAGGCTATGTGGTGCGGCGAGCTTGACTGTGAGCTCAAGATTAAAGAGGATACTACAGCGACTTCGAGATGTATGCCTTTTGACGCAGAAGCGATTGACGACAAGTGCGTATGCTGCGGAAAGCCTGCTAAAAAGCTTGTTATCTGGGGCAAAGCTTATTGATATACGGAAAGAAAATCTATGAAGAAACGAGTTTGTTCAATCATTTTATCTTGTTTGCTTTTTATTACAATGCCTTTGTACTTCGGTACAGGGGCATTGACTGCTTATGCAGCATCTGACGGTGAAGCTGTATATAAGGTCGCTCACTATAACATTATGGGTACTTTTAACGCTGATCGTAATGATGTTATAGATGATATCAAAGGCTTTTCTCCCGATTTGATTTCTCTTAATGAGGTAAATCAATACGCATATGAAGATTTAGTATCAAGCTTTGCCCAAAAAGGTTATTCCTGCTATGGAAATTCCGACTGGAGTCCGGACAGTGCAGAGTTTAAAGATATTAAAGCGGCATGGTATAATCTTGCCTTATATAAGTCTGACAAATTTGAGCTTCTGGACAGCGGTATGTTTACTTTGTCAGATAATCCTGATGAAAATCATTCTTTCATAAGTTATATGGACGAATATACAAGAACACAAAGAGAGGGAAGACCTCGTACATGCAGCTGGATATATCTGAAATCAAAGGAAACCGGCGGCAAATTCATTTTTGCAACAGTCCACGCGCAGCATGCAAAAAGCGATGAGTACGATTACAACAACATCGGACTGACAGTCCTTGGCGAGCAGCTTTCCGAGCTCAAAGAAAAATATAACTGTGCTGTTATCTGTGCCGGCGATGTTAATTCAACAAATCCTGACGAAGTTGTTGAATTTGGTTTTGGAGCAATTAATCCGGGATTACCTACTTTTAAAAGCGGCAGCAGTATTGATAATGTTTTTGTGACAGAGGGTATTACAGTTGAAAACTTTGATGTCGGCACTTCTTCAAAGTCGGATCATATGCCGGTTTTTGCGACATTAAATGTTCCGGTTACGAAAGACCTTACCGATGCACAAGTTTTGATGATTGTAATAATCATCGCTTCTGCGATTGTTGCTTCTGCGGTTGTTGTTATATCGGTAATTTTTATAAATAAGAAAAAAGAAAAGAACATGAAGGCGGCAGATGACAGAGTTGCTGAAATGCGTGCGAAGCTTGCGGAGTATGAAAGAGTGAAAGAAGAGCAGGAAAAAGACTAAACTGCGGAATCATCTTTTTTACAATTGAATTTTACGGAGATTTTGATATTAAAAATGAGTAGTACAATCAAAAGAAATAGTATATTGGCGGTAATACTATTTATGGTGTATTTGTGCCAAAACATATTAAGAAATATATTTGTAAATATGCTTGCTGTTAATGAACTTGTTGCTACTTTGATTACGGTTGTAGCTTTTGTTGCTTTAGCATTATTGTTTGTAAAGAAAGATAACTATTTTAAAGTTAGATGTAAAAATAAAAGTTGTATTACATACATTATTACTTTTACTTTGATATTGGGTATCATTAATCTTTTTCCGTTTAATATATCAATAACAATAACAACACTATCTGTTATTGTTAAAATGCTTTTCGTTGGCTTAATGGAAGAACTTATTTTTAGAGGGTGTGTATATAAAATATGCCAAGAAAAATGGGGTGACCGGAAAGCAATTGTATTTAGCAGTATTTTATTTGGAGTTATTCATATAATCAATATTTTGAATGATGATATAATAATGATAGTGTTGCAAATGGTATATGCAACAAGTATTGGTGTCGTATTTGCTATACTAATTTATAAAAAGCAAGGAATAATCTTAAGTGTCTTAGCTCATGCAATTATTAATATAACTGCAAATCTTGGTGCGACAGAAATAATATATAAAGAAATCATCTTTGCTGTTATGTGTGTATTTTTTGCAATTATAATGACTTATAGATTTGATTTGTTTAAAAAAAACAAATAGTAATGCATTATATTGAAAGCATAAATTTCAGTTTGTCGAATTTGCAGGTCAAAAAAATGAAGAAGAGAAAAAATATCCCTATAATTATGGCAATGATAATGATCATAAGTATCATTGGCACAATTTTAAGTGCATGTATGTATATACAAACAACACATGAATTTGCTTTATATATAAGTATTATATTTGGAACGGTTGCTGTTCATTTTTTTATAATGCACATTTCCGCTCCTTTTGTCTTTTTGTTTTTTAGAAAGAAATTCAATTATAGTTCGTTTTGGTTTATACCCAAAAATTTCGAAAAAAATTTATATAAAATACTGAATGTAAAAAAATGGAAAACAAAGGTTCCGGCATATGACAGCGATGAGTATTCATTAGAAACTCACACCGTAGAAGAGGTTATAATGAATATGTGTCACGCAGAGGTGGTTCATGAAGTGCTTTCTATTACAAGTTATTTACCAATAATAGGGGGCTTAGCCATATCACATTGGGGAGTTCTTGTGTTGACGTCGTTTGTTTTTAGTTGTTGTCATTTAATATTTGTGATAATTCAAAGATATAATCGACCAAGAATTGTACGATTATATGAAATGCATAGATTGCAGTAAGTGGATGGGTGTGTTTCTTGAAAGCTTAACTAAATGAGATAAATTCCTAATTGGCAACACACTTGAAACTTTCAGTTTGATGAATGATGTTATTCTTGATTACAGCTATTGATAAGGGAAAAAACAAGGGAAAGGAGTTTTTGACGTGGAACTTATTTTAAGAAAGAATGAAGCAGAGATCAATGAAAATGTTGCAAAAGGACTTTTGATTGTTTTCTCTTGTGTTTTATTGACTGTATCATTGTGTTGGATTGGTATATTTGATATTCATGTAAGCATGACGATTATTATGCTGGGAGTGTCTGTTATAACATTGATAATTCCTTCGTTTTTGACTTTAAAGATTCATATATATCATAAAGTTATGAAATATTATATAGTTGCAGCTCTGGCAATTATGGCAGGTGCTTCCTACGCGTTATTTACATTTCAAGCAGTAATTGTCTTCGTTGTGCCTACGATTATTGCTGCATTTTATTTGGATAAGAAATTGCTGTATTTTTCTTGCGTGATAACGATGGTTGCTATATTTGTTTCCCATATAATTACAGTTTTTCATATGTTTCTACCTTGGCTGGAACCTTTTGTGGGTATGAAAGATATAATTCAATATGGTGCGCTGCCAAGATGTTTGCAATATTGTGGATGCTTTTTGTTGATACTATTTATGATGGAAAAATATAGAAAATTGTTTGTGCAAATACTGCCGCAAAAGAATTTCCCAATAATGCGTGCGGAAGATGATGAACAGAAAAAAGAATATGAAGCGCTATTAAGCGAATTGACAGAGCGAGAAAAGTCGGTTTTCCAATTAATGATAAGTGGCTATACAAATATGCAGATTGCGGATAAATTGTGTTTATCAAATGGAACGATTAAAAACTATATTTCTGTCATCTATGAAAAGCTAGGAACGAAGGAGAGAAATGCATTAATTCTTAAATATAGCAGGTTTTTGAAAGAAAATGACTAAAGTCATACCTGAAAATGACCATAGTAACTTCCGTTTTTATAAGTGTTTTCATACACTGCAGAAAAAAACGGAGGTTTTTTATGAAGAAAAAATGGTTTAGATGTATTTTTATTGTTTTAGGTGTTTTGGTTATAATAGCTATTGTGAATTTTATACCTACCATATCTCTTAAGACAAGTGGGATGACCAAACTGGAGGGAAAGTGGATTGATGTATATTATGAAACAGAAGCAGAAGCCGCAAAAGATGTATTTGAATATGCAGAGAGAGAAACTGCAACTATTGCAAAGAAATTAAGGTTTTTAGAAGCTCCGGATGTGAATGTATATATTTATGATTCTCAAAGTACAATGCAGACGAAAAAATATGGCTTTATTGCACCACTTTTAGGGTTAGATTGGTATATTGGTGATAATATCGGCACAGATGTAATCTTAACATCTCCTGCAAATCCTGGTAAATTGCATACTTATGATAATAACAAATATGCCGTATTACATGAAATTGTTCATGCATATGTAAGTGTGTTAAATGAAGATATTGATTTGTGGTTGACGGAGGGGTGTGCACTGTATTTGACTAATGGAGAACCCTTTTACAGAGATTATATAGAGCAGATGGGGTTTCCTAAATATAAAGAAACATGCTCTAATAATCCGTTGACATTTTCAAATTGTGGTGGGTATACATATGCACATACATATATTGAGTACATAGAAGTAAAATATGGTTGGGATGCTGTTTTGGAAATAATAGAGACTGAAAATTATGAAGAGGTTTTGGGCAAATCAAGAGAAGATATCTATGATGAATGGGTAGTGTATATCACAGAATATTATCAATAATTTATGCCGCATAATAAAGTTACGATTTGAAATATGCATAAGAAATACCAAGAGTTCAAATCGAAGATTTGTGCGAAAGGTATATTTCGCTCTGCAAGGATATATAGGTACATTGGGTAAAGTATTAAAAGTGGATATTTTTGATAAGGGTAATCCTCTCGGCAATGTTGGTTTTTTATTTACTTGTAATCAGTTTTTATACTTGTTAATTGTGATGTGGGTATTTAGTGCTGTTCCTGATAAAATGGTAATGGTTTATGCGATGGTTTTTGGTGCCCATTTACTTCCGTATTCATGGTTATATAAGTCGTTAAGCTATCGATTTTTTTCAATAGCAATACCGATAGTTTCACTTATTGTTGGATGTGTTTTTTCGGCTTTTTCAGTTGCTGTTACAATGTTAGTCATTGAGACTATATTTGTCATTACTTTGGTTGTTGAAGTGCATATGTTTATAAAAAAGTAAAGCGAAACTTTCCGTTTACTGAAGAGAAACATTAAAAAAACATCCGTTCACTTGATTAAGTGGACGGATGTTTTTTAAAACTAAACTAAATTTTGACATTTAGCTTTTACCGATTATTTTACAATGCTTTCATCCCAATTTTCAGGTGCTTCGAGATTGAGCAAATGCGCAACGCTTGCTGCAATGTTTGACAATCCGAATACGGGCTTTCCGTCTTCTGTAAGACCGTCTTTTACACTGTACTTGCTCTTGTTTTCTGTGTTGTCATAGAAATAACACGGAACAGGGTTTAATGTATGAGAAGTTTTTGCTTTGGGTGTACCGTTCTTGTTTAAAGCAACGGCGCCTTTTTTGATTTCAAACATCTCATCAGCATTGCCGTGATCGGCTGTAATTATGGCCATTCCGCCGAGTTCGTCGATTACGGGGAGTAATCTTCCCAAACACAAATCAACGGTTTCTACGGCTATTTTTGCGGCTAAGAAGTTGCCTGTATGTCCGACCATATCGCCGTTTGCAAAATTAACACGCGCGTACTGATATTTGCCTGTCTTGAGTTCTTCGATCATCTTGTCGGTAACTTCTGCGGCTTTCATCCACGGTCTCTGCTCAAACGGAATAACATCTGACGGAACTTCAATATAAGTTTCGAGTTCTTCGTTGAATTTGCCGTTTTTGTTGCCGTTCCAGAAGTATGTTACGTGGCCGTATTTCTGTGTCTCTGCAACTGCAAGCTGCATAAGTCCTTTTGACGCAAGAAGTTCGCCCATTGTATTTTTTATTGAGGGCGGGTTAACCAAAAATCTTGAAGGAATGTGGTTGTCGCCGTCATACTGGAGCATACCTGCGTAACAAACTTTCGGGAAATATGTTCTCTTAAATGTCGAGAGGTCAGCGTCCTCGAAAGCACGGCTTATCTCCTGCGCGCGGTCGCCGCGGAAGTTGAAGAATATGACACTGTCATTGTCAACTATTTTACCGGCAGGCTGTCCGTCTTTTTCGATAACGAAAGCGGGGAGATCCTGATCGATAACATTTGTTTCGTCTCTGTATGTCTGAATTGCTTCTTCTGCAGATTTGAACATTCTGCCTTCGCCCATAACATGAGTGTTCCAGCCTCTTTCTACCATGCTCCAATCAGCCTCATAACGGTCCATTGTAATATTCATACGGCCGCCGCCGCTTGCGATACATACATCAAAAGAGCTGTCGCGGAGAGTTGTGAGATATTCTTCAAAAGGTGTTACGTATGTAAGTGCGGAAGTTTCTCCCACATCTCTGCCGTCAAGGAGAATGTGTACGCGTACAGTTTTTATACCTTCTGCTTTAGCCTGAGCAATCATTGCTTTAAGGTGATTTATATGTGAGTGAACGTTTCCGTCTGAAAACAGTCCGATGAAGTGGAGTGTAGAGTTATTCTCCAAGCAGTTCATAACGATTTCTCTCCAGCCGGAATCCTTGTACATTGCGCCGCTTTCGATAGATTCGTTTACGAGTTTAGCTCCCTGGCTGTAAACTGCGCCTGCACCTATCGCATTGTGTCCGACTTCTGAGTTACCCATATCGTCGTCAGAAGGAAGACCTACGGCAGTTCCGTGTGCTTTGAGGGGCACCATAGGGTAGTTTGCTGCAAGTTTATCAAGAACAGGAGTATAAGCCTGTTTAACTGCATTTCCTTCTTCTCTGGAAGTAATACCTATTCCGTCCATTACTATTGTTACAATCGGTCCGTTATATTTGATCATAAAATGCCTCCGTTAAATTAAAATATATTTTGTATTTTACTATATTATGATTTTGCGGGCAAGCAAATACTTTACAAAAGTAACAATAAAATGTTTTAATATCTAAGTAATTTTTCGGAGGTTAAAATGTTCGGGTACGTAAATATAAATAAAAGTTCTTTGTCAAAAGAAAATATCATAAAGTACAGAAGCTTTTATTGCGGGCTGTGTCATGTTTTGGGTGAGAAATACGGATTGTTCAGCCGACTGACTTTGACATATGATATGACTTTTTTATCATTGTTTTTATCAGCTTTCTATGGAGAAAACATTGAATACTCAATAAAAAGGTGCTTTGTTCATCCTTTTAAGAAGCACAAAGCTGCGTACTGTGCGTCACTTGAATATGCTGCTTCGATGAATGTTGCGCTTGCATACTATAACTGTCTGGACGATTGGCATGATGACAGGAATATTTTTAAAGGAACAGAGGCATTTTTAATAAAGAAACATTATAAAAAGATAAAAAAACAATATCCCAGACAATGCGAAAGTATAGAGCTTTGCATAAAAGAGTTATCTGACATTGAAAAAAGAGGTGTTTTAAATGCGGATATTTCCGCAAACTGTTTTGCAAGGCTTATGGGAGAGCTGTTTGTTTACAGGGATGATGAGAATCGTGAAGGTTTGTACAATTTCGGATATGATTTGGGGAAATTTATTTACATAATGGATGCTTGCTGCGATCTTAAGACTGATTTAAGAAAAGAAAAGTACAATCCGTTTGTCAGTACTGACAGTGAGGAAATAAAAGACATTCTCGATATGTTGGCAAATTCCTGTATTGAGAAATTCATTGATTTGGGTAAAGTATCTGAGAACGAAGTTCTGAAAAATATAATCTATTCAGGCATTTGGATTAAGTATACCAAAATGATGCATGAGGAAAATAAAAAAGGCGGTGACGGTAAAAGTGCAGGGTAATCCATATAAGATATTAGGTGTTCCGGAAAATGCTACGGAGGAAGAGATAACAAAAGCATACAGAAAACTTGCAAAAAAATATCATCCCGACTTAAATCCGGGCGACCAAGAAGCCGAAAAAAAGATGGGCGAGATTAATGCCGCATACGAGGAGATAAAAAACATTCGCGAAAAAGGCGCTTCTTACAGCCAAGGATACGGTACGGGTTCCGGCACATACGGAAGTTCATCTTCTGCGCGCAGTCAGGTATATAATTCCGTTAGAATTTATATTAATGCCAGACAGTTTACACAGGCTCTGAATGTGTTAAACGGTATAACTCCGGAAGAGAGAAACGCCGAATGGTTTTATCTCAGTGCTGTTGCAAATTACGGAACGAGAAACAGTATTACAGCTCTTAATCATGCGAGACATGCTGTAGAGTTAGAGCCTGATAATTACGAATACCAACAGCTTCTGACAATTATTCAGAACGGCGGCAGGATGAATTATGACAGACCGAACAATTACGGCCCCAGGACAATAAACATTGACGGATGTTGTAACTCTCTATGCTGGACATTGTTTTGTTGTGATATATGTAACTGTTGTTGCTGATGTAAAAACTCAGGAGGTAAATATAAATGGATAAATTCAAAGCTTTTATGTCGCGGCTCATGTACGGCCGATATGGTGTTGACAGGCTGTACACAGGTCTTTTTATTCTATTTTTAATAATTGCCGTAATTGATATTTTTATCACAAATCAGCTTGTAAGTATGATGCTTTCTCTTTTGAATTTTCTTATTATGGCTTTTATGTTTTACAGAGTCTTTTCAAAAAAAATATATAAAAGAAAGAGAGAGGAGACGGTTTATTTAAATATACTTTCTAAAGTAAAGCGTCCTTTTACAATTTTAAAGCGAAGGGTTAAAGAACGTAAAACTCATATTTACAAGAAATGTCCGTCTTGCAAAACACAGCTTCGTTTTCCGCGAAAAAAGGGAACGATAATGGTTACGTGTCCTAAATGTAAGAATTCTTTTAAAGTATTGATAAAGTGATATAGTTTTTCTGTAATTGAAATGAAAAGGAGGCACCCGTACAAAATCCCTTTTAGCGAAGTTAAACCGGGATTTTGTACGGGTGCCTCCTTTTTCGTTATCAAATCATATTCAATATAGCCATTACATCTAAAATATTAACATTAGTTGTATTTTTTACGAGAGCCGCGTCATAATATTCTCCGCTTAATTCTGTGTTATTGAGAATATGCGCATATGCGGCAGCAGCATCTGCTATATTTATGTTTCCGTCCGGAACAACATCGCCTTTTACAACAACTTTATAATTGTCGGTATCGGTTGCAATGTTCATACCGGTTGTAATTATGTCACTGTCAGCAGCCGCTGTACCTGCAGTGTTTGTAACGGTTGCTGCAGAAGAATCGAACAAAGTCATTGCATCCGTTGAAAGTGAATTTACGGTAGTACCCATATGAGCTGTAACGATTTTTGTACCTGTAGCGGCACTTGTACCGCTGCTGATTATCGAAGTTGATTCGGAGATTATTATTTCCAAAGGTTCATAAGTCGCATAGTGAACATTATTGAGAGTATAAGTTCCGGAATTATTCGTTGCATCATAGGCAATCCACACATAATATTTGCCTTCGGGCAATGCTCCCACCGATGTACCGTACAGAATGTCGTCGGGGAATGAAACATAACCGCTGTAATCATTCAATGCGATATACTGCAGTGCTTTTCCGTTACCGGGTGATGTGTTTTCCGCATAAAGAGCAAGGAATGGTTTTACGTTCTCCTGTCTTCTGTACTCATCAAACAATCCGGAGTAGTGAACTCTGATATTTTCTCCGTAATCGAATATATTCTTCTCAACTGAAACAGACGGTGTCGAAGGAAGTGTTTTTGAGAATTTAATTGAACGCAGATAGAGAACGCTGTTTGCATCAGTTGTGCCGTCAAAGAAGTCAAATCTGAGTTTATTAATATTTCCTGTGAATAATGTAAGATCTGATAAATCGATTACATATTCGTGCCACAGACCGTCATTTATCAGGGTCCATGTTTTATAGCACTCTGATGTTGCGTTAACCGTATCGCCTGCGCAGAAGAATATTGTTGAATGGGTATTTGCTGCTGTTGTCTTTGCGACGACAGTCACATACTTGTATTCGTCTGCGGAAACAGTACCGGAAAGAAGCGAGTAGTCAAGATATGCTTTCGGGTCATCGTCTGCTGTTTCGGGAGTGGTGAGTTTTGCATAATGATCGCCTATTTCGTCACTTGCAAAAGTAACTGCAGAACCTGTTGATATACCGCTTTTGTTTACCCAGTTAATCATCGCCTGATTGTCAAATTTAAGTTCGGTTCCGTCTGTCGGATAATCTACAAGAATAGATTTTATAGATGCGATTTCAGTTGCCGTAACACCGCAATCGAGCAGAAAAGCCTCAGTGTTTTCCTGGAGTGACAAAGAAGGGCTCTTGTATGACTGCATATATTTCAGCAGTTCGCAAACGTTGGCATTCATTGCATATGTTCCGGCATTGTCAAGATTTCCCATGGAAGAGAACCATGAAAGCATATATTCTCTATGGATTTCTTCTGCGCTGACATTGCAAAGTGCCATGAGAAGCGCTTGGACAGTACCTGTACGGTCACGGCCGAGAGAACAGTGGAACAAAACAGGGTAGTTTGATTCATATGCAAAAACGCTGACTGCATTACCGATAGCCGTCATTGTGTCAGCCGATTCAAATATACCCTGATACCATCTTACGCTGATAGGTACCATATTGATATCAGCTCCGAGCGGAGATACTGTAGAAGAACCTCTTAAGTCAAGGTCTGTTTTTACACCGAGCTTATTTACAAGCATATCGATATCGTATGATGTTGCGCCTTCGAGAGCGCCGCCTCTGTACAAAAGTCCTGTTTTAATTCTGTAACCGTCAATAGTGGTAAGACCGCCTGCATCACGGACATTGTTTATGTTCTCGAGATAAAGCTGATGAGGCTGGTTGTCGGCTGTGGTGAATTTATATACAGCCGATGAATTTGACGAAGCGTCCGTAACCTGCCAGTAATATTCGGTTGCAGGGAACAAGTTATATACATCAATCGAAGTCTTGTCTGTTGTATATGTAATCGGGGATGACATGTCCGACGATTCGCTGATTTTTAATGTGTAAGAACCTGATGAACCTGTCCATGCGAAATTTATAGGAAGCGGCCGGCAATCAGATTCTGTCTTGCCGTTTGAGTATTTGGTTACAATAACATCGTTGTGATCGGTATAATTTATGTAGTAGTCCTCATCCAGATATGCTTTTACCCTGTCGTTTATAAGCAGGATATCGCTTGTTCCGTCGAGCGGGTATCGGAGCTGAATCGAATTATTCTTTGTGTTTGCATCGTAATATACAACTTGATTCTTTAACGTAAAAGCTTCGCCCTCGTGTGCATAGAAGTCTTTTCTGTTAAAGCTGCCCATTGTATATGTTCCGAGTCTTGCGGAGTTGATTTCAGCAGAATATCCGAGGCTGTAATCAAATATGTAAGAGCTTTGTCCTATGCTCACAGGTGTTACGCTTACAATGATATTGCTGTTAGAAACAGTATTTTTCAGTGCATTTGTAACAGTCTCAGCGGCATCCGTTGCTGAAGAAGTTCCGTCAATGGTCAAAGAAAGATTCTGAATCTTTGACATTGCTGCCGAAAGAGCGCTTTCTGCTGAAGTATTGAATGACTCATATGTAAATGGTACGTTCAGGTGGAGAATGTAGTTGTTATTATTTGAAACGGCACGGATTACGAAATTATATGATGTTCCGCTTGAAAGTGTTGCGCCGTAATCCATAAATGCATTTATATAAAGCGATCTTATACCTGTTGTAACAGTTTTAAGATATGTCGGTGCATACCATTTTACCGATGAATCTTTATAATCTGCAGAAGAGGGGATAACTGCATATTCAAACGTCGAAATACCTTCGGCACATGAAGCAGTATTTGATGAGAGACTTATGATTCCGGCTTTGTCAAATGCGGTTTCGTACTGATTAAGATTGTTATGTGCAGAACCGTAATTTCCGCTGTTGTTATCGAGCCACGAATTTGTGATTTTCGGTACAACAGTTGTAAGTCCTGTATATGTCTGTGTGCCTGCAGTAGTTGTTGTAAAAGAAACATTGTATGTAATCGAACCGTCTGCCGCGGATGTGTTGGCAGTATAAGCAGTAGCCGTTACAGTAACTGAGGCGCTGATATTTGCCGCAGTAAGGCGCGATGTAATCTCTTCCGCAACAGCGGTAACCGCGCCGCTCTTATATCTGATGTCGTTATCGGATAGTGTAACCTGAGCGTAGCCGTCCATATCAGAAAGAAAAGATATACTGTTTATGTAATATGTCGCGCTGTTTCTGTCTCTGATATAAAACTTAAAAGCTCTTATGTAACCGTCTGAATCCTGAATGGCGGTCATATCACTCATTAAGAGGTCAATCGTCTTCCATTCAGAGGTTGCACCTGCAAGGGAAATGCTTGAATAATCATTTTCCATTGCGCTGTTACTGGATGCAGTTTGTGCAAGTATTCGTGCGGAAGCTGTCGCAGAAGCTGTATCGGGACTTATATCAGTCATGAATGTCATGGACATGCCCGTAACTGCACTTGCCGGAACAGGAGTATTTAACGTAATCGTGAAACCGCCCTGTTTAGAAGAATTTGCAGAAATTCTATAGCAGTTTCTTCCGTTGTAGGTGGTGTATCCGCATGCTGTGGAGTCGGTACAACTTAAGCACTCGTGAATTCCGTCGATACTTAATGCGGAAAGCAAATAAAGACCGCTTCCCGAGACGAATTCGAGACTGAGACCTGCTGAAGTCTGTGTACCTGTGGATTGTGCGGTAGCACTTGAAATACCTGTGTCAACAGAATTTGTAACATCCTGCGACAAATCGGCATATGTTTCGGCTGTCAATGTCATGGGTGTAATCATAGTACAAATCATAACGATACAGAGAAATAAACTTATTATTTTCCCTGAACAAAACATACGTTTCATATTCAATTTTCCTTTCTCGATAAATTTCTATAATTATATCATGTATATAAGCTTTTTACAATTTATTAAAGGGAGTGTCTCAAAACTGTTTGAAATAACAATTTTGAGACACTCCCTTTTAATTAATATTATTTACTTAACAATTCGATACCGATTTTAATTCTTCGGATTGTTTCATTGTATCCTAAAATTTCGGCAAGTTCGGTAGCACCGCCGGGGCTGACAGCAAGACCGCTGAGGGCGGTTCTTACAGGCCATAAAATCTGGCTGTTTTTTATTTCATTTTCTGCGGCAATGTTGCAAAGAATCTCATAAAGATTTTGAGAAACCCATTCATCTTCTGCGAAAGTTTTACCTTCAAGCTCATCAAGCACCAGTTTTAAGCCCGTAAGAGAATTTTCCGTATCGGTTTTCATCTTCTTATGACAGTAGAGCTCGGTGGAGTATTCAGGCAACTCTTTAAAGAATGATATTTTTTCTTCGATTTCGGTAAGAATCTCTGTTCTCGGCTGAATCAGAGAAGCAATGCGAATTTTCTTTGTTTCGGAAAGAGCATCGCCGACAGCATTGTCAATCCAGGGTTTTGCCTTTGAATAAAACTCGTCCGCGGTCATTCTTCTGATATATTCGCCGTTCATCCATTTGAGTTTATCAACGTCAAAGATTGAAGGCGATTTACTTATTCCTGTAATAGTAAAGGCTTTTTCAAGTTCAGAAAGAGTGTAAAACTCCTCATTACCGGAAGGACTCCAGCCGAGAAGTGCAATATAGTTCAGTACGGCCTCGGGAAGGTATCCTTTTGCAATAAGGTCTCCGAATGACGCATCGCCGTTTCTCTTTGAAAGCTTGTTGTGTTCGTCCTTCATAACCGGCGCACAGTGAATGTATGTCGGGATTTCCCATCCGAATGCCTCATATAACAAGTTGTACTTGGGGGTGGAAGAAAGATATTCATTTCCCCGTACGACATGAGATATTTTCATAAGATGGTCATCTACAACATTTGCAAAGTTATATGTCGGAAGTCCGTCTGATTTTAATAGCACCTGATCGTCCAATGTTTTGTTTTCCACGGTGATGCTGCCGTATACGGCATCGTCGAATGTTGTCGTGCCTGTAAGAGGCATCTTTTGTCTGATAACGTAGGGTATGCCTGCCGCAAGATTTGCTTCGATTTCCTCTTTTGATAAATCTCTGCAATGTCTGTCGTAGTTAAAAGACGTTCCGAGCGCATCACTGCCTGTCTTTAAAGAATCAAGTCTTTCTTTTGTACAGAAGCAGTAATATGCGTGACCTGATTCTACAAGTTTAAGTGCATATTCTTTATAAATAGGTCTTCTTTCGCTCTGAATATAAGGGCCATATTCTCCGCCTTTGCCGGGGCCTTCGTCATAATCGATTCCGGTCATCTTAAGAGTGTCGAGAACGACATCCATTGCGCCCTCAACATATCTTTCCTGGTCTGTATCTTCTATTCTGAGAATAAAATCTCCGCCCTGTGATTTTGCAATCAAATATTCATATAAAGCTGTCCTGAGGTTTCCTATGTGCATGTAACCTGTGGGACTCGGTGCAAATCTGGTTCTTATTCTGTCCATTTTTGCTGCTCCTTTCAAGTTCTTTATCCTTGATATCTTATAAACAATAATGTAAAATGTCAACATCTACTTTATAAGGAGAAAGTTCTATGGATACTATGTTTTCCGAGGCTGAGCTGCGTATTGTAAATTCCGTTGCGTCATACCTTTCGGTTATGTCGAAACATCTTCCCGATGATGTTTTTGACAGGCTGTCCGAAATGAGAAAAAATGAGAAAAATGACGGAGCCAAAGCCGTTTATGATTGTATGTTCAAAAATCTTGACATGGCTGTTACACTTGACCGTCCGATATGTCAGGACACCGGCCTTATACAGTTTTTTATAAAAGCAGGTTCAGGTTTTCCTTATCTTGCAAATTTGAAAAATATTCTTACGGAAGCCGTCAGAATAGCAACAGAAGTTACTCCATTGCGACCAAATGCTGTTGATACGTTTCGTGAGAAAAATTCAGGAAATAATATTGCTGTAGGCAGCCCTTGGATAGAGTGGGATATAGTTTCCGGCAGTGATGATGCTGAGATTGAGATTTACATGGCAGGAGGCGGATGCAGTCTGCCGGGAAAAGCTCTTGTTTTGATGCCTTCTGCAGGATACGAGGGTGTAGCAAAAGCTGTATTGGAAACAGTGTGCGACAGAGGCATAAATGCCTGTCCGCCTCTCATTGTGGGTGTGGGCATAGGTACATGTGCAGACAGCGCAGGTTTGTTATCCAAGAAAGCATTACTTCGCGGTGTAGGTACAGAGAATCCCGACAAAGACGCCCAAAAACTGGAAAAAATGCTTTTCGAAGGTCTAAACAATATCGGAATCGGTCCGAACGGAATAACAGGAACGGAAAGCGTTCTTGATGTTCATGTAGAGTTTGCCGCGCATCATCCTGCCACGCTTGCAGTAGGCATTTCGGTAGGCTGCTGGGCAACAAGATACGGCAGAATTCATTTTAACAGTGATTTGTCCTATGAAATTAAAACTCACGGAGGTGTTACGCTGTGAAAAAAGTATTGACTACACCCGTAAAAGATGAGGATATCATTGATTTAAAGGCAGGCGATACTGTTTATCTGACAGGCTTGCTGGTAACATCGCGCGATGACGGACACAGAAGACTTGTTGCAGACGGAATCATGCCTGAAATTGATTTAAAAGGCGCGGGATTATACCATGCCGGTCCGATAGTAAAGAAGCTTGGTGACGGTACATATCAGATGATTTCCTGCGGTCCGACCACAAGTATGCGCATGGAGAAGTTCGAAAAAGATTTTATTCGTAAGACCGGTGTAAAAGTGATTATCGGCAAGGGCGGCATGGGGCAGGATACTGTCGATGCATGCAAAGAGCACAAAGCTATTCACTGTGTTTTTCCCGGCGGCTGCGCGGTAGTTGCAGCTGATGAGATAAAAGAAATCAAAGGTGTCGAATGGGAGGATTTCGGTATGCCGGAAGCACTGTGGATTCTCGAAGCCGTTGAGTTCGGCCCGCTTATGGTTACTATTGATACTCACGGAAATAATTTATTCGCAGAAAATAAAAAGATTTTTAATGATAAACTTGAAACAGAATTTGATAAAATGAAGTCAGCGCTGAAATTCGGCCATTAACTTCATAAGGAGAAATTATTTTGGAATTATTTTTTGCCTTATTAGTTTTGATTTTAATAATGAGCATTGTCGGATTTGTTTCGATGAAGGTTGATAAAGTAAAGGCGGAAAAAAATAAGTGGCGAATTAAAGAATCCACTTTGCTTCTCATTGCTTTGTTCGGCGGAGCACTCGGTTCATTTTTAGGAATGCAATGTTTCCGTCATAAAACAAAGCACATTAAGTTTGTAATACTTGTTCCGCTTTTCTTAATTATACATATTTTATTGTTAGCGTTGTACATCTGGAGGTTTTTAATCTGATGCCTATTCAATGGTTCCCCGGTCATATGGCAAGAGCAAGAAGAGTTCTTGCGGAAAATTTAAAATTAGTTGATGTTGTTGTTGAAATTATCGATGCACGGCTTCCGTTCAGCAGCCGAAATCCCGAGATTGACAGAATTATCGGAAATAAACGCCGTGTCCTTGTATGCAATAAAGCCGATCTTTCCGATCCGAAATTAAACGATTATTGGAGAGATTATTATAAAAAGCAAGGCATAGGTGTTGTTTTTACAGATTGCAGAACAGGTGACGGTATAAAGGCTGTTACTGCGGAAATTAAAAATGTAATGGCTGATAAAATTCAGCGATGTCTTGAAAAGGGTCGAAAAGAACCTGTTATACATGCGATGGTTGTTGGTGTTCCGAACGTCGGAAAGTCATCATTTATAAATAAAGTGGCAGGAAAAGCTGTAGCTGTTACCGGTGATAAGCCCGGCGTAACAAGAAATAAGCAATGGCTAAAGCTCAATCCTGACATTTATTTGCTCGATACTCCGGGTCTTTTGTGGCCGAAAATAGAAAATCAGAGAAGCGCATATAAACTTGCATGCAGCGGTGCTATAAAAGATGATATATTGGACGTAGAAGATTTAGCTTCTTTTCTGATATATTATTTATCTTTAAATTATCCGAATGCGATAAATGACCGCTACAAAGTTGATACTGAGGCAGTTTTGGATGGTGTTGACAGAGAAGACCGTATTATGTGCGGAGTTGAAATGCTCGATGCATGCGGAAAGAAGCGCGGATGCCTCATAAAAGGCGGAGAAATTGATTATACAAGAATTTCAAATATTATCCTTGATGAATTCAGAGCGGGAAAAATCGGCAGAATATCGCTCGATAATGCAGAGGTGTTGCTCGAAGGCCCGGATGGTTCACAGATAGTAAAGGATATTTCCGAGGAAATTGACTCTCTTGATATAGAAGAATAAAATAACAGACGGTGTATATATGACAGACGAAAAATTTTTTGAAATGTGCGAATATGAGCGGATGATTGCCGCCAAGGGATATAAGATTATTGCTGGTATAGATGAAGCGGGCAGAGGTCCTCTGGCAGGCCCTGTTGTTGCCGGTTGTGTAATTTTTAAAGCGGATGGACCGTTTCCTCGCGCAAATGATTCTAAAAAATTAACTGAAAAAGCCCGTGATAAGATGTACGATGAGATTATTTCACATGCGGTCGGTTACGGCATCGGAATGGCTGACAATAATCTTATCGATGAGATAAACATTCTTCAGGCTACGTACCATGCTATGCGTCAGGCTGTCGAAAATGCCTGCCAAATGGCAGGTATAAAACCGGAGATTGCTATGATTGACCATGTTACTATACCTGATTTTGATTCTGATATTAAACAGTTTCCGCTTACTCACGGCGATGCACTCAGTGTTACAATAGGCGCGGCATCTATTCTTGCCAAGGTCACAAGGGACAGACTTATGGTAGAGATGTCGGAAAAGTACCCGGGATACGGTTTTGAAAAGCACAAGGGATATGGCACAAAAGCACATTATGAAGCGATAAGAAATTTAGGTATATCAGATATTCACCGGAAATCTTTTTTGAAAAAGGTACATTGATTGATGAATAAAAGAGAACTCGGCGCCGCAGGTGAAACTGCGGCGCTTAAATATTATATTGCAAAAGGATATGCGTTAGTGTCAAAAAATTGGCGCTATAGGCGATTTGGGGAGATTGATTTTATACTTTCCGGGTGTGGCGCGAAATGTGAAAATAAGCATGATTTATTAGTTTTCTGCGAAGTGAAGCTTCGCAACAAAAAAAGCTTTCTTACACCTGCTGAAGCCGTAAATATTACGAAACAAAACAGGATAAGAAAGCTTGCGGAAATTTTCATAAGTATTAATCCTCAGTTTGAGAATTACATTGTAAGATTTGATATTGCGGAATTATATTATGATGAAAGTCTGAATTACAGAGTCAGAATATTAGAAGAGGCATTTTGAATTGATTAGTTCAGATAGATATTCGCTGTAAAGTTCAGCGCCTGCGCCGTTTAAATGTCCTATGTCCATAAAGTGACTGTTGTTGTAATTTGAAATTTCTTCGCTTCTGTTCAGGTCAACATAATCAATTCCATTGCTCTCAAACAATTCATCGAAAACATCCATATTACTGTTGTAATCAGTATACTGTTTTAGGTAGTCGGAAGATTTCGGCGATGTAACTGCAATAAGCTTAATGTCGTTTTCTTTGCAGAAATTAATTATTTTTTTCAAATAATCAATATTTTCCTGTTCAAAAGAAACATCCAGTTCGGAAATTTCATCGCTTCCGCTGTATTCAGTCACAGAATCAACAAAACCTTTTCCTCCGTACCACTCATTGCCGTAATCCGGTGCAATGTAGTTTTTGTAATCATCGGAAAATTTATATTTTACATTTTGAGCAAGCTGACTGAAGCTGTAAATAGAGTAGTGGCTGCTTTTGCATATTGCTTTCGGATATTCGTTAAAATCAAAAGCGTTTGTAAAGTATTCGTTTTTTACATCGGAACTTTCCATGCGGTCATATACAAGATATGTACTTGTGTTTTGTGAGGAGTATGCAGATGTGATATAGAAATCAAGACTTACGTCAAGTACGGCATATTTGATTTTATGAACACGGTATGCTTCTTTTATCATGTAATATGAGTCAACCGGTTTTTGTGAGGATGTTCCTAAGTTAAACGTTCTGAGTTGTGTTTTTTTGTCGATTATATTTGGGTTTACACCTCTGTATACAAATGAAGGCCCGACAAATGCAAGATCGATTTTATCAGCTGTATAAAAATCATTCATCTGTGTTCTGACGTACGAAGAACCTGGAACAACCGCAAATGCAAATGCCTGTTCAACTAAAACAAAAACAAGAAGAACCGCGATTGCCGAAATAATAAATCTGAAAATGTTTTTTTTCATTTTCTGAGTCCTCCTTAGAAATTAGCGTACATGAAACTGCCCTGACCGCTTACCGAGAAACAGATCAATGTAATCAATGCCAGAACAAATACAAATAACCTGAATGCAAACGGAACTTTGACGAGTTTATCCGAGATGCTGATTTTTTTATAATTCAGAAATTCTACAACAATAAAAATCAAAAGGAAAACCGCAAGAATTACTCCCTGTGATTCTTCAAGACCGTTTTCACGGCAAAGGATTCTGATTTTATTTATAATGTCTGAAAAGTCAAAAATAAACAATCCTTTTATCATCAGAAATGCTGTTTTTATGTCCCTGGCGCGGAAGAATATCCAGCCGAGACAGACAAGCAGAGATGTTGTAATCATCTGATATGCAGAACACAGAAAGCCTTCTTTTCGTATCTTAAACTTGTTTCTGATTTTTTCTCCTGCAGAATATGTAAATGTATTGAGAACAGATATTATTCCGTGATATGCTCCCCAGACAATAAAAGTCCAGTTTGCACCGTGCCATATTCCGCTCACTAAAAAAGTTATAAACAAATTTATGTATTTTCTTACTTTTCCCTTTCTGTTTCCTCCGAGAGGTATGTATATGAAATCTCTGAGCCAGCTGCTGAGTGAAATATGCCATCTTCTCCAGAAATCAGAAATATTTCTTGCAAAATACGGTGTGTCAAAGTTCGGTGCAAGTTCTATACCGAAGCAAAGGGCAACACCGGAGGCAATGTTTACATAACCTGAAAAATCTGCATAGAGCTGAATTGCGTATAAAATCGCACCGGCAACGATAAATATTGCGGAATAATATTCACCGGTATCGAAAATTCCTCCGACAACATATCCGATTCGTTCTGCAATTACTATTTTCTTTAAAATACCCCAAAGTATCAGAAGAACGCCTTTGACATTTTTATCGTAGTCGAACTTATTACCGTTAAAAAGCTGCGGCGAAAGTTGATCAAACCGAGCAATAGGTCCTTGAATTATATGTGGGAAGAATGTTATATAAAGTGAGAATTTTGCAAAGTTTTTCTCGGGTAGAAATTTTCCTTTATAAATTTCTACCAAATATGCAACTGACTGGAATGTGTAGAATGAAATACCGAGCGGAACAATAATTTTTGATGTAATATCATTTGCATTGTTTATTCCCGGGATATTGGAGAGAATAAAACCGGTATATTTTAAGAATATCATTATCCCGAAATTTATAATTAATGGGATAATGACAAACTTTTTTTCTTTTCTTTGTTCAAGAATTCTGCTGAATATGTATGTTGTCACAACAGTGACAGACATTATAAGCAGTGATTTAACTCCTGCAAAAGAGTAAAAAACAACACTCCCTAAAAGCAGAAAAATCCATCTGCTTTTAAGGGGTGTGGCATAATATGCAATCCAAGTGATAATTAAAAATATGAAAAAAGAAAAATCAGTTATATTCATAATCAATCAGTAATTATTTTGTTGACAAGAAATTCTTATAAGCGCGGTATGTCCAGTAAATATCGGCTTTTGAAGCAAGCTCATAAGGTGCGTGCATTGAAAGAAGTGCTACGCCGCAGTCGAGTACCTCGATGCCTTTATCCGCCATAAACTGAGCAATAGTTCCGCCGCCACCTGCGTCAGCTTTACCCATCTCATTTATTTGCCATTTTATTCCTTCCGAGTCAAAGCCGTTTGTAACTTCAAAAAGAAACTCAGCGCAGGCATCGCTGGAACCGGATTTTCCGCCGTGGCCGGTATACTTTGAAACAGCGATTCCTCTTCCTGCAAAAGCAGCATTGATTCTGTCAAATACTTCCGGGAAAGTCGGGTCGTATGCTGCAGTAACATCTGCTGACAGCAATCTGCTGTTTCGCATACATCTTTCTTTCATGAGAGTGACGTTTTTATCAAAGTATAATGAGCAAAGTTCCGATACGAAATGATCGAGTGCACATGATCTTGCTCCTGTGTTGCCCATACTTCCGACTTCTTCTTTGTCCGCAAAATAGCAGAGCGCTGTATGTTCCGGTATATCAGTTATATTGAGAATTGCTTCAAGTGATGTGAAAGCACATATTCTGTCGTCGTGTCCGTAAGATCCTACAAGACCTCTGTCAAAGCCTACGTCACAAGCTTTTGCCGCAGGAACGACCTGAAGTTCTGCTCGCATAAAATCTTTTTCGCAGATACCGTACTTTTCGTTAAGCAATGTAAGAATATTCTGTTTTACGGTAAGTGCTTTGTCATCTTCATTTTCCGGATTTTCGTATCCCGCAACAGAACCAATGATTAAATTGAGCTGTTCGGCATTTATAACATCTCTGCCCGGTCTGTTTAACTGTTCGCCTCCGAGGTGGGGGAGCAAATCGGATATCACAAAGCAAGGATCGCCATCTTCGTCGCCGATACAGATATTAAGCTTTGTGCCGTCATTTTTCATAATGACGCCGTGAATGGCAAGAGGTGTTGCAACCCACTGATATTTTTTTACACCGCCGTAGTAGTGTGTTTTTAGAAGCGCCATATCTCCGTCCTCATATAGCGGATTGGGCTTAATATCAAGTCTGGGAGCATCGATGTGCGAACCGACAATTTTAATGCCGTTTTCAGGCGATTTTTTTCCTATGATAAATATAAAGATTGAACGGCCGCGGTTGCTCCAATACGCTTTTGTTCCCGGTTTATTTTCGATTTTGCCGGAAAGAATATCGTTGAAATCGACAAAACCTGCTTTTTCGAGAATAGAAATTGTGTTTTCTACAACTTCACGTTCGGTTTTTCCTTTATTAAGAAAATCCTTATATTTTTCGCAGACATCAAATGTTTCTTTCTTTATGTTTTCATCCATGGATGTCCATGAACTGACTCTTTTTGCTTCAAGTTGATTATTAAACTCAGCCATTTTTATCTCTCCTCTAAAATTTTATTTATAGAGCAAATTTTAACGCAAATGCAAAGCATTTTAATTGCTTCTTTCAGATCTTCGATAACGGGAAGGGTAGGTGCAATTCTGATGTTTTTGTTTTTCGGATCTTTTCCGTAGGGGAATGTAGCTCCTGCAGGTGTAAATACTACGCCGCAATCTTTTGCCATAGCTACAACTTTATCAGCGCATCCTTCCAATGTGTCAATGCTTATAAAATAACCACCGCGTGGCTTACTCCAGGTAAGTATTCCCAGTCCCGAAAGCTCTGATTCAAGTGTATTAAGTACAACTTCAAATTTAGGTCTGATAATATCGGCGTGCTTTTTCATATGAGCGATTACACCGTCGTAATTTTTAAGAAAATTAACGTGGCGAAGCTGGTTGATTTTATCGTGACCGATTGTCTGTACATTCATATGCCATAAGAAATATTCGATATTATCTTTTGATGATGCAACAGCGGAAAGACCGCTTCCCGAGAAGGTAATCTTAGATGTAGAAGTGAAAATTACGGCTCTGTCGGAATTGCCGGCGTCACAGCAAGCTTTCAAAATATTGAGTTGTTTTGCCGGAGCATCGTAAAGATAATGAACTGTATATGCATCGTCCCAGAAAATGCGGAAATCATCTGCGGCACATTCCATGGATGCAAGCTCTTTTATGACTTCGTCGGAATAAACAGTACCGGTGGGATTGCTGTATTTCGGAACCGCCCACATGCCCTTAACAGCAGGGTCTTTTACTAATTCTTTAACCTTTGACATATCGGGACCGTCATCGTTCAGATCAACATTTATCATTTCAATACCGAGTTGTTCGGTAATCTTAAAATGTCTGTCATAGCCGGGAACAGGGCATATAAATTTGATTTTTTCTTCTTTGCACCATGGTTTGGCACTTTTTGAAACACCGAACAACATGAATTTCATCAAAGTGTCGTACATAATGTTGAGGCTTGAGTTTCCGCAAACAATTACGTTTGCCGGATCAACACCGATAATCGATGCCATGAGTTCCTTTGCCTCAGGAATACCGTCTAATATACCGTAGTTTCTGCAGTCAATATTTTTTGAAGTCTTTATATTACCCAAATATTTGTCCGATAACATTTCATTTGACAGGTCAAGCTGTGCCGAAGCAGGTTTGCCTCGCGTCATATCGTATGAAAGATTCTGTGCTTTTAAATCATTATATTGTTGTGTCAATTTTGCAAGTTCTGATTTTAATTCTTGCTCGGTCATGTTTATGTAATTCATATTTATGCAACCTTTCAATTTATATATAATCTTCGATATTATACAAGTAACTTAATTTAACTTCAATAATAAATATAGCAAAAAATGTAAATTTGTTTCGTATTATTCGTTTTTATCAGAAGAATCAGGTTCAATATTTGCAAGAGGATTGCTTTTTACAGCTTCTCTTAAGATGTCTTTGTTTACATGAGTATATATTTCGGTTGTTGCAACGCTTTCATGTCCCAAAATCTCTTGAAGAGATCTGATATCGACATTACCGTAAGTGTACATCAGCGTTGCTGCTGTATGTCTCAGTTTGTGCGCGGAGTATTTCTGCGGATCAAGACCTGCTTTTGTAATGAATTTTTTCACAAGGTGTTCGACTGTTTTCGGACTTATTCTTTTTCCCCGGTTGCTCAGAAACAGGGCATTGCTGTCCGGAGAGTCGTCATTTGGCTGTTTTCTTACAGCCAAATACGCATCAATCGCTTTCATACATGCATCGTTTAAATAGACAGTTCGCTCTTTATTGCCTTTACCTGTGACGACAATTGATTCGTTTTTAATATTAGGAATATTAATCCCGACAAGTTCCGCAAGACGCATTCCGCAGTTCAGGAAAAGAGTGATTATACAGTAATCGCGTTCTTTATTAGGACCGTCAATTGCTTTGAGTAAATCTAAACTTTCATCCAGTTCAAGATATTTCGGAAGTCTTTTCGGCAGTTTTGGTGATTCCAGATCCAAAGCAGGGTTTTGATGAATAATTCCGGCATTTTTATAAAGGTATTTAAAAAAAGAACGCAGACATGCAACTTTTCTGGCTCTTGTTGTAGCTTTGTTTTTTCTGTCTCTGTTAAGATAATTCAAAAACGAGTATAAATCTGTCAACGTGATTGAGTCCATAAAGGCTTCGTCACAGTCTTTAATCCCGGACAGATTCTTTCTTTTAATCATAAAGTTGAAAAACAAATTTAAATCATATACATATTCGTCTATTGTTTTAAGTGATTTTCCCCTGATGTCTTCCAGGTAGACCAAAAAGTCTTCGGCATAATACGGCAAAACAATATCTTTTTTTCTTCTGACATCTGAGTTCGGCATATTTCCTCCGCAAAATTGCAACACAAAATGCTTAAAAATTATTTTATTACAGTATAATTGAAAATATTGATTAAATAAAGAAAAATATTACCATATATTGTGTTTGATTGATTGACAAAAAACAGTTTGACTGTATAATTAGAAAGTAATTTTTTATTTTGATCCAGGAGGCTATATAATGAATAATATTGAAGAAATACGTCTTGTCGATCCTGAAGCTGCACAGTACATCGAAGCAGAGCTCACAAGACAACAGAATAAAATAGAACTTATTGCATCAGAGAACTTTGTCAGCAAAGCAGTTATGGCAGCAGCGGGCAGCGTTCTTACAAATAAATATGCTGAAGGCTATCCGGGTAAAAGATATTACGGCGGTTGCGAACATGTAGACGAAGTGGAGACACTTGCGATAGAGCGTGCTAAAAAGCTCTTTGGCGCAAATTATGCAAACGTACAGCCTCATTCAGGAGCGCAGGCAAATACTGCAGTATTCTTTGCAGTTCTTAAGCCGGGCGATACTGTTTTGGGTATGAATCTTGCTCACGGCGGACATCTTACACACGGAAGTCCCGTAAATATGTCAGGTAAATGGTTTAATATTGTTTCATACGGTGTAAGCGAAGCAGATTGCAAACTTGACTACGATGAAGTCAGAAAAATCGCATTGGAGACAAAACCGAAGTTGATTGTTTGCGGTGCCAGCGCGTATTCCAGAATTATTGACTTTACAAAGTTCCGCGAAATCGCTGATGAAGTCGGTGCATATCTTATGGTTGATATGGCGCACATCGCAGGGCTTGTTGCGGCAGGACTTCATCCGTCACCTGTGGGTATCGCTGATTTCGTTACGACAACAACCCACAAGACACTCAGAGGTCCCAGAGGCGGTTTGATTCTTACAAATACAGAAGAAAACGCTACACTGATAAACAAGGCTGTTTTCCCCGGAATTCAGGGCGGTCCGCTTATGCATATCATTGCAGCAAAGGCTGTTGCTTTTAAAGAAGCGCTTTCTCCTGAATATAAAGAATATCAGACACAAATAGTTAAGAATGCAAAACGTCTTGCGGACGAGCTTGTAAAAAGAGGTGCAAAGCTTGTCGCAGGAGGCACGGACAACCATCTTATGCTTGTAGATGTCACATGCTTCGGCATCACAGGAAAAGAAGCGCAGCATATTCTTGATGAAGTAAATATCACTTGTAACAAGAACGGTATTCCTTTTGACAAGCAGAAACCTTTCGTAACAAGCGGTATCCGACTCGGTACTCCTGCTGTTACATCAAGAGGAATGAAAGAAGACGATATGGAAGTAATTGCTGATTGTATCGTAACCGCTCTTACAGACAAAGACGGTTCAAAAAAAGAAGAAGTAACAGCAAAAGTTGCAGCACTTCTCAGCAAATATCCATTATATGCATAATTGATTTTCATATTGCCGCTGCCTGTTCACTTATAACTGCAGCGGCTTTTTTATTATTTTAAAGGCGGTAATTTATGTCAGAGCCACTTGCATACAGAATGAGACCTAAGACAATAGAAGAATTTTGCGGTCAGAAACACATTTTAGCTCCGGGCAAGCTTTTATACAGAATGATAAAAGCCGACCGGCTTGCATCTGTAATTTTTTTCGGCCCTCCCGGAACGGGAAAGACGACTCTTGCCCGTATAATTGCCAATGCTACTGACGTCGGTTTTGAAAAATTAAATGCTGTTACCGCAGGTGTTGCAGATATAAAAAGAATAGCCGCAGACAGTCAGAACACGATGTTAAATCCGTCAGGCAGAGTGGTTTTATTCATCGATGAGATACACAGATTCAATAAAGCTCAGCAGGATGCACTTCTTCCGTTTGTGGAGAGCGGTTCGATAATTCTCATCGGCGCTACGACAGAAAATCCTTTTTTTGAGGTAAATAAAGCGTTGATTTCGCGTTCAACCGTCTTTCAGCTTTATCCTCTGACAAACGACGATATAAAGGACATTGTTTACCGTGCTTTGGAGGATAAAGAAAACGGATACGGAAATTTAAAAATTACTATTGACGATAACGCTCTTGAGTTTTTGGCAGAAACTGCCGCAGGTGATGCGAGAGCGGCGCTTAACGCGCTTGAACTTGCTGTCATAAGCTCAGAGACCGATATGATTAACGGTTTTAACATCACACTGGACATAATGTCAGAATGTATGCAGAAAAAATCTATTCGATTCGATAAAGACGGCGAAGCGCATTATGACAATATAAGTGCTTTTATTAAAAGTATGAGAGGAAGTAATCCGGACGCCGCTGCGTTTTATCTTGCAAGAGCGCTCTATGCAGGCGAAGATATCAATTTTCTTGCACGAAGAATTATGATCTGTGCGAGCGAAGATGTCGGAACTGCTAATCCTACGGCACTTATTGTTGCAAGTGCGGCAGCAGAAGCCGTCAGAATGATTGGTATGCCCGAAGCGAGGATCATACTTGCCCATGCCGCAATTACTGTTGCGACAAGTCCTAAATCGAATGCCTGTTATAATGCCATAAACTCAGCTTTATATGATGTTGAGCACAAAAACACAGGTGAAGTTCCTCTTCAGCTCAGAAATGCCGAAGTCAGCGGAATGTCTGACTTGGGATACGGTGTCGGGTACAAGTATGCGCATGATTATCCCGGACATGTTGCCGATATGGAATTTTTCCCGGATTGCATGAAGGGTACAAAATATTATTTTCCCTGCGGAAACGGTGCCGAATCAAAGATTATCGAATATTTAAAGTGGGCTGACGAAATCAAAAAACAATCCAAATAAAAGCCGGTGTATATATGCTTTCAAACAAAGAACTTTCAAAGCAAACAACAGAATATTTAGAAAAAAATAAGAGTATTTTGGGTGATGCCGAATATGCCGTTGTCGGAGATTTATCCGTAGACGGAAAATATGCTTATTCAGCTTTTGTATTGACAAAAACTCATGTTATAACTTTTGACGGCGGTACAAATGTTTATGACCTGAATGATATCAAAAAAATACAGGTCAAAAGAATGTACGGCAATGCGGCGGTCATTATCATTCTGAATGATGACACGGAAGAATGTGTTTTTCGATTTACATATTCGGTTGCAGTCATTTGCGAAGCACTGGTTGACTATATAAACCATGTCAGGGACGGTGCTGACGAAGATTCCGAAAAGGAAATCATTGACAATGCTTTTTCAAAGCTTTTAAGAGTTTGTCCTAAATGCGGCAGAGCGCTCATGAGAGAGGGCAGTGAATGTTTAAAATGCAAATCGAAAAAGTCTGTTTATAAGAAAGTTTCAAAATATATAAAACCGGAACTCGGACGGCTTCTTTTTTGTGTAGCGATGTCAATCATTACAACTATAACTGTTCTTTTTCCTCCGATGATGACGCAGAAGCTCATTGACGAAGTGATTCCTGAGAAAAATATGAATATGTTGATTAATATAATATTTTTGTTAATCCTTTCATACATAATTCAAGTTTTTGTTGCCGCATACAGGTCGTACTGTATCAGAATGAGCGGAGACAGAATTGTTCTGAACATCCGAAATGACGTGTATGAAAAAGCGCAGAAGCTTCCGATGGATTTTTATGACAAGACTTCCACAGGTTCCATAATCAACCGCATCACAAACGACTCCCTGACTCTTCAGTCTTTTGTATTGCGATTTTTTCAGGAGGCAATTGCTCAGGCCATATTGATGATTCTTATCATTGTATATATGTTTTCCGTACATTGGAAACTTGCATTGGTAGCGCTGATACCGGTTCCTTTTATTGTATTTGTAAGAAGAAAGTACGGAAAATATATTGCACCGTATTACAGAAAAATATGGAGAAGATGGGCGGCCGTTACCGGAATTCTGACCGATACCATCCCTTGTGTCCGTGTAATCAAGTCTTTCACAGGGGAGAAAAAGGCCTATGAGAAATTTAAAAAGTTCAATTTCAAATGGCTGAAGATGGAGATTAAATCTTTTAAAATCGTTGTGCCTTTCCCTCATGTTATAAATTTCCTGACAGCATGCGGTTCGATACTTATATGGGCAGTCGGAGGAACCTGGGTAATAAATTCGTCTGACAGTAATATCTCGCTCGGTCTCCTTGTATCATTCATTACATATACGTCAATGTTTTACACGCCTGTCAATTTCTTTGCAACTCTTAATGATGAATTTCAGAAAGCATTATCTTCGACGGAGCGTCTTCTTGATATAATTGACGCAGATCCGGAGGCTAATGACGGAAAATGCTTAAAACCTGAAAAAATAAAAGGTAAAATTGAATTCAGAAATGTGAGTTTTTCCTTTGATAAAGGTCAGAAAACACTCTCTGACATAAATCTTGTGATTAATCCCGGAGATATTGTAGGCGTTGTCGGAACAACCGGTTCCGGTAAAACAACTTTGATCAATTTATTACAGAGATATTACGATAATTACGAGGGAGACATTCTGCTTGATGATATAAATATTAAAGACATTGATCTAGAATATTACCGTTCTAAAATCGGATTTGTTCAGCAGGAGCCGATGATGTTCAGTGACACAATTTTCAACAACATTGCATTCGGAAAGCCTGATGCGACTGTTGAAGAAGTATTTGAGGCGGCTGATATAGCAAATGCGCATGATTTTATTATGAGACAGCCTGATGCGTATGACTCGATGCTCGGAGAGCGCGGAATCGGATTGTCGGGAGGAGAGAAACAACGTGTTTCCATTGCCCGTGCAGTTCTTAAAAATCCTGAAATTCTTATATTCGATGAAGCTACCGCATCGGTTGATTCCGAGACGGAAGAATCGATTCAGAGCGCAATAGAACGCCTGATCAAGGGCAGAACCACAATAATGATTGCACACCGTCTTTCAACTCTCAGAAAGGCAAATGTAATTATCGTTATTGATAACGGAAATATAATAGAAAAGGGCTCTCATGAGGAACTGATGAATCTTAAGGGTAAATATTCAAAACTGATTGAAATTCAGTCATTGTCAGAAAAGATCATCAGAAAAAAAGCCGAAGAGAACATCAGAGAATAAGAGGTAGTATAGTATGCCGAGAAGATACGAGGATGAAATAAAAAGTATAAAAGATGCACAATTCGGAACAGTTGATATAGAGCTGTCAAGCGGTGAGAGATATAATAATGTATCTTTAAAAAGACTTTTTCCGATAAATAATATAAATAATTACATATCTGCTGTTTCCTCCGATGGAAAAGAAATTTTTATCATAAAAGATTTATCGGCACTTACAAATGAATCCTATAATTGTGCTTTAAAATGTCTGAACGAATATTATATGATTCCGAAGATTATTAAAGTGTTAGGAAAAGAGGATAAATTCGGAAGACTGAATTTAGACGTTGAAACAAATATAGGGCAGTGTACTATCGAAATTGCAAACAGAAATACCGACATAAAACTTCGTGACAACGGCAGAGTGCTCATCAGGGACATCAATGATAACCGTTATGAAATTGAAAATGTTGATAGTCTGGACAGAAAAAGTCTTGCTATATTGAATTCTGAATTGTAATTTTTATTGAAATATAGTATTATATCGAAGCAATAACAGTGAGTTCGCAACCTTCCTCACTAAAAACAAAACTAAAGGAGTTTTTTACATGAAAAAATCTAAATCTTTATTTATCGCATACAGTGCGGTTATTGCTGCTTTGTATGTTGTTCTCACTTTTCTTTCCAATATTTTTGGACTTTCCGTAGGACTTGTTCAGTTCAGATTTTCTGAAGTACTTGCGATTTTACCGCTGTTTTCATTTACAGCTATACCCGGATTGACGGTGGGCTGCCTCATATCAAACATTTTATCGGGATGTCCGATCTGGGATATAATTTTAGGCTCTTTTGCGACATTTTTAGGCGCGATAGGTACTTATTACATCGGAAAAAAATCATACGTATTATCTTTGGCTCCTCCGATTTTATCGAATGCAATAATCGTTCCGATAGTATACACTGTTATATACTCATTCGGCAGCGAAGGCTTTATTGCATGGTTCTTAGGTGTTTTTACCGGCGAATTTGTTATGATCTGTATCTTCGGAAGCATCTTATATAAAATTCTCAGGAAAAATCAAAAATCTTTATTTAAAATTTGAAATAAATGTATTGAATCATCAAATAGCGGACAAAATTACTTTGTACAAACGTACTTATACGAATACAAAGGAGTGTTAATTTTGATCCAACGAGGTGATATTTATTATGCAGATTTAAGTCCTGTAGTCGGTTCCGAACAGGGCGGTGTAAGACCTGTACTTGTAATACAAAACAATGTAGGAAATAAATACAGTCCGACAATCATCGTGGCAGCGGTAACATCTCAGATGAATAAATCCAAATTACCCACGCATCTTAATCTCTGTGCTGACGAATTCGGTTTAAGCAAGGACTCCGTTGTTCTTCTGGAACAGCTCAGAACCATTGATAAAAAAAGGTTGAAAGAACATATTTGCAGGTTGGATAACAATTTCATGAACCGTATTGATAAGGCGCTGGAAATCAGTTTGGGGCTTATACGGGCATAATAATTTAACTACATAGAATCAGAATTCTATGTAGTGTTACATATTATTTTTTGTTTTCAGTTGTATTAATTCCCGTATTCTTTTTAACTGTGCATAGTCTGAGTAATTATTTAGGTTGTGTTTTTTACAACATTGTTTACAAATAGTTATTTCTCCTTTTCTTGTTATATGTAAAGACTTTTGCTTTATAATCAGAAAAGAACTTCTTAATTTGATTTTATTACATAAATTGCACCGAGGTACAAAATACGGATAATATATTAAAAAAACAATTATTAAAACAACTATTATCTTATTCATAAAAAAATATCTTTTTTATAAATAGATATGCAAAGCGGCGGCCTTAAATAACTTAAAGCCGCCGCTTTGTTATAACAATTTATTGTTATAATTCAAAACATTTATCACAATAATTATTTCTTGCCTGTGAAATAGTTATTACCTGTATAGCTTTCAAAAACTTTACGAACAATGTTTCCGCCGATTGTACCGGCTTCCTTAGAAGTAAGATCGCCGTTATATCCTTCTTTAAGATTGATACCGGATTCCTTTGCGATTTCATACTTCATTTTATCAAAGTCAGTTTTATTATTACTCTTAGACATAATCGTACCTCCGTTTAATTTTCCGACATGTAAGTCGGTAATCATATTATTTATAATATTTCAATATAAATACTGGAAATTATACCCTTTCATTTGACGGACTTTGTCTGAAAAGTAAGCTTATCGAATATATTCCCGAAATTCCTACAAGTGAATATATAATTCTGCTTATTAAATGCGTTGCGCCGCCGAATAATGCGGCAACAATATCAAACTGAAAAAGTCCTACGGAAAGCCAGTTAAGTGCACCGATTATAATTAAAATAAGTGCAAATCTATCTAAACCTATTCTTGCCATGATTATAAAAGCTCCTTTCCGGTGGTAAAAGTTTTAAATTGTCCACCATTCATGTATATAATTCCACAATTATTTTTAATTATTCGTTGAATATTTTTTTTTTATATTTTAAACTGATAAAAAACTTATTTGTTTGAAGGATAAATATGGATAGGAAACTTATTATAATTTCTAAGAAAAGTGATGATATATTAAAAAATAATTTGAAAAAGTTAGGTCATGTTTTTGAGCTGTCTGAAAATGTTTCACTGTCAGAATTCGAATCATGTCATCCCGATATGCAGATTTGTAAAATAAATGATTCTTTTTGTGTTGTATCTCCTGATATTGATAACGATATTATAGAAGTGTTTTCTGAATATAATATTTCATATAAAAAAGGAGAAACTTTTTTGTCGGAAAAGTATCCGAAAAATATTGCATATAATGTTTTGATTGGGGATAAAATATTTATCCACAACATTGATTATACGGATAAATTAATTCTTAAATATTTATTTGAGTTAAATAAGAAAGCAGTTTGTGTAAAACAGGGATACTCCGGCTGTTCTTCGATTTTTGTTAAAGATATTATATTGACGTCAGATTACGGTGTATATAAAAAAGCTGTTAAAGAAAATATTAAGACAATTCTGTTCAGAAATCCCGAATTAATTAAATTGCACGGTTTTGAACATGGCTTTTTAGGCGGATGCTGCGGATACAGTGATGATACAGGACTGTTAATCAATTGTTCATCAGATTTTTTGCCGGAATATTTTATTAATGAATTAGTATATAACGGAATTAATTTCAAATGTATCGGAGCAGGAGAATTGACTGATATAGGCGGCATTATTATTTTCACAGGACATTTGTGATGTTTCATATAATGTTGTGGATAAAACAGGAGGGCTTTTATTCATGCATTATATAAACGTTATTGATTTTTTATCTCCGGATGATTTTTTTATGTATATGTCTTCCCGAATAAATTCATTCAATATCCAACGTAATAATCTTTGGACGATGTGCAAAATCAATAATTATGAGTTATCAGTATATAATTTATCAAAATATATATCTGAATACATTTGGGAAAATACTCTGCCGAGATTATGCATGAATGTTTTAAACCGCTATCCGGATATGCAAGATAGTTTAAGAAAGGATATTGTATCACGAACAATGCATGTTGCGTTTTGCCTGAAAAATTCTTCTGATATTGTTTACGAAAAAATTGCAGAGTATATTGATTCGGGTAACTGTTATCTTGTTATTGACGGCTTTGTAAATTTCAGACTGAAAGGATTGGTTGATGATATAAAAACGCTTCTTGCAGTTTCGGTTCAGGAAAATTATATAGAAGATGAATATAATGATTTTGTTTTATTTATGAAAGAAATTGTTTCTGAACAGTCATCGCTTTATGATGAAATTTTTTTGATTGAAGGACCAAACGGTTTTAAGATTTTGTCCGATGACGGCAGTGATATAACACAAAGCTGCGTTGATGCTTACGTAAATGATAAAAATAAAATAAACTATCAGGATTCAATAATTTCTTCTGTTGTTTCAATTGCTCCCAAAAAAATATTTTTGCATTGCTCTGATGAAACGTTTTGCTCATCATTTTGTGAATTAATAAAAGGAATTTTTTCCGGCAGGGTAGTTAAATATTAAAATTGCCGCAGCAGATGCTACGGCAAAATTACGCTTTTTGCGGTTAATACTATAGCAGATATATTCAGTGAAGTAAGAGTTTCCAACTCATGTGTAATATCTTTTTTGAGATTCTTCAGTAACGTAGGAATTTGATACCCATAGTATATCACTAAATCCGCTTCGATTCTGATTCCGCCCGGCTTATTATCCGCACGGAATCTTGTAACTCTCGATACACCGGGATTATTTAATGTAATATGTTCTACAATCTGATAAATAGTATAGTCAGATATTGTATATTTCCCTAAATAACTAAAGGTTGGTCTTACAACAGACTTTTCTCCTACTAACTCCATCTGTCCGTTTTTTGAACTCTTTAAAACATTAAGCGGGTCTAAGTAAAAACCGGAAAAATCTTTTTTCAGCTCCATTGTGGGAACCGGTATAACGTGTTTTCCGAGATTCTTTCTCTGGTATAATGCCTGTTCTATTTCCTCAGGAGTAGATATATCAGTTATATATATTGTTTCATCGACTCCGTGAAAGCCTAAACGCTGAGCAATTTTTTTTACCATGCCGTCAGATGTACCCAAAATAAGCAATTTATCAGCGTTTTCTTCTTTTAAAACATGTGAAACATCAAAGGCATGATCATCACTTGTAAAAACAGCTGTTTTTACTGAGCCAACCTTTGTTTTCTCTTTTTTTGCGGATTTTCCGGCAATAATTCGGCTTCCTTTGATCAATAGACCGTCATCTATTATATATTTTATTCCGTGCTCCTTTGCGACCCACGGCGCTCTGTGGCTTTTGCCGGTACCGCTTCCTCCGACAAGTGCATAAATTTTCATTCTATATTCTCAGCTCCGGTCATCTTTTTTATTCCGCGAATCAAAGCATCACGCGAGTTTCCCCATGGCGCATCCTGATTTCTGTAGTCAAATTTTTTTGTAAACCAGTCAACTTCTTTTTCTATTCGATTCAGATTTTCCAATTGCATTTTTATAACGGTATTTGCAAAATCAGTGTATTTTGATTCGTTATAACTGTTTGCTGCTTTTTTTAATAAAAGCTTCAGGTGTGGCAGACAAAATCCTTTTCCGCACTTAAAACGTTCATTAAACGACTTTTCTGTAAAATACAGACTCAATATGATATCTATGTATCTGTCCATCGTATAGTCCAGCTTCTTACATATACAACATTCTTTTTCGTGTCTTTCAAGATATGAAATCAATGCATCTGTTTTTTCTTCCGCAGAAGCGTCATCTTTTTTTATAATGTTTTTTATAAAACCGTTTTTTGAGGAGATTCTTTTGGATTTTGATGCTTTTTCTATATTTTTAATCTGTTCCTGCATATAAGTATCAAGCACAAGGCCTAATCCTAACCGATTTGCTTTTGTATTATACATCAGCTCAAAATGTCTTGCGCAAAAGCCTGTTTCGTTTGTCTCAATTCTATTATCAGGCTCCATCAATGAGGGGCCTACATAATACTGCACAGTATCATTTTCGAATCTTGCTTTAAGCTCACAAACCGGACACTCACAATCTTTTTCAAATGCCTCGCTTACAGGGATAGTATATATAGAATCTTTCATTTTATTTTTTCCTTTCAGATAAACTTTTTTTATTATAAAATGGAAAAACTTTTTTATCAACATTTTCGTTTTAAGTATGATAGAATAATAAAAAATATATATCGGTGAAATTATGGCAGAGATTAAGGCAGTAAAAAGTAAATATATTGACAATGCAATTGATATTCATAATGTTTGTGATTTTAATTTAAAACATATATTCGAATGCGGACAGTGTTTCAGATGGAATCCGTATAATTCGGGTTATATCGGTATTGCAGGTGATAATCCGGCAATTGTTTATTATGAACTGGAACAGAAAAATGTACTTACAATTCAGTCGGGCTTTACGCCGGATACAGTAGATTTCTGGATAGATTATTTTGATTTGAGGCGTGATTATTCTTTAATAAAAAAAGAATTATCACATATTGATAAGTATTTAAAAGCGTCGGTTGAATTCGGTTACGGAATAAGAATACTGAACCAGGATCCGTTCGAGACATTGATTTCTTTTATTTTGTCAGCAAATAATAACATTCCTCGGATAAAAGGCTGTGTAGAAAAAATATCAGAAACTTACGGCAATAAAACCGAGTTCGGGTTATATACATTTCCTTCTGCTGAAGCACTATTAAATATTTCAGCAGAGCAAATAAGTGATTGCTGCCATGCCGGTTACAGATGTGCGTACATAGAAAATTCTGTTACAAAGTATTTCGAAAATCCGATAAATTTAGATATTCTAAAAAATCTTTCTTTATCTGATGCCGAAAATTATTTGAGAGAATTCAGCGGAGTAGGTCCGAAAGTTGCTGACTGTATTCTTCTTTTTACCGGAGCACACTGTGACGCCTTCCCTGTTGATGTATGGGTTAAGCGCGTTATGGAAGAGTTATATCTGAAAAAAACTTCGACATTAAAAGAAATCAATGACTTTGCTGAAAAGCATTTCGGCAAATTATCCGGATTTGCACAGCAATATTTATTTTATTTTGCAAGAGAACATCTTGAGGATCTCAGAAATATAATGTAATAGATTTTTATTTCAGGTGATTTTATGTATGCAGTTGTTTCTTCGCAGCAGCGTGCAGTTAAATTGTTAGAAAAATTACATAATAATTCTATTCATGCATCTATTGTGAATACTCCGAAACAGTATGCATCTTACGGATGTTCATACAGTGTTTTTTTTGATGCCAAAGATCTATATCAAGTCAGACAGGCGGCTGAACAAAATTCAATAAAAATAAAAATTTTTTATTAAAATAAAGGAAATTTGATGTTTATTGTCGAAAGAGACTCATGGAGCATTTTTGTGAAACTTGAGGACTGATTTTTATGAGAATTTCTGATGAGCAAATCGCAGAGATAATAGAAAAAAACGATATCGCCGATGTTATTTCTGACTATATAAAGCTTGACAGAAAAAGCGGAGGTTTTTTGGGACTTTGTCCTTTTCATAAGGAAAAGACTCCGTCTTTTCATGTCCATGACGGAAAACAGATTTTTAAATGTTTCGGATGCGGAAAAGGCGGAAACGTTATTCATTTTATCATGCTTGCAGAAGGCCTTGACTATGTCAAATCACTTGAGTTTCTTGCGGACAGAGCCGGGATAGAAATAAAAAGACAAAGTAATGATTCCGAATATGCAAAAATTGATGCTTTGAAAAGTAATGTTTTATCTTTAAATAAAAACGCTGCGCGCTTTTTTTACGATTCTTTGAAAAAAAGCGACAGAGCACTTTTGTATCTTAAGGACAGAGGTCTGACTCCTGATACTGTGAAAAAATTCGGTTTGGGATATGCTCAGGAAAATTGGAGTTCTCTTACTGATTATTTTGTTTCTTCAGGTGTTCCGAAAGATATTTTAGTTAAAGCCGGTCTTTCATCCAGATCTGAAAAAAAAGAAAGATATTATGATAGATTCAGGGACAGACTTATGTTTCCTATATTTGATGTTCTTGGAAATGTTATTGCATTCGGCGGCAGAAGAATTTCATCGGATGAGTCTCAGCCTAAATATATTAATTCAGCTGAAACACCGGTGTATACAAAAGGAAAACATCTGTACGGTTTAAATTTTGCTCGAAAATCAAACAACAGAAGGGTCATTATTGTAGAAGGTTATATGGACTGCATTGCTCTTCATCAGAAGGGAATAAATTGGGCTGTAGCATCGCTTGGTACTGCTCTGACTGTAAACCAGGCTAAGCTTCTTAAAAAATATTTTGATGAGGTTATAATTGCATATGATTCGGATGCTGCAGGAAAAGAAGCCACTATACGCGGTATGGATATCTTATCTTCAAACGGTTTTCGTGTAAAAGTTTTCCGGCTAAAAGGTGCAAAAGATGCCGATGAGTATTTGAGAAAACACAGTGCCGAAGATTTTGTTAAGCAGCTTGAATCTTCCCTGACTTTGATCGAATATAAAATCAGTCTTGTTGCGGAGGAATGGTCATTAGAAAAAAATGATACACGTGCTGAATTTCTGAAAAGGGTCACAAAGGTTTTAGCATCAATTGACAGCGTTGTTGAACGCGAAATGTATATAAATTGGGTTTCGGAAAAGTATCATATACCAAAAGAACCTTTAAAAGAACAAGTGGATGTTGTAAAATCCGGCGGAAGTTTTTCTTTGGATAAGAATTCTTTTCGAAGAATTAATGTTTCTAAGGTTAATTCAGGTGTTTCCGATACAGGTACGACAGAAATTTCTTCTGCTGAGTATAAAAAACTTGATAAAAACGAAAAATATTTGTTAGTTTTGCTGTCAGAAGACAGTAGCTGTTTAAAAAAGTTCGGACAAGATGTTCTTTATTTGATAAAAATCGAAAAAAATAAGTTGCTTTTAAATAAAATGATTGATAATGCATCATCCGGAAAGAAAAACGGATATGAGTTTCTTTTAAATAATTGTGATTTGGGAGACGCTGATGTTTTGTCAGGTGTAATTGAAAAATTTATTATGCCTCAGGATACTGTAAAAGCCTGTAAGGAAATAATGGACAGGCTTAATAAAAACAGTATTGCTGAGCAAAAAAACGAAATCTTGCTTAGATTAAAAGATAAAAATCTGAGTAACGAAGAAAGAGATCTTTTACTTAAAAAATTAAATCAGCTTTTAATGAGCAATAAATGATTTAAGTATTATATATAACATAAATATTAAAAGGAGAATGATTTTCATGGCAAGAAAAAAATCAAATGATAAAGACGAGATAATTGATGATGTATATGAACCTGCAGAATCTGACTATTCATCTGATGATATTTTGAATGATTATGATGAGTTTGAAGATGATAACGGCATTGATTCTATTGAAGATGTTGACGAAAAAGAATTGGAAGATATCGAGGATATGGAAGACATCGGAGATATTTCATCGCTCGAAGATACCATGTCCGATATTGACAAAATAGAATCATACAACGAATACGAAGACGACAATCATTCTTTTAAAAGTATAAGAATCAATAATGTATCGGACGACGGCAGCGGCTTTAATGAAGACAGTTTATTTAAAGCAAATGATATGATTTCTGAAGTTGAACGTACTATCATTACATCTTTGATGGACAAAGGTAAAAGTAAAGGCGAACTGACAGTCGAAGAGATTACGGAAGCTTTCGAAGACATTGACGCTGAACCTGATATTTTTGACAGAATTTATGATTTAGCTGAGAGATTCGGTGTTAAAATCATAGGAGAAACATCAAACGGTACATCTGATGCTAATGCTATTGATATGGCAAATATGTCCAGCGAGGTCGGTATCGAGGATCATGTCAGAATGTACTTAAAAGAAATAGGTAAAGTACCTTTGCTTAATGCTGAAGAAGAAGTTGAACTTGCTAAACAGATAGAAGAAGGCAGCGAAGAAGCTAAACAAAAACTAAACGAAGCAAACCTTCGTCTTGTTGTAAGCATTGCTAAACGATATGTGGGCAGAGGAATGCAGTTCCTCGACCTGATACAGGAAGGAAATATGGGACTGCTCAAGGCTGTTGATAAATTTGACTATAGAAAAGGATATAAATTCAGTACTTATGCGACTTGGTGGATCAGGCAGGCAATTACACGTGCAATTGCAGACCAGGCAAGAACAATAAGAATTCCCGTTCACATGGTTGAAACTATAAATAAACTGACCCGAGTGCAGAGACAGCTTTGTCAGAAATTGGGAAAAGAACCTACACCCGATCAGATTGCAAAAGAAATGGGTATGCCTGTTGAAAAAGTAAGAGAAATTATTAAGATATCTCAAGAGCCTGTATCTTTGGAAACTCCTGTCGGCGAAGAAGAAGACAGCCATATCGGAGATTTTATTCCTGATGAGGATACGCAGACACCTGCTGAGAGTGCTGCACAGACTCTTTTGCGTGAGCATATTATTGAAGTACTGAACTCTCTTACACCAAGAGAGCAGAGAGTGCTGAGACTTCGATTCGGTCTTGATGACGGACGTCCGCGTACTCTCGAAGAAGTCGGCAAAGAGTTTAATGTCACAAGAGAGCGTATAAGACAGATTGAAGCTAAGTCCTTGAGAAAACTCAGACATCCTACAAGAAGTAAAAAACTTAAAGATTACATTGATTAATTGTAAAATGAGGTTTTTTCGGAATGAATATTATTGAAATAATCGAAAAAAAGAGAGACGGTTATGCACTCAGCCATGAAGAAATAAAATTCTTTGTTGACGGTGTAACAGACGGTTCGATTCCCGATTATCAGATTTCATCTCTTTTGATGGCAATTGTTTTAAATTCGATGGATGATGCTGAAACAGCATCACTTACTTATGAAATGGCACATTCCGGTCATGTGCAGGATTTGAGTATGATATCCGGACTCAAAGCAGACAAACACAGCACAGGAGGAGTCGGTGATAAAACTTCTCTTGTATGTGTTCCGGTTGCAGCTGCTTGCGGAGTTCCTGTCGCAAAACTTTCGGGTCGCGGATTAGGTCATACAGGCGGTACTATTGATAAACTTGAGTCTATTCCCGGTTTTTCAGCAGATGTATCGATGTCTGATTTTATTGATACGGTAAATAAAATAGGTTTGTGTATCGCATCATCAACGGCAGAATTGGCTCCGGCAGACAAAAAACTGTATGCGCTCCGTGACGTTACGGGAACAGTCCAAAGCATACCGCTTATAGCATCCAGCATAATGAGTAAAAAAATTGCGACCGGCAGTGATTGTATCGTTTTAGATGTAAAGACAGGCAGCGGTGCTTTTATGAAAACTAAAGCTGATGCTGAAAGTTTAGCGTCAGCAATGATAAAAGCAGGAGAAGCTGCTGGAAAAAAAGTAAGTGCGATTATTTCAGACATGAATGTTCCTTTAGGAAAAAATATAGGTAATTCCTTGGAGGTTATTGAGGCGATAGATGCTCTTAAAGGTACTTATGATAAACATTTTTTTGATACATGCATTAAACTTTCGTCAGAAATGGTTTCATTATCTTTAAATATAGAGAAAAGTGACGCAGAAAAGAAATGTGTTGATGCATTGTTATCCGGAAAAGCTTTATCAAAGTTTGAGGATATGATCAGAGCGCAGGGTGGAAATTCCGATGTTGTAAATGATTATTCATTGTTTAAACAGCCTTTATATACTTACGAATATAAAGCTAAAAAAAGCGGTGTGGTTACCGGTATTGATGCTTTGGCATGCGGAAAAGCCTCATGTTTGCTTGGCGCCGGAAGATTGACAAAAACATCTCCGATCGACATGTCAGCGGGAATAAAACTCAACGTTTCTTTGGGTGACATAGTTTCAAAAGGCGATATTTTAGCGTATCTATATTCTGATAAATCAGATATTTCAGATTCATTAAACATACTTAACAGTGCATATACTTTTGAGAAAGGTTGATTACTATGCTTTCGTCAAAATTAAACAGTAAAATATTCAAGAAATTAATATGTTTTATTTTATGTGCTTGTTTGTTAAACAGTACATTTTTATCTATAATGTCCTTAGGTTTCAGCACAACAGATGCAACAAATATTTATAAAAATGCGTCGGTTGATACTTTGAACGTAAAATCATTCTCTGTTGTTGATTTCGATTCCGGAACGATAATTATAAAAAGTGAGACCGGCGATAGTCATTATACTATCGGAAATATGGTAAAGATAATGACATTGTATCTTACCTTTGAAGCCATGGCGAACAATACTATAACATTAGATTCTGAAGTTAGAGTGACAAAAAACGCCCAGAATGCAGGTTCAGGCAGGGAGTCTGTATTTCTTGATTACGGAAAAAAAGAAGTTATAACTGTAAAACAAGCGATAGAAGCTATTTGCGTGGCAAGTGCCAATGATGCTGCATACGCGCTGTCTGAGACATTAGCCATGAATGAAGATGCTTTTGTTGTCATGATGAATGAAAAAGCAAAAGAATTAGGTTTAAATAACACTTGCTATCAGGATTCTACCGGAATAAAAACAATTGAAGAAGGTCAATATTCTTCTTCTAATGATGTTGCAATATTATCTTATCACCTTATAAAAAATTATCCGGATATTCTTAATTATACAACAATTACATTTGGCTATTTTAAACATACATCGACCGGACAGCCTGATACGCAAATGATTTCTTCAAACGATTTGATAAGAAAAGAATTTTATGAAGCATGTGACGGACTTCTTACAGGTTATTCAAAAGCTGACGGTTATGCACAATGCGCAACTGCATCTGTGGACGGTAAAAGAGAAGTTGCTGTTATAATAGGTGCTCCTGATAAGAGTACTCGCGCAGGAACACTTAAGTTTCTTATCGAATTTGCTATGGAAAATTACGCACATACATTAATTGCGTCATCAGGAACTTTTGTCAGAAAAATTAATATAACTGACGGCAAAAATCTGAAAGTAAAAACTGCTGTTGCTTCAGATTTATATGTTACTATAAATGTCAATGATGTCGAAAACGTAACCAGCGAAATTGTGTTGGACGGAGATATTAAAGCACCTGTAGAATCAGGTGTAAAAGTTGGATCTGTTGTGTATAAATTAAACGATCAGGAAATCGGTAGAGCTGACCTGGTTACTGCAGAAAAAGTTGAAAAAGCAGGTTGGTTTACAAGATTGATTCGTAAAATTCTTGAATGGCTCGGAATAAATTAATTTTTGAATAATAATTGATTTATTTCACATAATAACCACGCAGTACAAATTTATTAAAAAGTGTGGTGAATATTATGTCAAACAAGAAGAGCAAAACTGCTTTTGATCAGATGAAGTACGAAGTTGCAAATGAGCTTGGTATTGATCTTAAGCACGGTTACAACGGTGATAAGACTTCAAGAGAAAACGGTTCAATCGGTGGCCGTATTACTCAGAAAGTTTTTGAGCAGTATACAGGTAAAGATTATAAGAAATAATTTAACAAAAAGCCTCGTTTCAAGTGTTTTTGAAACGAGGCTTACATATATTATACTGTTTAATAATTTTTATGATTTAAAAATCAATCCGAAAAGAAAATCCCATAAAGTCATAAAGCTGTTCAGCGTAAATGTTGCGGGAGCTAACAGAAAGTCAAGTATTGACGTTGTATTTATTAAAATGATAAATGCCAAAAATATAAACATACTGTATTTTTCGATTGAGTATAATTTTCGGTATGTTTGGTACGGTAAGAAGTTTACAATAAAATTATATCCGTCAAGTCCCGGCAACGGTATAAGGTAAAAGTTTGCCAAAACAAGACAAGTACTCATTCCGTACCATAAGATGTCAGACAAATAATCAACTATTTCATTTTTGAATATATAACCATTCAGATATGTTATGAGTGCAAAAAAGAATGATAATGCAAATCCTCCGAAAACAAGTCCGGCAGGTCCTGATAAAATTTGAATAGCAGAATCTCGTTTGATATTTTTATAATTTCTTGAGTTTGTTCTTACCGGTTTTCCCCAGCCGATTCCAAGCAGTAAAATACATAAGAAACCAATCAGATCAATATGCGCCATAGGATTCATAGTAAGCTGACCGTTTCTTTCCGGTGTGTCATCTCCCAGTTTTTTTGCAACAAACGCCTGTGCATATCCTCGGAGAGAGAAAGCAAATATTATACCGGGTACTGTAAGTAATTTAACAATCAAATAATTCAGATTAAACATGTTAACCTCCAAATCTCATTTGTTCTGTAATCATATCAAATGATTATCAGAAATGCAAAGTTATATTGCATCACCCTGTGTAATGTTCATTATTTTAATCATTTTGTTAAAAGAATTTAACACATCCTTTTTATTCAGGCTCCATTGCGGAGCTATTGTGAGTTTTTTATCGCCGTCACCCGTGATTCTGTGTATTACAATATTTTTAGGAATATGTCTGATCAGTTTACAAACGATATCAATATATTCATCTTTTTCCAAACATCTGAATTTTCCTGATAAGAAATCTTCTGCGAGTTTTGTTCCTTTTAGAACATGCAGTAATTGAAGCTTTATTCCATCCGATCCGCTTCGACAAATATACCTCAGAGTATACAGAAAATCTTCATAATATTCCCCGGGCAATCCGATAATCATATGTGTAACAACATAGATGCCGTTTTCTTTTAGTTTACATACTGCATCGCTGTAGATTTCATTTGAATAGCCGCGATTTATATATGCAGCAGTTTTTTCATTTGAAGTCTGAAGCCCGAGTTCTACCCAGACCGGCTTTATTTTATTGAGTACTGCAAGCAATTCGATAACATCTTCGGGAAGACAATCGGGACGTGTTCCGATTGATATCGCCACAATGTCAGGATGATTGATCGCCTGCGTAAAAATATTTTTTAAATATTCTGTCGGAGCATATGTGTTTGTATAGCTTTGAAAGTAAGCAATAAATTTGCTACAAGAGGTTTTTTGTTTTATAAGATTTTTGCCGTTTTCGATTTGCTCAAAAATTGTTAAACCTTTAGCTGTGAATTGACCCGATCCGTTTGAACAGAAAACGCAACCTCCGTAACCGATTTTGCCGTCACGGTTAGGGCAGGTCATTCCTCCGTCAAGAGATATCTTATATACTTTTTCCCCGAATCTTTCTTTGAGATAATTATTTAATGAATAATAATACATAGTAAAAACTTTCTTTTTTATTTAATTTTACCATTGAATAGGCACTTGAACAATTAAATTTTATGTGTTAAACTTCTTAAAGTTAAAGCGTTGACGGAGAGAGTAGTGTCTATTGATTTATCAAAGAGAGAGAAAACCGTGGCTGTAAGTTTTCTTATATAGATATTCACGAAAACTACTTCTGAGTGCGATGTAAAAAGCATCGACGTGTGACCTACGTTATAGGGTAATGAGAAAAAATTCAAGGTGGGACCGTGCGGTCACAAAAAAGTTATCTGCACCCTTGAGCGTTGTTCAGTATCAGAACGATTGCTTGAGCGGTGTTTTTTATATGTAAAATTTTATTTAAGGAGATATTGCTATGAATATTACACTTAAAGACGGTTCGGTAAAAGTTATCGACAGCCCGATGACAGTTTTTGAAGTTGCTCTTTCCATAAGCGAGGGATTGTCAAGAGCTGCATGCGGCGGACTTGTTGACGGAGAAGTCGTTGACATGACTTATGTTATTGATAAGGATTGCAGCCTGTCGATATTGACATTTAATGATGAGGAAGGCAGAAAAGTATTCAGACATACAGCATCGCATGTGCTTGCACAGGCTGTTAAAAGACTTTACCCTGATGTAAAACTTGCAATTGGACCTGCTATCGATGACGGATTCTATTATGACTTTGACTCTGAAGTTACATTTACTGCCGATATTATTGTAAAAATTGAAGAAGAGATGAAGAAAATCGTTAAAGAGAAAATTGCTCTTGAAAGATTTGAACTTCCCAGAAATGAAGCAATAAAATTTATGGAAGAACGTAATGAACCTTATAAAGTTGAGCTTATAAACGACCTTCCTGAGGATTCAATTATTTCTTTCTACAAACAGGGAGATTTTGTAGATCTCTGTGCCGGTCCTCACCTTGAGTCAACCGGAAAAATCAAAGCGTTCAAGATTACACAGGTTGCCGGCGCATATTGGAGAGGCAGCGAAAAGAATAAAATGCTCCAGCGTATTTATGCAACAGCTTTTCCCGATAAGAAGATGCTTGCCGAACATTTGGAAAGAATTGAAGAAGCCAAAAAACGTGACCACAACAAACTCGGCAGAGAGCTTGAAATTTTTACAACTGTTGACGTTATAGGTCAGGGTCTTCCGATTCTGCTTCCGAAAGGTGCTAAAATTATTCAGACACTTCAGAGATTTGTTGAGGATGAAGAGGCAAAGCGTGGCTGGCTTCTCACAAAGACTCCTTATATGGCTAAGAGAGAGCTTTACAAGCTTTCCGGTCACTGGGATCACTACCTTGACGGAATGTTTGTATTGGGCGATCCTCATGATGAAACAAAAGAGTGTTTTGCACTCCGTCCTATGACATGTCCGTTCCAGTATCAGGCATACTTAAACAGAGCAAGGTCGTATAGAGACCTCCCTCTCCGCTATAATGAAACTTCGACACTTTTCAGAAATGAAGATAGCGGCGAAATGCACGGCTTGATACGTGTCCGTCAGTTCACAATATCCGAGGGACATCTCATGTGTTTGCCCGAGCAACTCGAGGAAGAATTTAAGGGCTGTTTGGAACTTGCAATATATATGCTTAAAACACTTGGTTTGTATGAAGATGTTTCATACAGATTTTCACAGTGGGATCCCGATAACCGTGAAAAATATATCGGAACAACAGAGCAGTGGGATGAAGCTCAAGGCATCATGAAAAAGATTCTTGATCATCTTGAAATTCCTTACAAAGTCGGTGTCGGCGAAGCTGCATTCTACGGTCCGAAGCTTGATATTCAGATAAAGAACGTACATGGTAAAGAAGATACTTTGATAACTCTTCAGATTGACCAGCTTCTTGCTGAAAAGTTTGGAATGGAATACACTGACAGAGATGGTACAAAGAAGAATCCGTATATCATTCACAGAACATCAATCGGTTGCTACGAGAGAACTCTCGCGCTTCTTATTGAGAAGTATGCGGGCGCATTCCCGACATGGCTTGCACCTGAGCAGGTAAGAGTTCTTCCGATTATTGACAAGCAGGCTGATTACTGTGCGGAAGTATACAGAAAACTCCGTGACAAAGGAATCAGAGCAGAGCTTGATGACAGAAACGAAAAAATCGGATACAGAATACGTGAGGCCCAGCTTGAAAAAGTTCCTTACATGGTTGTTGCCGGTGACAAGGAAATGGAAGAGGGCAAGCTCAGTGTCCGATGCCGTAAGACAGGCGAAAACACTGTAATGACTATCGATGAATTTATTGATATGATTACAGAAGAGATTGATACAAAGAAACTGTAATTTGTTGCAGCCAAGCCTTCGCATAACGTGCGAAGGCTTGTTTTTTTATTTATCGTATGAGATGTTAATCAAAAGTATTCCAAAAGCGAAACGGGACATTTTCACTTTTAAACACTTGGGACATTATCATAAATGGTTTACAAAATAAAAATTTTAACACAATTTAATTATTGACAAGCCACCTATCAGTTGTTATAATGCATAAGGTTGTGGTGGCTGTAGCTCAGTTGGTTAGAGTACCAGGTTGTGGCCCTGGGGGTCGTGGGTTCGAATCCCATCAGCCACCCTAAAGTGAAAATGCGAATAATTGCGTTTTCACTTTTTTATTTTTAATATTTTTAGGAGTGATTTTTTTGAGAAGAACTGTTGACATTTTAGGCGTTTCTTTACCAATTGCTATTATCAGTGCCATTATGCTCTTGTTTGCATATCTCGGATACATAACACCATTTTTGTTGATTTTAATAGTTGGAGCTATTTATAAGATTTCTGATGAAGTTTTAGCAGCAAATACAATGAAGATCAGCTTACTTTATGTTTTTGATTTGATTTTTGGTGTTGCGTTGAGCTTATCAAGTAAGCTTATTGTTGGTTTCTTTACTTTTATTAATGATTTAATTACTGATGATTATTCTTACATTACAAGCAGAGAATCCGGTCTTTCTAAATTTATCGAATTCTTAAATAAATCATTTGATTTTCTTGACACAGCAGAAGATATATTCTTCCTTGTTTTGTTAGTTATAGGTGCTATTTCACTTATTAAGAATGATGCGATTAAGTTACCGATTGCTGATGGAGTACTTAATAAAGTTATTTCTAAGAAAAATAACAACAATAATCCTCAGGCATAATAGTTTTTTTGTTTTTAAAGGACACATAATATGTGTCCTTTTTTTATAAATTATGTAACGCCGATTTTTCTGAAAGTTCGAAAAATCGGCGTTTTTTTGTTGCATAATGTTGTAAGAATGATACCAAAATTCAACACTATTATCTTAGTATCATTCGAACTCTGAAGTCCCAAGCGAGTGTATTTTACTCGCTTGGGACTTTGCATATATTTATATATGATATCGAAATTTGTTGAAAATTATTGAATCCATTTTAATTTTGTAACATTTTGCTGTGATTTATAGACTTTTATATAGTTTGGGTATTATTATAATAAAGTTCTGTTTTAAAAGAGCAGTTAAAAGAAAATCCGTCTGACAATCAAAAATGGTATACATTTGAATATAAATCTACAAAAGGTTATTAAGGAGAGATTTGTTTTACTTTTAATATTAATGATACTTTCAGCAGTTCTTGTATCATGCGGAGGTGAAGCAACAGATATTGTGTCTGAAAGCGCAGTAAATGAACAAACTTCTGCACCGATAAATACTGAATCGGTTGTTGAAGATACGCCGGGAGAAGATAAAGATTCCGACGAGATTACTTTCTCATACTCATATAAAGTGCCGGGAAAAAACATTGTAATAGATGTTCCTGGCTACCAAGAGATGGAAAAAGGTTATGTGATGATACATTTGTTAATGTGTTAGTATTATCAAGTCCCCTTATGATTTTTTGATTAAATAAACTTTCAAGATACTGAATAATCATTGCATTTGTCGTTCTGATTATCGCAATTTTTATTTTTATTATTTCTTGCTTTGAAATCAGTATGATTCAAACTTCTTTTCTTCTTATACCGACTCTATGTTTTTTTACTGTTCGGAAAATGAGTGTTTTCGTTCAGAATTGTCGTTTTTGTGCTCAATATAGCAATTTTTACGTTATTTTATCATCTCTGTCGCTCTATAAAAATCATATATCATTAATGCGATTTTTTTGCAAAGAGATAGTGATAGAATGAAAGCATATCGTAAAGCGATTTATGATGTATAATAAATAATTATCAATAGAAAGTTGGTATAATTAATGGCAAATGAAAAGTTAAATCGTCCTAATTCTAATAAAATAAAATCTATGATCGAGAATGCCGCCCGTATTGATGCACGGCTGCGTGAAATTATAGAATCAGAACATATTCAGCGAAGCACAGCACAGGAAGCTGCTCAAAATCTTTTTGATGAGCGTGTGCGATCAGAACTGGAATCAATGGATATAGAACACATAAATAGAGCAAAACAGGGAATACGTGTTTCACTGCTTCGGGATGCAGGTATTCAAAACGTATATCAAGCATCAAAGCTGACCTTTTCACAGATATGTGATATTGACGGGCTCGGAGAGCAGTCTGCAGGTAAGATTCGTGAAATCATTGATCAGATTACTAAAAACACCAAAGAATCAATTCGCGTACATATTCGTGTTGAAAATCCGGGAGAAACGGACAATGCGCTGATACGTTCTCTGTATGTTATAATCCACTCCCGTTCGTTGCGTGAACAATGCATCAATCTCTATAATGAAAACCATGTAAATGTGCAGCAGGAGATTCTCATAGCGAAGAAAAGCCTGAATGGGTTTGGTTGGCTGTTCAGATCACGGTCAAAAAAGGAACAGATTCTTAACGGTATAGAAAGTTTGACTTCACGGCTGTCAGGTGACTTTGGAAACGGTACTCTTTTAAACTCCTGGGAACAGGTAGAAAAGGTTACACCGACCGCATATTGGGCAGATTATAAGCAGAATGCATCAAACTATTACGCTGAATTAGAAAATCTGGAACTGTCATGGGAAAAGCAAGATACAACTCCCGGCGGTTTGCCGGCACAGCTTGCTGCGGAAATTGAGGCGCATTCCTTGGATCTACAGTATATGAAAGCCACATTACGAAATTATCAGACTTTTGGAACAAAATATATAGTTCATCAGCAAAAAACGTTACTTGGAGATGAAATGGGACTTGGAAAAACTATTCAGGCAATTGCATCTATGGCGGCACTTAAAGCAGAAGGAAAGACGCATTTTATGGTTGTTTGCCCTGCCAGTGTCCTGATTAACTGGTGCCGTGAAATTCAGAAGCACAGCACTCTTGAAGTGACTAAAGTTCATGGCAATGACGAAGAAGCGCTGCTTCACTGGCGTGAGAACGGTGATGTTGCGGTTACTACATATGAATCAATCAGCCGTTTCCAATTACCTGAGAAATTCCGGATTTCTATGGTGGTTACAGATGAAGCACAATATGCAAAAAATCCTGAGACGCAACGTACTAAAGCATTGATTAAGTTGCTTCAAAAAACAGAATATATACTTTTTATGTCAGGTACTCCTTTAGAGAATCGTGTTGAGGAAATGTGTTTCCTTGTAAGTTGTCTTCAGCCGGAAATTGCAAAACAGCTGGAAGATGTTAAATATATTTCTACGGCAGAGCAATTCAGGCAGCAGCTTGCACCGGTTTACTTGCGCCGTACAAGAGATGATGTTCTGCAGGAATTGCCTGATTTGATTGAAAAGGAACAATGGTGTGTACTGAGTAAACAGGAACAGACAGCATATTACGATGCAGTTATGTCAGGGAATTTCATGGCAATACGCCAGGTGTCCTGGCAAGTAGATGATTTAAATACATCGGCAAAGGCTGTTAGACTTCTTGAATTATGCGAACAAGCAAAGGAACAGAAAAGGAAAGTTATAGTTTTCTCCTTTTTTCGTACAACATTACAAAAAGTAACTCAACTTCTGGGAGATCGATGCATGGAACCGATTACCGGTTCTATATCTCCACAGCGGAGACAAGAGATTGTCGATGAGTTTTCAAAGGCAGAGGATGGCGCTGTACTGGTAAGTCAGGTACAAGCCGGCGGAACAGGTCTTAATATTCAAAGTGCAAGTGTTATAATTTTTTGCGAGCCGCAGATCAAACCGTCGATTGAAAACCAAGCTATTTCACGTGCATACCGAATGGGACAGGTCAGGGATGTACTTGTATATCGTCTGTTGGCAGATGATACAATTGATGAGCAAATTATGGAAATACTGCGGAACAAGCAAGATTTATTTGATAATTTTGCTGATGAATCTGTAGTCGGTACGGAATCGTTGAAACCGAGCGAACAGGCGTGGATTTCGAACATGATTGAGGCGGAAAAGAATCGGTTACAAAAAATATAAAGGAAAAAAAGATTATGCGGTCGTTCTGCAACGGCCGCATAATCTTTTTTTACCTTGGAACGAAGATGGAACTTTCGCGGAACAGAACAGGAACAGGCAATGTTTATAATTTGAACGAATAAACAATGCATATTGTAAAAATGTATTGTACAAAAATTTATGGAGGTATTTTTACCATGTATTTTGATGCTATTGCAAAAGTTATTTCAGAAAGAACAGGCCGTGATGTTGCTGACATTAAGCCCGAAAACACATTTACAGAGCTCGGTATTGACTCTCTTGACACAGTTGATCTTCTTATGAGTCTTGAAGACGAAATCGGAGTTGAGATTGAGCTTGACCAGAAGGTCGAAACTGTAGCTGATCTTGATAAGTTTATCCAGAGTAAGGTTCAGGGTTAAGCTATGATTAAATCAAAAATCTGCGATATATTGGGGATTAAATACCCTGTATTTCAGGGCGGTATGGCTTGGATTGCAGACGGTAAATTGGCGGCTGCTGTTTCCGAAGGCGGTGGACTCGGAATTATTGCAGCCGGCAACGCACCTGCAGAGTATGTGCGCGAACAGATAAGAATTGCCAAATCGCTTACACAAAAACCCATCGGTGTAAACATCATGCTAATGAGTCCTTATGCGGATGAAGTTGCATCAGTTGTAATAGAAGAAAAGGTTGATGTTGTAACAACCGGTGCCGGAAATCCTTCTAAATATATGAAGAATTGGAAAGATGCCGATATTAAGGTGATTCCGGTTGTAGCATCCGTTGCTATGGCTAAACTTATGCAGCGTCTCGGTGCAACCGCATTGATTGCAGAAGGCGGAGAGAGCGGAGGACATGTGGGTGAGCTTACAACAATTGTACTGGTACCTCAGGTATGTGATGCTACGGAACTCCCTGTAATTGCTGCAGGCGGTATTGCTGATGGCCGAGGTGTTGCGGCAGCTTTTATGCTCGGCGCGCAAGGTGTTCAGCTTGGAACGCGTTTTCTTTCTGCTGTTGAGTGTTCAATTCATCCTGTATATAAGGAGAAGATATTAAAGGCAAATGATCTTTGTACTATGGTCACGGGTAAACGACTTGGTCACCCTGTTAGAAGCCTGCGTACAATATTTGCACAGAATTATTCTAAAGCAGAATACGGCGGAATGCCGGATGAAGAGTTAGAAAACCTCGCAGTGGGAGCTCTTCGTCTTGCTGTTGTAGAGGGAGACATAGAAAAAGGATGTTTCCTTTCAGGACAGATTGCTGCAATGGTAAAGAAAGAACAACCTGCTGCAGAAATTGTAAAGGAAATAATGGATGAGGCAGAGCCTATCCTTAAAGGTGCAATATCATGGGTAGAATAGCATTTGTATTTTCCGGTCAAGGTGACCAATTCCCCGGTATGGGAAAAGAATTGTGCGCACAATACACAAAGGCAAAAGAAGTATTTGATTTGTGCGATAAAATTCGTCCGATAACTTCAAAGCAGTGTTTTGAAGGCACAGATGAAGAATTAAAAGAGACAAAAAATACTCAGCCGTGCCTGTTTGCAATGGAGTTTGCGGCCGCAAATGTTCTTGTTGATAAAGGAATTGTTCCTGAAGCCGTTGCCGGTTTTTCACTTGGTGAAGTTGTTGCCTGTGCTTTTGCCGGAATTACGGATATTGAAACAGGTTTTCGTCTTGTATGTAAACGCGGTGAATTGATGCAGGATGCCGCAGACAAATACGATACTTCAATGGCCGCTGTTTTAAAACTTGATAATGAAAAAGTAAAAGAACTTTGTTCAAAATATTCAGCAGTCTATCCCGTGAACTTTAATTGTCCCGGTCAGGTGTCTGTTGCGGGACTTACTTCACAAATGTCTGATTTTTATACGGATGTAAAAGAAGCAGGCGGCAGGGCATTGCCGATTAAAGTAAAAGGAGGTTTTCATTCTCCTTTTATGGAAAAAGCAGCAGATGCATTTGCCGATGAGCTTTCAAAGGTTACATTTAACAATGCCAAAACAGTTGTTTATTCAAACAAAACAGCAGAACCGTATTCAAATGATGTTGTTGAACTTCTCTCAAAACAAATATGCAGTCCGGTGCGTTGGGAGGAACTGATCCGTAACATGATTATAAACGGAATTGATACATTTATAGAAATCGGTCCGGGCAGAACACTCACAAATATGATAAAGAAAATCAATACGGAAGTTAAGGTTTATTCTGTTTCCGACCTTCCTGTGATACTTTCGGAGGTGGCAGAATGTTAAAAGGAAAAACAGCAATTATAACAGGCGGTTCGCGCGGAATCGGCGCGGCAGTCACATATAAACTTGCATCGCTTGGAGCAAATGTTGCAGTAATATATGCCGGAAATAATGTTGCGGCAGAAAATGTCTGCAATCAGTGCAAAGATGATTTCGGAGTTGAAGCAAGAGCATATGTTTGCAATGTTTCTGACTTTGATGCAGTAAAGAAAACCGTTTCGGAAATAAAAAAAGATTTCGGCTCTGCGCAGATTCTTATAAATAATGCCGGAATAACAAAAGATGGCCTTGTGGTAATGATGAAAGAAGATGATTTTGATAAAGTTATCGATACAAATCTTAAAGGCTCTTTCAATATGATAAGACATTGTATTCCGCTGTTTTTGCGCAGCAGTGAAGGCTGTATTGTCAATATCAGTTCAGTATCAGGATTGATGGGTAATGTGGGACAAAGCAATTACTCCGCCTCAAAGGCAGGACTCATCGGTCTCACAAAATCCGTAGCAAAAGAATATGCATCCAAAGGAATACGCTGTAATGCGGTTGCACCGGGTTTTATAAAATCAGATATGACTGAATCTCATGCGGAAAATCCGCTTCTTTCAATGATTCCTCTCGGCAAGATGGGAGAAGTGCAGGATGTTGCAGAAGCGGTGGCATATCTTGTAGGTGCCAAATATGTAACAGGCGAAGTGCTTCGTGTGGACGGCGGCATCGCAATGTAAGGAGAATAAAAATGAATGAAAATAAAAAAAGAGTTGTTGTAACAGGTATCGGTGCGATTACTCCTCTGGGAAAGACAGTATCGGAAACTTGGGAGGCTCTCAAGGCAGGAAAAAACGGTATAGCTCCGATTACACTGTTTGATACAACAGATTATAAAGCGAAATTAGGTGCGGAGGTAAAAGATTATAACGCACTCGACTATATGGAAAAATCCGAATCGATTCGAACAGACAGGTATACTCAATTTGCTTTAATTGCAGCACAGCAGTCTGTAGAGGACAGCGGTATTGCAGGAAACATTATTCCTGAACGTTTCGGCGTATATTTCGGAGTAGGTATCGGCGGTATAAGTACTTTTGAAACAGAACATACAAAGCTGAAAGAAAAAGGACCTCGTAAGGTTTCTTCTTTGTTTATTCCTATGATGATTCCAAACATGGCAGCCGGAATGATTGCAATTAAGCATGATTGCAGAGGTCCTGCAATGCCTGCGGTTACCGCTTGTGCATCTGGTTCAAACGCAATCGGAGAAGCAATGCGACTCATTCGTCACGGATATGCGGATGCTGTAATTACAGGAGGCTCGGAAGCTGCAATCTGTCCGATAGCTATTTCGGGATTTGTTAATATGCAGGCTCTTTCTACGGCAGAAGATGCAAACGCCGCATCTTTGCCATTTGACAAGCGGCGCAGCGGATTTGTAATAGGCGAGGGCGCTGTATCTCTTGTACTTGAAGAGTATGAACATGCAAAAAAACGCGGTGCAAAAATATACGGCGAAGTATGCGGTTACGGTTCTACCTGTGATGCAAACCATATTACCGCACCACATCCGGAGGCGCGCGGAGGCGCACAGGCCATGATGGATGCCATGCGTGAAGCAAATTATACTGAAAAGGACACAGTATATGTAAATGCGCACGGAACAGGAACTCCGATGAATGATAAACTTGAAACATTAGCAATAAAGAAAGCGCTTGGGGATGATGCAGCAAAACATGCTTATATCAGCTCTACAAAGTCCATGACCGGTCATATGCTTGGAGCTGCAGGTGCGATAGAGGCTATGGCGTGCATTCTTGCTTTAAATGAAGGAATAGTTCCTCCTACAATCAATCTAAGCGAACAAGATCCGGAATGTGATCTTAATTATGTTCCGGGCACAGCCATCAAAAAAGAGATTGATCTTGCGCTGTCCAATTCTCTCGGATTCGGCGGACACAATGCGTGTCTTGCATTCAGAAAGGTGAAATCATGAAAGAAGCAGATATTCGTAAATATGCAGCGCTCATGAAAGAGCTTGAACTTACCGGTCTTGAAATAACAGAAGATAATAAAGTAGTTCGTTTAGAACGTACACAACCCGGCATTGCGCGTGAACCCGTAATTGTTCAGACGAATTCAGTTCCTGTTACAACACTTTCGGAAACTGTAAAAAATGATAGCAATGACGGTTGTATCAGTGTGAAATCATCGTTTGTCGGTGTGTTTTATGCTGCACCGGCAGAAAATGCGGAGCCTTTTGTATCACCGGGAGATCGTGTTGAAAAAGGGCAGACACTCTGCATTATTGAAGCGATGAAATTAATGAATGAAATTTCGGCTGAGGAAAGCGGTGTCGTTGAAAAGATTTGTGTTACAAACGGTCAGGTTGTCGAATACGGAACTGAATTATTCCGTATCAGGAGGTAAAAATGACACAAGAAGAGATAAAAAAAATTCTGCCTCACAGAGACAGTATGCTTTTGCTTGATGATGTTGAAAATCAGGACGGAACAGCAGTCGGACATTATAAGGTCAGGGGAGATGAGTTCTTTTTAAATGGACATTTCCCGGGCAATCCTATTGTACCGGGTGTGATTCTCTGTGAAATTCTTGCTCAGTCTTCATGTATTCTCATGGCTGATGTAATGACAGAAGGTAAACTTCCGGTATATACAGGACTTAATAATGTAAAATTCCGCAATCCTGTACGTCCCGGTGATCTTATTGAAACAAGATGCAGTATAAAGCGATCAAAGCATCCTTTTTATTTTGCTGAGGGCACTGTAAACGTAGACGGAAAGGTCTGCGTATCCGCGGAGTTTTCTTTTGCCATTGTCGGAGAGTGATATATGTTTTCAAAGATATTGATTGCAAATCGCGGTGAAATTGCCGTGAGAATAATAAGAGCATGTAAAGAAATGGGTGTAGCGACAGTAGCCGTATATTCTGAAGCAGACAAAAATGCACTTCATGTTGCACTGGCTGACGAAAGTTACTGTATAGGAAAATCAGAGGCATCAGAAAGTTATCTGAATGAAAATCAGATAATCAGTACAGCCCTTTTGGCAGGCGCACAGGCGATACATCCCGGTTACGGTTTTTTATCTGAAAATGCACATTTTGCAAGACTCTGCAGAAAAAACGGTATTGTTTTTATCGGCCCTAATCCGGAGGATATGGAGCGTTTAAGCGATAAAGCAATATTAAAAGAACTCATAAGTAATGCGGGTCTTACCGTAATTCCGGGTACTAAAGCAGTATCGTCACTTGATGAAGCAAAAAAAGCTGCAGAAAAAATCGGATATCCTGTTATGCTGAAAGCCTGTGCAGGCGGCGGAGGCCGCGGAATAAGGCTTATCAGGAGTGAAAGCGAGATTGACGATGCATATATGCAGGCTACAGCTGAAGCGAGCAGCGCCTTTGGCGACGGTTCAGTATATCTCGAAAAATATGTTTTTCCTGCACGGCATATTGAATTACAGATTCTGGCAGATGAAAGCGGAAATGTTGTGTGTCTCGGGGAACGAGACTGTTCTCTGCAGCGCAGAAATCAAAAACTTATAGAAGAAACCCCTTCTCCTGCCGTGACTGACGAACAACGTCAGAAAATCATAAATACAGCTATTAAGGCTGTTAAGAAAATCGGGTACGTAGGAGCAGGTACTCTTGAATTTCTCTATGACAAGTCAGGCAACTTCTGGTTTATGGAAATGAATGTAAGACTTCAGGTAGAACATTGTGTAACAGAAATGCTGACCGGCTTTGACCTTGTAAAATGGCAGATTCGAATTGCTGCCGGCATTCCGCTCAGCTTTACACAAAAAGATGTACGTATAATCGGATCAGCGATTGAATGCAGAATCAATGCAACGAGCTGCGGTACATTAAAAATGCTTCATGTTCCGGGCGGACCTTTTGTTCGCTTTGATACATGTCTTGTTGAGGGAACTGTAGTTACCCCGTATTACGATTCATTGCTTGGAAAGCTGATTGTACACGCAAAGACACGTGAAGAATCGCTTCGTAAACTTCGTGCGGCACTGTGCGAACTTGTTATTGACGGAATTCCGACAAATGCTGAGGAACAATTGCGCATTGTTTCGGATATGCGATTTGCTTCGGGAGATTATGATTTAACATTTATGGGTAGCAGGTGATTTTATGCCATTACTTAATTTTTTGAAACCTGAAAATTTATTGGAAGAAGGCGGTCGCAGTGCCGCTCCGATTCAAAGTGACGCAGGAGAACCGGAAAAAAATTGTCCTAATTGTCACAAAGACATTCCTCTTAGCCGTTTATGGGCGAATCAGCTTGTTTGCCCCTGTGGATATCATTTCAGAATGAAAGCACGCCACAGAATAAGTACAGTTACTGATAAAAACAGTTATTGTGAACTTTTTTCAAATATTAAATCGTGCAATCCGCTCGATTTTCCCGGCTATGAAGATAAACTTGATACCGTTAAAACCGCAAGTGAGGAAGAAGAAGCTGTAATATGCGGAACAGCAATGATAGGCAAACAGAAATGTTGTATTTTTGTGATGGAGTCATACTTTATGATGGGCAGTATGGGTAGTGCTGTAGGTGAAAAAATCACTTCATTATTTGAATATGCAATAAAACATCGTTTACCTGTCATCGGATTTACAGTATCCGGCGGCGCACGAATGCAGGAAGGACTTCTGTCACTCATGCAAATGGCCAAAACAAGTGCTGCTGTAAAACGACACAGTGATGTCGGTCTTTTGTATGTAGCAGTTTTGACGGATCCTACAACGGGCGGTGTGACTGCAAGTTTTGCGATGGAAGCTGACATTATTTTGGCTGAGCCAGGTGCAACAGTCGGATTTGCCGGAAAACGGGTTATCGAACAGACGACAAGACAGACTTTGCCTAAAGAGTTTCAATCTGCTGAATTTGTGTTGGAACACGGTTTTATTGATAAAATCGTGGTACGTAAAGAACAGAAAAAGTTTCTTGCCGAACTTTTGAAAATGCATAACGGAGGACAAAAACTGTGAGTCAGATACCTTATGACAGAGTTAAACTTGCCCGAGACAGCAAACGTCCTACGGGGCAGGATTATATTAAAAATATTTTTAAAAATTTCATTGAATTTCACGGAGACCGCCGTTATGCCGATGATAAGGCCATTATGGGCGGTATTGCGTGGCTTGACGGCAGTCCTGTTACTGTTATTGCAATTGAAAAAGGTCACACTTCAAATGAGCGTGTAGAGAGAAATTTCGGAGCACCTCATCCCGAAGGATACAGGAAAGCTCTTCGTCTTATGAAGCAGGCTGAAAAATTCGGACGGCCGATTATTTGTTTTATTGATACCTCCGGAGCATACTGCGGAATCGGTGCAGAGGAGAGAGGTCAAGGTCAGGCAATTGCTGAGAATCTGATGGAGATGAGTACTCTTTGTGTGCCTGTTCTTTCTATTCTTATCGGTGAAGGCGGAAGCGGAGGAGCTTTGGCGCTTGCTGTTGCAGATCGCGTCTGGATGCTGAAAAACGCTGTATATTCTGTAATTTCTCCTGAAGGATGCGCAAGTATACTTTGGAAGGATTCATCAAAAGCCGATGTTGCGGCAGAGAGTTTAAAGCTTACCGCAGAAGATGCTAAAAGTCTCGGTGTTGTTGACAGGATTCTTGCGGAAGATGATATAGGAAAAAAAGAATACTTTGAACGTATTCATTCTCTTTTGATTGATGAAGTAAATAGTCTTTCAAAAGACCCTGAATTGCTTCAAAAAAGATATGACCGTTTCCGGAGAATAGGAATGGTTAAGGTTGAACAGATAATTTAAATTGAGGATTAAAGGTTTTATGAGCATATATAAAAAATATTGCCGTGAATATTTTGATGAAAACGGTAACTTAACAAAATTTGAAATTGACTATCCTGCAAATTTTAATTTCGGATATGATGTTGTGGATGAATTCGCATCTGTTTCCCCGGATAAAAAGGCGCTTGTTTGGTGTAATACGGAAAATGAAGAACATTTCTTTACATTTGCAGATATAAAGAAGTACAGTAATCAGGCGGCAAATGTACTTACATCTTCTGGAATAAAAAAAGGCGACCGTGTAATGGTTATTCTTAAACGCCACTATGAGTATTGGTTTGTTGCAGTCGCTTTACATAAGATCGGCGCCGTTATGATACCGGCAACCCACATGTTAACTGTTAAAGACTACGAATACCGTATATGTTCTTCAAATGCTGATGCAATTATCTGTACACCGCAGAATGATGTTCCGAACAATATCAGAACAGCGATTAATAATACAAATACTCATCCATTGCTTTGGTGTGTACAATCTGATAATGAAAAAGGCTTCAGAAATCTTACAAAAGAAATGGAAAGTGCAAGCACTGAGTTCGCACGCATACCGACGCTTGCAACAGACAATATGCTTTTGTATTTTACTTCCGGTACAACAGGAAATCCCAAAGGCGTTATACATGATTTTACATATCCGCTGGCACATATTGTTACAGCAAAATACTGGCAGCAAGCAGAAGATAACGGATTGCATTTTACAGTTGCTGAAACTGGCTGGGCAAAGGCTTCATGGGGAAAAATTTACGGTCAATGGTTGATAGGCTCGGCTGTAATGGTATATGACTTTGATAATTTTGAACCTAAGCAGCTTACTAACATTATAAACACTTACGGAGTTACTTCTTTCTGTGCGCCTCCTACTGTTTACAGGTATCTTGTACGTAAAGGTATTCCGGATATGCCGAAGCTTCGTCATGCATCAACAGCAGGAGAAAAACTGGCAGATGAAGTATTTAAAATGTTTACAAGCCGAACCGGTATTCCGTTATGCGAAGGTTACGGACAGACTGAAACAACACTTTTGATGGGCAATTTAAAGGGATACACGCCTGTAGAAGGTTCCATGGGTATTATATCTCCAATGTATAATATTGAATTATGGGATAAAATGGGCCATCCGGTGCCTCAGGGTGAAATCGGTGAAGTAGTCGTTGTTCCGCCTGAAAACGGAAAACAGGCAGGTATTTTCATCGCATATCTTGATAATGATGAACAATACAGATATGTATGGCGAGGCGGAGTATACCATACGGGAGATGCAGCATGGCAGGACGAAAACGGACTGTATTGGTTCCATGGAAGATTTGATGATATTATAAAAACAGGCGGATTCCGTGTCGGTCCATACGAAATTGAGAATGTTTTAACGGAGCATCCGGCCGTAGCAGAATGCAGTGTAATCGGCGTGCCCGATGCGCTTCGCGGTCAGGCTATCAAAGCGGTCATTCAACTTTGTGATAATTACTATCCGTCAAATGAGCTTGAGACAGAAATAAAAAATTTTTGTAACAGTAAACTTGCTGAGTATAAATGGATACGCATAGTTGAATTTGTTGAAGAAATGCCGAAAACTATCAGCGGTAAAATCAAAAAAACAGAGCTCCGCGAAAAAGTTTCAGAAAAGTGAAGAGGTATTTATGCGTATAATAATAGACGTAATGGGCGGAGATAAAGCCCCTGTTGAAATATTAAAGGGCGTGTATTCCGCCGCAGAGGAATGTGATGCGGAATTTACCCTTGTCGGCAACAAAGATGATATTGTGCGTATTTCAAATGATATAGGTTTAGATATAAGCAAGTTTGAAGTAGTTCATGCTGCATCTGTAATCACTATGGAGGATGATCCGATTACCGTTTATAAGCGTAAAAGCGATTCATCAATGATGGTCGGATTAAAAATGCTTGCAGATGGGAAAGGCGATGCTTTTGTAAGCGCCGGAAATACAGGCGCTTTGTTTATGGGCGCCACATTTATTGTAAAAAAAGCAGACGGTATTCTTCGTGCGGCAATCGGCACAGTTATACCCGGTGAAGAAACTTTTTTGTTACTTGACGCCGGCGCTAATATTTCTGTGACACCGGAATATCTCGAGCAATTTGCTATAATGGGATCAGCTTATATGAAAAAAATGTATGATATTGAAGAACCTGCTGTCGGTTTATTAAATAACGGAACAGAAGACTGTAAAGGAACTTCTTTGCAAATTGAAGCAAATGACAGGCTGAAAAAATGCACTGCTATTAAATATATAGGAAATGTTGAAAGTAATGCTGTAATGTTTGGTGCGTGCAATGTTTTGGTTACGGACGGTTTTTCCGGAAACATTTTTCTTAAAACTATAGAAGGAACAAGCAAATTATTGATGAAGTCCCTGAAAAAAGCATATGCAAAAAACTTTATAAACAAATTTTCTGCTTTGTTGTTCAAAAATTCTATTTTAAAAATAAAACAGAATTTTGACCCTTCGGAGCATGGCGGATCACCGATTCTCGGTATTGCAAAGCCGGTTATCAAAGCTCACGGTTCGTCGGATGCAAAAGCAATAAAAAATGCTGTTAAACAGGCAATAAAATATTCAAAAAGCGGAGTAACAGGCGATATATCCGAAGCTGTTAAAACTTTTCACATAAAAAAAGCATAAATTCTTTAAATGGAATTATTTTATTTCTTTAGTTTGACGATAATTTATTTTTATGATATATAATAATATTTTAAGAGATAAATAAGTAAGTATTCCATAAAAAAGATTAACTATATAGGAGGATAAATAGGAGATACTATGAATTTTCCGTTAGAAAACATTTCTGAGATACTGGATAAGCAAATAAGCGGTTTCCGTCAATATAAATTAGCAGAGACTATATTACCGATATTCGTGAGTCAAAATTTATGCGACATGACTGGATATTCAAAAAAAGAACTTTTAAGTGATAGCTCTGACTTATACGCCGGTTTGATACATCCGGCTGACAGACATATTTATGATAATTTGTTAAATCAAATTTCAACAGAAAAGACATCAAATTCTGCAGAATACAGAATAATAAAAAAAGACGGATCTACTTTATACGTCAGAGATACAATGACAGTAGAAAAACAAAAAAATGATACTTGGGTTGCGTATTCTGTTCTAACAGATATTACGGCTCTTAAATCAGAAAATGATAATTTGCGTTTTCTCAATGAAACCGTACCGTGCGGCATGCTGAAATATTCCTGCGAAAAGAATCCGAAAGTTACTTACATAAATAATCAAATGATGAAGATGCTTCGTATGCCGAAACCGCGTCGCGGTGAAGTGGATTATCTGGAATTTTATAAGGATAATATATATCTTATGATTCCTGTTGAAGACAGAAGAAAATTTTCTCGTTTTCTTAATAAAGTGTATCTTAGCGGTGCTCCTGTTGCCGGGGAAATGAATGTCTTGCGCTGTGACGGAACAAAAGCACGTCTTTTCGGCTGGGTTACAAAGGTAAAAGCAGCAGACGGAAAAGAAGAATTTCAAAGTGTATGTATGGATATAACTGAGCAGTATCATGCAAAACGTACAAATGAAACCGAGTTATATCTAAAGGCACTGTCTGATGTATATGAAAAAATTTTTGAATACGATTTTGTAAACGGAACGGTAAAATATATATCAGGCGGTTCAGATACATTCGGCAGGATAAGAAACTTACCAATGCATATGGAAGAAGCTACATCACAATGGATTGAACACGCTGTATATCATAAAGATCGCACACATATGCATGATTTTTTTGCAAATATATATTCACGGCGAGTGACACGCAGCGGCAGCCGACCTCCTCAGATACAATACAGAGCAATCACATCAAGCGGTGAGATAAAAAAATATGTCGGAATTTTTCTGAAAATTAATGATTCCGTCAATCTGTTTTGTTGTAAACAGATTATTGATGAGCAGGAGATTGATGAACTCAGAAATGAAAATCTTGCGCTTAGAAATATGCAGGAATTCGTTACACGGTTCACAGAAGGCGTCATGGCTTTTAAAATAGAAAACAACAATGTAAAACCGCTTTATGCCAGCGATAATGTATGCAACTTCTTCGGATATACCAAAGAAGAGTGGTTTGCTATGGCGGAAAAAAGTTGTTCAATTAAAGAATTTATTTCACAAAGCAGCATTGCATACGAAGACGTAAAAATGCTTTTTTCAACCGGTGAAGCAGAATTTACATATTTTGATATGAAAAAAAATAAAAAACGTCTGATAAAGGCGATTTGTTCGCAAAAAAATTATGACGGAAATTCGTCGTGTTATGTCATGCTGTATAACGTGGATAACGGAAATGAAACATCATCAGATATTGTGGAGGAGTATTCCCAAATTTATATACGTACATTCGGCTATTTTGATGTTTTTGTGAATAACAAACCTATTGCATTTCGTAACAAAAAGGCGAAAGAATTGCTGGCATTGCTTGTGGACCGCCGCGGCGGATATGTAACGAGCGAAGAAGCAATAGGCTATTTGTGGGAGAATGAACCTGCAAATGCTGTTACACTTGCAAGATACCGTAAAGAGGCACTTCGTCTTAAAAACACTCTTGAGGAGTACGGAATTACTGATATTATTGAGTCAGTAGACGGAAAGCGACGCATCATTCCAGAGAAAATCAAATGCGATCTTTATGATTATCTTTCAGGGCAAGAGGAATACGCAGGACTGTTTAAAGGAAGTTATTTGAACAACTATGCCTGGGGAGAAATAACTTTAGGCGAACTTATGAATGAGAGTATGAATTGAGCAGTGCATGATGTTGTTGTCAGATAAAAGAATTTTCATTGAAAAATACGAAACGGTTACATCCACAAATGACGTTTTGAGAGAAAAAGCTCTATGTGGTGCGCCTGAAGGCACAGTTGTAATTGCAAATTTTCAGACTGCAGGCCGAGGTAGAATGGGAAGAAATTTCTATTCTCCTGCCGGAAGCGGTATCTATATGAGCATACTTCTAAGGCCGGAGAGTGAAATTGCCGATAATCTTTGTATTACTGCGCGTGCTGCAGTTGCTGCAGCTAAAGCAATCGATAAGCACACCGATAAGAAAGCAATGATTAAATGGGTAAATGATATTTATCTGAATGACAGAAAAGTTTGCGGAATTTTAACAGAAGGCCGAAAAGATACAACAAATTGTATGCAGTCTTATATGATTGTGGGAATCGGAATCAACTTGAAAGAACCGGCATGCGGTTATCCGAACGAGCTTAACGGTGTTGCAGGAGCTGTTTTTGACAAAGATGAATTTTATGATGCAGATAAACTTATCAAAGACATTCTTTTTGAATTTTTTTCGGACAATCCGAATTTACTTAACGATTACAGATACCGTAATATGTTAGATAAAAAACATATTGTTGTTTCACATGGTAATAAACCTAAATATGAAGCACAGGTTACCGGAATTGACGAGTCTTTCGGATTATGCATATGCCTTTCTGACGGTACGGAAACGGTGCTTAGAAGCGGAGAAGTGTCTGTAAGACAAGTAAATATTGATCAAGAAGAGGATATATAAATATGGAAAATGAATCATATAATTATATTCACAGAGTTAATTATTATGAAACTGATAAAATGGGAATAACACACCATTCCAACTATGTCAGGTGGATGGAGGAAGCTCGTACATCATTTTTAAATCATTATGGATTTGGTTATGCAAAATTAGAAGCTGACGGTATTGTTTCTCCTGTACTTTCGGTTAATTGCAAGTACAAACATACAACAACTTTTGATGATGAAATAAGAATAAATATAGAAGTTGAAAAATATACTGGAATAAAACTTTCTTTTAAATATGTTATGCTAAATAATAAAACAGATGAAACTGTTTTAACCGCAACGACAGAACATTGTTTTCTTGATAAAAAAGGATTTCCTATAATTGTAAAAAAAAGATTCCCCGAACTGGATTCGATACTGAAAAGTCTAACAATAGAAAAGAGTTAAATAAAAACGGCAAACTGCTTTCTAAAAAAATTAATCCGAACCCATCTCCGACTATAAGAAAGTTCGGATTTATACTTTTTATGCGGATGACAGGACAGCGACTCGCTTTGAAAGTGATTAACTTTGATATAAATCACTTTCTTCATTCGCTCGCTGCATACGTGCTATTTAGCCAATCATTCTTCGTCTTCGACTCGACTTCTTGGAATAGCACTTATTGAACTTGCGCAGGTTCTGCGTCCTGTCTTTAATTTCTGCAAACTAAAGTCCCTCATGTCTTTTGGACACAAGGGACTTTTTGTTTATGCGGATGACAGGACAGCGACTCGCTTTGAAAGTGATTAACTTTGATATAAATCACTTTCTTCATTCGCTCGCTGCATACGTTCGACATTGCCGCTTGAACTTCGCTTTGCTCGTCCTCGCGGTGTCTCACTTATTGAACTTGCGCAGGTTCTGCGTCCTGTCTATAATTTCTGAAAACTAAAGTCCCTCATGTCTTTTTTGACACAAGGGACTTTTTGTTTATGCGGATGACAGGACAGCGACTCGCTTTGAAAGTGATTAACTTTGATATAAATCACTTTCTTCATTCGCTCACTGCATACGTTCGACATTGCCGCTTGAACTTCGCTTTGCTCGTCCTCGCGGTGTCTCACTTATTGAACTTGCGCAGGTTCTGCGTCCTGTCTATAATTTCTGAAAACAAAAAGTCCCTCATGTCTTTTTTGACACAAGGGACTTTTTGTTTATGCGGATGACAGGACTTGAACCTGCACGCTTTCGGGCACCGGAACCTAAATCCGGCGTGTCTGCCAGTTCCACCACATCCGCATTTTGTTGCGGACTGTATTTTAACATAAATTTAATTTCTTAACAACTTAAAAATTCGATTAAATCCCGCAAACCTCACCGATTATTTTTGTGATTGAATCGGTACCGTCAGCATTTTTATTTGATGACATTGCAGCAATCAGTTTATCTTTGTCTTTTTCAAGATAATCCAGCGATTTAAGAAGAGTAGAGGGGGTTAATTTTTCTTCCTCCAAAACAATTGCATAACCGCGCTTTTCAAAAGATTTTGCATTTAATATCTGGTCTCCGCGGCTCGCCGCCTTTGACAGCGGAATCAAAAGCATTGGTTTCTTTAATGCAAGAAATTCATGAATTGCATTGGAGCCTGCCCGGGAAATAATATAATCCGACAAAGCAAAATAATCCGGAAGCTCTTCTTTTACAAATTCAAATTGTTTATAGGACCTTGAAATTGCTGAATCGTTTATTTCGGCGATGTTATTTTTACCGCATAAATGAATAATATTGAACTTTTTGCATAGGGTTTCCAGATTGCTTCGGACAGCTTCGTTTATAACTTTTGAACCTAAACTGCCGCCGATAATTAATAAAACAGGTTTTGAGTCAAAATTTAACTTTTTGCGGGCTCTTTGGGCATTTCCTGAGTAAAGTTCATGCCTTATAGGAGAGCCTGTAAAAACACCAATTTCTTTTGAAATATGTTCGAGAGCTTCCGGAAATGTAACACATAATTTTGTTGCAAATCTTTTTGATAATTTGTTTGCCAAACCGGGAGTCATATCAGACTCGTGAGATATAACGGGGATTTTATACTTGTGAGCCGCTGCAACAACCGGAACTGAAACAAAACCGCCTTTTGAAAAAACAACATCGGGTTTGATTTCTTTCATGAGTTTCTTTGCATCACTGTATCCGCCGATAACTCTGAAAGGATCAGTAAAATTTTTCCACGAGAAATATCTTCTCAGTTTACCTGTACGGACAGGATGATATTTTATATTATCTTCTTTTTCGATAATATCCTTCTCAATTCCGGATTCAGAGCCGATATAATGTATTTCAAACTTGTTTTTCAAAAGATAAGGTTTTAATGCCAAATTCGGGGTAACATGGCCGGCAGATCCGCCGCCTGTAAGAATAATTTTTTTCATAATATGTCCTTCAATTCATTAAAATTATATATATCTGACAAATATGCATATTAGCATAAAATATGATTTTAATGCAAATAATATAGATAAAAATATATTCCAAAAGGAGAAAATTTATGAATAACAAGATATTGGAAGAACAAGACACCGTAAAACTTTTAAAGGAATGTGATGCAGGCGTAAAAATGGGTGTTAAAGCTATTGACGATGTAATGGAGCACGTTAAATCAAAAACACTCAATCAAATTCTTATTGACAGCAAAATAGAACATGAAAAAATGCAAAAAGATCTTAATAATATATTAGATAACTTTAATTACGACGGAAAAGATCCGAATCCGATTGCAGAATCAATGTCCTGGATGAAAACAAATATAAAGCTTGGAATGGATGAAACAGACAATAAAGTTGCAGATATTATAACAGACGGATGCAACATGGGCGTAAAATCATTGAACAGATATCTAAACAAGTATGGAAATGCTGATAAAAGAGCAAAAGATATCACAAAACGACTAATTGATCTTGAAAAATCACTTCAATTTAAAATGGAGCAATATTTGTAAAAAAGAGTAGTGGTGAAGAAAAAAGGCGGTCTTTGATAGACCGCCGAAATTAATTGTAATGGTAATAACATTCTTTTTTTTCTATGCTTATGGCAACATCGAAAGTACATTCTGTATCATCAGATAATTTGTTGAATTGCATTGTTTGCTGATAATGTTGTATTTCAACAAAATCTCCCACAGAAACATTTATGTCGGAATTATAATTTTTGACAGAAAAATACTTTTTCTCATCAAGGCAAATATAATCTTTATCAATACTCGTAATCTTACCGCAAGTGCTGTCAGATGTAAAAAATCCGTCATTTTTTTCCTTTTCTGATTGCAAAATATCAATTGAAAGGTCGTTGTCAAGATTTGAAAAATGCAAATACCATTTACCGTCATATTTATAGATAATTACGTCACCGTCAAAACCATCTCCGTCTGTAAAAAAACTGTAATATAAGAAATCATCAAAAATTATGCGAGAATCGGCTATAGTATATTCAATTACATCACTAAGTTTATTTATATCAAGACCAAATTTTTCAAAAAAACCGTTATAATTAATGAGTTCTTCTATGACATTATTGTCGTTATATTTAACTTCAGAAATCTTATATTCAATTCTTACGGTTTCATAAGGAAATAGCTCATATGCATCATTTGAAATCTTTTTTATGCCGTCTTCAGGAGAAAAACCTTCATCGGCAAATACTGTATAGATTTCTTCTTCGATTAACTCTTTCTGAAAAAGAGGAACATGTAATGAAAAATCAAATGTTAATGCAGAAAGCGCCCATTGTGCCAAAATAGTCATACATTCTTCATTTAATGATTCAACATTTGCATCCCCGTAAACATTACTGTAATCTGCAGAAAATGAATATAATCTACCATTATTTACAATCATTTTCTTTTCAAGAACCGATTCATCATGTGACACAAGTTCCCAAACACTGTCCGATATCGAACTGTTTGACTCATTTTCCTGGGTTACAACAAGTGGATTTTTAATATCTGATTTAGATATATTGGTGTCGCAAGCAATAAAACCAATTGCAATGGCTGATAAAACCAAAACAGCAAGTATTTTTTGGAAAATATTTAATTTCTTCATCACAATGCACCGCTTTCTTTAGCAAAATTATATATTAGAAAAATATAGATTTAAATACAGAGTAGGGGAAGATATAGAATTACCACGACAGTGTTCTTTTAAAAAATTAAGAGGCACCTTTGCCTACCAACAAAAGTACCTCTCAAAATGTACTGGGATGGCAAGACTCGAACTTGCGGATGCCAGAATCAAAATCTGGAGCCTTACCACTTGGCGACATCCCAATAACAAGCCTTGATATTCTAATATATTAAACAACAAATGTCAAAGAATAATTTTATCAAAAACAGGCTTTCTTTGCTCAAAATGTACAATGTAATCAAAGCCGCAGTCCTTTATAATAGGTAATATTTCCTTGAATATTCTGGCAATATCTTCAACACGGTGTGCATCGGAACCAAGTGTGACCATTTCGCCGCCTAATTCTTTATATCTGATTAAATTCTGAGTATCCAGAGGAACTTTTTGATATGTAGATGTATTGATTTCCAAGGCAATATTTTTGGAAATTAGATGCTTAAAAATTTCATCCATGTAGTCAGAAAAGTCTTTGTAATAAAATGTTCTATTTTTGAACATTGTTGCATAACGAATATGATAATCAAAATGTCCCATAGCATCATAATTATCAAAAAGCATAACATTTTCATATACAGCTTTTATATATTCAAGATATGTTTCTTCTTTAGATCTCCCTTTATAAAATTCTCCCGAATACGGATCAACACGGTTTATAACATGGGTTGAACCAATAATAAAATCAAAATCATATTTGTTAATAATTGAATTTATTTCATTGTATACGTGTTTTTGAAAACCGACTTCAACAGCTGTATAAACAGAAAAATCTCCGGCATATTTTTCTTTTATAGGAACAATCTTATCAAAGTATTCATCAAAAGAATATCTGAATTCATGATTATTACCGGGATAGTCATAATCAAAATGATCTGTAAATGCAATACCTGATAGATTTTTTTCTTTTGCAGCAATAACAGCTTCTTCAGGACTCATTTTCCCATCAGAAGAAAACGTAGTATGTGTATGAGTATCTGTATACATAAAATAAGCTCCTAACTGTAATTTAAAAATTAAATAGAAAATTTCTTAATGAAGTTTGGTATGCCAGAAAAATTTCTATTAAACTTTTCATTTTCTGTTTATTTATCAAATAGTACATGATTATGTTTTTATTTCAAAATTAAACAGAAATTTATCTGATAAAGATTGGTATGTCAGAAGAATTTCTGTTTAGCTTTTAATTTTACCTTTTATAAAGGAATTTTCCTTAATTAAGCCAAATGAGGCTTTTTGTTGTTCAAAATTGAACAAAATTTTTATTTTGTTCAATTTTACCTGAAGTTTCCTAAAACTCTGCTTCATCAAATTAAGCCGTTTGTAACACCTGTGTATTGACCGTTTTCGATATATACACGAGGAACTCTTTTTCCGATTAAACAAACAGTTTCATAATTTATAGTTTCTGATAATTCAGAAATTTCATCACAAGAAATATTTTCTTTGTAATCACATGTAATGTTTCCTCCGAAAATAATTGCAACATCACCGGCAGAAATATTTTCAATCTCAGATACGTCTGCAAGACATTGATCCATGCAAACTCTTCCTATAATATTTGCCCTTATTCCGTTGATACAGACTTTTGCTTTATTTCCGAGTCTGCGTTGAAAACCGTCTGCATAGCCAATCGGTATTGTTGCGATTTTGTCACCTTTTTTTGCGGTATATGTACATCCATAGCTTATTGGTGAATCTTCCGACAATGTTTTTATCAATGTAATTCTGGACTTTAAAGTCATAACAGGTTTCAATTCAATATTTAATGCTTTTGTTACTGATGAAGGATGCAGACCGTATAATATTATGCCTGCACGAACCATATTTAAATGCATGTCAGGAAATCTCAATATTGCGGCACTGTTAGAAATGTGCTTTATTTGAACATTTATTCCTCTTGATTCGATTTTTTCTATTGCCGAACAAAAACGTTTGAATTGTATATATGTATATTCATCAGTATCTTCATCAGAAACAGCAAAATGAGAAAAAGCGCCCTCTATTTCAACAAAAGGCAATTTCGATATATATTCAATGACGTCAATATCATTTTCAGGATTAAAACCTACTCTGCCCATTCCCGTATCAAGTTTAATATGTATTTTTACCTTTTTATTAAACATTTTAGCACATCTAGAAAGGCGCTCCGCATACTCTTTTGTAAAAACAGCTGCAGTTATATCATTTAAAACCAATTCATCGCATCGTTCTGATTCGACATCGCTTAAAATTAATATCGGCGCTTTAATACCGTTATTTCTGAGCTGAATTGCCTCATCAAGCATTGATACACCCAGCCTTGAGATACCGTTATTTAAAAGAATTTTGGCACACTCCACCGCTCCGTGGCCGTATGCATCAGCCTTTACAATCCCCATAACTTCAGCGTTTTCCGAGGTTTTTTCTCTTACAAGTCTTGCGTTATAAGCAAGATTGTCAAGATCGATTTCAACCCATGTTCTTCCGATAGCTCTTTCTAAGTTATTATTCATTTTCAATCACCTTTTTATATGCTTTAGGTAAAAAATCTATAATATCAGATGCATTTAAACCAATTTCTGTCAATTTTTCGGCTGCAATATCTCCGCTTAATCCGTGAATATATGCTCCGCAAAAAGCTGCTTCATACATGCTTAATTTTGCCGATGCAGAAAGACCGGCAATAATTCCCGACAGTACATCTCCGCTTCCGGCGGTCGCCATACCGCAGTTTCCCGTCAAATTTATCGAAAATCCTGATTTATTATTGGCTATTATTGTAGAATTACCCTTTAACAGAACATTTCCGCTTAAATAATATGCCAATTGTCTTATTAAAGTCAATCTGTCTTTATAAGGTGATGCTTCACCTGTCAGATTGGAAAATTCACCGTCATGAGGCGTTATAACAAAATCTTTATCGATTAAGTTATTTTTCAGCGTTTCTATATCGTTTATATATGCGTATAAAGCATCTGCATCGATAACTAAATTGCAATTATCACACTGACTGATAAAATTTCTTACAAATGAAACAGTTTCGTCTTTACGACCCAATCCGGGGCCGATAACTACAGTGTCCATATTTTTAGAAAATCTAAGCAATTCATCACAATATTCCTCAGTAAAATAACTGCTATCCTCTTGTCCGAGAGGAATTTTTACAATTTCCGGAAGCGTAATTTCATAAATATTTAATAATTTTTTCGGTGTAGCTAAATACACAAGACCGCAGCCGCTTTTCAAAGCAGATTTTGCACAGAGTTGTGCAGCGCCTGTCATACCTTCAGAACCGGCTATGACAAGAACTTTACCGAAATCACCTTTATGCCCGAATGTATCTCTGGAATCAATATGTTTTTTAATAATACTTTTATCGATTTTACAGTCACTGTAACAATTAAAAAATAAATTTTCCGAATATCTTTTTTCTGCAGCTGACTCGAATAAATACGAATCCATTCCTATATCGCAAATTACGGTTTTACCGCAATGTTTTTTGCCGGGCATAACAATATTGCCGATTTTATAATTACAGAATGAAACAGTGACATCTGCATTTACGGCTGAACCGAAAACAGCGCCTGTATCACCGTTTACTCCGCTTGCGATATCAATGGATACAGTAAATTTCTTGAAATCATTTATGAAATTAATTACAGTGTCATAAATGGGCAATAATTCACCCTTAAAACCCGTTCCGAATATTCCGTCAATTACGACATCGGATTTTTTTATATCGTCCAAAATACGCAAAATTAGACCGTTATCTGATTCGGGAGAAAGTTTATTGACAACTACACCGCAACGCTGAAGTCTTTCGGTAAAATATGAAATAACATCATTATTTTTTTCTGACCGTGTTAATATCCACACAGTCGGATCATATCCGATTTTTGATAAATAATATGCCGCAGCAAGACCGTCAGCTCCGTTATTTCCGGCTCCTGAAACTACTAAAACATCTGATGCATTTTCAGGCAAAAAATTACATACAGTCTCGCCGGCTCTCATAATCAGATTTACAAGAGACGTGAAATCATTCTTTGTATAGGAATTATCTGCTTTTTTTATTTCATCAGATTTATACAGTTTCATATAGCCAACCATCCGCTTTTTTCAAAAATGACAAATGCCAAAAACAACAACGTGAAAATCAGTATAAATAAATCAGCAGAAGAAAATTTCAGTACTCTGAATCTTGTTCTGCTATTACCGCCTCTGTAACATTTAGCTTCCATAGCAGTTGCAAGCTCTTCTGCTCTCCTGAAAGCTCCTATAAACAGAGGTATTAAAATCGGAATAAAGCTTTTTACTTTTTCAATAAATTTAGGTGAATCAAAATCTGCACCTCTTGCTGACTGTGCTTTTATTATACGGTCTGTTTCCTCAGAAAAAGTCGGTATAAATCTTAAAGCAATTGACATCATCATAGAGATATCATGCGCAGGAAACCCTATATATGTGAGCGGTTTCATTAACTTTTCAAGACCGTCCGTAAGCATAACAGATGTTGTTGTAAAAGTAAGAAGTGATGTCGCAGAAATCAGCAAAATAATTCTTATTATCATTTTTAAACTGAATAAAACACCTTCAAGGTAGACGTCAAAAATCCAAAATTTAAAAAGCAATGTTTGTCCGTTATAAAACAACAGGTTCAATATCATGGTAAATATTATTAAAAAAGTTATTGTTCTTAAACTTTTTAAAATAAGTTTGATATTTATTCTGCTGATAATTATTGCAGCAACAACAAAAACAGCGGCAACTGCATATCCGACAAAGCTGTCTACAAGAAGTAAAAGCACCATCATCGTTACAGTCCACAGTATCTTTGTTCTGGGATCGGCTCTGTGGAATATTGAATTACCGGGAACATACTGACCAAAAGACACTTTCATTTCACAGCACCTCCGCTCAGTAATTTTTTCATAACATTAACCGCATCCTGTACAGTATATACTTCTTTTGAAATCCATGGATACTGTTCATTTAAACGGCAGAAAAGCGATGTAATCTCCGGAACAGATAAACCTATATCATTCAGCTCTTTTTTTTGTGCAAAAACATACGAAGGTTTACCGTCCATAACAATACGACCCTCGTTCATAACAATAACTCTGTCGGAAATCTGAGCGATATCCTCCATGCTGTGCGAAACAAGCACAACAGCAGTACCTCTCTCATCACGCAATCTTTTTGCAAATGTTAAAATCTCATCTTTTCCGGCGGGATCCAATCCTGCAGCAGGCTCATCTAAGATAAGGTAATCGGGATTCATCACAATAACACCTGCTATTGCAACACGTCTCTTTTGTCCGCCTGATAAATCATATACTGATCTTTCCAACAGATCATCGGATATACCGACAATCTCAGCAGCATTGTGAATTGCTTCATACTCTTCTTGCTCGGATAATTTTAATTTTTTTAGTCCGAAAGCAATATCTTTGTATACGGTTTCTTCAAATAGCTGATATTCAGGATATTGAAAAACATAACCTACCTTTTTGCGAAGATCTCTTACATTTTTCTTAGTTAAGAGTTCGCCGTCAATATACACTTTGCCTGTTGACTTTTTGTCCGGCATTATCAGTCCGTTAAAATGCTGAAGAAGCGTAGATTTTCCGCTTCCGGTGTGACCGATAATTCCGACGAATTCGCCCTTCTCTATTTCAATATTTATATCATAGAGGGCGGCTTTTTCAAAAGGAGTTTTAGGCATATAAGTACAGTTGATATTTTCAAGTTTAATCGACATTTTCATTACCTCCGTTCATCCTTCCTGAACTGATAAGGTTGCCGATATATTCAAATGCTTCATCGACTGTAAGGATATTTTTATCAATTTCAAAACCACATTCATTTAACTCCGCAAACATTCTTGCAGTCTGAGGAAGTTCAAGTCCCGCACGGTCAATCAGATCTTTTCTTGCAAAAATTTCTTTAGGAGTACCTTCACAGAGAAGATGTCCCTCGTTTATTATCATAACTTTATCCGCATGAACAATTTCATCCATATGGTGCGTAATAAGAATAATAGTAATGCCGTTTTCTTTATTTAATTTGTGAATAGTAGATATTACTTCTCTTCTTCCGTCCGGATCAAGCATTGCTGTTGCTTCATCAAGAACAATACATGAAGGCCGCATAGCGAGAACACCTGCTATTGCAACTCTTTGTTTTTGTCCGCCTGATAAAAGATGCGGCTCAGTTTTTCGTTCTGCTTCAAGTTTAACAATTTTCAGGCATTCATCAATTTTAGAAATCATTTCATCTCTCGGAACACCCAGATTCTCCAGACCGAATGCAATATCCTCCTCTACGGACATTCCGACAATCTGATTATCGGGATTTTGGAAAACCATTCCGACATTTGACCGTATTTCCCAAATTTTCTCGTCGTCTGAGGTATCAATTCCGTCGACAAAAACAACACCTTCACTTGGGTCAAGCAAAGCATTCATCAAACGTGCTATTGTAGATTTACCGGAACCGTTTCTGCCGGCAATAGCGATAAATTCGCCTTTTTTCACAGTGAAGGATACATTTTCCAAAGCCATATGAGGCACACTTACAGAAACCTCTGAATTATCTTCGTCATCAGAGGTATCATCATAGGAATAATATACATTTTCAAATTTTATAAAATCATTCATTATCAAAAGGAATTCCCATATGTTTATAAGCTGCAGGCGTTGCCATTCGTCCGCGCGGTGTTTTATTTATAAAACCGAGCTGAATAAAGTACGGTTCATAAACATCTTCTATAGTTCTCATATCTTCTCCGGTTGCCGCTGAAAGAGTCTCCAGACCCACAGGACCGCCGCCGAATTTAGTTATAATCGTTTCAAGGACATTTCTGTCAATGTTATCAAGTCCGAGTTCGTCGATTTCAAGAGCAGTCAGACATCTGTCAGCAATCTCTTCGGTTATGATACCGTCGCCGTATACCTGTGCAAAATCACGTGCTCTTTTAAGCAGTCTGTTTGCAATTCTCGGTGTACCCCTTGAACGTTTAGCAATCAGATATGCACCGTCATTTTCGATTTCAGCGCACAAAATATTTGCCGAACGTTTTATAATTTTTGAAAGCTGTTCAGGTGTATACAACTCCAAACGGTTAATTACACCGAATCTGTCTCTGAGAGGTGCAGTGAGTAATCCGGCCCTTGTCGTAGCACCTATTAACGTAAATTTCGGCAAATTGAGTCTGAGCGAATGTGCCATCGGACCTTTACCCATTACAACATCTACTGCATAATCTTCCATTGCCGAATAAAGTATCTCTTCTACTGTTTTATGCAATCGGTGAATTTCATCAATAAAAAGAACGTCGTATTCGTTTAATTTAGAAAGAATACCTGTCAGATCAGCAGCCTTCTCTATCGCAGGACCTGATGTAACTCTTATATTGACACCCATTTCGGATGCAATAATAGATGCAAGTGTCGTCTTACCGAGGCCGGGAGGTCCGTAAAGCAAAACATGGTCAAGAGGCTCACCTCTTTGTTTTGCAGCCTTAATAAAAATTTTCAGATTATCAACTACTCTGTCCTGTCCGACATATTCGTCAAATGTTCTCGGTCTAAGAATATTTTCATTCGTATCTTCAAAACCGGATTCCATGCTGACTAATCTGTTGTATTCTTCTAACTTTGACTCGTACTCGTCCATAAAAACCTCAGAAATAAAATCAAACCGTACTCTTCAGTGCTTCTTTAATTAATTTTTCCAAATCCATGCCATCTACGTACACACTTTCAACAGCATCTTTTGCGGACTGTGAAGTATGACCTAAATACATCAATGCTTCAACTGCGTTGTTAAGCAAATCTGAATCACAGCATTTGTTTATTATACCATCATTTTTATTATTGTTAAATGATAATTCTTTCTTAATCTTGTCTTTAAGCTCTAAAACGATTCTCTGCGCAAGTTTAGGCCCTACACCTTTAGTTTTACAAAGCATTTTGTAATCACCGGAAGACACGGAAACACAGAAATCATATGAAGACATTGATGATAAAATAGCAATAGCCATCTTAGGACCTACTCCGCTGACAGAAATCATCATATTAAACGCATTTAGCTCTTCCTGAGTGATGAAACCGTATAAAGACAATTCATCTTCTTTTACATTCAAATAAGTAAAAACCGTAACAATTTCGCCCTGACACGTCTGCGCCAGAGTTGACATCGAAGTATAAACTTTAAATCCTACGCCGTTTACGTCAACAACCAGATAGTCCGGTCCCTTTACTGTTACGGCGCCCTTTATATATTCAAACACTTTCGTAAATCTCCTTATCTTATATAGGCTTTGAAAACATCATCGAGTGTGCATGGCACATTGCAATGGCAAGAGCGTCTGCCGCGTCATCAGGTTTCGGTACTTCATTTAATCTGAGAAGCATTTTTACCATCATCTGAATTTGCTTTTTATCTGCTCTGCCGTATCCTGTTATGTTTTGTTTAACTTGAAGCGGCGTATATTCAAAAACAGGTATATAATGTTTGGCACAGGTTGCTACCGCAACGCCGCGGCCTTGGGCCGCGGCGATAACGGTTTTAGCATTGTTATTAAAAAACAGTTCTTCGACGGCAACGGCGTCGGGATTATATTTGTTTATCAGTTCGTCAATCTTATCACTTATCTGAATAAGTCTTGACGTGAACCGCTCTTTTGAATCGGTGCTTATCACACCGTATTCGAGCATTCTGAAATTATTGGATTTATACTCAATAACTCCGTATCCCGTAATACCGAAGCCCGGGTCAATACCTAAAATAATCATTTCTGAGCCTTATTCTGTAATAATTTTTACATCTGTTCCGAATCTTACAAATGCATAACGTTCTCTGTACAATTCGCATGTTTCATCATCTGTCCACATTGTTTCGAGAGAAAACGTGTTAGGACCGCATGCATACGGCTCAGGATCGGCAAAATGATGAGGACCGAGTAAGTTTCTGTTAGAATTGCAAAGTCCGATTTTAAGGGTGTTTTTGCCTTTTTTGACGTATTCTGTCACATCGCACTCATATTCGAAAATCAGTCGTTTTACAAAATTATCGTTTACATACACATCCGCATAGGAAAATCTTCCGTCAAGCGCAACAGTGCAGTTTGTTCCGTCAAAATCAAATTCTGTCTGTGCTTCTATGCAACCTGCAAAGAACGGGAATCCGTCAACAACAATATTTGAAAGATTGAGGTCATCTTTCTTTGTTGTAATAGCAAAGTCACCGTCGTAGCAGAAGCTTCTTCTCTCATCGGGTGTAAATTTTTTGTCTGTTTTAACTGCAAAATCACCAAAGAGGTAAATCGATTCAATTTCCGTATCGATTGCAAGACAGTTTCTCAAAGATTCCATTACATCTCCGTAGAGTGTTTCATATACGATATCCTGCTGGTAGTAGTCAAACGACATTACTATTTCATTCTCACCGACTTTTGTGTACTTAAGAATATCTGCGCGCTTAAAGCTCCTGTCAAACCAGAATCCTTCGTCATATGATAATTCGTTACCATTTACACTGACTTTCATATTCTTCATAGGCTCTACGGCAACATTAAGCGACTCGGGAAGTTTTTCAACGTTATATTTGAACTTAAGATAAACCGGACCTGTGTATTTTCTCTTAATAAGCATATCAGCAATGAGAAGAACAGAACGTGTCTTTTCATAATTTGTGCCGTCATAAGAAATCTGCGCATTGTCAAGTGTTATTGCATTTTCGCTGTTCTTTACAAGTGTGAAATTATCCACTGTCATTACTTCTGCTGAATACTCTTTCACAATATCATCTTTTGTTTTTGTCACAGGCTCATCTGTTTCGATAAAAATCCTTGATTCCGACGCTGAGAAAGAAGTTGACACTGCAGCAGAACCGTCTGATGAATAAGTTTCGAGGTCTATTACGGGATTCTTTTCCCACTCATCGCTCTGCAGTCTTATTTCTTTTACATTCTTACAACCTCTGAATATAACTTCGCAGTCAAGATACTGATTCTGAGTTACGTTCGCAATGTAATATATTTTACCGTACTCTGTATCTCTGCACATCTGCTTAAGTCCGTCGCAGATTTGACCTTCGTTCTTAATATTTACGTATGCGTTCGCATAAACGTCACCAAAACCGATATTAGATTTTAGCCATGAAAGATCTGAGCATCTTCCGTCAATTCTTGTCGGAGCATCTCCGTGGAGATATATTTTACCTCCTGCTGCAATAAATTCTTTCAAAAGTTCTGCAGTTGCAGAGTCGATTGTATACATCGTAGGCAGCACAACGTACTCGTATTCACAAAGACCGATTTTTAACTTATTTCCTACAATGCTGCCGTACTTTGCCATAAGCTCCTCGTCACCGTAATGATAAGGAATCTGATGAGCTGAGAAATAATTTGTAATGTTTATGAAGCTTTCTTCCAAAGGTCTGATAGACTCAACATCTTCTTTACGCTTATAGTCAAGATATGCGCTGTGCATAGGATGAATAATAAGTGTATTTACTCTCTCGCTGCCGAGTGAAAGAACGAGTCCGAGACGGTTAAAATATTCATTGAATTCTTTCATAGCGCCCTGCCACGGAAGATGCTCGGAATAGTTTGCCGGATAGTCACGCTTACGCTGGCCTCTCATAGAATAGCCATAAAGGTGCTGACACATAACATTTACACCGGCAGCATACTGAAGCTCTGCGATTGATTTGAGTTCCATGGGGGTAACATCCCATCCGCAGCATGCAAACATTTCACTGAGAACTTTTTTCTTGCCGAGCTGCGCTGCAACAGAACCTATCTGCTTACCGGCTATATCGTGGTTTATATTTCTGGAAAGATAGTCAATTCCGGGGATATCCTGATACTCATAGAATGTCATAAGACCGCCGCAACACCACATCTGAAGGAAAAGACCGGTCTCTTCGATAGCATGTCCTGTAAGTAAACAATCATTTTCTTTACACCAATCATAAACAACTTTGATCCAGTTTTTGATGAAAAGATTGTGAAGCAATAAATAGTAATCGTATCTGAACTCTTTTGCTCCCTCTGCATCAATAAACATATATGCAAGTCCGCTAAATACATCGTAACCGTATGCCTTTTGGAATTCATCGGCAAATTTGTTTGACCAAGGGGTTCCGTATCTGTAATACTCCGGCTCGTCAGTAAAGAAGCCTGGCATTGATTTTCCGAATGATGAAGCGTCAATATGCTTTTTGTAATCCTCATGAGTTACTTCGATGAATTTCTTTGTAATTTCGGCATCTGTTGTATCAACATACGAAGGATCGAATTTCTGATAAACCGCAATATATTCGTAAGCGTCGCAAGCTTCAGTAACTCTGCTGATTTTATTATCTTTCATAACATAAACAGCAAGAAGAACTTTATCCTGATTACTTTCCGTCGGAAATTCCTTTGAAATTTCATGAACGATGTATGTAGCCCAATTTGCCCTGTCCTCAAGAACCTTTCCGCCGCCGAATCCGCTCGGAAAACCGTTTTCATCGTACGACCAAGCCTCCATACCGAGTTTTTCAGCCTCGTCGATGCAAGCATTTATACACTCATACCACTCGTCGCTTAAATATTCAGTTTCAAGGCCTGCGCGTGCATGCATAAAGAAACCGTTCATCTGAAGGTCTTTCATAACATTGATCTGTCTTCTTAATTCCTTCGGATCGAGCTTATCATTCCAGCTCCAGAAAGGCAATGAACCGTATTCGATTGCATGTTCATCAACATGATTTAAAAATTTTTTCATAATCTAACTATCCTCCGTTTATTTATTTCCAACTGTTAATTTCAAAAATTTTGTGATTCAAACTTTAAAACAGGTTCTTTATTATCTATCGGATTTCCGATATAAAACAATTCAGTCAAAGTTTTCATTGATGTAATAACATTAAAATCCTTTATATAATTACGCTTAACACTTAATAACTGTATATTTGAATTATCCTTGAAATAACTGATATCAGTTATATAATTATCGTCTGCGTATATTGTTCTGAGCTCTTTTAGTTTAGAAAGAGACTCCAGACTGCTGACCATATTCATAGATACATTTATGTATGTCAAATTTGCTAATTTTTCTGCAAAAGACAAATCTTTTATACCGTATCCTGTGTAAAATAAAGTCTGTTCGTCCATCACTTCATAATAGTTATTCGATACATCAATATAATTAAGTTTTACACACTCTGTCAATGATACAAGATCAGTAATTTTGTTATTTAACAAAATTAATTTCTCCAGATTTTTCAGATTCGACAAAGCAGTCACATCAGTCAAATTATTATTTGATAGATTTAAAATCTTTATTTGACTTAAGCCTTCAACAAAAGACAAATCTGATATTTGATTATCTTCTGCATATAATTCCTCAAGTAAAGGCAATGATGACAGTATATTAAGATTAATACCGTTTGTACCTGAAGAATTGGACGAATATAACGTATTGTAGTTTTTTCCTATATTTAAAACTCTGAGGTTTACCAACTGTGCTATAGGTGTAATATCGCTGATTTTATTTCCGTATAGATCCAATTCTTCGAGAGAAGTAAAATACACAATATCATTAATATTACGTATTCCTTTTACTCTCGCAGTGAGAGTTTTTATAGATGAGACATCACTTACTTTTATATCACCAATACTTTTTCCCAATAAATCACGAACTACACTTTCAAAATACGGATCTGTAAAATTAATAACAGGATCATACGGAGCGGCAGTAGAGTTCTGTATGTTTTCAACGTCACGGTTCGGTGTCGGTTTTACAGCATTATATGAATTCTGGGCAGTTGACTTTTCTCCTATCTTATCAACAATGCCGGATGTTGAAATATCAGGATTATCATCATAAGTACATCCCGGCATTGTTGATAATAAAAGTAAAAGAAATAACAAAAACAAAATTTTACTATATATTTTATATTTTTTTATTTTTTGTAAATACATACAATTATGCATTTCTTACAAACATCTCCATAACAATTACTATCTTGTTGCAATAACCGAAACTGCACTGATATTTGAACAATCACTTATCTGTGATACAGTGTTATCTGTCCATATATATAATTTATTTTCGTTTGAAAAAATAACATAGTTAAACTCTTTGTCAAAGAAAATATTTTTATCAACATTATTTGCTATTCTTGTTGTATAACCGTCAGAAGTATAATCCAAAGAGAATTTTCCCTGTTGATATTCTCTGCATAACAAGAACTTATTTGAATATTTACCGTAATACCGTATTTCATTCATCGCGAATTTTTCAATTGAATTAGTATTTAGTATAAGATATTGTGATTCACCGTCCAAATCATGATATCCGACAAAAGATTTTCCAAAATAATCGAATAAAACACCGCTTCCTTCTGAAACATCCGTAACCTTTAAACTATTGTCAAAAATATTAATTCTTCTCAAAAAACCTTCGGAAGACTGTATATACAGGAATGACGAATCTTCATTAAAAAAGAAATTATCGCTGCTGTTACATGTAATCAATTTAGTAGGATTGTCGCCTTTTATACACTTATACAACGAAACAGTACCGTCGTGTTCATCTTTTGTATATAACAATAATTTTCCATCTTCATAAAAATGAACTATAGACTTAATTTCTGTGTCAATATTTTTAATTCCTTCTTCAGTATAGTATACTAAGTCACCGCTATTACCGTTTTCGGAAATGTTAACCAAAAAATAAAGGAACGGAACTCCCTCACTATAGTAGTTAACCGTGGTACACGGTTCAGTCAATACATGCTGTTCGCTTTGATGAATGATGTTAGAATTATCAAATGTTTGTAATACATTACCTGTTAAGTCAGTAATAAACAAAGTTTTACCTTTATAATATAATGCATATTTATCATCTGATGAAATATTAAAGCTTTTTGTAGCATCTATATCGTTTGCCAGACATTTAACATTTCCATCCAAATCAGAACACATTAGTGATGCAGTATTATTTTCGAAATTAAAATTGTCCAAAAATAATATGTTTCCTGTGCCGACTTCATATAATGAATCAATAGAAACATTCTCAAGGGAGCTTTTGTTAAGTTTGATATTACCTTTATTTTTATAAAGATACAAATATAAATCATTTACATTATTTGTACATAAAATTGACGTTCTTTCACTGAAAAGTCTGAAATTCGCAACTCCTTCTGACAAGCTGACTCTTTTATTTGTATCTATATCATATTCGTATAATTTATTATCACGTAAATAATATATCATATTAAAATTAACATCATGAATACAATCTGAAACAGAATCATCAATTTCAACAGTTTCAAGCTGGTCATTTAAAATAAAAAGAGAATTATCAGTTGTATAAACAAACGGAAACATAGAACTTCTTGCAACTCCGTTATCTGTATTAAGCCACTTATCTTTAAACCTGTTTGGTATAAGACTTATAACAGCTAAAATAACACATGAAACCACAAGAATAATAAGCATTAATATTAAGTTTTTCTTATTATTTTTTGTGACGAAATAATAGCCTTTTTTTGACATAACGACACCTATTACCATTGATTTAATTTAACTGATAGTTTATCATTACGATTATACAATAATAAAATAAGGTAAACAATAGACAAAATAAATGAGCATAAAAAAATTGATTTTTTATATACTGAAAATTGTTCAATATATTTTGCTGACAACATCAATTATTTATATGTTATCAGCTGTAATTTTTGCTGTTTTATTTTTTATCTTACCGAGAAATTATGACTGGTATATTCTGATAACCGGTAATGAACTTTTATCAAATATTTTTTTAGGTACTTTCTCTCACTTTTTGAAATTCGACTCAGCTGTATTTTTTATTGGTTTTGTCGGATATATTCTGTCGGTAATATTATCACGACTCGCCTTTTCTTACAGGTCTGAATGACGAATCTATATTTTCTATATCAAACGGAGTTGCCTGATATACATAATAATTCAACCAGTTTTCAAATAATAAGTACGCATGGCTTCTCCATTGCTGATACGGGATGTTATTCGGATCATCACCCGGGAAATAATTAAAAGGTATGTCCGGCTCAAGCCCCTTTAGCACATCTCTTTCATATTCTAATTTTAATGTATCTCTGTCATACTCAAGATGACCGGTAATAAATATCTGTCTTCTGTTGTGTGATGCGCAAATTGCCATTCCGGCTTGTTCGGAAACAGCCAGAATATCTAAATCAATATTATTCTCTATATCAGAAATATCATTTGTTGTATATCTGGAATGAGGTATATAAAACACATCATCAAAACCTCTGAGAAGTCTGACAGATTTTTTACACGGAACATGTTTAAAAACACCGCACAGCTTTTTTGAAAGCGGCTTTTTCTTTACACCGTAATGATAATACAGTCCGGCCTGAGCACCCCAGCAGATGTGAAGAGTCGTTGTAACGTTATTTTTTGACCATTCCATAACTTCGCATAATTCGTCCCAGTACTCTACTTCTTCAAATTCAATCAATTCTACTGGCGCGCCTGTTATGATAAATCCGTCAAATTTTTTATTTTTTATTTCATCAAATGTTCTGTAAAACTCAGACATATGACTCTGCGGAGTATTTTTAGAAACATGTGTTGCAGGATGCAAAAATGTTATTTCTATCTGAAGCGGCGTATTACTTAATAATCGTAGCAGCTGGGTCTCAGTAACAATTTTTGTCGGCATAAGATTCATAATAAGAATCTTGAGCGGTCTTATATCCTGATGAAAAGCCATGTTTTCATTCATAACAAATATATTTTCTTTTCTTAAAATTTCACTTGCAGGAAGATTATTCGGAATTTTAATCGGCATATCTTATAATATCCTTTCAATTTTATAATCTTTCTAATTTTACCACGGCAGTAATTATTTGTCCAACAAAGTAATATACTAATAAAAAAATCGCGGAGAATTATTTTGCTTTTTATAATATTATGTTTTGCATTCATTTTTGTTTTTATTGCATACTCTGCCAGCTGCATTCCGGCAGCGGCTGACTCACTGATACAATGTATAACTGTTGTAATTCCGTCAATATACCCATTTTTAGTAATAACAGAGATGTTAAATAAAACTGATTTTTTTTATCTAGTCGGAAATAAATTAGATAAATTGTCAAAAAAACTTTTTAATATTTCCGGAAATGCAGTTTCTGTTATATTAATCGGTTATTTATGCGGATTTCCCGGAGCCGCAAAAATTACGTCAGATTTATATGCTAATAAAAAAATTTCATATGAAGATGCAATAAGACTTTCTGTTTTTACAAATAATCCGGGTCCTTTATTTGTTATAGGAACTATTGGATACGGATTTTTAAATTCAGTAAATTTAGGAATTAAACTTTTTATTTTACAAATTCTATCGTCATTGTTAACTGGACTGATACTAAACAGATTTATAAAACTAAATAAGATAAACTTTATAAAAAAAGATGACTTAAAGCACAATATAAAGTCAAGTGTAACGTTATCTTCTATCTCTGACTCTATTACAGGTGCTTTTTTTACAATGATTCCGATAACAGCAACAATTGTTTTTTTTGCTTCATTTTCAGAGGCAATAATTTCATCAAATATAATTGTACCAATAGTAAATCTTTTTAAATTGGACGATTTTACTGATGTTTTTAACTCGTCAATCAAATGCTTTTTTGAAATTACAGGTGGTTTGTCAAGCATTATACCAATCATAAAAAAATCAAAACTTCTTTTACCTGTAATAAGTTTAATATGTGGATGGTCCGGAATTTCAATACATATGCAGATAATAAGCTTTTATTCAAAGGCCGGAATTGAGACAAAATATTATTTTGCGGGAAAAATATTTAATATGGTTTTAGTATTTCTTACTTCGCTCTTTTTTATATCATTATAAAAAAGAAGCCGGTGTAATCCGAATTACACCGGCTTCATGAAAAAGTATTTTACCAATTTTTATTTATATTATCTTGTACATCTTGTAACGACTCTTCAAACGGAATGTTTTTCTTTAAATAGTCATTTAAGATTTTTTCCACATCAATCTGTTCAGCTGCCTCTATAGACATAAATGAGGTCAATACGGCAGAAAAGTCAGCAATTTTTGAAGCTGCTGCCGCTTCTTCGGTTTCCCCGACTAAGGCTATATGATCAGCATAATGCGTAAATACAGAAGAGTTCTTTCCGCTCACAGGATAATCACGCCAAAAACGTTTCTCCGCAATGTCCTTGTTTGCAGGAACGATCTCACCGTCTCCTACATAACTTTCAGAACCGTTATCTACAAGACCGTATAATGCAAACTGAGCACACATATCATAATGTTCCTGTGTATGTTCGTCATCATCATGAACATATACTGCCAAACCATATGTAGTAGCTCCTATGCTTTGATAATAGTCCTTTATAACACGTGTTGTACCGGCAGGCTCAGTAGCAGTCTGGTTTGCTTCAGTAACAACCTCTGTTCTTTCTTCGCCTTCCCATTTCGGAAAATGCATATAATCCCATTCAAAATCACACTTATCAGATGTTAAATATTCACTCCATTGAACAAGATTTGTATGATCTGCAACAATGAAAGCATATTTTGAAAGATCCTCTGCATTTATAGAATCGGCTGAACTCTTAAGAACAAGACCTGAATTTACTATTTCGTCAGCTAAATATTCAAAACCGTCAATAACATCAGGATGTGTCAAATTCATTCCTTTTACATCAGTTGTACCGATATTATCATAAATTTCAACACCGCAACTTCTTGCGAATGCACCCCATATATCATAGTCGGTATAATCCATAACAATAGGTGTATCAATATTTGACGTTTCTTTTATTATCTCAGCATCTGACTTCAATTCAGTCCAGGTCCAATTATCTCCCGGAACCGACAGTCCTGCTTCTTCCAACAAAGAATAGTTGACAAATATAAAATTATGATAATATTCAGTTGCACCCATGTAAAGCTTACCGTCATATAATGATGATTCATAAGCAGCCTTATACCACTCTTCCGAAGGATTAATCTTTTCGTATGTATCAAAATCAATATACTCTTCAACATACGGTGATAAATCTAAAATTTTACCTTCAGCAGCATACTTTGCCAAACGTTCATCATCAATAATGAAAACATCACCGATAGTTCCGTTTTCAATTTTGTTATCCAAATCATCAAAGTATGAATCCATAAATTCATCATGAATTACGGAAACTTCAACATTATTGTATTGTGAATTAAAAGCTTGAATATATTCTTCCAAATGCTCATCATTGGCATCTGTTATATATCCTGAGAATGTTATCTGGCCAACTAAATTTTCCGGTTCAGGTTTTGCCTCAGTTAATACCTGAGTCTTTTTATCCGAGCCTTCGGAGGAACAACCTGCAATCATCGCCATGATAAGTAACAATGATATCGCTGTTGAGAATATTTTTAAAAATTTCTTTTTCATAATAATTTCAAAGCCTCCGTTATTCTATGATACCCATACGCTCAATACCCTGAGTGAGCTGTTTCTGACCTAAGATATAAACAAGCAAAACAGGAATCATTACCATTAGACAACCGGCAAACAACATAGGTTCTGACATAGCCTTATCAAAAACCGTAGCACCTGCATCACCGGCAGTAACATATTCTGAGTAGAATGTTCTGATTTTTTCAAGCTTAGGCTGCAAAGTCATAATATCCTCGCGGAACATATAGGTAGGAGTTTCATAGTTGTCATTCCAATGCCATACGAATGAGAATATACAAACAATTGCAATGGCAGATTTAACCAAAGGCAACATAATCTGAATAAATAATCTTATCGGACCTGCACCGTCGATACGAGCCGCATCATCAAGAACATCAGGAATACGCTGGAAGAAGTACATATATATAAGTACAAATAACGCACCTCTGTATCCGAGACCGAAAATACACGGCAAAACAATCGGAGCCCAAGTATTAATCATTCCTAACTGTGACCACATACCGTATGAAGAAAGAATTGTAGTCTGCGGAGGAATAAGCAACACAAGTACAACAAAGAAGAATATCAGATTTCTTCCTTTATATTTAAATCTACCGAGTGAATATCCTATTATTGCACAAGACAACGTCTGGAAAACGGCACTCAAAATAGATGTTCCGGCTGACTGAATAAATGAATTTATATAATTCAAAGCAACAAATGCTTTTGAAAAGTTCGACCACTCAATTGTAGTAGGAATCCACTGTACAGTCGGATCAAGATAGTCATTTGATGTCATAAATGCAGTTGAAAAGATATAAATGAACGGCAATATGAACAAATAAGCCATCTCGATTAAAACAAAATATAAGAAAATTCTTGAAATAACAAAATTAATCTTCTTTTTTGCTTTATATCCAAGATTCTCATACTTCTTTATAAGTCCGGGAATTGAGAATGAAGTCTTTTTTTCAACTTCTGATGTATTTTCTACAGTTGCTGTTACTTCACTCATCGTAACCACCTCCTTGTAAGAAGAACGAAGATAAGAATCACTGCAAGAGTCATCAACATATAAATCCAGCTGAGTGCTGATGCCATACCGTATTTTGTACCTTCCTGTGTAAGTTCGTTAAGAATCTTCATAACAGGATTCTGACTGTCGACAAAGGAGTCAACCAATGCATAAATGCAGTTCAATATTACAAAAGGTGATATGTACGGAAGTGTTACATGCCAAAAACTCTCCCAAGCAGACGCACCGTCAAGTTCAACAACCTCATAGAGGATTGCCGGAACACTCTGAAGTGCAGCAAGGAATATTAGTATTTCTACGCTACTCGCCCACATTGTCGTACCGATTGACGACATCAAAGAACCTGATAGAAAACTTCCGTATTCTGAGGTAGCGACAATATTGCTGAAAACACTGAGAGTTCCTACGCCGTCGGCCATAAGATATGTCATAATAACTCCGGCAAGAATAACAGGTATAAAGAATATTACACGGAAAACTGTTCTACCGGGAAACTCCTGTTTGAGTAATACAGCTACAAATAATGCAAAGGCCACAATAATCGGAACTTTTGCAAGCGATGTACCGAATGATGAGAATACAACCTCACCATATTCAGGATCCTGAATAACATCAACATAGTTATCAAAACCAACAGGTTTATTAAAACTATATAAATCTGTTAAGACAGGTTCATAAAAACTTACACTTACTGAAAGCACGAGAGGAATACAAACGAAGCAAATAAATCCAAACAGCCATGGTATCGCAAACAGTCCGCCCTCAAAATTACGTCTTCTTTCGAAAGACATAAATGCAATTTTTTGTGAATGAGCAAGTTTCTTTTTTTGTTTAACTGTTTTAGCCAATCAAATTACCTCCTCTCACTTAACCAATAAATAATCCATAGAAGCAATTGTTACACCGTCGGAAACAGTATAATCTGAATCGCCATAGTTTACATATACTTTATAACCATTATCATATTCTGTACAGTAAACGTTTCCGTTGTGTTTATTTACATCAGACTCGCCTGCATCAACACAATAGTGATTTATTATAGAAGCAGTTCTGACATTACTTAAAACTTCAGAAGCTACATTATATGCTTCCACAATATCATCTTTGAGTAATGCATATTCAGACTTAAACAAATCATTATACAAAGTATATTTTAATTCTTCTGTGTTCTCCTGTGTTACTTCATAAGACAAGAGACAACCAAATTCAATAGCCTTAAGGAAAGCTACATCAGGATGGTCATATCTGTTGATAGGTTCACAGTAATAATCAATCATTCCATGATAAACAATCTGCATAAAAGGAACAGCTTCATCAATAAGGAAAAGATTTGATGATTCAATCGGAACATCCAACAAGATATCAGCATCTTTTACAGCATAATCAAAACCATAGTAAACTGAAACTTCATTAAATGATTTCTGGTACTCGTTAATCCATTTCTGGTAATAATTTAATCCTTGCTGTCTAAGAAGAGCATTCTTAGAATTGTAGTCAGTATAAAGAATATTACCTACCTGCTGCAAATCTACATTTTTAAATCCAAGTTCTTTGATCTCTTCGATATCTTCAGCTAAGAAGTTCTCATCAAAGTACAGAGGACTCATATAGTAGAACTGGGTTCCTGGTGTATAAACACCTGCGGAATTGGCAATCTTAAACATAACATAATTTGTTCCGGGTTCTTTTACAACAGTATTTCTGAGTGTATTTCCAAACGTCGGTGCAGAATACAACTGCAACAAATTGTTATCAGCAGATACTGTAACACCATTTTTATCAGCCCATGTCAACAAATCTTCAAGACCGGATTTTCCGCCGAAATCACTTTCAATGCCATATTTGTCAGTGACATTTCCATAATATCCATCTTCCTGCCAACCAAGCAAAGATAATCTGACATTGTTTACACCGTTTTGGCTCAGATCTTCATAAATATTACGAACATCTGAAAATGTTGTCATTACTTTAACCTGACCGAAAAGCGAAGTACTCTGGATATTTTCAGAGCCCATTAAGAATTTAAGATTAACAAGGTTCTGGTTTGACGCAGTATCAACTGCTTTTTCAATACCCCACTTTTCTTTAATAAATTCCTTTGTCTTTAAAGCAACGTCAACATAGGTATAGCTGCCTTCAGAAATATCACCATCTTCGGGAACACCTTTTTCAGTAGAGATATCGAAACAGATAGTCTCCTTCATATCGCCGACATTAAGTTTTTCTTCGAGGAATTTGTATGAATCACCGCTCTTTGAAATAGTATCATAATAGTATTCACGAAGATTAAATTTATATGCAATATAGTAGAAATTCAGACTTCTGACACCGGGATCACCCATTATAATCTGTGCAGAAGCTTCTCCTACAGTTGCAAATGCAGTGTACATTTTATGATCAACTGTTCCATTTGCATTTCTGACATTCTGAACACTGCCAAACGCAGGTATCGAAATATCCTCATTATTATAATCAGGAGATACAAATGTATCAAAAGTATCATCATAACCATAAACTCGCTTCGAATATTCCTCATTTGAAAAAACACGAGAAGTATCAAAATAAGTGAGCGCACCGGAACCGTCAGGAGTCACAAAATAACCGCTGTCATCCTGTCTTGCTGCACACATAAACGGTAAAACTGTTAATGATGCAAGTCTTGGCATTCTGCTCGGATCATCATCTTCTCCGGGAATTTTTTCCTTAATTCCATTTGCAGGAACTGTAACTTCCAGGGAACCTTTATCGGTCAATACAAATTCAATGCAAAATTCACACTCTAAATCAGTAAGATAATAAACAATCTGCAAACCGTTTTGAATCTTATTAAGCGTCTTCGTATGATTCATCTGATTAATACCCAATGAAAGACCGCCCTCAATACCGGATTTTGTATATCCTACAATAACGGGACTGGAAATTAAATCATGATTTGCAAGATAATTAAAACCATCTAGAGTTTCATCACCTGCCGGACGAGGATAACTTCTAAATACGAGTTTGTTACCTTTTTTAATTTCCATTGCATCCATCGTCTGAATATATGAAAGACTGTATTCCCCTACAGTACAAACACTATCAGAATCACCTAATAAACCTAAAGAAGTCTGCGGTTCAGATTTAGTAAGGTATTCATCAGAAAATTTAACATCATTATCATTGCCGCTGAAAGCAATCTTGTATATGACAAAAGCTACAATCAAGACAACAACAACAGAAACTACAGTAGCTATTATCTTTTTTCTTTTTTTGCTTTTTCTGAGCTGTTCAAGATAAGCTTCTTTTTCTTCTTCATCAATATGTAACCCCTTTGTAGGCATAATTGCTTTTGCAGAAACATCAGCAACAGTCACATCGGATTCGGCAGATTCAACAATAGATTCCTCTTTAACAGCAGACTCTTCAACTGAATTGTTAACACTCTCATTTACTTCGATATTTTCGCTTTCAGGAGATTTCTTCTTTTTCTTAGACAAGGTAACTCAACTCCTTTACAAACTGAATAATAAACTCAATGAATTGCTGCGCAAGTCCGTAAACAATCAAGTAAAGGAATACTACAGCAACAACACCAAGGGCAGTAAGTACGAAAACAAGTAAAGCTTTCAGAGGATTAAATCCGTGTACTCCTTTTATACAGAAGAACACAAGAATAACAACCCACGCATACGATAATAATCCCGCAAGAGAATAAAGCGACTGTTCATTCAAAGTAAGTGCATTTGAAATAATCGCCAACGGAAGAGAAATGAATATCAAAGGCAAATGGCAATATGCACCGCCGATAATAACATCTCTGAAACGACCTTCACCGTACATTATTGTTGTAATTCCGTAGTTAACAACAGAGACAACAACCCAAGGAAGGATACACCACAAAATAACAGAACCCCACTCAATAAACTCTGTTGAAACACCGCCGCGGTATATAAAACTCGTACAGAGTTTGGAAAGACATGTTGTGACAAGATATACAGCCATTATAATAAACGCATCAGAGTAAAAACCTTTACCCTCATATCTTATATCTTCGAAACCGTCAATCGGATGAATAGAAACCCTTGAAATTCGCTTAACAAAGCTACCGGTAACTGCGATAGGATTTTTACTGTTCGGATTAACAGGATGTTTTTTTCTGTAAATCTTTTTTACAGCGGAGAATACAAAAATCGCAATTATAATAACAAGGAGTACAGATGCAATCTTAGAAAGATTTTCCTTCAGGAATTCTGCTCTGAGTTCTTCGTAAGCTTCAGATGCCAAAGCTGCGTCTTCTGCATCATAATAATATTCAATTGCACCGTCATAATCTCCTTCTCTCCAAAGAACCTTACCCATTGACTGAAGAGCAAGTCTATAGAAACTGTCCTCTTTCAAAACTTGATTCCACAAATCAAAAGAGTTATCGGAAGGATTATCAGGATTTTCACTTTGAGTATAAATACCTGCAAAGTAATTTCTGTTCGCCTGATGTACTAAATCAGCAAAATTTGTAGGTGCAAATACATTGATTGTACCCTTTTGGCTATCCAATACAAGCAAATCACCATCGTCTGCAACAGCAATAGATGACGGCAATGAGAACTGACCTTTACCTACACCGTTTGAACCAAAAGCAAATAACAGACGACCGTCAGCATCATATTCATAAATACGGCCGTAAACACTATCGATAATAAACATATTGTTATCTTTATCAACAGATACATCAATAAATGTCTGCAAACCGGCACCTAAAGTAACACCTTTATCAGAAAAATCATGACCTGCATAAAGAACGTCTTTTCCTGCGGCATTTATCTTTCTGAGCTGAGAATTTGCCGAACCGGTGGTGGTCGCATATACATATCCGTCATCACTGACAAAAATATTATTAAATGTATAAGGAAGCGTAACAACTGTACCTAAACGATCTTCACGACTCCACAAAAGTCTTGCAATAGACTCCCAGAGTGTAAGTGTAACATCATTTGTACCGTAATAGTTTCTGAATTCACCATCACTGCTGAGCATCAAAATACCGTTTGAATCACCTACAGAACACACATAGATATATCCTTTTGAGTCCTTTGCGACTTTATAGGGGTGGTAGTTAAAACCTTCCTGTAAAAGATCACTTGTGGGTGTTGGATAAAGGTATTTAAAGTTACCGTATTTGTTAAATGAAATCAATCGTTTATTTCCATAGTCAGCAACAAGAATCTCACCGTCTTCATCAACAAAAACACATCTTGGTTCGAGAAGCTTACTTCCGTCACTTTCGGAACCAGTAATTTCAAAATCAAAAACATATTCATTTTTGTCGTTTTTCTTCAAAACAACAATTCTATTATTTCCTGAGTCGGCAATATATATTTTTCCGTCATCACCAATAAACAAATCCTGAGGATTGCTTAATTTTCCTGTTTCAACAGAAGGAAAATCCAAAACACTGGAAACTTCATAAGCAGCAGGTGTCGGGAAAATATTACCGTTACTTGCAATATAATAATTTGCATATGCGGTATCTGCAAAAGAACTGATACCGAAGCACATTGACAAAACTATTGTAAATACAAGTGAAATACAAACATATTTTGTGAATTTTTTTGTTTTCATATATCTGTATCCCCCTTTATTTAATACCTGAATGAGCCATTGTATCCATAACCTTACTCTGTGAAAGCACAAATACGAGAATAGAAGGAATAGTCATAAGAAGACCTGCTGCAGAGTTTGCACCGGTTCTTGCAAGACCACCCTGTAATGTATTCATATAGAAAGCAAGGTTTCGGAGTTGCTCATCATAAATATATGTTGTAGCTGTAGCTGCATCACCCCATACGCTTCCGAATGTAAGAATAATACATGTAGCACAAGCGTTTTTAAGAAGCGGAACAGCAATCTTTGTATATAACTGCCACTCTGAAGCACCGTCAATTCGACCTGCCTCAAAAATTGAATCAGGAACCTGATCCATAAACTGTTTCATAAGGAACAGACACGTCGGATTGGCGAGCAAAGGTATAATATATACAAGATATGTATTATCGAGCTGTAATCCTGTAACTATAAGATAACTCGGAACGGCAGCCGCACCGGATACAAACATAAGAGCGGTTGTAATAAGAGAAAACATGCCCTTATGACCGGGGAACTTATGTTTTGAAAGCGGATAGCATGCGAGTGAACTTACAATTATAAGTAAGAAAATATAGCAAACCGTAACAAGAACTGTATTAAACAAATATCTTGTAAATGGAACTAAACTGTCTGATGAAATAGCAAACAAATCAGCAAAGTTCTTCGTGGTCGGGTTTGACACATAAAATCTCGGTGGATACAAAAACAATTCCTCGGCAGGCTTAAATGCCGTTACAATGAGATATACAATCGGAAGTGCCGATATAATACCTGCAAAAGTAAGAAAGAATGTAATAACCCACGGAGCATAATCTCTGCGTTTTTTGGCTCTTTTTAAGTAATCAACGTCAACTTGAAACACGAATTATCACCCCTTATCTGCAAATAATTTAAATGCCAAACGACCGATAATAAGAATCATAGCTGACAACATTACAGCGATCGCGGAAGCATATCCAAGCTCAAACCTCTGACCAGCATAGTCACTCAAGTGAAGCATAATTGTAAGTCCGGCATCTTCAGGACTCGGGTGTCCTACAACCTGCTGGCTGATAGCACCTACAGTAAATGCACTTGTTATCTGAAGAACAGCAGCGAACAACAGCTGAGGCATTGTCTGAGGAATTTCAACATGGATGAGTCTCTGGAATCTTGATGTTACACCGTCAACGGCTGCTGCATCAAAGAGTTCTTTATCAACGTTTGTGAAACCTGCAACGAATGAAAGGAAGCCTGTTCCCAAACTCGACCAAAGAGCAATAATGATAATAACCGGCATAATCCAATCGGTACTTGCAAGGAACTGTATAGGTTCGTTAATCAATCCCATCTCCAGGAACACGGCGTTAAGATATCCTCTGCTGTCATTTGCAAAGATTACAAGCCATACGGCACCCATCGCAATACCCTGAGCCAAAGCAGGTGCATAAAATGCCAATGTGTATATAGGCTTAATCTTTTCCGGAATCTGATTAATAAACCAAGCAAAGAAGTATGATGCAAGATATCCAATAGGACCGACAATTACAGCATAATACAGTGTATTACTCAACGCTTTTAAGAACAGCGGGTCATCAACAAACAAATAAATGTAGTTGTTCCAACCTGCAAATTCAGGCAAATTGATACCGTCAAAATATGTAAAACTTAGTACCGTTGATGCAAGAAGCGGCAATATAGTAAATACAAAGAACACAATATAGAACGGTGCAATCATGCCATACGATATTTTATGTCGCCACATTTCATGCATTGTGTAGCCGAAATGCGTTTCTACATTAAAGAAACGCTTTCTCGGAGCTACAGGGGTCTTTTCATTTTGAGATTTAGTTTTTTTACTCATTTATACTGTCCCCCTTCTCATTAAGAATCTTTATACTTATTGTAGTGAGTACCATCAATAAGATCATAGTTAATAACATAATCGTTGACTTCAAAGTCAATCTGTTTACGTTTCATTTCTTTATTTATCTCTCTGACTGCATCTTCGAGAGCAACTCTCGGGTTCATACCCTGGAGAATAGCCTGATTGAGAGCTGTAAGAAGATAACGGTTTGTATAATAACCTCCAAGTACGACAGGAGTTTCTTCGAAATCTGCCCAAACTGTCTGAATGATTTCAATTTCTTCATCTGTGTACGGCATGTTATTTATTGCGAGCTTATTAGCAGTCTGCCATCTTGAACCTACACCGAATGTAGCTTCGACTTCGTTAGCATAATCTGTCTGTGTCTCCTCACCAAGCCACCATTTAAGGAATTCCCATGAATTCAAAGCACGCTGTGTATCGTTATTATTGATAATAACGCAGCTTGTAAGCGCACCGCCCATTGAACGGTCAATTGTACCGTCTTCTCTCAAGTGACCTGGAACAGGAGCCATTGCCCACTTATCTGCGATCTCAGGAGCAGAATACTTAAGCTGACAGTAGAAGTTAACATCAGCAAGACCGATAGGCGTACTGCCCATCTTAAAGTTCATATAGAAGTTAGAAGCATAAGGAACATTATATTTGTTATACAAATCACAGTATTCAATAAACGCATCATATGCAACATCAGAATCAAGTGCAGAATACATACCATCCTCAGTATATACAGAACCGCCTGTCTGGTACAAGAACGGATAATAACCGCCTATGCCGTAGTTGAAGCAGAATTCATAGTTCTGTTCCTGAAGAACCGGCAGCATTTCATAAATATCATCCCATGTCTCCGGAACGTCAAGTTCTAACTCTTCGAGAATATCTGTTCTGTAGAACAACGCACTCCAAATCTGAGTTTCGGGGAATGAATAGTAATAATCTCTGTATGCAGAATAGTTAAATGAACCGGCAGGGTATTCACTCATCAAATCATAGAAACCGTATTCGTTTCCGTCCTCTACACCGTCCATATTCAAGTCATTCAAAGGAACCAGCGCATTACGGCAAGCATATTCAACAGGAGCCGCAGCATTTACCGATAACGCAACATCAGGTGCGGTACCTGCAACGTAACGGAGCATGATAAGACCTTCAACACCGCCGAATACCATGTTTACATTAACTTTGATACCTGTATTAGGAGTAAAGTCCTCTGCAATAAGATTTCTGAGAATATCAACATATTCACGGCCTCTTGCAACATATACTTCGATCTCGCCTTTAGATTCGCCTTCCAACTCTGAACGTGTACCCATTGTGGTATAGTCAGCGGAGAATGATTTAACGAATTGAATTACACCGACCTTAAAGTTTTCCCAAGAATTACTTCTTGCTGAATCATAATCTTCAGAAGTTCCTGATAAAACAAGATAGTCAACTTCTATAGGCATTACAGTTACTTCAGAAAGAGTTGTACTCAAGCTGGAAAGTGTGTCATTAATATCATTTAACGAAGCAGGAATATCTTCCAAATCCTTTGCAAGTCTTTCAAACAAACTGCAAGCAACAGAAATAGATGATCCATAGTAAGGAAGAGCTCCGCCGTTAGCCGCCTTCATAGTATCATACATAGAATTAAAAGAGGAAACATAATAGTCCATTTTATCTTGTATGTCTGTTATATAAAGCTGCAAATCCCAGTCACGGTTTTTATCAACAGTATATCCGCCTGAGTCATTACGCTCAGCACCTGTAATTTTAGCAACATTAGAAACAAGCTCTGCAATATCATCCATAACTTCGTTCAGACGCTGAACTGAAGAACGAAGAGGACCTACTTTACTTGTAAGAGTTATCTCATGTTCACCTTTTGTAAGGTAAAAGAGATATGGATTTTGATTTGAATCAATAAATGCAGAACCAATCCATCCGTCAACATACGGGAAGCAATACTCCTCTACTTCAGCAAAAGGAACAACACCGTCTATCTTTACTTCACGGTAAACAGCAATATCTGTCAATGTGTTCTGATATCTGATTCCGAGCTGATACCAACCGTCTTCCGGAACAGTCATAGTCCAGGTAGCACCTTCGCCGCCGGAACTCCATCTGTCACCGCCGAAAATATTGTATCTGATATTCTCGTATGATTGAGGTGATGATGCATAATTCTTATCATACATCATGCGTAAGCTTGGATTAGTTTTATAATCAGGAACTTCCAACTCTACACGTATAGAATCACCTTTATAAATTTTATCTTCCGAGAATGAGTTTGCAGCCTTATATTCCTCATATGTCATACTGTCCAAAGGCTCAACAAGATAAATTCCGCTTACAACCACAGGCTCTCTTGAGAATGTAAGAGTAATCTCATTAGTACCTGCTGTTAAGTAAAACTTATAAGGATTTCTGTAAAGACCGTTCGGATGCTGAAGAACATATGTAGACCATCCGAAAAGTTCCTGCTGCTGAGCCATGATTTCAGAACCGCCTACGTCAATACTTCCTATATCATAAAAACCGTATGTACGCTTTAGCTCTAAAGCAGCACTCTCTTTAAAAGGCAACTTACCATTAACCTTAAGTTCTAAGACTGCACTGTTATCTCTGTTTTTCTTAACAAAATAATCTAAAGAAAGAGAATAGAGTCCGTCTTCAGGAACATTTACAGTATATGAGTATGAATACTCATCTGTAGTTGTTATAATGGCATTTTCATCAGCCTCAATTACACCGGTCTTCTCGAGATAACGATCAGCCGGATTTGCCGAAGTCGCGTTGTAATTTTCAACATCTTCGAAGTATGAATACTCATAATCCTTATCAAAAGATAAAGATCCAACTATTGTCTCACACTGTTCGATAAATGATTTTGCAAAATCAACATCGACATCAGCAGTCAATTTCTCTTCCAACGTATCATACGTATAAGATTTTCCCTTATATGTAACACTAGATACAGAACCGCCGGTCATATTTAACTTTACGGTTTCGCCATTCTCATGTACAAAAGAAAATGCAGAATACGACGAGGGAACAATAGAAATATCTTCGCCTGTATACGACTTGTAATCTTTGCTTGAATACTTGTTGAGAACCTTGCCGTACTCGAGCAAACTGTTATCAAGTCTCTCCTCGTTGGAAATGAATGGATTAAATTCCATTATATCGCTGTTATTCATCTCAAACTGTTCAACAGTAGGTTTCTGATTACCGCTGATAATCAGAGCTACAACACAGCCGATAACAATAACCGCGAAAACGATCAATAAACAAATTTTCTTTTTCTTCTTTTTGTTCATAAAATCTTCCTTTCATTCCGGATATTTATATCAACTAATTTAAACAAAATATCAAAAAGCGGACAGACTTCACCCGCATTATGAAAATTTATCCTCTTGATTATAGACAACTTACTGATATGTGTCAACAGATTTTTGGTTAAAACATACCATATTTATTGCCATTTTTAGTTAAATACAACAAAATATGCTCAGAAACAAGAAAAATTTTATACTCTATCTTTTTTTAGTATGGCAATTTATTTACAAATTCAATAAATCGGTTGCCTCTGTCCTCAAAATTTTTAAACATATCAAAACTTGTACTTGCAGGTGACAGCACCACACAGTCACCGTTTTCTGCATTGTTGTATGCATTCTTTACAGCCTCGATATAAGAGGTGCAGTAAAATATTTTAATGTCACATTCACATTTTCTTCTGTCAAATTCATCTTTTACGGCCTTTTCAATCTTATCGGCTGTCGGGCCTGTCAGAATCAGAACTTTAACTTTATCAACAATTGATGAACCGATTTCGTCATACGGAATATTTTTGTCTTTTCCTCCCGCAATTAAAACAATATTTCTTTTATCAAAAACAGATAACGCATTTATTGTTCTGTTCGGACTGCTGTCAATAGAGCTGTTGTAGTATTTAACTCCTTCAAGCTCTCTTATAAACTGCATGCGGTGAGCAACTCCCGTAAAGCTGCCTGCTACTCTTTTAATATCGTCCTCAGACACATCTTCAAACGCCGCGGTTATTGCAGCAAGATAATTCTCGACATTGTGTTTTCCGAGTAAAACAATATCCGATCTGTCCATTATTTCAAAACATTTACTGCCGTTTGAATAGTAAATCTTACCATTTTCATACCAAGCGCCGTTTTCTACTCTATTTAAATATGAAAAGAATTTTACACTACCGCGTACATTGTCTGAAAAAGCTTTTGTAATTTTGTTGTCGTAATTAAGAATAACCGTTCCGCTTTCGTCCTGAAGTCTGAAAATATTTGCTTTCGCGTCAATATATTCATCATATGATTTGTGAACGTCAAGATGATTCGGAGAAATGTTTGTAATAATAGATACATCGGGACTTACCTTTATATTCATCAACTGAAAACTGCTGAGCTCCAGAACGACTATATCATCCGCCGACATTTCCGGTAGATAACTCAATAGAGGTGTTCCTATATTTCCGCCGACCCATACTTTTCTTTTTCCGGATTCGGACAGAAGCTTTGACAATACAGTTGTGGTTGTCGTTTTGCCGTCGCTTCCGGTTACACCGAATACTTTGCAAGGACACAGCTGCATAAGAACTTCTATTTCAGAAGTTACAACAGCACCTCGGCTCTCCGCTTCCAGAAGTTCGGGCGTATCAAACCTAACGATAGGTGTCTTAAAAATAACATCGGCGCATCCCGGAAGATACTTTAAATAGTCTTTTCCTATGTGATAATCAGACACAAGACCGCGAGAAATCATATCATTTACTTTTTTTACAGTATCCTCATCGTCTTTTATATCAAAAGCAATAATATTTTTAACACCTATATTATTAAGAAAATTAATCAGCGGCATATTGCTGATTCCCAACCCAAGTACAGCCACTTTTTTCTTTGAAATTTCACGTTTAAATTCATCAAATGATTTAATACATCTCGACATAAAAACCTCCGACAATCCTATTTCTCATTCAAAATATTTTCTTAGAGCAAATTTATCTTTAAAAACAAAATTCTTATTTAAAAATTTATTATACAACCCGATAATATATCCATTCACAAATGCAGTGACCACAGTGCCGATTCCTATTGAACTGAAATTTATGCCTCTGAAGAATATCAGATTCAATATAATAGTAAGAAGCAGCATAGAAATATCAAAGCCTATCTTAACTTTCGAAGCATCGAGATTGAATTTTTTTGAAATCTCTGTCACTGTCAATTCATATATCTCGGGCGTTATATATGTGTTAAAAATTGAGGCAACACCGAATGCAACAATCACAATGCCGACAGTAAATAATATTATCCTTACCGCCAAAATATCTCCGCATGAATAAAATATGCGTCCGTTTATAAATTTAAACAGATCAAGCAGCATGCCGTATATAAGAGCGGTGATAAATGAATACAAATATATTTTTTTAAATTTTCTGACAATCAATGCTAAGATTATAATCAAAACACCCTGCATAACATATTCCGACATTCCGACAGTAAAAAAAGGAAATATTTCAGAAAGTATCAGATATACTGTATACGCAGGAGCAACAACAACCGATAGTCCGAAATCCCCTAATATGGTGAATGATGTACCGAAAGCCAAAAATACTATACCGATTATATATGCCAATTCCGTGTAAAAAGTCTTTTTCATCAATAAACCTCAAATCTATATTCAGCAAAACGAATATCTTTGAGTATATAACCTTTTATTAATCATTATCAAGTCTTTTTTATCAAAGAGATGTTTCATATTCTTAATTGTCAAGACATATGTTACACTTAGAGAAATATTCTGCTACAACTTGATTTGGACTTTTAAAGTCTAATACTGTCTTTGCTGTTCTGTTGTATCTTGATTCATGCTTTTGTACTTCTTTTATCAATTCTTTTT
>JAFTXP010000013.1 GCA_017461545.1 Clostridia bacterium | reverse complement strand
CAAGACCAAAACGGGCTGCTGCGTGAGCAGAATTATGGAATACATAAGATGTTGTTGCGTAAATCGGTACTGCACGTGCGTCAGTAGCCGGATCGGGATTTTCCTGACCAACATGAAGTTGGAGTGTTTCAAATTTATAATTAGACATAATAGTTATTTCCTTTCGTTATATGAATATGATAGTTTGGTTTAACAGTGTTACACATAGTTTCACATTCGCCCGAAACGGAAATTTGCTCTTACAAGTTCTTCAAAGTAGTTTTTCATAATAAATACCCTCTTTTTACCTACCTTTCCGGTGGGTGTTTGCATTGTAGCAACATTTACCTACCTTGTCAAGGGGTAAATATAAAAATAAAAAAATAAAACCCCCGCGGTGTTTGCACCGCGGGGGTCTGTTTAATTACATTATTCAAAAAGCCTATTATACAAGCTCAAGAATTGCCATCGGAGCAGCATCGCCTCTACGGCAACCTGTCTTATAGATTCTTGTGTAACCGCCTTTTCTCTCCTTATACTTAGGAGCAATCTCGTCGAATAATTTGTTAACTACGTTAACATTTTCGCCGTTAGCGTCTTTTACATTATAAATCCAAGAAATAGCCTGTCTTCTTGCAGCAAGTCTGGAAGCATCGTCAACTCTGACCAATTCAGTCTTAACTTCACGCTCAACAACATTGTATTTTCTGCCGTTCTTTGAAGTTTTAGCTACTGTCAATACTTTTCCTTTTGAATTTGTTTTGGCTGCACTTACAGTTTTCTGCTTTGAAGTGAAGTTATCTGCCTCACGAACAGCAATACCGATAAGGCGCTCTGCAATACTCTGTACTTCTTTAGCTCTTGTCTCAGTTGTAACGATTGAACCGTTCTGGAGCAATGCAGTTACAAGGCCTCTGAGCATAGCTTTTCTTCTGTCAGAAGTAGCACCAAGTTTTCTATATCCCATCTACAACAAACCTCCTAACAAATTTACGCGATAAATCTAATGTAAATTGCAATTAATTATTTGAGTCCTTAAACGAAAGTCCCATACCTTCGAGCTTATGCTGAATTTCAACAAAAGACTTTTTACCAAGGTTACGAACCTTCATCATTTCATCTTCAGTCTTCTTAACCAAGTCACCTACGGTGTGAATCTGTGCTCTCTTGAGGCAGTTAGAAGATCTTACTGACAAGTCAAGTTCCTCTATGCTCATTTCAAGTACTTTTTCCTGATTAGACGCATTTTCCTCCTGTACAGCATCCTGGAATTCTGCATCAGAATCTGTTTTATTTACGAAAATGTTAAGCTGCTCAATAAGAATCTGAGCACCCTGTTTCAATGCTTCCTCAGGAATAATAGAACCGTCTGTCCATATCTCGATAGAAAGTTTGTCATAGTCCGTCACATTGCCCACCAATGTATTTTCTACAACAAAGTTAACTTTCTTTACAGGTGAGAAGATTGAATCAATAGAAATGACACCATTTGGCTGATCATCTGATTTATTTTTGTCAGATGATGACCAACCGATACCCATAGATACTTCCATTTCAATAGAAAGTCTGGATTCGCCGTTAAGTGTTGCAATATGCTGATCAGTATTAAGAACAGCCACGCCAGAACCGCAGATAATGTCTGCAGCAGTAATCTCACCGGCTTTTGAAGTATCGATTGTAGCTTTACATGTTGTGCCTTCGTAAACCTTAAATGCAACTTTCTTTATGTTAAGAACGATCTCTGTAACATCCTCAACAACTCCGGGAATAGTCGAAAACTCATGACGTACACCATCAATCTTTATTGATGTAACGGCAGCTCCCGGAAGTGATGAAAGCATAACTCTTCTAAGAGAGTTGCCAAGAGTAATTCCGTAACCTCTTTCAAGAGGTTCGATTACGAATTTTCCGTAAGTGCCGACTTCATCAACCTCCACACACTCTATTCTTCTCGGTCTTTCAATATTATTCACAATATATCCCTCCATGAATACCTTGAACACTTAAAAATATCTTAACTATCATCGATAAATCGAACAGCAAAATATTATTTGCTGTACAACTCAACGATAAGATGCTCTTCGATATCAATGTCGATGTCTGCGCGTGCAGGCAATGCATTAACATTCGCAGTGAGCTTATCAGCGTCAAAATCAATCCATGCAGGAACAATACGACCGCTTGTGTCATCAAGAATAACTTTTAAACGTTCGATAGAAGTACTCTTCTCACATACAGCAACAACGTCTCCTGCAGATACAAGGTATGACGGAATATTTACCTTCTTGCCGTTAACTGTGAAATGACCGTGTCTTACAAGCTGTCTTGCTTCGGCTCTAGATGTGCCGAGACCCATTCTGTAAACAACGTTGTCAAGTCTTCTCTCAAGGAGTACCAAGAGGTTTTCACCTGTGATACCCTGCTTTTTGCTGGCGAGATCGAAATAGTTTCTGAACTGTTTTTCGAGTACGCCGTAATATCTTTTAGCTTTCTGCTTTTCTCTGAGCTGGAGACCATATTCTGACTGTTTCTTTTTGCCCTGTCCATGCTGACCGGGAGCTGATGTTCTCTTGCTCAACGCACATTTATCTGAACTACATCTTGCACCTTTAAGAAAAAGTTTTGTACCTTCTCTTCTGCAAAGTCTACATGATGCACCTGTATATCTTGCCATTAATTACACCTCCAGTAATGATTAAACACGTCTTCTTTTAGGCGGTCTGCATCCGTTGTGCGGAATAGGAGTCTCATCCTTGATAAGGAGAACTTCGAGACCTGCGCTCTGCAACGCTCTGATAGCAGATTCACGACCTGCTCCGGGACCTCTGACATAAACTTCAACATCTTTGAGACCATATTCCATAGCAGCCTTAGCAGCTGTCTCTGCAGCTGACTGAGCAGCAAACGGAGTGCTCTTCTTAGATCCTCTGAAGCCAAGTCCACCTGCACTTGCCCAAGACAATGCATTACCGTTCTTGTCAGTAATAGTTACGATAGTGTTATTGAAGCTTGAACGGATGTGTGCAGCACCGTGTTCAACGTTTTTGCGCTCTCTGCGCTTACCTCTTACAACTTTTTTGCCTTTAACAGCCATAATCAAACCTCCAACTTATTTCTTCTTTCCTGCTACAGTCTTGCAAGGACCTTTTCTTGTTCTTGCATTTGTCTTTGTTCTCTGTCCTCTTACAGGAAGTCCAACTTTATGACGTCTTCCTCTGTAACAGCCAATTTCCATGAGACGTTTGATATTAAGAGCAACTTCTCTGCGTACGTCACCCTCAACGACATATTCTTTGTCTATTACATCTCTCAACATATTTACTTCATCATCTGTCAAATCTTTGACTCTAGTATCCGGACTGATTCCTGTTTTCTCAAGAATCTTAGTAGCAGAAGTTCTGCCAATACCGTAAATATAGGTAAGTCCGATCTCAACACGTTTTTCTCTCGGCAAGTCAACACCTGCAATACGCGCCATCTCTTAATACACCTCCAAAAATATAAACCGCTTTGCGACCAATATAAGCCGCAGGAAAAAATTGCAATATAATAAACATATCAAAATTCGCATATTAAGCAGTATAAATTGCTGTTATGCGCAGCCGCATTCTGACATGATACTTTTACAGGTAATAATTTCTAAACAATAAAATAGAATATTAGCCCTGTCTCTGCTTATGCTTCGGATAAGCATCGCAAATTACCATTACTTTACCGTGTCTTTTAATTACCTTGCATTTGTCGCAAATAGGCTTTACTGACGGTCTGACTTTCATGATATTTCCTCCTTAAACACATATAAAACAATAACCGTAATCCGTATAAATCAGCTCGGATTACTTTCTCCATGTAATTCTGCCTCTGTCAAGATCATAAGGTGACAACTCAAGAGCAACGCGATCGCCCGGAAGAATCTTGATATAGTTTGTTCTGAGCTTGCCTGATATGTGTGATGTCACTACATGACCGTTTTCCAAAGTAACTTTGAAAACACAATTAGGCAATACTTCGGTAACAACACCTTCTACTTCGATTACATCTTCTTTAGACACAATCTAACCTCCTGTTATAATAAAAACCTGCTGATTTCTCATCCGAAACAGCTTACACAAGTGTGGTTATAATAGGCTCGCCGTCTGTCACAATGATTGTATTCTCATAATGAGCCGACAAGCTGTGATCACTTGTTTTCACAGTCCAACCGTCACGCTGAATAAATATGCCTGCACCTCCGGCGTTAACCATCGGCTCCACGGCAATCGCAACTCCCGGCAATAATCTTATGCCGCGAACACGTCCGCGATAGTTCGGCACCTCGGGGTCCTCGTGAAGCTCCCTTCCGATACCGTGTCCTGTGAATTCTCTCACAAGTGAAAATCCATTGGACTCAACATGATCCTGTATAGCACCTGATACATCTATCACTCTATTACCCACGACAGCCTTCTCAACACCCTTGAAGAAACTGTCCCTGGTCACGGTGATCAGCCGCGATGCCTCAGATGAACACTCGCCCACGCTGAAAGTCCTGGCAGCATCTCCGTGATATCCCTTATAACATGCTCCGACATCGATACTTATGATATCGCCCTCATGAAGCACGCGGTTTCCCGGAATGCCGTGGATGACTTCGTCATTTACCGACGCGCAAATACTCGCCGGAAAATCAGGAGCTTTTCCATAGCCCGGTACGCCCTTAAAGGACGGAAACGCACCATTCTTTATTATATATTTTTCGGCAATTATGTCAAGTTCTTTTGTCGTTATTCCCGGAACAATTTTTTCTTCCAGAATGTTCAGAAGCTCTCCGACAATCTTGCCTGCTGATTTCATTAATTCAATTTCATGTTTCGATTTGATATTTAACATTTAAAATCAAACTCCGATAGCATTCTTTGTGTTCTGAAGAGCCTGTTCGATATCGTTTACGCTCTCTGAATCAACAAGAATTCCTTTTTCTTTATAGTAATCTACAAGCGGAGCTGTCTGCTTGTGGTATTCACGAAGTCTCTGCATGATAACTTCCTCTACATCATCGGGACGCTGTACAACAGTTGCGCCGCAATTTGTACATTTGTCTCCTGCCGGAGGAGCGAAATCAAGATGGAAGCTCTGCTTGCAGTCAGGACATATTCTTCTTCTTGAAAGTCTTGCAACAACAGCCTCATCTTCAACTACGATATTTACTACATAGTCGAGTTTGCGGCCTATCTCAGCAAAGAACTTGTCAAGCATCTCAGCCTGAGCAATTGTTCTCGGGAATCCGTCTAAGATCACACCGTTTTTACAATCGTCCTGAAGAAGTCTGTCTTTTACGATATCGAAAGTAACTTCATCCGGAACGAGCATTCCCTTTGATATGTAAGAGCTTGCAAGTTTGCCGAGCTCTGTGTTTCCCTTTATATTTGCACGGAATATGTCTCCTGTAGAAACCTGAGGAATTCCGAGAAGTTTAGCAAGCTCTACAGCCTGTGTTCCTTTACCCGCACCGGGGGCACCGAGTAACATTAAGTTCATAATTAAACGTCCTTTCAAATTTAACCGGAGCTAAAATGCCGACCCGGTAAAAATTTCTTTTATAAAATAATTACTGTCTTTTAAACAAGTTAGTGCGATCAGCTCAGAGGACATACTCTGAGCCAATCGCAGTTAAACTTTTTTAGTATTTCGCTTAAAAAGCTATTCTCATTAATTTAAGAATCCACCTTTTCCGCCTTTGTAGTGTCTCATAAGCAACTGTGCTTCGAGCTGTCTTACAGTTTCGATTGCAACACCTACAACGATAAGCACGGATGTGCCTCCGAACCACATATCAAAGTTTCCGAGGTTCGGGCTGAAGATTGCAATAATTTTCTGTATAAAGCTCGGCAATACTGCAAGAACTGCAAGGAAGAATGCACCGAACCATGTAATTCTTGTTGAGATACCCTTGATATAATCTGCTGTAGGCTTTCCGGGGCGGAGGCTTGCGCCCATAATCATACCGCCGTTATTCTTAAGATTGTTTGCGATCTCATTAGGATCAAAGTAAACAATATTATAGAAGAATGTAAATCCTACAATCAATACAGCATATATCAACAAATACCACCAAGTAGTTGAGAAGTTATTCAAAGACTGCGTAACGCCGCTGTTTGCATCAATGAATGAAGCAATAGTCACAGGGAACTGGAGAAGCGACATTGCGAAGATGATCGGGAGAACTCCGGAAGAGTTAACCTTGAGCGGAATATGTGTGCTCTGTCCGCCGAGCATCTTACGTCCAACAACTCTCTTAGCGTACTGAACAGGAAGTCTTCTTTCTCCTCCGTCCATCCATACAACAGCTACAATAACTGCGAGGAATACTACAACAACCGCTGCAATAAACGGAATTGTTACATACAACTTATCTGAAATCTGTATAGTAGAGTCTGTTGTATCGGCATATTTTGTACCCCACTCTGTTGTACCGTATACTATTATACTTATCAAAGTCTTTATTGCATCGGGAAGTCTGGAAATGATACCTGCAAAGATAATCATTGAAATACCGTTTCCGATGCCGACTTCGGTAATCTTCTCACCAAGCCATACAAGAATTGCAGTACCGGCTGTGAACGAGAATAATATCACCAAGAAAAGTAATACTTTTGAATTAAGACCATCTGAAAATGCATTGCCTGAATTTGCTAGGTTTATGTAGAGCATAATACCCTGGAAAATTGCAAGGGCAACAGATACATATCTTGTAATTCTGTTGATCTTCTTTCTGCCTTCTCCGCCTTCTTTCTGAAGTCTTTCAAAATAAGGGATAGCAACAGTAAGAAGCTGCATGATGATAGATGCGTTGATGTAAGGTGAAATACCCATTGCAAAAATTGATACGTTTTCAAACGCACCGCCGGAAAGAATATCCATAAACTGGAAAAGTCCGTTTCCTGCCAATGAGCTCAATGCCGTATCACTGAGACCCGGCACAGGAATAAAGCATCCGATTCTGAATATGAGAATAAGAACAAGTGTCATAAAAAGTTTCTTTCTTAATTCAGGAACTTTTAATGAATTCTTAAGAATCTGTAATATACCCATATCAGATCACCTCAGCCTTTCCTCCCAAACTTTCAATTTTCTCAGCAGCTGCTTTGGTGAATCTTGCAGCCTTAACAGTAACCTTCTTTGTAAGATCGCCGTTACCGAGAACGCTTACACCGTCAAATGCTTTCTTAATCAAGCCTGCTTCGATGAGTGCTGCAGCATCTACAACTGCGCCGTCTTCGAAAACATTCAAAGCACTTACGTTAACTTCTGCATAAACTGCAGCAAAACGCTTGTTGTTGAATCCTCTCTTCGGGATTCTTCTGTAAAGAGGAGTCTGACCACCCTCAAAGCCCGGTCTTACGCCGCCGCCTGAACGTGCTTTCTGACCCTTGTGACCACGGCCTGCTGTTTTGCCGTTGCCGGAGCCGTGACCTCTGCCTTTTCTGTAAGCTTCACGCTTGGAGCCCTCTGCAGGACACAATTCGTTAAGTTTCATTGACCAGCACCTCCATTAAACTTCTTCAACCACAACGAGGTGGCTTACTACATTAATCATACCTCTGATCTGAGGCGTATCTGTCTTTTCTACGCTGCTTCCGATTTTCTTCAATCCGAGAGCTTTAACAGTAGCACTCTGATTTTTCTTTGTGCCATTGATACTTTTTACAAGTGTAATCTTTAACATTTAAAAAGCCCTCCTTATTCAAGAATTTCTTCAACTGATTTTCCGCGAAGCTTTGCAACTTCTTCAACAGTTGTAAGGTTCTTAAGACCTGCGATAGTAGCCTGAACAACGTTTGTGGGGTTGTTTGATCTAAGGCATTTTGTCTTAATATCTTTGATACCTGCAAGTTCGATAACTGCACGTGCTGCGCCGCCTGCGATAACACCGCTACCTTCTTTAGCAGGTTTGAGAAGAACTTCGCCTGCACCGTAGCAACCGATGATTTCGTGAGGAATTGTTGTTCCTACCATCGGAACTGTTATAAGATTCTTTTTTGCAGCTTCTACAGCTTTTCTGATAGCATCGGAAACTTCGCCTGCTTTGCCGAGGCCTGCACCAACACGACCGTTAGAGTCGCCTACTACAACGAGAGCACTCCATCTGAAGTTACGACCGCCTTTAACAACTTTTGTTACCTTACCAAGGTGTACAAGCTTCTCTTTGAACTCATTATTTTCTGTATTATTACGTTCCATAATTTTCTCCCTCCTGCCTCATCAAAATACAAGGCCAGCTTCACGGGCTGCATCTGCAACTGCTTTTACACGTCCGTGATAAATATAACCGCCGCGGTCAAAAACTACGTTAGTTATACCGGAAGCAAGAGCTCTTTCTGCAACAAGCTTACCAACCTCTGTAGCAGCCTCAACATTGCTGCCGTTATCTATTTTGTCTGCGATAGCTTTGTCAAGAGTAGACGCTGATACTAAAGTTTTGCCTTCAGAATCATCTATAATCTGAGCATAGATGTTTGCATTACTTCTGTAAACATTAAGTCTCGGGCGCTCGCTTGTGCCAACTATCTTTTTTCTTACGCGCAGATGTCTTCTCTGGCGGATTTCATTTTTGCTGACTTTTTTAACCATTTAAGCTACACTCCCTTTCTTACTTCTTAGCACCGGTCTTGCCTTCTTTACGTCTGATAAACTCATCAGCATACTTAATACCTTTTCCTTTATAAGGCTCAGGTTTACGAACGCTTCTGACTTTAGCCGCAAATTCGCCGACTGCCTGTTTATTTGCACCTTTGATAACGATTTTTTCCTGAGCAGGTACTTCGATAGTAACACCTTCGGGAGCAACCATTTCAACGGGATGTGAATAACCTACGTTAAGAACGAGTTTGTTACCCTGCATTGCTGCTCTGTAACCTACACCGTTTATTTCGAGATTCTTCTCAAATCCTTTTGTAACACCGTCAACCATGTTCTGGATGAGTGTTCTTGTAAGGCCGTGAAGTGATCTGTCAAGTTTATCATCTGACTTTCTTTCAACAGAAACTTCTGTACCTTCCTGTTTGATAATCATTCTCTCATTGAATTTCTCTGTGAGAGTGCCCTTTGGTCCTTTTACAACAACTGTGTTGTTATCAGCGATTTTAACTTCAACGCCTGCAGGAACAGTAACGGGCTTTCTGCCTATTCTGGACATTTATTTTTCCTCCAATCTTAAATTCTGAACCCGTGCGATGTGCGGCATATGCATATCGCACGAATTCTTTTCAGATATTTTATTAACCGGTTTGCACCGATTTTAAAAGCTTTATACGGCTGCTTGGGATTACCAAACAAATGCCATAACTTCTCCGCCGAGACCGAGCTTTCTCGCCTTCTTATCAGTCATAATGCCTTTAGAAGTAGAAACGATAGCGATACCGAGTCCGTTGAGAACTTTCGGGAGCTCTTCTTTATTAGCATATACTCTGAGACCGGGCTTAGAGATTCTCTTGATACCGGAGATAACAGATTTCTTGTTAGCTGTATACTTTAATGTGATACGGATAACACCCTGCTTGTCATCTGCGATATTCTCAACTTTTGCAATGTAACCCTCTTCAAGAAGGATATCTGCAATAGCATTTTTAAGTTTTGATGCAGGAACATCAACAGTTGCGTGTTTTGCGGTACCTGCGTTTCTGATACGTGTAAGCATATCAGCGATTACGTCTGTAATTTGCATAACTTTACCCTCCTTATTTGATTACCAGCTTGCCTTTTTGATTCCGGGAATCTGACCTTTGTAAGCCAATTCTCTGAAACAGATACGGCAAATACCATATTTTCTGATGTAAGAATGCGGACGACCGCAAAGCTGACATCTGTTGTAAGCTCTTGTAGAGAATTTAGGTTCTCTCTGCTGCTTAATTTTCATTGAAGTTTTAGCCATTAGTCAATCCCTCCATTACTGTGCAAAAGGCATGCCCATAAGCTTGAGCATCTCTTTTGCTTCTTCATCAGTGTTTGCTGTAGTAACAAATATGATGTCCATACCTCTTACTTTGTCAATTTTATCGTATTCAATCTCAGGGAAAATAAGCTGCTCCTTAAGACCGAGTGCGTAGTTACCTCTTCCGTCAAAAGAATTTCCCGGGATACCGTGGAAGTCTCTGATACGGGGAAGAGCAATGCTCATGAGTTTGTCTGCAAAAGCATACATCTTATCACCGCGGAGAGTAACTTTACAACCGATGTTCATGCCCTGTCTGAGCTTAAATGCAGCAATTGATTTCTTAGCTTTTGTTACAACAGGAGTCTGACCTGTGATGAGCTTAAGATCTGCCATAGCTGACTCAAGAGCCTTCGGGTTTTCTTTAATCTCACCGAGACCCATATTGATAACGATCTTTTCGAGCTTCGGAATCTGCATTACATTTTTGTACTGAAATTTCTCCATCATTGCAGGAGCGATTTCCTTGATATATCTTTCTTTAAGTCTTAACATCAATTATCCTCCCTTCGATCACTTCGTAGCATCGACAGTCTTGATTGTAGCTCCGCATTTTTTACAAACACGAACTTTAATCTTTTTGTCGCCTTCTTCGATGACCTGATGACCTGTTCTGGTAGCTTTGCCGCACTTAGGACAAACAACCATAACATTTGAAACATGGATAGAAGCTTCCTGTGTTACAATTCCGCCAACGTCTTTCTGACTTCTCGGCTTTTTGTGCTTTGAAACTTTCTGTCTTCCTTCTACTACTACACGCTCTTCTTCAGTAAGAACTGCAAGAACTTTACCTTTCTTTCCTGAATCCTTGCCTGTGAGTATAACGACTTCATCGCCTTTTTTAATATTCAAACTGCTCATTATATTTCCTCCATCAAAGAACTTCAGGCGCAAGTGAGACGATCTTCATGAAATCATTATCTCTGAGTTCTCTTGCGACAGGTCCAAAAATACGAGTTCCCTTCGGATTGAGATCATCCTTTATAAGAACTGCAGCATTTTCATCAAATTTTATATAAGTACCGTCGTTTCTTCTGACACCACGCTTGGTACGAACAACAACGCACTTTACAACTTCGCCTTTTTTAACGATGCCGCCCGGTGCAGCACTTTTTACTGAACAGATGATGATGTCACCGATGTTAGCGTAACGTCTTTTACTTCCGCCGATAACTTTGATACACATCAACTCTTTAGCACCGGTATTGTCAGCAACCTTAAGTCTTGTCTGTACTTGTATCATTTCAAACCCTCCTAAAAATTACTGAGCCTTTTCTACAATAGAAACCAATCTCCAACGCTTATCCTTACTCAAAGGTCTGGTTTCCATTACCATTACGGTATCGCCTACACCGGCTTCATTATTTTCATCATGAGCCTTAAGCTTATATGTCTTCTTTACGATCTTCTTGTAGAGCGGATGCTTTACGCTATTCTCAACAGCAACTACGATAGTCTTATCCATCTTGTCACTAATAACTTTACCAACTCTTGTCTTTCTCAAATTTCTATCTGACAAAACCAACTACCTCCTTTCAAAATTAAGCATTTTCAACCTGCTGAGCTATCTCTAATTTCTTAATTGCAGTTTTTACTCTTGCAATGTCACGCTTAACAAACTTAAGCTGCATAGGATTTTCCATAACAGTAGTAGCCTGCTGGAAACGAAGCTTAAAGAGCTGTGTCTTGAGTTCAGCTTCTTCTTTTTTCAACTCATCAAGAGTCATTTTAGACAATTTCTCGTTGTATTCCTTAGCCTTCATTTGTTTCACCTTCCATTTCTACTGCTGCTTCACGTGCAATGATCTTACACTTAACAGGAAGCTTATGCATAGCAAGACGAAGAGCCTCTCTGGCTACTTCTTCACTAACACCGGCAATTTCCATAAGAACACGGCCCGGTTTAACAACTGCTACCCAATATTCCGGTGAACCTTTACCTGAACCCATTCGAGTTTCAGCAGGTTTCTTTGTGATCGGCTTATCGGGGAAAACTTTTATCCAAACTTTACCGCCTCTTTTGATGTATCTGTTAACTGCAATACGCGCTGCTTCAATCTGATTACCTGTGATCCAGCCGCATTCAGTTGTCTGGAGACCGAACTCACCGTAATTAACTACATTACCTCTTGTAGCTTTACCTTTCATTCTGCCTCTCTGGACTTTTCTGTGTTTAACTCTTTTCGGAATTAACATATTAGTTAGCGCCTCCTTCTGCATTTTTCTTAGCTGCAGGAAGAACCTCTCCCTTATAAATCCAAACCTTTACACCGATTTTTCCGTATGTTGTATTTGCCTCTGCAAATCCGTAATCGATATCGGCACGAAGTGTCTGAAGCGGAATTGTTCCTTCATGGTAATGCTCTGTACGTGCGATTTCTGCACCGCCGAGACGACCTGAACAAGCAGTTTTGATACCGAGAGCACCTGCACGCATTGTTCTGCCCATTACCTGCTTCATAGCTCTTCTGAAAGATACACGCTGTTCGAGCTGAGTTGCAATGTTCTCTGCACAAAGCTGAGCATCCATGTCAGGAGACTTAACTTCGAATACATTGATGATTGCTGAACGACCGATGTACTTTTCAAGTTTAGCTTTAAGCTCTTCTTTCTTAACGCCGCCCTTACCGATAACCATACCGGGTTTTGCTACGTCAACGTTGATGATGAGCTTATTAGCTGTTCTTTCAATTCTGATTTTTGAAACGCCGGCTTTGTAAAGTTCCTTCTTAAGGAAATCTCTTACTTTAGCATCTTCTACAAGGTAACCTGCAAAATCTTTCTTATTTGCAAACCATCTTGAATCCCAATCTTTGATGACGCCGACTCTAAGACCATGAGGATTAACTTTCTGACCCATTATACAACCTCCTCTTAAACTCTCTCTTTAACAACTACTGTTATATGGCTGGTTCTTTTGTTGATTCTGTTGCCGCGGCCTCTTGATACAGGCTGCATTCTCTTAAGAATCGGACCCTGTGATGCATAAGCATCAGCTACATATAACTTATCAGCATCCAGCTCAAAGTTGTTAACTGCATTAGCTTCAGCAGATTTGAGAAGCTTGTAAATAAGCTCACTTGCTGCCTTAGGTGTATAACGGACAATAGCATATGCCTCATCCAAGCTCTTACCCTTAATCAAATCCAAAACAATTTTAACTTTTCTGGGTGATATTCTAGCATACTTTAAAACTGCCTTACCCTGATCTCTGCCAATGCCGAGAATCTTGCGCTCTCTTTTGGTGAGAATGAAAGGTTTGCAATTTTTAGTTGTAGGTGCATAATACTTTTCCAAAAGCTCTTCTCTTCTTTCAAGAAGTTCTTCTTTTTCCAATCTTTTTCTTTCCAACTGGAATTCCTCCTTCCAAACTATACCAATTATTTCTTCTTAACGCCGCTTGATTTCTCAGCTTTGTTTACATGACCCTTGTAAGTTCTTGTCGGAGCAAACTCGCCGAGCTTGTGGCCGACCATTTCCTCTGTAACATATACCGGAACATGTTTTCTACCGTCATGAACAGCAATTGTATGACCTACCATCTGAGGAAATATAGTTGATGCTCTTGACCAAGTCTTGATAACGATTTTCTCATTCTTAGCATTCATAGCTTCGATTCTGCTAAGGAGTCTTTCTTCAATGTAAGGTCCTTTTTTTACTGATCTACTCATTACTTTCCCTCCTGATTATTTGCCGTTTCTTCTTCTTACGATGTACTTATCGGAAGCTTTATGTTTAGCTCTTGTCTTATATCCGAGAGCAGGTTTACCCCAAGGAGTAACAGGACTCGGCATACCGACAGGTGACTTACCTTCACCACCACCGTGAGGGTGATCGCAGGGGTTCATTACAACACCGCGGACTGTAGGTCTGATACCCATATGTCTCTTACGGCCTGCTTTACCGATTTTCACATTCTCGTGATCTACATTACCAACCTGACCGATTGTAGCTTTGCAGTTAAGAGTAACCATTCTTACTTCGCCTGAAGAAAGTCTGATCTGTGCATAGCCATTTTCTTTAGCCATGAGCTGTGCGCTTGCGCCTGCAGATCTTACCATCTGAGCACCTTTGCCGGGCTTCATTTCAATATTGTGAATAACTGTACCGACAGGAATGTTTTCGATCGGGAGGCAGTTACCTACTTTGATATCTGCTGCGGCACCTGACATAACTGTGTCGCCGACTTTAAGTCCGTCCGGATGGAGAATGTATCTCTTCTCACCGTCAGCATATACGATCAAAGCGATGTTTGCGCTACGGTTCGGATCATATTCAACAGAAGCAACTTTTCCCGGGATACCGTCTTTGTTTCTCTTGAAGTCAATGAGTCTGTACTGTCTCTTTGCTCCGCCGCCCTGGTGTCTTACTGTAATCTTACCGTAAGAGTTTCTTCCGGCGTTCTTTTTTACCGGTGACATGAGAGTCTTGATTTCGCTCTTGCCTGTGATTTCATCAAAAGCAGAAACTGTCATTCCTCTTCTACCCGGTGTTGTAGGATTGTATTTCTTAATAGCCATTTTTTATTGCCCTCCTACTTACTGAATATAGCCGAATTCTTCGATAGAATTCTTGTACTTCTTATCAGCTTTAACAACTTTGCCGCCCTTAGTCTGGTATGAAACAGCCTTAGGATCTGTGTCTATCTGAACGATAGCTTTCTTGTAGCTCGGTGTATAGCCGACAACTTCGCCGCCTGCCTGTCTGCGGCTCTTTCTTTTACCGTCATAACGAACAGTATTTACAGATAATACTTTTACTTCGAAAAGCTTCTCAACAGCGTTTTTGATGTCGATCTTTGTAGCTGTCTTTGCAACGATGAATGTGTATTTTCCTGTTGCTGACTGCTCAGTACTTTTCTCGGTTACATGTGGGCGAATAATTACATCATACTCTTTCATGCATATACCTCCGATACTTTCGCAAGAGCTTCCTTAGTTATTATCAACTTGTTGTGACGAAGAATATCGTATACATTTATTGTATTTACACAAGCTGTGCTAACGAGCTCAATATTTCTTGCAGACTTAACAATCTTCTCATCGTTCTCTGCGATTACGAATAACGCAGATGATTCAACATTGAGATTTTTAAGAACTGCTGCCATTGTCTTTGTCTTAATCTCATCTACTGAAAGAGTATCGAGTACGATAATTTCTTCAGCTGCAGCCTTTGATGAAAGTGCTGATTTGAGAGCAAGTCTCTTAACTTTCTTGGGAAGTGAATATCTGTAGCTTCTCGGCTTCGGAGCAAATACGATACCGCCTTTGATCCACTGTGCTGATCTTGTGCTACCCTGTCTTGCACGGCCTGTACCTTTCTGTCTGTAAGGTTTCTTACCGCCGCCGCTGACTTCGCTCTTTGTCTTAGCTGACTGAGTACCCTGACGCTTATTTGCGAGCTGGTTAACAACTGCTGCATGTACAACCGCTGTATTTACTTCAACACCGAAAATGTTAGCATCGAGTTCGATCTCTTCTATAAATTTTCCTGACATGTCATAAACTTTTGCGTTTGGCATTTTAGTTTCCTCCTTCCCTGTCATTAGGCCTTAACGGACTGGCTGATTTCAAGTAAAGAGCCCTTCGCGCCGGGAACTGCACCCTTAATGAGAAGGAGATTTCTCTCACCATCAACTTTTACAATGCAAAGATTCTGGACTGTAACTGTTTCGCTACCCATGTGACCAGGCATCTTCTTTCCTTTAAAGACCTTACCGGGATCTGTATTAGGACCCATGGAACCTACACCTCTGTGGTACTTAGAACCATGTGACTTCGGTCCGATTTTCTGACCATGTCTCTTGATTGCGCCCTGGAAGCCTTTACCCTTTGAAGTACCGCTTACGTCTACGCAATCGCCATCACTAAATATTGATACGCCGATTTCTTTACCAACTTCAAACTCATCTGTAGCATCTGTTCTGAACTCGCGGAGATATTTGTAACCGCTGTCCATACCGAGCTTGCTGAAAACGCCTGCTTCGGGCTTGTTGAGCTTCTTGAGCTCGCACTTTCCTGCACCGATCTTAATTGCGTTGTAGCTGTCAGTTTCAGTTGTTTTCTTCTGAATGACCACACAGGGTTCTGCCTGTACTACTGTAACAGGAATGCAAACGCCGTCTGCATCGAAAATCTGTGTCATTCCGATTTTGGTTCCTAAAATAAATTTACTCATCTTTTTCCTCCTTTGGTTATTGGTTCAGCCACCCTGAACTTGACCTGCCTCTGCTGTCCACCCATCTGCTTGAACCTTTCGCAAACTGTCGCAGAAGGCATATTGTATCGGCTTTTTGCCGTAACAACCTATTTAAGTAATCTTGTTAAGCTTGTCTCTTCTATATTATATAAGGAAGCGATTACTGCTTAACCTTGATTTCGATATCAACACCTGCGGGAAGATCAAGTCTCATCAATGCGTCAACTGTCTTCGGTGAAGGCATCAAAATCTCAACAAGTCTCTTGTGAGTTCTCATTTCAAACTGCTCACGAGAATCTTTATACTTATGAACAGCACGAAGAATAGTAACTCTCTCGATTTCTGTCGGGAGCGGAATCGGGCCGGACACTGCCGCACCTGTTCTCTTTGCTGTGTCAACTATCTTCTGAGCTGACTGATCGATAAGCTGATGATCATAAGCTTTAAGTTTGATACTCATTTTCTGCTTACTTGCCATTTGTTAATTTCCTCTCTTTCTTTTGACTTCTCAGTAACCCCTGTACACGCTTCCGTGTGTTTCATCTTTCTCCATTAAAAATTCCAAATCGAGTTATCCCCCTTAGGAGGATTTCAATCCGGATTATAGAAAAGATGTTTACAACATCCGCTATACAGTGACATACCGCCCAATTTCGTCGAATCGGACATTCTCCGCATGAGTTACCTGCATATGTGCATCATTGATCCCAAAGCGGTGAACTTACTGATCATTTAAGCAAACCACCCGGCTCTCAACTGTCATCACTGCAGCAATCTCCTGCTTCACAGTCGGTCACAATTTGGTATTATACAGTGTCTTTTTAATTATTGCAACAACTTTTTTACATATTTTTCTATAAAACTTATGTAAAAACTTTATTGCTCATAACATCTGATAAAATCTATTAAAAATATAATTATTGAAGAAACAAATAAAACAATTCCCGTGATCATGTAAACATATACAAAAACAGATTCAGTTCCGTATATCTCGATAATACCGTTAAAGATACTTCCCACGGTAAAAGAAGCGATGCCTGAATGATATAAATTCCTCACAGCTCCACCCGGCATTTTTAACTTTTCGGCTTTACCGATTATGCTCCAAACAAGTGCTCCGCCAATCAGAGGGAACAGAAAAGCATATATCATTGAATACGAATAAACCCCATGGCTGAACTTTTCATAAACAGCACCGAACACCGCACATATGACGGATACAATCAAATATATTAATGATATTTTTTCACAAACTTTTTTATCCATTTTAATACCCTATATATATTATATCGCTCAGACTTCTCTCTGAAATCTCATCGCCGAATGTTGTCGGTTTATTTACAATTCTTCCGTTGAAATACATTGTGGCAGAGCCTCCGCCGTCAAGGTTGTAAGCAGTCTCAACACCAAGACTTTGCATCACCTGTCCGAGCTCATACAGTGAAAGACCTTCGCTTTCGTCAGTTCTGCCGTCCGACACGACAAACACATAATGAAGCGGTTCTACGATTCCGATTGCACACCTTGGATTGCTTTTCATCTCTTTATCAAGTGAAGCATTCTTCGAGACAATAAGCTCTCCGTCCTCCACAAGACCCGGTCCGAATGAAAGCACATGATACGCGCCGTTTGCCAAAAGTTCTTCTGCCGTAACGGACGCCTCCCTCACTATATCAAACGTTCCGTCAGCGTTTATAACAATATCCTCTCGAGAGGAATCTCCTTTAGACCGGTACAGAACTCCATTGCGGATTACGTATCCCACGGACCTTGAGCCGTAATAGTCGCCGTTTACAGCAAATATTCCTCCGTTATCCTCGGCCATTTCAGACGTAGTCTCACATATATTTCTTCCGTACTTTCCCTTCGCCAATGCGGTTTTCAGGTACTCCGCCGAGGCAATCCGGACATCCGCCATATACACTTCCGTGTCATAATACGTTCTTTGTGTTATTGTAATCTTTATTTTCCCGTCATCGTAGGAATTCTCGGTAATAACCGGCTCCGTCTGCACATCTTCTCCGGATGTGTAGTCCGGCTGTTCTTCGCAGTTTTCTTCAGAAGCATCATTATCACTGCCGCCGGAAATATCATTTGGCTTTGCCGTAGCAAATATGAGCGAGTCATTTCTTTCCGCCGGCGCGGAATACTCTCTCGGAATGACAAATGTATCAAGCAATGCATATGCCGTAAACGAAACAAGTACCGCGGTAAAAATTATTCCGTACAAATACTTTTTTAGAAACTCGCCCATAGATTATTCACCCTGAAAAATAATTATTCTTTGGAAACAAAAATATACCCAAACGCTCCCGGACCCCAATGGCATGCAATAGCAGGATCCAGATTATCATATTCCGTCATTGCGCTTTTATACTTATCATCAGTCAAAGAAATGAGTTCGTCGAGATTACGGCTGTTATATGTATATGAGGGAACAATACTGTAATCAGTATCGCAATTTTCTTTTATAAGATATTCCGCAAGAGACCGCATCGCATTTTTCTTTCCAAGCGCTTTCCCTACAACCTTTACGCCTCCGTCAGTCTTACTGTCAACAATAATCAAAGGTTTAACCTGCATAATACTTCCGGCAACCCACGCCGACCGGCTGAGGCGACCTCCTTTGTGCAGGTATGCAAGTGTATCGGGAATCGCTATTACCCTTATACGGTAAATCAGCGAACTTAATTTAGCCCTGACAAAATCAAGTGATTTATCACGGTATTTATTAACCTCTTCGACCAATATTCTGATGCCGCCGACAGCAGTTTTTGTATCGATTACGCAAACAGAAGGAACATCCGCAAACATGGTCCGCATCATATTAAATGTTCCCGAAAGACCTGACGACAAAGAAAGTATAATAACGTCATATCCTTCTTCGACACACTTCATTACTTTTTCTCTGGTATCGCCGGGAGATGGAAGTGATGTCTTCGGAAAAATATTTTCGTCAATCAGGTAGTGATAAAAATCCTCCATCGATAAATCCACACCGTCAAGATATTCACGGTTTTCTATCATAATTTTTAGCGGCAATATCTCCACGTCATACCGCTCTTTTTCTTCCTGTTTTATACTGCTGCCTGAATCTACAAATAATTTTATCATAAACATTCTCCTATCACACAAAGCGTTTCTTTTTACTATTATGCAATGGATTCGTTGAGCTGTCAACAAATTTGCATTCATCAGGTCTGCTGATTTTCAAGCTTATTTTGACTTATATGCATCGTATTGCAAAGATAATCTTCGAATTAAGCCTCAACAGGAATATCATTATTACAGTTTTGCTTGCGATTTTTTTCAACTTTTGTCATATCATCTCTCATAAGAACAAGATTTGTCGAGCCGGGATTGAATACTATTCCGTCAATCTCTCCATCAAAACCAACAACACTTGATGACAAATGAGCAAAAATCTCTTCATAAGTAAAAATTCCGATTCTCACTTTGTCGGTAAATATTGCGTGAATCGAATTTATTTCAGTGAATGCAGGAATAAATGCCTTTCCGTTAGAACATACGGTCTTTATGTGCATAAGTTTTTCTCCGTTTTCACTCAAATATTTTTCGTCTGCAAAATGATATTTTTCTCCGCCCAAAAACTTAATCTCTCCCGAATAATTTTCAGCAATAATTTCAGCAGCTCTTTGGCTGACATGCAAACAGGTATCCTCTACGTATGCAGGATCACCGTCATAACAAACCGGTACAAGAAAAACATTTTTGTCTAACTGCTTGCAAAAATCATTCCAAACACTTTCTGCCGCACTTACCGCACCTTCATTATTCCCAATGGAAAGAAGCTGCTTGTATCTGATTATAAGCAAGTTAAGTTTACATCCCGTATATGGCGAATCAGATACAATTTCCGTATAGTCATCCAAAACAATAATTTCACTCTTATCTGTACCTATATTTAAAGCAAATTTTTCAATTCCGAAAGCATACCAGCTTTTAACATATCCGTTAAATTCTTCCTTCGGAAAAGCCTTCACTGCTAAACCGATCCCGGTATTTTTTTCTACAACAGCTTCTGCGTATTCAAACTGCGTAAATACCCATGCGTTTCCGGTCTTGTCAATCGCCGGGAAACGGGCACCCATTGAATCATTATAAATAACATAAAGCATATTACAGCTTTTCATCAATTCAATTCCTCGCAGAATATCCGAATTATCAGTTTCGTCAGTATCGGGTACATCAACGGGATTTGATTCCTCTTTAATTTCATTTATATACTTTTTACCGATTTGCACGATATCAAACGTCAGGCTGAGAGGTTCATTAAAAGGGTCAAATACTATTCCGCTTAACTCAGGCATACTCTCTGCAATCTGCAGCGCCCTTGTGTACTCTAAAGACATAATAGAGTATTTTCTCCTGTAAGCATCCGGAATCTGCATTTTATGGGTAAACATCGGGAAGAAAAGTTTTCCGTCAGGTGTACTCATAATATCAGGCTTATTGCAATTTTCTATTTTGTCAGTTACGGAATCTCCCTCTTTTATATTTTTCAAATATTCAATATCCGAATCACGTAACTGTGACCTAAACGGCACAAACACGTCGCTCTTATATAATAATGAAAACAGATTATATAATGCATCAGTTTTGGAATCCTTTTCCGCATACAAAAAAGCACGCTTACAGTATAAAACCGTAGGTTCTTTCGGATACTGTACATTTCTTTGCACCGGCAAAACAGGCGCGCCGCACGCCCAGCAGAACTTGCTGTTATCCATTATGGATTTTCCGCATTTATGACAATACATAATAACCTCCGACTCATTCATCATAGCATAAACTATACATAGTATATTTTAATCAATAGAATAATACAAGTTAACGATTTATAAAACGATGCCGCACAGTGAAAATAATCTTTTATTAATCAAGAAAGCACTTGCCTTACGGCAAGTGCTTTTCATATACGGAGAGAGCGGGATTTGAACCCGCGGTCGGGTATTAGCCGACACACGATTTCCAGTCGTGCGCCTTAAACCGCTCAGCCATCTCTCCAAGACCGTGTGCTATTGTATCATACTGATTTAAAATTATCAACACGATTTTTACAAAAACACATATTCTGTCAGTCAAAAAACAAGGTAAGAATCCGCACGAACACTCTATGCAAACTCTTACCTTGTAAAACTCATTTTCAAAACTGATCTGTTATTAAACTTTCTCCGGCTCGGGATATTCAATGCCTTTTGTATCAACAACAGCCTTTGTTATAACTACCGGTTCTGTAGGTCTCGGTGACTGAGAGAAAGGATTCTCTACTTCACAGGTAGCAATAGCGTTAACTACATCCATACCTTCTATAACTTTGCCGAAAGCCGCATACTGTCCGTCCAAAAACGCTGCATCGCCGTGCATGATAAAGAACTGCGAACCTGCAGAATCTTTGTCCATCGCACGAGCCATTGAAATAACACCGGGAACATGACGCAAATCGTTTTTAAATCCGTTTTCAGTAAATTCTCCTTTGATATGATATCCCGGTCCTCCCATACCTGTTCCGGTAGGATCTCCGCCCTGTATCATAAAGTTAGTAATTACTCTGTGGAAGATAACCCCATCATAAAATCCGCTTTTTACCAATGATATAAAGTTGTTTACAGTATTCGGAGCTATCTCCGGATAGAGTTCGATATCAATTTTTCCGTAGTTATCTATTTCCATCATAACAACAGGATTCTTATTATCACTCATTTCATACACCTCTTCAAAGTTAATTTTTTATATATGTAGAAGAATCAACAGTAATTGATTCTATAACTACCTCTGTGAGCGGTTTGTCATTGCTGTCGGTAGAAACAGACGCAATAGCGTCTACAACATCCATGCCGTCTGTAACTTCGCCGAAAGCCGCATAGAATCCATCAAGATTTTCAGAGCAATCTTTATGGCATATAAAAAACTGTGAAGTTGCAGAATCAAAATCATCCTCGTATCTTGCCATGGATATTACGCCGCGCTTATGTGATAAACCATTTTCTACACCGTTGAATAAAAATTCACCGGTAATTTTTTCGTCTGAACCGCCTCCACCTGTACCGGTAGGATCTCCGCCCTGTATCATAAAGTCTTTTATAACTCTGTGAAATATAAGTCCGTCATAAAAACCGTCTGATGCAAGGTTGATAAAATTATCTACTGTTTTAGGCGCTACATTAGGATAAAGATTTAATTTTATTGAGCCGTACTCTTTTACCGTTATTGTAACAGGAATCGCAGATGACTTATCAACAACTGCCTTACTCGGCGCAGCAGTATCATTTGATTCACCGTTATCCTCTTCGTCAGTCTTATCAGTAACATCATCAGAAGCACCGTCCTCATCAATTGACGTAGCATCTTTATCGGATATGCCATCATATAAACTTCCGTTCGGAACAAAAACACCATCATCTTTTTCTTCTGTACATCCCGCAAAAAGACACAATGAAACTGCTGCAATACAAATCAATGAAATTAAATGAACATATCGTTTTATCATTTTTACCTCCGTCAAAACTGTTTCACCGCCATAGGCATTATACGGCGGTGAAATCTGGTAAAACAATATAATATTATTTCTTGGTATATGTCGAAGCATCTACGGTCATCGACTCAATAACAACATCTTTTTTCGGCTTATCGTTGCTGTCCGTAGAAACAGCTGCAATCTTATCCACAACATCCATGCCGTCTGTTACGATACCGAATGCCGCATACTGTCCGTCAAGACTGTCTGAGCAATCTTTATGGCAAATAAAGAACTGAGAGCTTGCAGAATCATAGTCGTATCCGTTTCTTGCCATAGAAACAACTCCGCGGTTGTGCGATAAATTATTTTCTACACCGTTTACTTTGAACTCTCCCTTTATATTTTTGCCGGAACCGCCTGTACCGTCACCTCTGGGATCTCCGCCCTGTATCATAAAGTCCTCAATCACTCTGTGGAATATAAGACCGTCATAAAAACCCATTTCAACAAGTCCTATGAAGTTTGCAACAGTTATAGGCGCGACGTCAGGGTAAAGCTCCATGGTAATTGTGCCATAGTCCTTGACTTTAAGTGTAACAACGGGTTTTCCCTCGATTGTTACTGTTTCAGATTCATCATCACATCCTGTCACAAAGAAAGAACACATAAGTATCATTGCAAGTGTGAGCGCAATCAGCTTTATTGAAAAAATATGTCTGCCTTTTTTAGAAGTTTTCATTCATAACCTCCGAAAACAATTCATAAAATTATCTATTGTAGTAATTTATCAAACATCCCGAAAGAATGATTTCTCTCTCAGATGCTGTAAGGTCACGCAGCATAAGAGTTATATTCATAACACTACCGTCAGCCTTATATACAACTGCCGGAAGTTCCTCGATACCGTTTACTATCGCATTTTTCACATTCTTAACAAGTATTCTGTCTCCCACGGAAATTTTGCCCTCGAGCGCAACAGCCTCCTCGCCCTCTTTGAGAGTGAACGGAAGCATTCCCCAGTTGATAAGGTTACTTCTGTAACGCTTTGTAGCATACGCTACACAAATATTAGCCTGACCGCCGAGAACTTTCTGACACGAAGCCGCCTGCTCTCTTGCAGAACCGTCACCCGGTCTTACGGAAACTACTACACTTCCGATACTGCACTTAGACGCATCTGTATCTTCTATGCCGTCAAATACAGAAAGATTAGAAACCCTTGTACTTCTTTCAACTTCAAGCTTCTGAATTTCCTTTGCCTTTGCTACGTAGCCGGGGTCTTTTCGTGAAAGTGTAAACTCAGCAAGTCTCAAAGGATTAGAACGATATGACGATGTCTCGCCGCTCGGTATAAGTTCGTCTGTCGTCGTGACATCATCGGTGATCACGGAAGCTGCTACAAGAAGAATATCTTCTGAAAGAGCCGACATCTTCGGCCAATCTGCAATGTTTGGTCCGAATTTGAGTTCGGACTCCTTGTTTGCTTTATCAAAACCGAAGTATACACGGTTCTTGTAAACTGTATCATCAAATGTATAAGGAACTTTCTTTTCCTCTAATCCGAGATCTGTAGCAGCAGTAAGAATACCGCCGTTTGCAGCAGTAGCTGCAATGGAACGAGCATCCATAAGTGCAACCCATGAAATCTGACCGTCTGACGGCTTAGATCCTTCTCTGTTCGGGAAGTTTCTTGTTGTATGTCTGATACTGAAGCCGTTATTTCCCGGGACATCTCCTGCGCCAAAGCACGGTCCGCAGAATGCGGAACGGATAGTAGCACCTGTCGCCATAAGATCTGATATACTGCCGTTTTTAACAAGTTCCATAAAGACAGGCTGGCTCGCAGGATAAACGCTGAGTCCGAAACTGCTTGTTCCGATAGTCTTATTTTTGAGGATCTCAGCAGCTCTGCAAACATTTTCGAATGTACCGCCGGAACATCCTGCTATAACACCCTGGTCTATCATAACCTTGCCGTTTACAACCTTGTCGGTGAGTTTGTACTCACGGACTTTTTTACCGTACTGCTCCTCGCCTGCTTTCTCAGTGATTCTGAGAATATCAGCGGCATTTGCGATAAAATCTTTTACGGTGTAAGCATTGCTCGGGTGGAACGGAAGGGCTATCATGCTTTCGATTTTTGAAAGATCAACTTTTATGCAAGCGTCATAATAAGCCACATCCGCGGGAGCAAGTTTTTTATAGTCATCCGGTCTGCCGTGAATTGTATAATATTCCTGAACTTTTTCGTCTGTTGTCCAAATAGAGCTGAGACATGTTGTCTCAGTTGTCATAACATCTATACCATTTCTATAATCGACAGAGAGTCCCGAAACACCGGGGCCGACAAACTCCATAACTTTATTCTTTACATATCCGTCTTTAAATACTGCTTTTATGATTGCAAGAGCAACGTCCTGAGGACCGACGCCTGCCTTGGGTGTACCTGTAAGGTATACGCATACAACCTCAGGGTCGTTTATCTCATACGGTCTTTCGAGAAGCTGTTTAACAAGCTCAGGTCCGCCCTCTCCGACTGCCATTGTTCCGAGAGCGCCGTATCTTGTGTGGCTGTCAGAACCGATAATCATTTTTCCGCAGCCTGCCATCATTTCTCTCATGTATGAATGAATAACGGCCTGATGAGCCGGAACGAAAATACCGCCGTATTTAACAGCCGCTGAAAGTCCGAAAACGTGGTCGTCTTCGTTTATCGTTCCGCCGACAGCGCAAAGGCTGTTGTGGCAGTTTGTGAGAACATACGGAATCGGGAACTTTTCAAGTCCGCTCGCACGCGCAGTCTGTATAATACCTACATATGTAATATCGTGAGATGCCATCGCATCAAACTTTATTTTTAATTTTCCGTCATCTGCCGCATTTGAATTATGCGCCTGCAAAATACTGTAAGCAATAGTACCTTTGCGAGCCTCTGAGGAAGAAACACTGCTCTGCTCCTGAAGCTGTCCGTCTACAAGGTACATACCTTTGTTTATAACTTCTACCATAAAATAAGTCTCCTTATGTAAATAAATTATCTATTCTAATAGATCATTCTTCAACCAATTCTTCATCACAGTCGTTACAATCGCAATCACATTCGTCTATGTCATTTATCTCAGTAATTCTGACACGCCTTGCAATCTTTACTTTTTCTACCTGTGAATGAATAAGTTCTTTAACATTAAAAGAATCTTTTATATTTTTCAAAACAAGTTCCGGCAAAGTCGCATCAGAAGATATGATATGTACAGAACCCATCCTGAAAATTTTCTGCCATAGAGAACGTTTAAGACTGATATCTTTTACTCTATAAAGAAGGATTTCTTCGAATTGTGAATTTAACAAACCTGTCTCACAAAACAATCTGTCTTCTCCGAGTGAATACTTTGTGAATGATATAGGCATTCCCATATAACGTTTTCTGTCTTTCCACAATAATTTTATACCGTTATCTTTCATATAAAATCCTCCTCATGTTTTTAAAAATACGCATGTTACATATTAGCACAGCAATGTTCAAAAATCAATCGGTGCAAAAGATGTTTACACATGCCACAGTGAAACCGTAAGTCCTCTTGTATTTGCAAAAAATATTCCGCACATATATAATCAAATCATTTAATCACATCCGCAAATTTATTAATCAGGTGATAACATGAAAAAAATTCCTCTTTTCTGTATAATATTGGCATTTATTATGGCATTCAGTTCATGCTCACTTATTGAGTCAGTCAATGACCGTCGTTTACAAGACACTGATAACGATGCTATAAACGGTGTTTTCGGGGACTTCCTTACAACACTCGGTAACAAAAACAAGGATGGAATGAAAAAATTATTCTCAAAACCCGCCCGCGATAATGATACCGACTTGGACAGTATGATTGATCAGCTTTTTGAAAGTTATAAAGGGAAGTTAAAATCCTACGGCCTTGTAAAAGGGCCGACTGTCTCTTCTTCCTTTTCTTACGGCGATGAGACAGAAAATATGCAAGCAGCGTATTTTGTTGAAACAACCGAATCATATTATCATTTTTTAATTGACTGCGTGACAGAGGATACAGTCAATCCGGATAACATCGGAATCACGTCGCTTCATGTAAAAAAAGGGCGTGCTGATGAAACGGACGGCATTAATTGGGGTGATATAGACAATGAATATGGACTTATTTTAAGAAGAATGGACGACATAATATAAGTTGCAGTTAAATATAAAAACGCAAAGAGGGCGGTGAATTACAGAAGTAATTCACCGCCCTCTTTGCATCGATCGCGTTCAAAACAGTTATCAAACCGTTTTGTTTTTCTTTTTCTTTAAAATAAATAAGATAACTGCAATCGCGGCGCCTACTAAGACAACAGCACCTGCAACGATTCCTGCTATTGCAGCGGGCGTTAAACCATCATCACCATCATCATCTTTATCTTTCTTATCATCTTTCTGTCCGTCTTTTGACGCACTATCAGTCTCAGCTGGTGCTGATTTCTCAGGAGCTTCTGTTTCTGTTCCGGCAGTAGTTTCCGTGTCAGTCTCATCTTCACCATCCGTTGCGGCTGGTGTTTCTGTCACATCACCCGGAGTCGCACTCTCATTATTTGCTTCAGAACCATTCACAATAGCAATCGTACCAAGTTGTTCAGCCTTAAACGTAATCTTTCCGTCTGCACACACTGCATCTGCAAGGGAAAGACTGCCGTCCTCAGAAACAATATACAAAACAGTTGCCTTTTCATCATATCCTTCGGGTATGTCGATCGAAAGCTCAATTGTATCAGTAAGTGTTACATCCTTACCCCCGTCTGTGATTCCTATGTCAACAATAACATATTCCGCGCCTTTAGTTTCAGTTTCTAAAGCTTTATCAAGATCATCTGTACTTTCTGCTTCCTCAACTGTCACTTCAGCATTATCTGTCAAAGTATTATTTCCGATATCCTTTATCTCGGCGAAAATTAGCATTTCAACATTTTCTGCTTCGGCAGACGATGTAGGAACAGGAGTGTTTGTAAACAAGTTATCTGTATTGTTATTTGTCGCCGCCGAGGTTGTCGTTGATGTCGATGCAGGCTTTGACGACGAAGTAGGTTTTACAGTTGTCGTAGATTTTGCCGTTGACGTAGCTTTTGCCGTTGCAGTAGCTTTTGCCGTTGCAGTAGCTTTTGCTGTCGAGGTTGGCTTTGATGTCGCGGTAGAAGAAGGAGTTGTCGTAGCCGCAGGAGGATTTCCGACAGTAAATTTGATTGTCGTAATCTCAACCACATCACCTTCATGTGTAACAGCACGTATCGAATAAGTGTGTACAGCATTATTTGACAAATAGCTGAGATCCGAACCTCCCATGAATGCATTGCAGTCAGTGCATACAGTCTTATAAGTTGCACCTGCTCCGACATATACATCGTTTCTGAAATAAGACGGAAGAGGTTTCCACAAATCATCATCAACTTTGTATTCAAACTGCTTTATGGCAGATGAACTTACGCACCAGCCGTTGTAAGAAATCGTCAATTCCGACGGGCTGCTGACTTTTATGCTTCTGTTCACATAACTTCCGCCTGCGGAATATGTATTGCCTGCAATGATAAGATTGTCATAGTTTAATTGAACCTGTTTGCTCGTATCAGACGAGACAACATTTACGTTAAAGTTTGCAACAGTGTATGTTGAACCGCTTTTTGTGGTTGCCCTCACCTGAACAGTATGTGAACCTGCAGAAAGCATCGGTATCTTTCCGTAGAAAGTGTTCAAATCACATTTTGAAACAAAACGTGAATATTCCACATTGATTATTGAAGAATCATAACCTGCCGTAAGAGATTTCCATGAGCCGCTGTCAACTTTATAATCAAACGATTTAATTCCCGCTGTGTGAAGTGACCATCCCTGAATTTCAAAAGAATCCTTTGATTTTAAAATTTTTGCAGTGCCGCTTGCCGCTTTATCTTCTGACTTCGAGGAGATCGGCATCGTTATGTAATTTATATAAGTCTCGTTGTCAATCGGAGAAGAAGAACATGCCTTAAAAGGAACAGAATCCATCTTCATGTACTTGATTATGCTGTACGGTTTTGAGTTTGTCTTATGAGTTCCGTTTATAAACGACTGCAAATCAGCCAGAGTTCCGGCATTTCCTCCCTCTCCCCATACTTTTTTACGCATCTGAGGCTCTACCTGTTCAAGAGTTGTTACACGGAGAAGATTTCCCTTTGAATCATATTCAACATCATATATAAGGATAATATGACCCGAACCGTCAGTACAGATTGCATAGCCGGGTTCAAGAGATTTTATATTCTTGCCCATATTCTTATAGCCTGTGGAACCGTCTGAAGACTTTTGATCGCTGAAGCTTTGGGTTGTAGTTCTTCCTATTCCCCATGAGTAGCTCACAAACGAACTGCAGTCATTTGAATAGTACGGACAGTAACGGTTGCCGCCCCATGAGTTTAATCCTTTTGTTGTGTACATTTTGCTTGACGGATTTTTTACCGCTGCGGCAAATTCATCAATTGTTGCATTAAATCCTACAAAAGCACCTTCGTGAACAGGCTGACCGTAAGGGATACCCTGATAAGTCGTTCCGGCTTTAAAATACATATTTGAAGCCTGCTTTGAATCGGCATATACATCTGCAAGAGGAGTCCACTCTATCTCATACATCTGTCTTGCTCTTTTGATAATATTCTGCGCTCCCGCTGACAAAGTCTTTCTGTATGAATTTGAAAGTTCCGAGACATCATTTGCTCTCACTTCCTCGGCAGTGAGAACGGTGCCTCCTACAGTCACGGAAGTTGATCCCGAAACATTTTCAAGAAGCTCTGCAACATCACCTGTGCCGTAAAGGTTATAATCGGAAAGCGCGCCGCCCATCCAGAGATCCTCCACTGAAATCATTTTTTCGCTGTCGGAAAAATCAATTACAAGTGTTTCTTTCTCTACGTCCCATGACTCAACATCATCTGCGATAAGGAATGACATTCCTGTTGCAGCATCAAATCCGTATACTGTGTAAGAAAGGAATTCTCCCGTAGAATAAATATATCCGTATGCGGTCGGGCAAAATCTTGAAATACTCTCCGCGGAAAACTCTGTTTTTCCGTTTTTATATACTGTATCATTTTCAAGAGTATAAATATCTCCGTTATCTGACACATACATCATCACTGCGTCTGATTCCGCTACAATTTCTGTATCATAAGTTTCTCTGTCAATACTTACAATGTTTCCGTTTAAAACACAGTAGAACTTTTCTGATGTGATGCAGAGAGATGAAGCGCCGGACAGTTCGGACACCAAAATTTCCGAGTCTGTACCTGCTTTTTTCAATGTTCCGTCCTCTATTGTATAAACATTGCCGCTTTCATCGGACACAAAATTTCCCCCTGAAAATACAGCGGACGAATCAAAATTCTCATTTACAATGATACCTCCTGCAACGGGGCTTGTAAATGATACTTCCGAGGCAACTGCGCTAAAAGGCACACATGTCATAACACAAATTGCGGCAAGTGCCAAAGCAACTGTTCTCATTACTGCTTTTGTTGTCAGTTTCATAAAAATCCCTTTCTTTTTATATCTTATATCTGTTTTAATTTTGTAAATATTAAATCATCTTTGTAAATTTTATGACATTATTGACATAAAGTCTATACTTTTATATTTATATCTCCGCTTACGGGCGTATAAAAAAGCTTTTCGACCTCTTTCCTTTCAAAAGCCTGACCCAAAATCCACATCAGCTTGGAAAGAGCCGCTTCTATCGTCATGTCGTAAGTTTCAAGCACCGAAAGCTCATCCCTGAATTTTTTACCTACTTCATATGTTGACAAATTTGTACCGTCAAGTAATGCCTGCGTAGCAATGACAGTAAATTTGCCTTCGTCGTTTGCTTTTTGTATAACTCTTTCAAAGTCATATTCATCGGATGTGGGAAGTCCTCCGGCACCGAAGCTCTCAATAATTACCGCATCGTTTTTTGTAAAGAGATATTCAAGAACATCCTCTTTCATTCCCGGAATGAGCTTCATAACAGCAACCTTGGGATTAAGACGGTTGTAAAATACAGGCGGTGCCTTTTCAAAATCGCCGTCATCGGTTTGAAGAGTTTTTATCAAAGTTGTTTTGAACCACTCCGTATATTCAAGATGCCCGCCTCTGACCTCTGCAACATTATCAGAATTTATACTGTAGAAGCCGTCATAACTCATTGATTTCATCTTTCTTGCTCTGCAACCTGCAATAACAAATCCGCAGAACACAACAAAAACACCTTTAAGATTTTCATCGCATACAGCCGTAAAAGCATCGCGCAGGTTTTTGTGAGCATCCGAATTCTCCGCCCCAACAGGATACTGCGAACCCGTTATAACAACCGGCTTATCAAGATTTTGCATAAGATATGTAAGCGCCGATGCGGTATACGCCATCGTGTCTGTGCCGTGGCTTATCACAAAACCATCATATGAGTTATAAATGTCTCTTATCACTTCAACAATATACAGCCAGTGCTTTGGACCTAAATTGGTACTGTCCAGATTGCAGAGCTGCATACAGTCATATTCGCATATTTCTTTCACTTCGGGAATGGCAGAAGTTAACTCTTCTCCTGTTATTTCGGGAGAAAGTCCGTTTTCCGTTTCAGCGGAGGCAATAGTTCCTCCCGTCGCAATAAATAGAATTTTTTTCATAAAAATACCTCTGAATTTTATAAAAGCTCTTTTGCAAAGCTTTCGCCTGATGTTTCATAACTTATGCCAAACCACTCCGCAACAGTTGCTGCAATATCTGCAAACGATTTTCTGATTCCCAGATTTTTAGGTTTAATATCTTTTCCGTATATAAGAATCGGAACATACTCCCTCGTATGGTCTGTGCTTATATCTCCCGGGTCGCATCCGTGGTCGGCAGTTATTATAAGAATGTCTTCCTCCCTGAGCTTCGGCAATAATTCTCCGAGCCTGAAATCAAAGTCGGTAAGCGCCGCCGCATATCCGTCAATATTGTTCCTGTGGCCGTATATCATATCAAAGTCTACAAGATTTACAAAACAAAGTCCCGTAAAATCCTTTTCGGCATATCCGAGAGTCTTATCCATTCCGTCATCGTTACCTTTTGTCGTGACAAACTCCGTTATGCCGCGCGACGCAAATATATCATTTATCTTGCCGACGCCTATCACGTCAAAATCTTTTTCTTTCAATGCATCAAGAAGTGTTCTGCCTGTAGGTTCAAGCGAAAAGTCATGTCTGTTTGAAGTTCTTGTAAAGTTTCCGTTCTCCCCGACAAAAGGCCTTGCAATTACTCGCCCCACGCTGTTTTTTCCTGTCAGAATTTTTCTGGCTGTGCGGCAATATTCATACAGCTTCTCCACCGGTACAACTTCCTCGTGCGCCGCAATCTGAAACACACTGTCGGCAGATGTATATACTATCAAATCGCCTGTTTTTATGTGTTCCTCTCCGTATTTTGCTATTACCTCAGTGCCGGAATACGGTTTGTTGCAAAGCACGCCTCTGCCTGTGAGACGTGAAAACTCGTCAATTATTTCTTTCGGGAAACCGTCCGGATATGTCGGAAGAGGTTCCTTTGAAACAAGCCCCATTATCTCCCAATGACCTATTGTAGTATCCTTTCCCATGGAAAGCTCCGCCGCTTTTCCGACAGCCGCAGTATGCTTTTCGCCGTTCTCCGCCATGCAGTTCTTAAGGTATTCAAGTCCCTGTATGTCGCCGAGGCCCATTTTCATAAGATTCGGTATTTCAAAGAACGGAGACTTGTGAATACTTTTTAAAGTATTTGCTCCTCTGTCCCCGAACTTTTCCGCATCCGGAAGTTCTCCCGCGCCGACGCTGTCCAACACGATTAAAAAGACTCTTTTAACATTCATTCCATCCGCACCGCCGTTTCAAGTGCTATTTCCATCATCTGAGTAAACGATGTCTGTCTTTCCTCAGACGTTGTAGCTTCGTTTTTGTATATATGGTCGGATATTGTACAGACGGCGAGCGCGCGCTTGCCCGCGCGAGCCGCATTCATATAAAGAGCAGCAGCTTCCATTTCAACAGCCATGACACCCATTTTGCTCCATTTGTCATTGGCTGAAGTATCGTCACTGTAAAAAGTATCCGATGAGACTATATTTCCTACGTGCCATCTGACACCCATCTCTTTTGAAACTTCAACAGCGGTCTGCAACATTTTATAGTCAGCTATGGCAGAAAAATCTCCCGGCAAACCGAACTGCTTTGAGTAAGCAGAATTGGTACATGCACCCATCGCAAGTACCACATCGCGAATATTTACATTCATATTGATCGAACCGGCGGATCCCACCCTGATAATGTTTTCAACGCCGAAGAAGTTGAATAATTCATAGCTGTAAATACCCATTGAAGGCATTCCCATACCGCTCGCCATTACGGAAACTTTTACACCCTTGTACATTCCGGTATAGCCCTGTACTCCGCGAACATTATTTACGAGGCGGGCATCCTCAAGATATGTTTCGGCAATAAATTTCGCACGCAGAGGGTCTCCCGGCATCAACACGGTTTTCGCAAAATCTTCAGGTTTTGCATTTATATGCGGCGTAGGGTAATTTTTACTTTCCATATAAAACACGTCCTTCAATCAATACTTTCTTTTATATTATCATATTTTATTCAATTTTTTAAATAATAAATTGTGTTGGCTGTACAGATATGCGATTTTCTTTATCTATTTTTTGTTTCTGTCTGAATATAATTAATGATTATTAACATTTTTGGAAATAATTGACTGAATCCGGGAAATAAAATAGCATTTCAACATAACATAACAAAGGTGTGATGCTTTTTGCGTATAAAACTATTCGGTCGTGTTTTTTATTTGCCGGGGTGGTTGAAATTTGCTGCCGTTGTATCGGTTTTCGTACTATTGGCAATACTTGGCTTCTCGATTCGTTCCGAAAAAAGAATCGAAAAAGAAAATCCTATTTTGGCTTTAGAAGCAAATAGCCCCGGTTTATCAGACAGTGCCTCATCGAGTCTGCCCGAAGCCGCGAAAACATCCGCAGTGTCGGATTCGACCGCTTCCGACACTATGAGTACTTCATCCCCTTATAACAGCGCAGACCACCTCACGGTATATGTAGTCGGATGCGTAACAAATCCTTCCGTTGTCACCGTTCCCAAAGGCAGTATTATTCAGGACGCTGTCACAGCTGCAGGCGGTTTTACCGAAAACGCAGATCTCACTCGTATAAATTTAGCATATCCCCTATCTGACAATATGATGATAAAAATACCTTCAGTCACAGACTCGGCAGAAAAACTGAATCAGGACGAAAACGGATGGTTCGTCACTACGGTACCTGCTCAGACATCAAGTTCAGAAAACAGCACATCTGATACAGATATAGAAACCATTACTGTAAATATAAATACCGCCGATATAAAAGAACTGTGCATCCTCCCGGGAATAGGAGAGAGCACAGCACAAAAAATTATTGATTACAGAGAAAAAAACGGTCCATACGAGCATATAGAAGATATAATGAATGTCACAGGTATAAAACAAAGCCGCTTTGATTCGATAAAAGACTTTATAACTACCTGACGATTACGTTCGGATAATTGCTGTTATTTTGCTCCTCTCCGATAGAACATTCTACAACCTTTACTGAGCGAAAACCGTATTTGTTTTTAATATACTCAGAATTACATTTTTTCTGACCTATATAATCCGAGCATTGACCTTTGGGAACAGAAATAATAAGAGATTTTCCACGTGTGCCGGCTGATGCTTTGCAAAGACTTTTAACTGCTCCTTCTGTTTTTCTCAAAGCAATTCTTGACTTTACAAGCTGTCCGAAAGCAGGATGGTACGGACCGCAGGCGATATCACCTCTGTCGCTTATGTTATCAGAGGATTGAAGTCCCATTCGTATTACTGTTATATTTTTACTCTCATAGTATTCCAGAAGATCTGCGCACAAATCAACGGTCTCCTCCAGTGACGGTGAAATATATTCACCGTCCAAAAACCATTCATACAAATCAGTATCCTTTATAACTATGGTAGGATAAATTCTCACAATATCAGGTTGTAATTCAGCAATCTCCTCGGCAGTTTTCCTATCGCTTTCACTCGTTGCACCGGGCAAACCTGTCATAGTTTGTAAACCCAAAGTAATCCCTGCACCTTTCAGCAACCGGGAAGCTTTTCTGGTTGCCTCCGAAGTATGTCCGCGCTTGGACATTTTGAGCACATTGTCATCCATAGATTGTGCACCGAGTTCGATAATCGAAACATTATACTTTATAAGCCTGTCGATTACCGATTCATCAATACAGTCAGGTCTTGTAGATGCTCTGATACGGTCTATAAATCCTCCGTTAACTTTCAAAAAAGGCTGAACTGTTTTCAGAAACATTTCCTGAAGAGATACTTCGATTGCGGTAAAACTTCCGCCATAAAAAGCGAGCTGTACTTCGTCATATCTGTTTGCAATTTTTTCGTAAAACTGTATTGTACTCAAAACTGATTCTGCATCCGGCACAGATGTGTTACCGCTGATTATTTTCTGATTACAAAAACAACAGTCATTCGGGCAACCGGCATGAGGGACAAAAATAGGTATTATCAACATTTTAAAAACTCTCTCTTTAAACAAATAAAAAAAGCCTTTTAAAAGGCTTAATTTATAAAACAAATCATTTATTTTCAAACATTTTCAACAGACGGCTTGCGGCAATTTGTTCTGCGTCTTTTTTTGTCCTGCCTTCGCCAAATGCCGAAAGTCCGTTTGAAATAACTGCTTGGGCAGTAAAAACTCTGTCATGTTCAGGACCCGATTCAGACACAATAGAATATGATACACGCAAATGTTTTTTTGCGCATATCTCCTGAATACTGCTTTTATAATCTGAAAGAACAAAATTATCTACTCGCTTTAAAATCTCCGGCACAATAAACTTCAGAACAACTGACTGAGCCGTTTCATATCCTGAGTCAAGATAAATAGCACCAAAAACGCTTTCCATAGCATCAGCCAATATAGATGCCTTTGCGCGACCACCGGACTGATCTTCTCCGACACCGAGTATCAGGCAACGATCCAATCCGATAGAAACTGCTATATCCGCCAATGTACTCTCGCATACAACACTCGCTCTCAGTTTAGACATACGACCTTCTGTCATATCAGGATAATTCTTATAAATATATGTACTGGAAGCAAGACCCAATACCGAATCTCCCAAAAATTCAATTCTTTCATTACTTCTGACAATACGGCGACCACGACTATGCTCATTTGCATATGACGTATGAATAAGGGCAGAATAAAGTTTGTTTAAATCCTTAAACGAATAGCCCAAATTTTTTTCTAAGTCACTTAAATCCGGATAGCTCTTTTCCAAAATACTATCTCCCTTGCAGTAAAACAAATTATAAAAGACCTATGTTTAACGAGTCATATCAATAAAAATTATTTTACTGAGTTTATATAATCGAGTACATCACCGATTGTAGTGATTTTTTCTGCTGTCTCATCAGGAATTTCAATATTAAACTCCTGCTCGAAAGCCATTATAAGCTCTACAATATCCAGAGAATCTGCACCTAAATCATCAATAATCGAAGATTCGGGAGTAATACTACTCTCTTCTACACCAAGCTGTTCTGCAACAATTTTTGCAACTTTATCTAACATATTAGGAATACCCCTTTCAAATTTATATTAAATCTATCTATAAAAGTATCATATAAACAGACTTAAAAAGTCAAGAAAAATTTTATTAGATCATAATTTCAATTTTGTTAATTTTTATATAACTATTCTATTATGTATTTAATAAAATATTACGAATCCGCATTTTCAGAAGAATTTTCTTTTGGAACTGTCAAAAAATCATGCTTCAATTCTTCTATAAAATTACTTTCTGCCAGTACTTTAGCCTTAAGCACCACATATTTTATTGTCCGTGCTTTAGAACTGCCGTGGCTTTTTATAACAAGGCCGTCAATACCTAAAATAGGAGCGCCGCCGTTCACATCCGGATCAATCTTCTTTTTGAATTTAGCCAATCCCTTCTTTAGCATCAAAGCGGCCATTTTTGATTTAAAATTCTCATAAAGAACATCCTTTATCTCTCCAAAAAAGAAAGAAGATGCACCTTCTATAAGTTTCAATATAACATTGCCCGTAAAACCGTCTGTAACTGCAATATCCGTTATACCATCAAATAAATCGCGGCTCTCTATATTGCCTACGTAATTTAAGCGGGACTCTCTGAGCATTACGTTGGCTTCACGTACAACATCCGTACCCTTTTCGTCTTCTGTACCGATATTTATCAGTCCTACACGAGGATTATCTATGCCAAATGCAGATTTCATATATGCCGCACCCAAATATCCGAACTGAACATAGTGGCCGGCTCTGCATGTATGATTAAGACCTGAATCAAGCAATAGCAGTTTGCCTTTTTTTGTAGGTATAACAGAGCCCACTGCCGGTCTTTCAACGCCTTTTATTCTTTTAAGAATCATGACAGATGCTGCCAGAAGCGCGCCGCTGCTGCCTGCCGAAATAAAGACATTGCCCTCTTTCTCTTTAAGCATATTAAATCCGACTACAAGAGATGAATCAGGCTTAGACCTTATCGCCTTAGTAGGAACATCATCATTAGTTATAACCTCTGATGTATGACGGATAAAAAGTCTGTTTTTATCATATTTCTCATTTACCAGAACTTTTTCTATAGAAGGACGATCTCCGATAAGAGTTATACTGAATCCGGTCTCTTCATTTAAAGCATCTACACAGCCTTTAACGACAGCCTCAGGAGCATTATCTCCTCCCATGGCATCCACAAGTACCATCATAATAAAATACCTTTCCTTATTTGGACTCTAAAAGTGATCTGTTTTGGTATATGTACTCTACCCCGGAAATAATTGTCAACAAAACTGAAACAGCCATCACGATATTTCCTACAAGAAATATTGTTGTACGTATTATTCCAACCGGCAGAACAGGAGCAAACAGCAATACTGAAATAGCAATCATCTGAGTTGCAGTCTTTAGCTTGCCCATCTTTCCTGCAGCTATAACAACACCTTTTCCGGCAGCCACAAGCCTTATGCCCGTAACAACAAATTCTCTTATAAGTATAATCATCGTTGCCCAGACATATGCATCACTCACTTTTGCAAGAGACAAAAGTGACGCCGTAACCAAAAGCTTATCTGCAATAGGATCAAGGAATTTTCCGAAATCTGTTACGAGATTGTTTTTTCTCGCAATATATCCGTCAAGGAAATCAGTAATCGACGCTACAACAAAAACAGTAAATGCCACTATATCTTTGCATTTTATAAACCACGCCATCTCCGAAACGAAAGGAAACCAATCCGGATAGGGAAATGCAAATATCATGAAGACAGGAATCATTATAATTCTGAGAACTGTCAGCTTGTTCGGTAAATTCATATCAAAACTCCTTTGATATTATATATAGTCTCAATTTTGTATTTTAGTCTAAACTTGTTCGCCTGTCAAATCATAATCCTCGGCTATAAGGATTCGCACTTTTACTATATCACCTATACTGATTTCGTCATTGGCAGTAAAGTAGATATTTCCGTCCTCCTCAGGAGCTTCCGCATAACTTCTTCCTATGTAAAACAGTCCGTCATCTGCGATATCTTCTACTAAAACATCGTATATTTTTCCTATTCGCTCTGTATTTTTCCTCTGCGAAATAACACGCTGTATACTCATCAACTCGTCATACCGTTTTTCTTTTATGCTTTTCTTTATCTGAGGCTTCATCTTATAAGCTTCTGTACCGTGTTCTTTTGAGTACGTAAATATACCTACTCTGTCAAGCTGCATCTCCTCCAAAAAAGCTGCAAGTTCTTTGTGATCATCCTCTGTCTCTCCCGGAAATCCGGTAATCAAAGATGTTCTTATAACACAACCCGGCAACTGACTGCGAAATCTTTTTATAATATCCCTGATAAGCGTACCGCTTCCCCTGCGATTCATACGGGAAAGCACACTGTCAGACACATGTTGCAACGGCAAATCTATATAAGGTAAAACTTTTTCGCATTCTTTCAGTGCAGAAAAAACGTCTTCCGTTATTTCATCAGGATATAAATATAACAGTCTTATCCACCTGATATTTTCTATTTCATTAAGCTTTCTGAGTAAAACACCGAGCATTGGCTCGCCGCTTTCGGACAAGTCCTTGCCGTAGCGAGTAGTGTCCTGTGCTACAATAACAAGTTCTTTTATGCCGCTTTCAGACAAAGTTTTTGCCTCATGCAATATGTCATCAAGGCTTCTGCTGCGGAACGGTCCCCTTATCGAAGGAATTGCACAATACGCACATCTATTGTCACATCCTTCTGCAACTTTCAGATATGCACTGCCCGAAGGGGTAGTGAGTATTCTGTCTGAATTAAGATATTCTATAGAATGGTTTTTTTCTGTATATACATATTTGTTTTCCGAATCAGTCTCGATGGCTTCGCATATACGGTCATATCCGCCGATACCGATTATCGCATCGACCTCCGGCAAAGCTTCCTCAATTTCTTTCGCATAACGTTCAGAAAGACATCCTGTGACAATAAGCTTCTTACACTTTCCGGTTGTTTTATATTCTGCCATTTCTAATATTGTATCAATAGCTTCCTGTTTAGCACTCTCTATAAATCCGCATGTATTTATTACAATAACATCAGCAAGTGACGGGTCGGCAGTAATCTTGTAATCTGAACCTCTCAGTAGTCCCAGCATAATTTCAGAGTCCACCCTGTTTTTTGCGCAACCTAAAGAAATCATTCCGACCGAAATTGTTTCTGCTGATTCTTCCGAACTGTTTTTGTAAATTTTTTCTGAATCCATCAGGAAATCCCCACTTTAATATTAAATATTTTCGTCAAATATATCAGAACCTATCGCCTGTCTCACAGCATCACCTGAAAAGCCCTTTCCGGCAAGAAAACGGCGAATCTTTATCGTGTCCGTGACACCCAATGTTTTTTTCTTGGCAACAGCCTTCTGAGCCAAAGTATAATCATCTATGTCTAATTCATCAAGACAAACACGTACAATTTCTTCCGTGATTCCCTTCTGTTTTAACTCACAAATTATCATTCTGCAAGAAACAATCCGTGAATCTACCGCTTTCTTTATAAACTTTTTCGCATATGCGAAGTCATCCAGATAACCCTCTTCTTTAAGAGAATTTACTGCAAATTCTATACAACTTTCATCATAGCCCAGATCCGTCAGATGATCCCTGACCTGCGATACTGTTTTTTTCGCAAATAAAACAAAGCGCACACTTTCATAAAATGCACGCTTTGAATAAATATTAAATATCAAATCATCAAAGCTGATGCTCAGAGGAATATCAGAATCATACATAGAGTTCTCGAAAAACTCTTCAGCAGTCAGATCAAGGACTGCACCGTTGTTTAAACTTACCGTGTATATTTCTTTTTTCTCATCGGAAACAGTATACGATAAAACCTGCAAACAACCATCTGCCGCACCTGCACCGTTTTTCTCAACCACATCTGCTTTTTCTAATCCGTTATACATAGTTTTCTGTAAACCAAATCATTGTAATTATTTATATCAGAATTTTCAGCACTGCAATTTTTCTGCAGCTATCGCCCTTACTTTCTCGTCAATCTCAGTCAATACATCAGGATTATCACGAAGGTATGCCTTTACAGTCTCACGGCCCTGACCTATACGCTGACCGTTATACGAGAACCATGAACCGCTCTTTGCTACTATGTCGTAATTTACCGCAACATCGAGAAGCGAACCTTCTTTCGAGATGCCTTTTCCGTAGATAATATCCACCTCAGCCTCTTTAAAAGGCGGCGCAACTTTGTTTTTAACAATCTTAACTCTCGTCTTATTTCCTATAATCTCAGTGCCTTCTTTTATGGCCTCAACTTTTCTGATATCCATACGAACTGACGCATAGAATTTGAGTGCACGGCCGCCCGTTGTAACCTCAGGATTTCCGTACATAACTCCGACTTTCTCACGAAGCTGATTAATAAAAATTGCTATAGTATTAGATTTGTTTATAACACCGGAAAGTTTCCTGAGAGCCTGTGACATAAGGCGTGCATGGAGACCTACATGTGAATCTCCCATCTCGCCTGCAATTTCTGCCTTAGGAACAAGAGCTGCAACAGAGTCTACTACAATGATATCTATGGCTCCGCTTCTGACAAGTGCCTCGGCAATCTCCAGAGCCTGCTCTCCGGTATCAGGCTGTGAAACAATAAGATTATCTATGTCTACGCCCAAAGCTTTAGCATATACCGGGTCAAGCGCATGTTCCGCATCTATAAAAGCAGCTTCTCCGCCCATCTTTTGTGCCTCGGCAATAGCATGAAGAGCGACTGTAGTTTTACCTGAAGACTCGGGTCCGTATATTTCTATAATACGGCCTCTCGGCAATCCTCCTACACCTAAAGCAAAGTCAATAGCAATAGAACCTGTAGAAACCACCTCGACATTCATATGCTTATTATCACCGAGCTTCATAACCGCTCCCTGACCGAACTGCTTCTCTATAACCGCCATAGCAGCCTCAAGGGCTCTCTTTTTTTCGCTCATAGGCTGCATATCCGTTTTATCACTCATAATAGGAATACCTCCAAACTTTTGTTTGTAGTTATTCTATATTAAGTTCAAAGCATAGTCAACCAAAAACTTACATTTCCCGGGAAATACTGTCAGCTTTTGGAATATAATTCCCGTCATTTTATTTTTGTTCATTTTTCTTTTTTTTTCATAAATTTTTGTTTACTAAAATAAAAAAAGTGGTATACTTAGGAAAATAGAGTTTACGTGATTATATATTTTATACATATTTTGTTAGAATACATGTTGTCACTGCTATATGTATTACCTTTCAGACCATTACATCTTATGTGATTGTGTCTTGATTTTAGTGTTTTAGTATTATTAATCATAACAGTATAATTTATAAACTCGTAAATATAAAATATCTATTTATCTATACAATATATTAGTTAACTAAACTGCTATTGTAGTTTGATATGAAGGGGCTAATTATGATAACAAAGGTTAAAAGTAAAAATTTAAGAATTATTCCGCTCGGCGGATTGGGTGAAATAGGAAAGAATATGACTGCATTCGAATCTGATAATGATATTATCATTATCGATGTAGGTATTGCATTTCCTGAAGATGACATGCCGGGTATTGATGCAGTTATTCCGGATTTCACATATTTGCTTGCAAGAAAAGATAAGGTAAAAGCTGTTGTTCTCACGCACGGTCACGAAGACCATATAGGCGCGCTTCCTTATTTTCTTAAAAGTATTAATGTGCCTATCTACGGAACAGAATTTACATTGGCATTGGTACAGAAAAAACTTGACGAATCAGGCTTGGGCAGTTCGGCAACGCTCGAAGTTGTAAAATACGGAGATATGATTATAAAAGGCGACTTTGCGGTAGAGTTTATCCGAACAAACCACAGTATTGCAGATGCCTGCGCTCTTGCCATTACAACTCCGGCAGGTCTTGTAATTCATACAGGCGACTTTAAGGTCGACTATACACCTGTCGACAATGAGCCTATTGATCTTATGAGAATGGCTGAACTTGGAGAACGCGGAGTTCTCCTGCTTATGGCAGACAGTACAAACGCAGAGAAAAAAGGATTCACAATGTCCGAACGAACAGTAGGTAAAACATTTGAGGATCTTTTTGTAAAAATAGAAGGAAGAATTATCGTTGCAACCTTCTCGTCCAACATTCACAGAGTTCAGCAGATAGTAAATATTGCCAAAGATCTCGGCAGAAAATGTGTAATATGCGGACGAAGCATGGTAAATATTGTTGATGTTGCCACAAGTATCGGTTATATGGAGAACACAGAGGACGTTATTATCCCTGTAGAAGAAATTGATAACTATCCTGCAAACGAATTGATAATCATCACAACCGGCAGCCAGGGAGAGGCGATGTCAGCACTTACAAGAATGGCAAATGCTACACATAATCAGGTTGAGATTTACCCTACCGATACTGTAATTATTTCGGCGAGCCCTATTCCGGGCAACGAAAAGTCAATTGCAAAAGTTATTGATGATCTTTTCAAGAAAGGAGCTAATGTAATATACAAAGCTCTTGCGGAAGTACACGTTTCGGGACACGCATGCGAAGAAGAGTTAAAGCTCATTCACACGATTATAAAGCCTAAATACTTTATGCCCGTACATGGAGAGCACAGACATCTTATTCATCATGCAAACATAGCCAAAAAGCTCGGTATGCCCGATGAAAATATCTTCATAACAGAAAACGGCGCAGTTCTCGAGTTCAAAGACGGTGACCATGCAAGCATCGCAGAACGTGTCGAAGCAGGCAATGTCCTGGTAGACGGTCTCGGCGTAGGTGACGTAGGAAATATAGTTCTCCGTGACAGAAGACATCTTGCAACAGACGGACTTATAATAATCGTTCTTTCTATCCTCTCCGACACCGGAAAAGTTATTTCCGGACCCGACGTTATTTCGAGAGGCTTTGTCTACATGAGAGAGTCCGAAGACATAATCACGAATATCCGCGAAGTCACTATCAATGCTCTCGAAAAGACAGAGGACATGAGAAAGCGTCACGACTGGACACTTAAGAAAACAATGATCAGAGATGCTGTTCACGACTATGTTTACGAAAAAACAAAGCGTAATCCGATGATTCTCCCGGTTATAATGGAGGTTAACGGAAAAAATGTTTTACCGGAATTGATTCCTGAGGAAAATACATCCGATGAAATCGTATCTGATTGATAAAAAAGTTACATAATGGCTGCGGCTGCTTTGAAAAAGCAGCCGCATTTGTTATAATGGAGGCGTCGGCGGCTCCGCCAAGGTGCAGAAGCCGCCGACGCTTCGATAAAAACACTGCCGCGTGTCACGCGGCAGATACAATACAGAAAAGCAGAGAAAAACAGAGAAAAATATGAAAAACGAATTTTTGCCGATAAACGCCGAAGATATGAAAGAAAGAGGATGGAATGAGGTTGACTTTGTGTACGTCATAGGGGACGCATACGTAGATCATCCTTCATTCGGCCATGCCATTATCAGCCGTATGCTTGACTCACACGGCTATCGGGTGGGTATAATCTCACAACCCGACTGGAAAGACAAAAACAGCGTAAAAGTCTTCGGAATGCCCAGGCTCGGCTTTCTGGTTATGAGCGGCAATATGGATTCGATGGTAAATCATTACACCGTCGCAAAAAAGCGCCGGAACAGCGATGCCTACACGCCGGGAGGCGTAATAGGGAAAAGACCCGACTATGCGGCCACGGTTTACTGCAACCTCATAAGACAGGCTTACAAAAACGCACCCATTATATTGGGCGGCGTCGAAGCAAGCCTTCGCAGACTTGCACACTACGATTATTGGTCTGACACCGTAAAACGCTCCGTAATTTTAGACTCGCAGGCAGACCTCGTACTTTACGGCATGGGCGAAAGAAGCATAATAGAACTGGCTGACGCACTTGCATCGGGGCTGTCAATAAAAGATATCACATTCATTGCAGGCTCTGTATATAAAACAAGGTCGCTTGAAAATCTGACCGATTATATCACTCTGCCGTCATTCAAAGAGATAACGGAAAGCAAAAGAAAATTTGCAGAAAGCTTTTCAATACAGGAGGCAAACACCGATCCCTTTACGGCAAAAATATTGACAGAAAAATATCCGGACGGAAGTATCGTAGTTCAGAATCCTCCGCAGAAGCCTCTCACAACAGAGGAAATGGACGAGTCACACGACCTGCCTTACACCAGACGCGCACACCCTTCGTACGATGCATTCGGAGGAGTACCGGCACTTGAAGAAGTAAAATTCAGTATAACAAGCAACAGAGGCTGTTTCGGCTCGTGCAGCTTTTGTGCCATCGCATTCCATCAGGGAAGAATCGTGCAGACAAGAAGTCATAAGTCAATAATTGAAGAAGCAGTTAAATACACACAGGACAAGGACTTTAAGGGATATATTCATGATGTGGGCGGCCCTACCGCAAACTTCAGACAGCCTGCTTGCAAAAAACAGTTAAAAAGCGGCACATGCAAAAACAAAATGTGCCTTTTTCCCACGCCCTGCAAAAATATGATTGCGGATCACAGCGACTATGTGGAACTACTCAGAAAACTCAGAAGCATACCGAAGGTTAAAAAAGTGTTTATCCGTTCCGGAATAAGGTTTGACTACCTTTTGGCTGACAAGAACAACACATTTCTCAAAGAGCTTGTCGAGCACCATATCAGCGGACAGTTACGAGTTGCACCCGAACACGTTTCGGACAATGTCTTAAAGCTCATGGGCAAGCCGTCAAACGCTGTCTATACAGCATTTTTGAAGAAGTTTGACAAAGCAAATGGAGCTACCGGTAAAAAACAGTACGTAGTACCGTACCTCATGTCCTCGCATCCCGGCTCAACGCTTGATGATGCAATAGAACTTGCCCTTTATATAAAGAAAACGGGACATCATCCCGAGCAGGTTCAGGACTTCTACCCCACACCGTTCACAGCCAGTACATGCATGTACTACACGGAGCTTGACCCGAGAACGATGAAAAAAGTATTTGTCGCAAAAACGCCGCACGACAAGGCAATGCAAAGGGCTTTGATTCAGTACAATATTCCCGAAAACTACTATCTTGTGCGCGAAGCTCTCATAAAAGCCGGAAGGCAGGACCTCATAGGTTTCGGGCGCAACTGTCTTATACCGCCGAGAAAGATAGAAAATTTCGGCAGAGAAAAAACGAAAGCGCAGAGCAACTCCTCGCCTGTCAGACACGGCAAAAATCAAGCCGGAAAACCTGTTACAAAAGTGACAGCGTCAAGAAAGAAAACGGCTTCAAAGCAGTCTGCAAAACCGGCAGGCAGAAGAAATACAAAAGCAAACGCGTCTGCCGCGAGAAAAAGCTCCGGTGCAAAGAAGAAAAAATAATTCTTAGTCTTTCTTTATCCTGGCGGCCACAACGGTCATATCATCCTTTGCAACACCGCCGCAGTTTGCAACGGCAAGATTTACAAGCGCATCGGCAATCTGCTTCGGATTTGAAGAGTTCATATTTTCTATGCAGGAATAAAAATCTACACGGTTGCCGCCGTTCTCTCTGAATGCCTCGGTCACACCGTCGGACATCAGTATTATGATGTCTTGATCATCGATTTTTCTTTTAATAGTTTTGCAGTCAAATATTTCGTTATAATCATCTGCCATTCCCATAGGAAGCGCCGGAACAGCGATGGAATCAACGTGCGCGCCGTGCTTTATAACTGAAGGCACGGCGCCTAATTTTAAGAATGTAGCTTTGCCTTCGTAGAGGTCGAGAAGGCAAAGGTCAACCGTTGCCGAAATCATTTTTTCACTTCCTGTTTCGAGCAGTGAATTTATCATTGCAACGGCGGCGGTACATCCAAGGCCGCTCTCCATGAAAAGCTCCAATAATTTTATAACAGACCTGCTCTGTGCAGCGGCACTCTCTCCGCTTCCCATCCCGTCGCTTATTGCCATTAAATATATTCCGTGACGAAGCTGCATAAACGAATGCGAATCTCCGCATACACGGTTTTTATTTGCCGGACAGACCGATGATGAAACAGCTATGCGAAACGGTTCAGCTTCACAGAAAACCATAGGACACCATGCTGTTTTTCCGTCATTGTGACATTGGGTATTCTCTGTCGGAGGCACAAAGCCGCAGAGTTCAGCGGTTGCCTCTTTGTCTATTACAAGATTTGTGCCCGTTACCCGTGACAAAAGAGGTAAATATGATTTTATACATGCCTTTTTCATTCCGCAGCATTTTATATCGGCAGCAATTTCAAGCCTTCCCGAAAGATTCTTTGAAACTGTGACATTTTTTATTTTAAGTTCGTGGTCTGCCATTGACTTGATAATATTTCTTTCGATTTTATCCTCAAAAACAACGCTTAAATCGACTTCTTTCGCAAGGTTGTCCAGTATTTCCGCCATGCTCTCAAGCTGGACAGGAAGCAGCTTTTTAGTCTCTTCCATGCGTCTTCTCCAAAGGCAGTCAATGCGCCACATTTCAAAACCCTTTTTTATTTCATCAAGCAAAGCGTCTATGTTCGGGCAAACAGTGGAAATATTTTTTGGTATTTCCGTAAATGAGATTTTTCCGCGACATTCAAGAATACTTACCATAACTCCGAACGACTGATATGTTTTATAAAAATTTGTCTCCCAGCAACTGTTACACAGCATGCATTTTTTACAAATATTGTCGGTAGTCCGCTCTACAATCTGCATCAGATCGTCTTTATTTCCAGCGGCGCAGCCTTCGGTAAAATCTTTACAAACGGATGACATTTCACGCATAATTCCGGAAAAGCTTTCTAACTTTCCTACAGCCATATTCCGAAGTTTTACGGCATAATTAACTTTTACGGTCGGAACTTTGACACCTGTAAACTGCGGCAGTTTGAGAAACTCAGTAAACCTGTCGGGAATAATCGCAAACAGTATTACCGCAAAACCAACTTCATAAATATTTATAATAATATCCTGACTTTCATTAAATAAAATCGCAAGCAAAAGATTGCCCATTATAAAACCGATTGATACGCCTACTTTCCTGTATCGGTTAAACAATCCTGCAAGAAAACCGCTGAAGCCGTATACGGCTATTATAGTTGACGAAAGATCGCCGCCGTTTGCAATTTTTGATGCTGATATGAGTATTCCTGCCGTAACGCCGCACGCAGCGCCTGTGCCAAGCCCGCCGCGATAACTGAAAATCATCACGACAACTATGCACAATAACCTTTTTACCGAGATTGAAAGAAAAACAATATCGGGAAGACCCATCAATCCTACTGCAACGGCAATCGCAATACATGCCATCTCTTCGTTTGTCATCACTTTTCTTCCTATATCGTCAACAAATATCAGAGAAACATTTCTGAACACGTAAAAAGCGGCAAAACCTACGATGGACTGAGTCAGCAACAACAGCGCATCCGATATTTTGGCAGATGAGATTGCAATCACCAATACAGAAGCTCCGATTGAACAAATAAAATAAATAATTCCGCAAATAACGGCAAACGGTTTTTTATTATCAGGCGATATAAATTCACCGTAAGGCAACTCCGCATACGATAAACCCTCTCCGAATTTAATTCTTACTGCCGAATAAAACGACACCATTATAAACAAGGCAATCAGAAGCTGCCACCACTGTGCAAGTGTCAATACTCCGAGCAGCACCGATATTCCGTACAAAACAGCGCGGCTGTTTTTCATTCTGCAATCCGGAGATATAACAACAGCCGCAAAAGCAGCCGTGCCGAAAGGAAGCAGTCCTCCCGGAATCCAGGCTCTCCCCATAAAAAACATAACAACGGCCGTTATCACTACCTTTTTATCGAAACTCAAAGATTTCAGCATATCAGGTAAGGACATTTCCGCAATGCCCTCATCATACATTTCGGTTTGCTGTACAGTGCCCTTTGCATCCTTTGTATCATAGTCTTTTTTCATTAGTAAAACCACCTTTGTAAGTGTTTGATTTATATAATTTGTATCAATGGAAAAAGACTTTAACATATAAAAAAATCGTAAGATGTCGAGGGATGTCGACCGGTAAAAATATACCGGCTGTTGTAAAGGGACATTCTTTATGCTATGCTTGCGCTACAATAGGGACAAAGATAAATTTTGTCTTATAATTATTAAAACCAACCTATTATTTTGCTGTCTGTGTTATGCGGGCAGCAATTCTTCACGAATCAATCCAACTTTAAGTTGGAAAAATCCAATAACTGCGTTATTGTTTTGCATTAATTTAGCACTTAAAATATAAATGTAGCTACAAGTAATATAAAGGAGTGTAACTATGGATAACTTAAAACTGAACGATACTATTAGTTATTTTAGAAAAAAGCAAGGTTTAACCCAAGAGGAGCTTGCCAAGGAATTAGGAGTAACAAATCAGTCGGTATCCAAATGGGAGTCGGCGCAGTGTTGCCCGGATATTAGTTTAATACCAAAACTTGCAGAAATATTTGATATAAGCATAGATGAATTGTTTGGAAAAGAGCCGATAGTTAATGATATTTGTGCACAATTTCCTCTGCGTGATGATGATACATTCCGCGTTGTTGTTGCCAGAGGTAAACGAATTGTGTCGGTAGAAAATTTAGATAAAACAATAGATATAACATTCCCTAGAAACTGCAACGAAACTACAAGACAATATTTTAAGGTTGAGGTTTTTGGAAACATTTTCTGTGATGCGAGTATTTGCGGAGATGTTAATTGCGGAGGAAACATTTTCTGTGATGCGAGTATTTGCGGAGATGTTAATTGCGGAGGAAACATTGAATGCAAAACAATTGAAGGAAATGTTGAGTGCCAAGGAAATATTATTTATAAATAATACCTAACTATCTGAAGTCTATGAAATTTTTTTGTAAAAAGACTTTTTCACATATGCTGATTATTATTTAGAATTGCATAAATAACAAACAGCGCCGCGATTACGCTTTTCCGTAATCGCGGCTCTACCTTTTTATTATCCGCTTATGCATCGTGCATCACGCTTCCCCGGCATAACCACTGAGGAATTTGCTTACACCAATCACTCTCCTACCGCATCTTCCGTCGGGAAATAATCAACGTTAAAAAAAATAATTTACCTGTAAAAATCCTTTAAATAAAGGCGTTTAAACATAACTGGTGAAAATCGCAGGAAATAATTCCAAGCATCATTTACATTTAAATCCATATTTGATAGCATTTTCGCACGGGCAAAGCCCGTGGGCATACCCATAGCGGTAACAGTTACGCTCCTTGTTCGCTTCGGCTTTTTCGAAAGTCAGATGACCGAAAGGGGGTGATGCATATGGATAAATATGAAATACTTCGTATTATACTTATCAGTATAGTCGATATTTTCATTTATTTACTATATAGCATACATAAAGAGTGACTGTGCTCCACATGCTACTAAAACCACAGTCTTTCATCAATAACATAAATAACAAGGAGTGCACCGCTATAGGTGTTGCCCTTATAAAATTATATTACAAAACTCGTATTTAGGTGTCAATGGTAAATAATTGGAAATTCCGGTTTTGAAATACCCAATCATTTATAAAATTCGAGCCGCGATTACGCTTTTGCGTAACCGCGGCTCTGCCTTTTTTATTATTCGCTTAATTATCTAATCAAACATCCTTTATCGAAAGGTCGATTCTGCCCATCTTGTCGTAGCCGATGAATTTAACCTTAACGACGTCGCCCTCTTTGACAACATCCTCTACTGTCTCAACACGGTGAGGTGCGAGTTTGGAGATGTGTACGAGACCTTCCTGACCGGGGAGGAACTCTACGAAAGCACCGAACTGGAGAATCTTTGTAACTTTACCTTCGAACACTTCGCCTACTTCGAGGTTTCCTGTGATACCGTCGATGATCTTCATAGCCTTAGCAGCTGCATCGGGGTCAACACATGATACATAAATTGTACCGTCCTCGTTGATATCAATCTTAACACCTGTTTCGTCGATGATGCGGTTGATTGTCTTTCCGCCGCTGCCGATAACGTCACGGATCTTGTCTACGGGAATCTTCATGCTGAACATCTTAGGAGCATAGAGAGAAACTTCTTTTCTCGGCTCGGGGATGCAAGGAAGAATTACGTCGTTGATGATCTGCATACGGCCTTTTCTTGTGATGTCGAAAGCCTGCTTGATAACTTCATATGAGAGACCCTGAACTTTGATATCAACCTGGATAGCTGTGATACCTTTTTCTGTACCTGCAACCTTAAAGTCCATATCGCCGAAGAAGTCTTCGATACCCTGAATATCCATAAATGTGATGAAGTCGTTTTCGTCTTCCTCGTTTGTTACGAGACCGCATGAGATACCTGCAACAGGTCTCTTGATCGGAACACCGGCAGCCATGAGTGCGAGTGTAGAACCGCAGACACTGCCCTGTGATGTTGAACCGTTTGACATAAGAACTTCGGAAACGAGTCTGATTGAGTACGGGAATTCCTCTACTGACGGAATAACAGGCTCAAGTGATCTCTCAGCGAGTGCACCGTGACCGATTTCGCGGCGTCCGGGACCTCTCGAAGTCTTTGCCTCACCTACGCTGTATGAAGGGAAGTTGTAGTGGTGCATATAACGCTTCTTCTCTTCTGTGTCGATACCGTCAAGAAGCTGGACATCTGACATCTGACCGAGTGTAGCGATTGTGAGAACCTGTGTCTGACCTCTCTTAAAGAGACCTGAACCGTGTGTTCTCGGGAGAATGTCAACCTCAGCGCTGAGAGGTCTGATTTCGTCAAGAGTACGTCCGTCAACACGTTTATGCTCTTTGAGTATATATTCACGAACAACAGTCTTCTGGAGCTTGTACATAGCTTCGTTTATAACTGAAACACTCTCGGGATATTTCTCTGCAAGTGACTCCTGAACATAAGCTGTGAGCTCGTCAACTGCGTTATCTCTTACTGTCTTGTCAACTGCAAGAACAGCCTCACGCATACGGTCGTAAGCAATAGCCTTTACATCGTCGTAAAGGTCATGAGGAACCGCGCATGAAGTGTATTCGAATTTCGGCTTACCAACCTCTGCAACGATTTCGTCGATGAATTCGCAGATTTTTTTGATTACGCCGTGACCTTTGATGATAGCCTTGAGCATAACATCATCGGGAACTTCGTTTGCGCCTGCCTCAACCATTGTAATCTTGCTCTTTGTACCTGCAAGAGTTACATACATATCGCTGTTTTCTCTCTGCTCGAGGTTCGGGTTTATAACAACCTCTCCGTCAACGAGTCCCAAAACTACGCCGCCGATAGGTCCGTTAAACGGAACGTCCGAAATAGAGATAGCAGCTGAAGTACCGATCATTGCGGCAATCTCAGGTGAATTATCCTGATCAACCGACATAACGGTATTAACTACAACAACATCATTTCTCAAATCCTTAGGGAAAAGAGGTCTGATAGGTCTGTCAATAACTCTCGATGTGAGAATAGCTTTCTCAGAAGGCTTACCTTCTCTTCTTGTAAAACCGCCCGGGATTTTACCTACTGAGTAAAGTTTCTCCTCGTAATCAACACTGAGAGGGAAGAAATCAATTCCGTCTCTCGGAGCTTTGGAAGCAGTTACTGTAGATAAAACAACTGTATCGCCGTATCTTACGAGAACCGCACCGTTTGCAAGCTGTGCCATTTTGCCGGTCTCAATAGTAAGTTTTCTTCCGGCTAATTCTGTTGTAAAAGTTCTGAACATTTTTTCTTTTGTTGCCCGGTACACTGCCCGTCCTTTTTGGCAGTCTACCACCCTAGGCAAACTCCTCCTTAATATAAAATTCTGCGCATCTCCTATCCCGAATACGGGCGAAACCGCCTGCTGCAGAGCGGTTCCTTAAATTAAAATTACAAGCCTCAAAGGGTTTGCCTTCAAGACTTGTAATCATTTAAAAGCTTCTTATCTTCTCAAACCGAGTTTTTCAATCAATGCACGGTATCTTTCGATATCAACTTTAGCAAGATACTTAAGAAGTCCTCTTCTCTGACCTACTAAAAGAAGAAGTCCTCTTCTTGAGTGGTGGTCATTCTTGTGTGCTTTGAGGTGCTCGTTAAGATGATTGATTCTCTCTGTGAGAATAGCAACCTGTACCTCAGGTGAACCTGTGTCACCTTCGTGAACAGCATAAGTTTTGATAATTTCCTGTTTTCTCTCTTTTGTCATAATAACAAATCTCCTTATAAAATATTAAAATCGCCGTTTCCGTAGTAGGGGTTGGAGTGTCCCGAAACCAAGGTAACGGTTAACCTTCAGTATACTATCACACTTAAAAGTCCGTGTAAAGCAAAAAATTTCACTTCATTATCGCCATAGGAATTTTATTTTTACATATCTCAAATTCTCCGCGCGTCTCGTACGAAACCTCTCCGTCAACGTTGAAAGCAAACGGTTTTTCCGAAGCAATTACAACCTTCCGGCATTTTTTAAAGTCAACCTGCTTCATACTGCCGTGTCTGCCCTTATTATATTTTGGGAAGAAAATCGGAACCATATACCTGCGGACAAAATCAACTGTGCAAACATCAAATTTTCCGTCTTTTAAATCCGCGTCGGGAGCAGGCATCACACCGCCGCCGTAATACTTGCCGTTTGCAATCGCGACAAGTGTAATATTCTTGTCAACGAATTCATCCGAATCATAAGAAATTTTCACATATCTGGGCTTCAGAGATAAAAAAGTAGTAAAAACTCCTATGTAATACGCCATACTGTTCGGAATAAATTTTTTATTTTTATAATTCTTCGCACTGATAACAACTTCCGCGTCAAAGCCGATGGAGGCTATATTTATAAAATATCTGCCGTTTGCCGTGCCCACATCAATTTTTTTAACGTTGCCTACGCTGTCAACGGCTGAACAAATCAGCTTGTCGAGTTCTTTTTGGTATTCTTCGCTTGTTTTACTTTTTTTATTTATATTGTCAATGTATTTTTTGTAGACGCCGCTTGTGTCAATAGTTCTTACGAAATCATTGCCCGTGCCGCACGGAACAGGAACCATAACAGGAGTTTCATTCTCGGTTAAATCAGATGCATCAATATATTTCATTATGCCATTGGCAGCTTCATTTAATGTGCCGTCCCCTCCTATGGCATATATATATTTAAAACCGTTTGACGCAGCCTCTTCCGCAAGTCGGTCAATGTCACCCTCTGCCTGAGAAAATTTCAGTTCAAATTCAATTTTTCTGTCAGCGCAAATTGACTCTATAGACTTTCTGCACATATCTGCATTCATTCTGCCTGCTGTCGGGTTAACAATAAAGCAATGTTTCATATATTCCTCTTCTATATAACATATCTACCTATATAATTTACGAAATTTGAATGGATTTAATACAAGCTTTTTAAGATTCTTATAATTCTGTAACAATTTTCCTGATAATCATACGCCCGGCGCAGACAAATAACTGACTGCGCCGGGCGTTATCAATTCTATTTCTGAAATTACTGTTCCGACTCATCAAGCGAAGAAATAAACTTATCGAGCACAGCCTCTGCGAGTTCGTCATCCTCAAACATTTCAAATGTAGGGCCTTCGTCTGTCATAACAACCTGCATTACAACAAGTTCGAGATCATCGTCACTTTCCGGGTCTGAATCAGCCGGAGCAAGAACTACATACATATCATCATTGTAATCTACAAAATCCAGCAAACTGAAAGGATATTCATTACCCTCTTCGTCTGTCAGAATGAAGGTGCTTTCGTCATTCTCATTTAACTCTTCTATATTTTCATTATCCATAATAAAATCCTCCGAAATGTAAATTATTTATTTTTTATACTGTCCAGATATCCCTGCAAAATAAATGCAGCCGCAAGCTTATCACTGACACCTTTTTGTCTCTGACTTATACCCAGCTCGCGCATCGTCCTGTCTGCGGCAACGGTTGTAAGTCTCTCATCCCACTTTATAACCTCCACATCGGGACGCATCGCTGAAAACTCTTCGATAAAACGCTCCGTCCTCTGTATGCGAGGTCCTGCCGTACCGTTCATATTGAGCGGATAACCTATGACAATCTTTGTCGCGGAGTTTTTATCAACAAGTGATATAATCTCCGAAACAGCTTTTTTTAGTCCCTGCTTACCGTCAACAACACAAAGCGGACTCGCACCCCACCCGAAAGGATCGCTCAGTGCAATGCCTATTCTGCTGTCACCGTAATCAATGCCTATAACTCTGTCCATTTTTATTTTTCTTCGTTTCCGGCAATAGACTTAAAATACAATGAAACAAATTCCTCTACCAATTCGTCACGCTCAACTGAAGTAATGCGTGCTCTGGCTCCGTTGTGATTTGTGATGTATGTCGGGTCGCCAGACATAATATAACCGACCATCTGATTTATCGGATTATATCCTTTCTCACACAAAGCGGCATATACATCAGAAATAACCTGAGATACTTCAGATTTCTCGCCCTGCGCTGACACAACATCTTTTACAATACCAAACGTAGTCCTGTAAGTCTCCATATGGCAAATTCCTTCCTTTCCTATCACAAATAATAATTGTGAAACAATGAGTCTAACTCAAATTTAATATTAAACTCTGCTCCGTTTTTTGTCAATACAAGCCGGGAAATACGCCTTAAACATATGTGAATTTTTAATTGTAAAGTCCGGTACTAATTGATATAATCCGTGTAAATATGAGTGCAAATTTTTTAATATTTATAAGCAAGGAGATGCTGCCATGTTTAACGGAAAAATGAAAGCGTTGACATTCAGTTACGATGACGGAGTCACACAGGACATACGCCTGATTGAAATACTGAACAAATACAACTTAAAATCTACATTCAATATCAATTCGGAGCTTTTGGGTCTTTCGGGCGAACTCGCTTATAAGGACAGAACTGTCCCTCACAATAAAGTCTCTAAAAATGACGTAAGGAAAATTTACAAAGAACACGAAATAGCGGTTCATTCACTGACACACCCGCTTCTTACAGTGCTTGACGATGAGGAAGTCATCAGACAGGTAGAACAGGATAGACTCAATCTGAGTGAGCTTGCAGGATACGAAGTTATAGGAATGGCTTATCCATGCGGAGGCAATCAGAATGACGACAGAACAGCGAAACTCATAAAAGAAAACACCGGTGTGCGTTACGCACGCACAATCACCCACAGCGGCAACTTTGATTTACAATCAAATCTATACCGATTTAATCCATCCGGATTCCACCTGGACTTTGATACAATGTACAGTCTCGCAGATAAATTTATTGAAATGAAGCCGGACAAACCGAAGATATTCTACATATGGGGACACAGTTACGAATTTGACATGGAAAACACGTGGAATAAATTCGAGGAGTTTTGCAAGTACATAAGCGGGCACAGCGATATTTTCTACGGAACAAATAAAGAAATCCTGCTCAATGATTTTTCGGATTATATTTAAAAAAACGCAGCAGCGAAATTTTATTTTCGCCGCTGCGGGGATAACAATTTGTTATTTTCAGCTATCAACCCATAGCCTCTTCGTCACAGATGATAGTAACATCACTATGTAACTTGAGCAATGTAGCCGGGTTCTGTGTTGTGATAGTGTCATCAGTCAAAGCTCTGACAGCATCTCTTTTGTTCTTACCGGAAGCAAGGAGAATAATCTTTCTTGCCTTCATGATAGAACCGACGCCCATTGTAAGAGCATGGCGCGGAACATCTGCTTCGTTTTCAAAGAAACGTGAATTGGCCTGAATTGTGTTTTCAGTAAGAGTTTCCTGATGAGTGTTTGCATGGAGAACATCACTTGCCTCGTTAAAAGCAATGTGGCCGTTCTGACCGATACCGAGAATCTGAATATCAACGCCTGCGCTTGCATCTATAGCAGCATCGTAACGTTTGCACTCAGCTTCCGCATCAGGAGCCTCGCCGTTGGGGATGTCAGTGTTGGAAGGATCGATATTTACGCGAGAAAATAAGTTCTCATTCATGAAGTAATAGTAACTCTGGTCATCTTTGTGGCTGATCGGATAATACTCATCAAGGTTGAACGTCTTAATCTCCGAAAAATCAATTTCGCCGTTCTTGTTCATTCTCACAAGCTCGTTATAAAGACCAAGCGGAGTGGAGCCTGTAGCAAGACCAAGGATAGAATCTTTTTTTTCTTTCATCTGAGCTGCAACAATCTTCGCTGCCTCAACAGACATCTGTTCGTAATCTTTACAAACAATAATCTTCATAATATCTCCTCCAATTTTAAAATTAGAAAATATAATTTTACAAAAAATATATCATATCTCTTTTTGAATTTCCATATTTTTTTTACTGAAATCCAATATTTTTTTAATATCACTTTTCGATTCAATTTCACCTGAAAAAATATTGTTCTCTCCAATCAGGCTTTCAAGGCTCAAAACCCCTGCCTCATGGTATTTCCCGCCGCCTGTCGTAGCGCAGTAATCAGCCAGAACAATAGGTCTTATTCCGCTCTCAAAAAGCTCCATGGCAGTAGCCAGAACACAACACTCCGTATCAACTCCCGCAATAAAAACAGCCTCCGGCAATTCACCGCCGTTATTTTGCCTCAAAATTGTGAACAGCTGCTCGTTCACGGCAGAGTAACGTTGCTTGTAAACCGTTGAATCCGCATATTTTTTGATAATTCCCGCCAACTGCTGTTCCTCTTTCGAAAAAAATCGTGTCCAGCCCATAAATTTTACCAAAGGACCTCCCGGAGTATTCTGATACACCGACGCTATTGAATAATCAAAAAATGACGCTTTCAAGAGATTTCCTATTCGCTTTTTCGCAGATTCCGTTTCATCGGATATAAATCCCTCCTGTATATCAATAATCAAAAGAAATGTTTTCATTCTTTTCCTCCCCTGTTCAACATCTGAAATATATTATCCGCTGAATTCCGTTTGATAATACAGACTTATTTTACTTATATAAACATTTTACTTTGGGATTTAATATGATAAAATATATCTAATAATATTTCTAATTACGTTTTGGTTATAATTGCAGAAAGAAGGTTTTACAGATGCTCACTAAAATACTTTCAACATTTCTAGGAAGAGAATGTAATATTACATTACATGATGACAACACACCGATAAAAGGTATACTTATATCAGTTGACGAAAAATGGATAAGAGTCGAAGAAAAGAAAAAAGTCAGAATTATAAACGGTGAAATGATTCGTGACATTTCATTCAGTAAACAGTAAAATCGGTAATAAAATTCCAACGCCCTGCGTTATAAAAATGCGGGACGTTATTTTTGGAGTCAGCAAAAAAAAAAATCCCCGTTCTTATGAACGAGGATTTTTTTATGGGAGATTGTGGATTCGAACCACAGAAGTCAGTGACAACAGATTTACAGTCTGCCCCCTTTGGCCGCTCGGGAAATCTCCCATTGTTATTTTCTGTCTCCAGAAAATAACGAAAGCTGGTGGACGGAATCGAACCCCCGACCTACTGATTACAAGTCAGTTGCTCTACCTGCTGAGCTACACCAGCTTATCACTATTGCTCTCGCAACAGCTTGCTTAGGATAACATAGTGATTTTGCTTTGTCAACACCTTATTTATAAAAAAAAACGAAAAATTTTTACAAATTTTTATTTTTACCGTCCTGTTTCACAGAAGTAATTTCACGAAAATTGCCCTAAATTGCCCTATCATTCACAAATTCCGGAAGCGTGTCGCCATCATACAGACATTGATACATACGTCAGGCAGTTGTTTCCATATTTTTAACACTTTTCCGATTTGCATATTATTTATTCGGATGATATACTTTAAATTCAGATGATTTACTTTTATTATGGGGTATTTTAATAAATAATCGAGGGGAGAAAGTTTCTTTATGAAAAACGTACAAAGTATCTTTACATTTATGCGTATGCGCAATAAATTTTTAGTCAGATTTTCAGCAATAATCATGCTGATTATTTTTCTATGCCAATTTACCTTTGTACCGGGAGAAATTTTCGCAGCTACCTCTACACCGTATCCGACTTCTGCAGTTTCCTCTTCAGTAACAGTCCCTCTTAACGGCAGTTCAGCATCTGTTGCAGTATCGGGCTATTCTTCAATCACATCCGGAAGATATAAGTTTTCGGGAACACTTACATATACTTTTACAAGCCCTGCGAACACAAATTTCAACAAATTCAGTATAAATTATTATTCCAACCAGGCTGTTAAAGGCGTTATTTACTATACTGAATCATCTTCCACAAAAAGCGAAGAATTTTTCCTCGAAAAAAATACCTCAGCAGGTGTGTTTACTTCATTCACGGATAATTATCTGATTAATAAAAAGGCTGCAAAAATATCTAAGATTGTCTTTACTCCTCTTTCGGCATCGACTGCCACATTAAAAATCAATTCCATAACAACAACTGTGGCAGAAGTTTATACATCAGATACCGTATATCTGGAAAACAGCCGTTTCAAACTCGGTTGCTGTCTCATCTGGGGCGGCGGTCTGAATTACATAGAAGACAAAAAAGACGGAGATTCTACAATAGGTAATATGCTTAATAAGCACGATACCGGCAGATTGGTTCAGCAGTCGTATTACGGCACATCAAGCTACCCGTATGACTGCGGCGACTATAACGGAACAACATGGGGATACAATCCTGTTCAGGGCGGAAATCTGTACGGAGAAAAAAGCAAACTTATAGACTGTATCGTTACAGACACATACATTTATGTAAAGTGCCGCCCCCGTGACTGGGCAAAAGAAGGCATTTATTCTCTATCATATATGGAAAACAAATATACGTTAGAAAGTACACATATAACTGTTGACAACAGATTTATTGATTTTTCCGGATATAATCACGGTTCACCCAGACACCAGGAACTTCCGGCATTCTATACAATCAGCTATTTTGATAAGTTCACTTTCTACAACGGTTCCAAACCATGGACAGACGATACTCTTACAACAAAAGGGAATCTCGGTTTTTGGGGTGACCAGGCAAACAGATCAGAATGTTATACCGATATAAAAAGCGGCAATACAGAAACATGGTGCTCCTGGACTTCAAAAGAAACCGGATACGGCATAGGGCTTTACACCCCTGATGTCTCTATTCTCCTTGCAGGAAGAAATGCATATAACGGTTCAAAAAGCCCTACAAACGATGCAACAAATTACGTAGCACCGCTTAAAACCTATACTATGCAAAACTATACTCCGTATTCATATACTTACTACATTACAGCAGGCAATGTGGACACAATCAGAAAAGTTTTCAAAGCACAGGCGCTTAATTTAGACGTTGATGTTGATGTAGAATCAGGCGAAATCGATTATACAAGACTTACATTTGATGATTCATACCAGCTCAATGCTTTATCGGATATTAACGATGCAGTTGCTACAACATCAAACGGTTCAGCAAAATTCGTTACAAGCAGTTCTGCGGGAAATAACTGGGATTTTGACGTCTATGCATATGTAAACTACGCAATGAATTCTGAAGTACTGTACACAAATGAATATAAATATCTCGTATTCACTTATATGATACCGACCGGAAATTACTATTCTTCTTATAATATGGAAATTTTTATATGTGTCGGAGATGATACCTATGCATCAGCAGGCAAGTCACTTACAAAAAAGCTTATAAGAGACGGAAAATACCATTCTTTGGTTATAAATTTATCCGGCTATACAAATTTATGGCCTTCGAGCGGCAAAAAAATAAACAAATTACGGTTTGATCTTATGGATGAACCTAATGCCGGCGATATAATTTACGTATCTGAAATATCGCTTGCTAAAACAAAAGCTGCGGCAAATAATTATGCGGTTGCATCTACAAGCAGTACGGCAGCAACACCGACAGCATCTGCAACGCCGTCTTCCACAGCTACATCAAAACCGACAAGCTCGGCAAATTCTACGACAACATCTTCTCCACCGCTTTATACAGGCGGTATAACTCTATCGCCGTCTTCCGGCACAGGCAGTTCCTCAAGCACAGCCGGCGGTTTGAATACAGCAGGCTCTTCCAACAAGGTAAACCCCTCAGGCACGGCAGGTACATCTGTGACACTTTCACCGAGTACCACACCTTCGCACGGCGAGGACAGTTCTGTATTGGTAGAAATAACTGACAAAGGCAACAACACTTTTGATGACAATACAAAAATCACAGTCGCAAAAGCAAGTGACACTGCGGAAATCGACAAAAATATAACAGCATGTTTCGGTACTGAAATACGATATATAATTACAAATATGAGTATTAACGCAACACTCAACAGTCCTATAATGCTCACAGTGACATTGCCCGAGGGATATAATAACAATAAAACAATGGCTTACATGGCATCACAGGATGGAAAACTTACAACAGTCAATTCATCATATACAGACGGCAAACTTGTTTTTATAACAGATAAACTCGGTACAGTGGTGTTTGTAAATACATCACCGATACATGAAACAGAAACGCCGTCAACAACCACACCGGAAATAACTGAATCGGAATTACCCGAAAGCAGCGCATCGCATACTGCCGGAGATGAAAACAACGACTCAGAGTCAGCTTCTGCACCCACTGCCGATACAGAAGAAAACACAACCAAAACGGACAACAGAAGCTCCGATAGCAATAAAGGCAACAAGAAAAACATCAAGGTCATTTTGACTGTTATCTTAATTATCACAATTATTGTAATCGGCGGTATCATTTTTCTTTTGCTGTTCTTAAAGAAAAAACGCAAAAAATAAAATAGTTTTTAATTAATTTACCATATATAAAAGGAGTAAAAAATGAAAAACAGCTTTATTTCATCTAATCATGTGCTGAAAAAAGCAGCAATTCTTTTTGTTACTTTCGCCATGATTTTCCAATGTCTTTTTTCCGCACAAGCGGTAAAAGCGGAAGAAACAGACATTCAATTTAACGGTGCAGGGTTAAAAACCAATGTGTCGGGATTTATAGGAACAACGGCTGACGGGAGTTACATTGTAGAAGACAAATTGGTCTTCAACATAGTTGAGCCAAAAAACAAACAATTTAATAAGTTTTCAATAAACTACACAGCTTCCGACGTTGTAAAGGGAACAATCTCTTACAAAACGGCAGACACAATATATACAGAGGACTTCTACCTGGAAAAAGGTGACGAGGCGGACTTTACATCGCTGATTGACAACACTATTACCGTAGACACAAAAGTTATATCCAATGTTATAGGATTAAAACCTCTTCAGTTGACATTCGAACCTATAAAGGAGGGCACCCGTATTGCCTTTAAGCTTCACTCATTTGAAACAGCTATGGGTTATAGGCCAGTAAACGATACTGTATATATTGAAAACGAACGTTTCAAACTCGGTGTATATATGGCCTGGGGCGGCGGTGTCAATTATATAGAAGATAAGCTTGACGGCGATGACACTGTCACAAATATGCTCAATGCATACGATACAGGACGTTTGGTTCAGCAGTCCTATTACGGCACAATGAAAGAGCCGTATGTCCTCGGAAATTATCAGGGATCATCCTGGGGATACAATCCGGTACAAGGCGGCGACCAATTTAACAATAAAAGTAAAATATTGGATTTCACCATTGAGGAAAACTATATTTACGTAAAATGCCGTCCGCTCGACTGGTCACAGTATAATACACCTACATACGCATATATGGAAAATACATATACATTGCATGACGATTACATAGAAGTTGACAACAGATTCGTCGATTTTTCAACTTATGATCACGGAGAATCCGGCAGACATCAGGAATTACCTGCATTTTACACCATAAGTTACCTTGATACGTTCACATTTTATAACGGAAAAAAACCCTGGACAGATGACGAACTTACAGTGAAAAAAGATTTGCCGTTTTGGGGAGAACGCGATACCGCTGATGATTGTTACACCACCCTGGATAAATCAAATACAGAGACTTGGTGTGCATGGACGAGCAGCGAGAAGGGCTACGGAATCGGTCTTTATACACCGCAAGTCGAAATAATGCTCGCAGGAAGATGTGAATATGACGGATCAAAAGACCCAAAAGCTTTTCCTACAAACTATGTCGCGCCGCTCATAACAAACACAATGAGAAACTTTGAACCGTTTGAATACAGTTATATAATCAGCACCGGCGATGTCAGCACAATGCGTGAAACATTCAAAGAGCACAAGGATGATTTTAACTGGAAAAAAACCATAGACTACACACACATAAATTTTGATACAACAAATGACCTGAGAGCCTTCACACGATTGGATAACTGCATGATAGAATTTGCAGAGAAAGGCATTGCAAAAATAACTACGGTTGGCGAAGAAAGTAATTTAGAAGGTGAATTAGTGATTAAAACATCGCTTAATTCAGAAAGAATCCTGACAACCGATTACAGTTATCTCACATATACATACATGGTTCCAAAGTCAAACTCTAAAGACAGCTACACAACAAGAATGTATTTCTACATCGGCAAAATAGTTGAAGCATTAAAAGAATACTCTATACCGATAGAGCTTAAATGTGACGGCGAGTACCATACAGAAATCATAAACTTGAATGACTACAAAGATATTTGGCGGACCACAGGCGGAACTACAAATTGCACGCTTAACAGTATGCGATTTGACTATTTCGAGGAGTCATCCGCAAAAGACAAGATTTATATATCATGTATTGCACTTTCTCCCGACGAAGAAACTGCTAAAAAATACGGAGATGACGCAGTAAAGACTGACCCTGCAACCTTTGATCCGGATATGATGTCATATACACCGGCAGCAGAAGCAGATACAGTTCCGCAAGCAGATATAACAGATCCTGACGCACCTGTGACAACAACTCCTGCTCCTGTATCTACCGATACCGAAGAGAAATCTACAAACTGGGGCAAAATCCTTATCTTCGCCGGCATAGGAGCTCTCGCCGTAGCTGTAATTGTAGCGGTAATCATTGTTGTCTCACTTAAGAAGATTAAAAAGAAAGAAGCCGAGGAAAACACAGACGGCGATAAATCCGAAGATACTTCTTCACAAGAAGAACCGGAAAATTAAAAACTGAAATATTATTCTTTTGAATAATAAAATATTTATTGTACATAATAAGGCATGTTGATTTCATAAAAGAAAGAGGCATGCTTTTTATGTCTATAATAAAAATTATACTGTCGGCGGTGTTTTCACTTGCCGTACTTTTTCTTTTGACAAAGTTAATCGGAAATACACAGATGTCGCAGCTCAACATGTTTGAATATATCAACGGTATAACGATCGGCTCAATTGCGGCTGAAATGGCAACGTCTCTGGAAGGAGACGTGTGGCAGTCTCTTATTGCAATGATCATATACGGTGCAGTAACATTTCTCATCGGCTATCTCGGCAGAAAAAATGATTTTTTCAGGAAATTTTTCGGCGGCAGTTCCGTAGTTTTATACGACAAGGGAATCCTCTACAAAGACAATTTTCGCAAGTCAAAACTTGATATTTCGGACTTTTTGATGAGATGCAGAATAAACGGTTATTTTAATCTTGCAAGCATAGAAACGGCAATTTTAGAGTCAAACGGCACCCTGTCCATTCTCCCCAAATCAGGCGAACGGCCTGCCACGCCCAATGATCTGAGTCTGTCGGTAAATCAGGAACATATTGTCACCAATGTAATAATTGACGGCAATATAAAAGAAAAAAATCTCGCCTCAGTCGGACATAACAGAGATTGGCTTTTAAAACAGCTGAAAAAACATCAGATCAATTCTGAAAATGATATATTTCTTGCAACATATGACTGTTCCGGAAATTTAAACATCTATAAAAAGTTTGAAGTGAAGACAGATAATGATCTGTTTCAATAGAACAGCAAAACGGGGCGTCATTCCGGCAAGAATGACGCCCCGTGATTTACATTTACATTTTTATCTTACCTTATGCAATACTATTCAAAATGTTCATTACATCGATAATTGTTACTGCTTCGTTTTCATCAAAATCGGCGGCCTGACCGTATACTCCCATGAGTGCTTCTGTTCCGTAAACATCACTCATGGCAGCAGCAGCATCTGCAACAGTAACAGCTCCGTCGCCGTCTGTGTCACAGTCCACAACGATTGTAAGAGTGTCTTTGACAGACCCGTTTATTGTAAGTATAATCTGACATCCCGTACCGACAAGTGAGCTGCTTGCGGTAATTTCTGCGCCCTGCGAGTCTTTCACGGTTATATTTGAAGTACTGTTCATCAGAGACGCTTTAATATCAGCTAATGTGTTTGCCGCACCGGTTACATTCTCAAGCAACTTATTTATATCATCAATCCAAAGTATCGAATCGGAAATCAATGCTAACCGACCTATTGCAGTATCACACAGCAAAACTTCCGTATGTGACCATGAAGACTCCGCAAAAGTGGTTCCGGTTATGTAGTCAAGCGTTTCACCTTCTACTGTAAATCCCAATATGTAAGAAGATGTAACACTGCTTGTGTTCAGAGTATACGAAGCTCCCGTGACCGTATTATATGCAAAAACCGAATATGCCCCGTTATATATCAGACAATCTCCGTACTTGTAAAGACTTGAATAGCATGTGCTCAGTGAGGGCGATATTCTTTTAATGCTCGTACTTGTGTCGGTGTCAATGTCATAGCACATCAGATAAGCGGTTGATTTATCGACATAATACCAGCCCTCATCCTCTATGATTATCGCAGAAATAGTATCAGTCAGAACTGTATTTGCATCATATGTTGTATCTGTGCAGGTATAATCACAGTTCCATGCATCGTATCCGTTTTCCGTAAAATATGTATCGCTCTTCATGAAAGATACATGTTCGGCAAGTCCGTAAAAGCCGTTGTAATCGGTACTGTTTACAATCGGATCATCCCATGTGGCATCGACATGATACCAATTACCGTCTATCTTAACAACATTCCAGATGTGACCGCCGTTTTCTGCATAACTGTTCTCCACTCCTACCTCATCAAGCAAAGCCATCATAAGAAGCTGATATGCCATGCATACGCCGGTTTTCTCTTTAAGGAAATTGTATATATCATAATTAACATAAGAAGACCCTTGGGTGTACAATCTCTCATCGTAGCAGAAATTTAAAACTAAATAGTCGTGGTAAAATAAAACCTTCTCCATGTCCGTCCATGAAGCATCGCAAAGCGCAAGCAATTTCTGCAGCTCGGCATCTATATACGTCCTTGCTGAAGCAACTTCATCAGAGGTCATTTTATATTTAGGAGAAACGGCTACTACATATTTAACGCCGCTCACGGTCATATACGAATAACTGTAAGACGAATTGACATAAAACAACTCGGGTGATGAATAAATAATTCTTTTATAAAGAGATGACAATTCATCTGTTGTAACGGTATACGGCAATGTAACTTTCGAAGAAAGCGCGACAAGACCTTCATAAATAGCCTGACACACAGCTTTTTCTTTGTCCGTCAAAATAGTTGACTCCGAACTGTTCAGCGCGAGCGGCAAAGATATCCCGGATTCAGAATACCCGTCAGTATCTTCGGTAATTTCTTCCGGAACAGCCTCAATATTCTCGAACGGAAGACATGATACATGTTCGATATATTCCGGTTGTAAACATTCCCCGGCTGCTGCCGTGTCAACTGTTTCGGAAGCGCACGGCACCGCTGTAAATACCGTGAATATGCTTAACAATATCAATGCAAATCTTATATAGATGCTTTTATTCAAAACTGTCACCCGTCCTTCATTCCTTAAAACTATCTGCTATCACCTGAGCAAATTTAAAATCTGTCGGTGTTGTTATTTTTATATTTGAAATATCCCCTTCTACTATATAAACCGGTTGATTTCTGACAGTACAAATTCTGCACGCATCGGTCAGAGTATTTTTCTCCTCTTGGCTCAGACTGTCAAAAAGCTGTCTGAGAAGATTTATTTTAAAGCTCTGCGGCGTCTGGACGTTGTACATCATGCGTCTTTCCGGAACAGAAGTAATAAATTCGCCATCCCCGGACATCACTATCGTATCAATAGAATTGTACGCTGTGCCCGCAGCACCGTACTTAACCGCCGCATCAATATTTTCATTTATAATTTTCTGCGTTATAAAAGGTCTTACCGCATCATGTGTCAGAACTATATGCTCATCCGACAAACCATAGTCGGCTTCTATCCTGTCTATAACATTAAACACCGTACCGTTTCGGTCTTTTCCTCCCGGCACAATCACCGCAACATCCGAATTGCCGAAATGCTTTACCAAAAGCTCCTCCATATAATCGATCCACTCCGGATGTACTCCTATATAAATTCTGTCAATTCTCTCTGAATGTATAAAACGCTCAACCGTATGTATAATTATAGGCTTATCGCCGAGTTCCATAAACTGTTTCGGAATATCCGCGCTCTTCATCCTTGAGCCGATACCGCCTGCAACAATTACCGCAAAAACCATCTGACTCTCACTTTCGTATATGTATTTTATTACCTAATGCAATTTGTTGACATGATTTTATCATATTCGATTATTTAACGCAAGAATTGTGCTTTTATAATGTACGAGGGCGATTTTTCCCGCGGAAAAATCGCCCTCGTTTTTACAAAACCCCCGCGCGGCGAATGCCGCGCGGGGGCAATCTCATACCGATTTTATAAATATTAGTATGCAACACCCTGCCATTTCATAGCGTCAGCAACTTTGAGGAAGCCGGCAATATTTGCACCTGCAACGAGGTTGCCTTCCATACCGTATTCCTTAGCTGCAGCAGCAGCATTCTTGTAAATGTTAACCATAATGCCGTGAAGCTTCTGATCAACTTCTTCGAATGTCCAAGAATAACGCATAGAGTTCTGTGACATTTCAAGAGCACTTGTTGCAACACCGCCTGCGTTAGCAGCTTTTGCAGGAGCAAAGAGAACACCGTTTGACTGGAATACTGCAACAGCTTCAGGTGTAGAAGGCATGTTAGCACCCTCTGCAACAGCAAAGCATCCGTTTGCTACCAATGTCTTAGCAGACTCTTCGTCAATCTCGTTCTGTGTAGCGCAAGGAAGTGCAATATCGCATTTTACTGTCCAGATGTTCTTGCAACCTTCTGTGAAAGTAGATCCAGGAACACGCTTAGCATATTCTGAAATACGAGCGCGCTCTACTTCTTTGATCTGCTTCATAACGTCAATATTGATTCCGTTAGGATCGTAAACATATCCTGATGAGTCGCTCATCGCGATAACTTTACCGCCCAATGCAGTTGTCTTAACAGCGGCATAGATAGCAACGTTACCCGAACCGGAAACTACTACATTTTTGCCTTCAAAGCTCTTACCTGCAGCTTTGAGCATTTCAGCTGTGAAGTAGCAAACACCAAAGCCGGTAGCTTCTGTTCTTGCAAGAGAACCGCCGTATGAAATTCCTTTACCTGTAAGTACACCTGTGAATTCGTTTCTGATTCTCTTGTACTGACCGTACATATATCCTATTTCTCTTGCACCTGTTCCGATATCGCCTGCAGGAACGTCTGTATCTGCACCGATATGCTTAGCAAGCTCTGTCATGAAGCTCTGACAGAAACGCATGATTTCGTTGTCGCTCTTACCCTTGGGATCGAAGTCAGAACCGCCCTTACCGCCACCGATCGGAAGACCTGTAAGTGAGTTCTTGAAAATCTGCTCGAAGCCGAGGAATTTTATAACTGAAGCATTTACTGAAGGATGAAGTCTGATACCACCCTTGTAAGGACCGATTGCGGAATTAAACTGGTATCTGTATCCTCTGTTTACCTGAACATTTCCGTTATCATCAACCCAGCTTACTCTGAACTGAATACCTCTCTCAGGCTCAACTAATCTTTCGAGAATACCGTTTTTCTCAAGGTCAGGTCTCTTTGCAACAACCGGCTCCAAAGATTCCAAAACTTCTTTTACTGCCTGTAAAAACTCAGGCTCATTAGCATTTCTTTTGCAAACAGAGTCATAAACTCTTGCAAGATATTCACTTTTAAAAGACATATCAATACTCCTACTCTCCACTGAATAAAATCAAAAAGGACCCGCTTTATCAGTGGAAAAACGGATTCCTCTGCCGTTTTAACGATTTATCGAATTAAATCGATTTGTCAAAATGCGGTTTTAATTTTAATCATTCTGCAGGTGTATGTCAATAAAAAACTGCAAAAAAATAGCCTTATTTTTTAATGTTCACAAAATAAAAAACAAGCAGTAATCAATAATAAAAAAAGCGAAAGTCCGTAAGGACTTTCGCTTTTTTGCCAATTATAATTAAACTTAGTTATTTATAATCAGAATGCTCTCTTTTTGAGAACAACAGCAGCTGCACATGCCATAGCGATGAGCATTACAAATGCTGCTACTGTAGCATCATCTGTTTCTGCGTTGTCAGAACCTGTGTTATCAGATCCTGTGTTCTCAGATCCTGTGTTCTCAGAACCTGTGTTCTCAGATCCTGTGCTATCAGATCCTGTGTTCTCAGATCCTGTGTTACCGGCACCTGTGTTGTCAGAACCTGTGTTATCAGATCCTGTATTGTCAGATCCTGTGTTATCTGAACCTGTGTTATCAGATCCTGTGTTATCAGAACCTGTGTTATCAGATCCTGTATTGTCAGATCCTGTTTCGTCACCGCCAGCTTCTGCCTCAGCTACATATGCATTAGCTGCATCAATATTTGAGAAGAGCTTAATATATTCCAAATCAAACTGGAATCCCTCGATAGCATTGATGTTATCTACAGTTATCGCATTAGCATTTACAAAGTCAACACGGAACCAGTTAATCTCTCCTGACCACATTGCGCCGAGAGGTGCAGAAGTCATATCTACAACTACATACTGCCAGTCAGTTGTCTGTGTATATGTGTAATGAGCAGTAATCAATCCGTTATCACCTGCAAGAAGTTCGCCTACAAGCGGACCTTCAGGACCAACATATGAAGCATCAGGAATTCTGCATTTGATAACAAATGTATTACCTGCGTCAGCGTATATTGTAGAAACCTGAGAAGAAGTCAAGTCTCCGGAAGCCCATCCTGTATAGAAATACGCTTCTGTAACCTTTTGAGCAGTGAATCTCACATAATTATCATCATCAGATTTTTCACCTGTAGCACCTGTCGCACTCCATGACTCATCCTGCGGGGGAGTTGTTGTCAAATCCGGCTTATCGATGTAAATATCATTCGGATAGTACTGCCATACCGGATCTTCTGCTGCAGAAACTGACATGACACCCATTGATGCGACTACTGCGATAGCAATAATCAAAGCAACAATTTTTTTCATTTTTGTTTCCTCCTAAAAAATAATATTATTTTTTTATAAGTCATAACAAACTTATAGATGCTGATATTTTACATTATGTTTTTTAAACTGTCAAATATTATTATTGTCAGGCGAAAAATATTTATAAATCATATTGGATAATCCCCATCCGCATTTACAGACAGGGATTATTCATTAATTAACCGCTCTCTTATATCATAGGGTTCCAGCTTACGCTTCACTAAAATTTATAGGTTCTTTTTTTAATAAGAACGGCAACCGTACATGATAAAATAACCAAGATTATTGATGCTGAAAAAACAGAATCATCTGTTTCGATATTATCTATATTGTCACTCTCTATATTATCCGTATTACCGTTTCCGGTGTTATCCGCATTATCATTTTCAGCATTACCGTTATTTTCGCCTTCAATATTGTTATTATCGTCTGTATTTTCTGTCATAGAATCAATATATGACTGAGCTGCCATTCTGTCTGTAAAAAGTTCAAGTGATTCAATATCTACAGAGAACCCTTCAAGGTTCGCAGAATTTACCGATACGGAATTAGCATAGTCAAGTCTCAGAAAATTTATTGTACCGGTCCAGCTGCCCACTGTAGGATTTGCACAATCTATAAGAACATATTGCCATTCGGTTGTGGCATCATAATCAAAGTTCACGACACACGCACCTGAAGCGGCAACAAGCTGCCCTATAATATCTCCCTCTTCGCCGACTTTGCTTGAATCTGATAATCTGCATTTTAGAACAAAAACATTGCCCGATGATGCATCGATTGTCGGAATCATTGATGCAGTCAGATCTCCTGCAGCCCATCCTACATAAAAATGAGCCTCCGGAGCGGCATTCGCCGTGAATGTCACATAAGAATCATCAGCAGAACGGACAGCGCTGCCGTTTCCGTCAGCAGTTATAGCCCATGAATCTCTTCCGTCACCTATATAATCATAATTCGGATAATATGACCACACCGGTTCCCCTGTATCTGCTGATACAGACAAAATGCCCATTGAAGTAAGCAAACCTATTGCAAGTATCAATGAAACAATCTTTTTCATATTTTATTTCCTCCTATTTTTACACTTTAACTACAATTATTGATTCAAAAATCAACTATATAAAGTTTGTCATAATAGAAGGTCGATTATCCATCTTATTTTTTCCAAACATTTTTACGTTTTCGCATTTTTTCTCAATAAACCGGTTGACAAAGAACATTTGTTCTGCTAACATATGTTCGTAATTAAAAAATAGCGTTCGATATAATCAACTGTCCGTTTTATCGGACATATGTATTTATATAATATGTACATAACGAAAATAAAGTTCCGCTTTGCGGATCATAAGGAGGAAATACATATGACAAAAATTGAAAAAAACAACGCATTAGCCAATTTTATCGATACTCTTAATATTTTTAAATGCAAACCAATCTGCGGCAGAGACGAGAGAGCTGCTTACAGGAGAAAAAAAGAATTACACAAAAAAGCAATAACCGTTGCTGTGATTGTCATGGCTGTCACAATTCTCACCGGGGGTATGTTGATTGCCCTTGCAAAAGACAACGCCGATGCACAGACAGAATATTCCGAATTAATAGTCGAAAACGGGGACACCCTCTGGAGTATTGCCAAAGAAAACTTCCCCGATTCAGATCCCAGAGATGTTATACAGGAGATAAGAGAAATAAACGGTTTAGACGGATTTACAATTTACTCCGGAAAAGTTTTGCTTATCCCTGTTGACAAATAGATTTTCCTCAATCGAACCCCAAAAGACAAGAACGGCACATCGGATGATGTGCCGTTCTTGTCTTAAAATTTTTAAAACATTTTTAGCTTATTGTTTATATGTCTTCACATTTACCAAAGATGCAGAAAATTCATCGAAAATCCATATCATATCATCTGTCTTTATTTCAGCTATGTATGTATTTTTAGATTTCTTTACAGTTTTAGGAGAAATGGCTTTTAATTTTATCGGTCTGTAACTGCCGGAACCGCTGCATGCAATGTAAAGTGTTTTTTCATCCTTGTCATTTCCTGACGTTCCGGAGAACTTTATTCTTGTAGTCGGAACACCGCTCACCTCATATCCGTTTTCCGGAGTTGTGCATGTGAAATAAGACAAAGCAATATATTCTTTTCCCTCCAGCTGTTTTTTAATGTTCTTAAGTTCTGACAGAGACATTTCGTTATCGCTTGCTCTGTTTGTGATAAAATTAACAATATCATCCGAATCAGGATTGCCTGACGAAATAGCGTATAATACCACAGGCAAAAGTGCCGCCGTCCTTTCAGCATCATACATAACTTCTTTGTACTTTCTGATAAAATCATCAAGTTTTATATTCTTTATTTCATCGAAAGATTCAGCAGGTACAATTTCCTGAACATCAGTACCTCGATGGTATACCTTTATACGGCTGAAAAGCAACGGCAATAATGACAATAGTTTTATAACGATAAAAATCGCTGATATAAAAGCCAATTTTAAAAACATACCGGAAAGAGCTGTCCATGTAGAAAAAACAGCTGACACAAAACCGGATGCCGTTTCACTTCTTTCAATATATTTAACAGTAAAGATATACAAATAGTATGCCATAGGCACAATCATTCCAATTATCAAAACAGCATTTAAAACTCGACGAATTATTTGCTTTACAGTTCTTTTCTTACTCATCTATTTCCACCAATTATTCATTATTTTCAGCAGACACATTTGCTGTTGATTCCGGCAATACATCAGAAACAGCAATAGGCGCAGTGGTTGCTGTGGGCGCAGTAGTTGTTGCAGGTGAGACAGTTGCTGTCGCAACAGGTTTAGTAGGCACAACAGTTGCTGTAGCAGAGGAAGTACCAGTAGGAGCAACAGTTTGTGTAGCCACGGGAGTTGTAGAATTTTGCGGTTGCGACGAACTATTCGGGACTTCCGGTTCAGGAACCTCAATCAAACTAACTTCAATATTCACAGGATATTCACCCACAACAGTTACATTCTCCGGCACTGTAAAAACAATATTTTGATTTCTGTATGAGCCAATGTTCTTGTCAGACAAATCCAGCACAGGAGTTAATGAACCAATAGTCATATTCTCTATATCCGCAGCTTTTCCTTTAATCGTCACTTTGACTTTATTATTTACAGCTTTCAATGAATCAGCAAACCTGATATCGTACTCGTATTCAGCATCATTTTTACCAGGCTGGCTTATATCATCCAAGCTCATCTCAATCTGCTTCGTTACATAAGATTCAACATCAACAACAATATACCTTATAGAATCACCGTAAATGGTAACTCCTGACGGAAGATAGTCTTTAAGATCTATATCGCGGTTAAGTTTTTCAGAAATACCCGTAATATCGATTTCTCCCAAATCAATCTCGGTTATCTTTGAAACAACATCTGAGTCTCCCTGCAACAAGACAGTTTCAGACGAGATTCCGTGTTTTAACAAATAACAGTCTTCGCGCGGGCTGCCTACAACTGTATATGTTATAGGAACTCTTTTTGCAACTTCTATTTTTACGGTAATCTTTTCCGGTTCGAAATTTGCAGTCACATCGTGTCCTGAGTTCGTTATATAACGACCTAAAAGACTTATTGTTCTGTTAGAGTTTATCGTACCGTTTTCAACATTGTCAGATAAGCTTACTTTTATATAGTCAAGCCCCTCTATATCAGAAACAAATCCGCTGATAGGCACGCTATCAGGCTCTGCCTTTACGGAGATAAATTCGAAACCTTCGGCTAAAACATCATTTGTGTATTCCGTTTTCACATTAAGATACATTTCTGTCTTTGTATCATATGACACATCAACCTCTTTCGGGTAATAATCCAATATCTTAACGCCGAAACGATCACACTGAGGCTGGCTTACCTTTAAATGAGTAACACCGATTTCTGAGACATCCGCAAAATCAATATAAATTTTTATTTCACTCGCAAGCAGATTATTTATCGTATTCTGTCTTCCGGACACCTTTATCGTAGCTGTACTAATATCAAGTTCTGACGTCCGCGAAAGATTTTTTTCCGCAGGAGCATCTTCATTTAAATATACTATAGATACATCCATTGTATTCTCTACAACCGGATTTATGGTATTAAGCGCAATTATCCATATGGCAATTGCCACAATAACTGACACTGCAATATAGAAATATTTACTTTGGAGGACAGTCTGCATTCTTTTATTCATCTTGTGCGCCTCCTGAAGAATCGCTTCTTTTTATCAGACTCGGTCTCTTTGTCCTTCTCTTTATCTTTTATCATCAGATTGTCACTCAACACACGTTTTAACATAGTAGAGTCCATATTTCTAGTAAGGGAACCATTTTGTGCACATGAAATTATTCCGGTTTCTTCAGATACTATCAATGTTATACAGTCTGAAATCTCAGTAACACCGATTCCGGCGCGATGTCTCGTACCAAGTTCTTTATTTAAAGACGAATCTGTAGTAAGCGGAAGGAAACAGCCTGAAGCATATATGCGATTATTTCTTATAACTGTAGCACCGTCATGCAAAGGTGTATTTATAACAAAAATCTGACGTATCAATGCAGACGTAACATTTGCATCAATAATTGTACCCGAACTGATTACTTCACCTAAGTTAGTCTGTCTCTCAAATACAAGTAATGCACCTACACGGTTTTCGGCAAGATCTTCTACTGCAACGATTATCTCATCAATTACACGCTCGGTCGCTTCATTCTCTTTATTTTTGTCCGGATGAAAATAATCTCTTAATTTTGTATGTCCTACACCTTCAAAAATTCTTTTTATCTCTGTCTGGAATAAAACAACTATCGTAACGGGTAAAATTGAAACCAAAATATTGACTATATACGACACTGCGGTTAAATTCATTAAATTGGCAACAGAAGCTATAAGCAAAATAAGCAGTATACCTTTTCCCACTTGTTTTGCCCTAGAATCATGAAATAACTGTATTATCTTAAAGACTGCATATGATACTATTGTTAAATCCAATAAAATCAATATAATGTCCCATGCAGATTCTATTCCTAAATATTCACCCAAAAATATGAATACACTTCCGATTCCGCCTGAATCAGCTAAAATCAACCCCAAAACTTCGCTCACCCCAATTTAAATATGTGTCGAATAATTATTTATGCTTATACGTTCTTAAAATACTCAATTAAATAAAATATTACATATAAAATTGTAGAAGAAACCATAGCTACTGCCAAAATCAAGCACATTATTCTCACTGCAAGGCTTCGTTTATTACCATTCTTATTCTCCATTTAATCTAAAACCCGCTTTCCTCTGTTTCTTATAAAAACATATCTCCGTCATTCTTTTTTTCGTCCTCGTCCTCAAAAATCCCGGTTACTTCATTCGGAACCACATCATCTGTATTGTCCGAAAGCTCTGTAACAGCGTAAATTTCTCCATCAGCACTATCATCTTTGTCTGGAACAGATGCCGCTTCATTTTTGGCAGCAGTATCTGTTATGACTAAATCAACTTTCGAATTAAGTTCCGCAATGCCGGAATCAAGCATAGAGCGCATCTCTTTAACCTTGCTGTCCATCAGTGCTTCAAATTCTGCAACTAACGCATTTGCTGAATCTTTCATATTTTTTAATATTTTATTCTTGTCTACAATAGCCTCTCTCAGCAGTTCTGACTGTGCTTCAAGCTCAGAACGTTCTTTTTCGGCATCGTGCTTTGCCTGTTCTATTATCTCACCGGCTCTGTTTTCAGCACCAATAAGCACATCGGCAATCTTGGACTTCTCCTCCTGCAAAACCATATAAGAATCAAAAAGCTCAGCATACTTATCCTGTAATTCGTTATATGAATTTTCCAATGAGCTGATATCTGTCTCTTTTTGTTTCAAAGAAGCATTGTACTTATTCTCAAGTGAAGCGATGTATTCGGTAACCTGTTTTTTATTAAAACCGTTAAACTCTGTACCGAAAAGTTTCTGTCCATTATTGTCTGACTTAGCCATAGCAAAACTCACTCCTATTTTTTATTAAAATTGTTATTATATTCCTTAAAAAATCGAAAATCCACTTTTTTCAGTCAACCGTCTCTTCAGGTTCGTGCAGTTCTTTCTGCTCATCCGTCTGATCTGCTGCATCAAATACTTTATCTTCTTTTTTTAGATGCTTGTCCAACATTTCTTTATAAAAATCTATATCGTGCAATCCAACCGTCTTCTCTGCAGCAAGTCCGTCAATAAACAAAATAACAGTAGGAATCGCAGCAATCTTATACCGATTCGGTGTGTTAGGATTCTCATCAACGTTCATTTTACAAAAAGCAACTTGTCCGTCATACTCCGCAGCCACTTTTTCTATAACCGATGCAAGCGTTCTGCACGGTCCGCACCAATCAGCATAAAAGTCAATCAGAACAGGCATCTTGCTCTGCATTGTAACCTTATCAAAATTAGCATCATTAATATAGTAAATATTAGAAGCCGACATATAACAATCTCCCTTCTCTTGTGTAAAAAAGAATATCATAAACCAATATCCAGTATATTGTATTTAAAATTGTGCGTCAAGGATAAGTTCTTTTAAAATTACGGCACCGTCGGTGTTTTCTTTTGATATTGTTATTTTTTTGTGAACCTTGTACACTTGCCGAATATAAATCGTTTTTATCAAAAGAAACAATCTCCTGCACCAAGGCAGGCGAATTAAAAATGTCATTGATAGTTAACTTTCGGCTTTCATCAAAAAAGGAACTGATATCGGGAATATATCTCTTCGTGTTCAAATTCTGTCCACCCCTTTTTTTCATTTATTATAAATAATATGCTCATTTTTTTATGTTTGTTACATAGTTTATATAGATTGAATGTTCCAGCCTCACTATGGTATAATAAACGCAATGAGTCTTGTTACTCAAGCCTCACGGCTGCGCCGTATACGTGCTTTGCACATCTGCGTATATTGACGGCTTCGCAAAAATGTCATTGCAAGCAAACATTTTTGCTTCATGGTTAAATAAAAAGTCAGTTCAAATTAACTGTTAAAGGAGTATTATTCGACTTGGACAATAGATACGATACAAAATCCGATGAAATAAAACTAAAACCCGGATGTCATATTCATTTTATAGGGATAGGCGGTTCCAGCATGAGCGGAATAGCCGAGATAGCACTTCACAAAGGTTACAAAGTATCCGGTTCGGACAGAGCAGCTTCAGATTCGACAGACAGGCTGACAAAACTCGGAGCTGCTGTTTTTATAGGACACAACGAAGAGAACCTCTCCACAGACTGCGAGCTTGTTGTTTATACACTTGCAATCGCTGACGATAATCCAGAATTTACAAAAGCAATACAAAATAACATACCTGTCATAGAAAGAGGCGCTTTTCTCGGAGCATTATCACGTGAGTATGTATGCCCCATTGCTGTATCAGGTACACACGGAAAAACTACAACAACATCAATGTTGGCATCTGTTATGATTTCCGGAAATATGGATCCGAGCATACATGTAGGCGGACTGGTCCAAACACTCGGAAGCAATGTACGAACAGGGCATGGTGATATTTTTGTAACAGAAGCGTGCGAATACCACGCAAATTTCTTAAATCTCTCTCCCAAAATCTGTTTAATACTAAATATTGAAGCAGAACACCTTGACTTCTACAAGGATCTTGATGACATAAAGAGTGCATTCAGTAAGCTTGCAAAAAAAGTTCCGGAAGACGGTTGGCTTATACTCTGCTCCGATGACAAAAACACACTTGACATAGCAAAATATGCCCACTGCAATATTGTCACTTACGGCATCAAACCTCTTGACGAAAAAATCGTAAATGCAAACGGCGATTTATCAAAGTATCATTACAGCGTTTCAGAAGTGAAAGAAACTATGCATCACACAGATTGCGTAATTGACGACGGATACGAATTCTCAATATACAAAAACAACAAAATTCTGGCGCACACAAAACTTCACGTTCCCGGAAGGCACAATATGCTGAATGCATTAGCAGCAGCTGCTGCTGCAGATTTAGCAAACTGTCCGCCGGAAGGCATCGCCAAAGGTTTGGAAGTATTTAAAGGAGCAGGCAGAAGATACGAACTTGTAGGAAAGGTTAACGGCGCATTTATTATCGATGACTACGCACATCATCCTACAGAAATAAAAGCAACATTGGATGCTGCTCACACTACAACATCAGGAAAAATCTGGTGCGTATTCCAACCTCATACCTATTCGAGAGCACTGAACTTCCAAAATGAATTCTGCGAAGTATTCAAAAACAGTGACTGCGTTATCGTAACTGATATTTATGCCGCAAGAGAACCATACACAGATAAAATCAGTGCTTCAATACTGACAGAAAAGTTTTTGTCTAATGGTATAAGGGCTATATATATGCCTCAGTTCGAAGACATCGCATCATATCTTAAAGAACATGTTCGCCGTGATGACACAATTTTACTTTTAGGCGCCGGCACGGTAAATCAGATAGCAAAATTATTAAAATAAAAGATTGCGAAACACAAAAAAGTAAAGCTCGTGTCAATATAACTTAATTGTTATAACGCACGAGCTTTATTACTGTGATATTATCTGTATTTAAATACGATACTGTTACACGCGGCTTATTTCATTTTTCTGAGCCTCGGGCATTTCATTCAATATTTTCAGACAACCTTTTACAACACACTTCTGAGCATCATCTGCTACAGTAGCATCTATGCCTGACACAGTACGCAATAATGCATCAAAACCTTCTATAAGACATCCTCCGCCTGTCAAAATAATACCTCGCCCGAATATATCTGCAGCAAGCTCCGGAGGAGTTTCTTCGAGAACTTCTTTTACTGCATCAAGAATAGGCAGACACGCATCTACAAGAGGCTCTACCAGCTCATCAGATGTAATTGTCACTTCTTTCGGCAAACCAGACTGTAACTCACTACCTTGAATCGTGACAGAATCTTTTCTGGAATTCTTAAACATACATCCGGCCTCAATTTTAACGGTCTCTGCAGTTCTGTCGCCTATAAGTATTCCGTACTTTTTCTTTATGTAATTTTTTATGACATCATCAAACACATCTCCGGCAACCTTAACACTTCGGCTGGAAATTATACCTTCATATGAAATGACTGCTATATCGGTAGTTCCGCCGCCAACATCAACTATAAGATTTCCTGCGGGTTTGGATATGTCAACACCGGCTCCTACAGCTGCTGCAAGAGGCTCCTCTATAAGGAATATTCTGCCTGCACCTGCATCTCGGCACGCCTTTTCTACGGCACGCTTCTCAACACCGGTAGTTTTACTCGGAATACATATAATGACATCCGGTTTTACAATTCTCTTAAGCGGATTTCGCACAGCTTTATCCATAAAATATTCGAGCATTCTCTTGGTAACTGTATAACTGGATATAACACCATTCTGTATAGGTCTTATAATGGATACGTCACCGGGAGTTCTGCCCAGTAAAACTACCGCATCATCACCTATTGCCAAAACGTTATCAGTACCGTTTTTTACTGCAACCATAGAAGGTGCTTTTATAACTATTCCCTTTTTTTCTACACCCACCAATATAGTAGATGTTCCTAAATCAATTGCGATATTTTGTCTGAAGAAACTCAATTTTTCTTCTCCCTTCTTTAGCAAGAACAAAATGCAAATTATTACAACAATATTCAAATCTTTTTTGATAATATCACATAAGAAAACAGCGAGCAACACCAAAATTTACATTATTTTGCTAAAAAAAGCAGGTTTGATAAATCAACGTCAAACAGCCTTTTTATAGATTTTTACCGTATACCGTAATTTGCCTATAGATATCGTCTGTCCGTCTTTTATAGCATATGTTTTGCCACTCCGAAAGAAATCATTTTCACTTGCGTCTATTGCTGTTTCATATTTTATGCAAAAATTGTTTTCTAAAAAATACACTGTTCCGAATCGACTGTTTACTGTCATATCAGCAATATATAAATCTGCCCACTCTTTTTCTCTTCCGATTTTTAAGCACGAAAAAACACTATTATCAAGACTTTTATTTTTATCCAAGCGCAAAAACACTTTTTTTACATCATCATATGCAAAGGAATGTCGGCTTTTGGGCTTGTCACATAAGAATGATATGTAAGATATCCTGTCCTTTATGTCTCTCTTTTCAACATAAATACCGCCAATCAGTTGTTTAATTGCATTTGTTCCTTTTGTAATAAGATCTTTTTTGGAATTTCTATAGTATTTATCCATAAAGGATTCTATACATAAAGCAAATCCCTGAAATTTTTTATCTTTATATCCTGAATCTTCCCACTCGTTGATAACATTGAGCAGCTTGACAACATTTTCTTCCGACTCGGGATCTGTTTCCGCCATGTGAATAAACAAAACCCTGATAAACTCTTTGAAGGTCATATGTTGTCTGTCCGTATGTAAGAATGGAACAAATACAAAATTTAATAATTGCATATTTTCTTCGACAAAAATCACGTTGTAATCAAACAGTATATCTAAAAAAACAGATTTTCCGTACTTATCAAAAACATCCTTCGCCATTTTGCATACTGAAAATATATCAATACAACTCACATATTGTTTTTCCGCTAAATATTCCTTAACAGACTTTCTGCCGTGAATGTTTATGGAGTAACCGTCCGGTATTGCCGTAATATCAGTTTGTAGAAAAAATTTATTATTGAAATCTGGCAAACGCTCTTTTATGAGATTTATCGCCTCCTTAGCACTCACATTTCCTGAAACATTTATGCAAACCTGCATTCTGTCGCAGCTTATCCTGACATCAATATCTGACAAATTCTGTTTTTTATCACTATTCATAGCAGTAACCTCTTTTTATAAATAAAAACTACAAACTGTCTATTGCAGTATTTGTTTTTGTTTTAATCTTATCAAAAATACCTTCGGATAAATCTAAAATAAATGTTTTAAAGAGCAAAGCAAGTGCCACCAAGACAGCAATAATTATAATAATTTCAACTGTTCCCATACCGTTTTGATTTAAGGCTCTTTTCATACTTCTGACAAGATTCTCTTTAATGTTTTTTACTTTTAGGAAATTTATACACATAAAATTATCCATAATAATCCCCCTTTAATTTATTCTGACTTAACTATCCTCACAATGATATTCCCGAGATGATAGTCATGACTGCCGGAGTTGCCACCAATGCTAATATAGCGGCAAACACAATTGATGTAGGCAGCAACATCAATGTAGAAGCTTCTTCAGCACGTTTTTTTGCCATGTTACGTTGTTCTGCCCTGTATGTATTTGACTGTGTTTTAAAAATACATGCAAGCTCATCACTTCCTTTCCTTGAATTCTGAACTACTAAAGATACAAACGAACTTATCATAAGAGTCGAACATCGGTCTGCAAGCATCTCCATACTCTCTTCCGGTCTGTAAAAATATCCTTCCTTAAAAGAAAATGATTTCACGGCGTTAATCATTTCTGAAGCAAACGGCTCCTTAGGATTGCTGTTATGTGCAGTTACTGCAATGGCACTCCATAGCGGCATTCCTGAATCCAATAATATTGCAGTTCTGTCCATAAAGTCAGCCAATCCGTATTTGAGGCTTTCTTTTTTCTTTTTTGTTCTGCGGATTATCAAAAAATCCGGAACAGCCGCAGCCATACAAAGTAATATTAAAATCGCAGCAATATTTGATTTTGCCAATCCGCCGGCAAAAAAAACAAACACACCTGCTGTCACAATAAAAATCACACTAACTGCTTTTGCGGTTTGGTGAAAGTTGAATATTTTTTTAAACAACTTTTCACCGTAAATAAAAGAATAATTTTTTAACAGAAACAAAAAGTAATTTCTCAACAATCTTTATAACCTCCTTTACATCTGTATATCTGACAGCCTGCTTCCGATGATATATGCAACAACAATCAATATCGCAGATATAACACCCACAATACGCCCCGGGCCCTCATACACCGCCGACATATAGTCAGGCGAGATGAATTTCATCAGAAATATTATCAACACAGGCATCACGGTGATTATTCTGTGATTGTACTTCGGCCCTGCCAATATCAGACTTATTTCATCTTCCGTTTCTCTTTTTATCCGAAGCGATGAAACTGTATTTCTAAGCAAACCGACTATATCGCCGCCGGAAGAATAAATCTGACTAAGTGCCAATGAGAAAATTTTTATATCACTGCTTCCGCTTCTCTCTGCAAAGTCTCTGAAAGCATCTGCTGCGTTCTCATGCAAATCCATACTGTTTGTTATTATTCTGAATTCCTTTGCTATCAAAGACAAATCACTTTTATTGTACGTATTCGCCTTTGAGGCAAACTCATAAAAACTGTTCTCAACGGTTACACCTGCCGCTACTGAAGATGATATAAATCGAAGAGCCTCGCCGAATTGTATCTCCAGTTTCTTTATTTTCTGAACTGTCATATATTTACGAAATGCAAAGAACGCATACGGATAAATAACAGACGTGATTACCGCACAAAGCATGATACTGTTCAGTATTAAATAAAAATATAGAAATACGACGGAAAAATAAGTAACTGTAAACAGAATTATGGGAAATATCCCCGACGAGTACTTCTCATATGTTTTTACAAAATTTCCTCCTTTTCTCACCTTATTCCTCCTTTATGTTATATACGAGCCGATTTTCTTTCCGTCTGAAAAAACCGGATTGACCTTAATGCCGCCACTCTCATAATCACATACCTGTACAATCTCTTTTACTCTTCGTCTCATATCTCTGTCCCTTTCCAAATGCACCACAAGGTCTACTCCGGATGATATTTGTCTTCTTATAGACTCAGAACTTACATGGCCTTCCCACAAAGCCATTGTCTCAAGTCTGATTAATACATCTTCTGCCGAGTTAGCATGGGCAGTAGACATGGAACCGTCATGACCGGTACATAGCGCCTGAATCATGTCCAGCGCGCTCTCGTCTCTGACCTCTCCGACAATTATTCGGTCAGGACGCATGCGCAGTGCGGTTTTTATCAGCTTACGCATACTGATTTCTCCTTTACCCTCGGAATTCGGCGGGCGTGTTTCCAATCGGACAAGATTCGGCTGACACAATCTCAGTTCCGAAGAATCTTCGATAACAATAATTCGATCTTTTTCAGGTATATATTTGGACAAGACATTCAGAAACGTTGTTTTTCCGCTGGAAGTTCCGCCGGATACAAAAATATTAAGTGATGACTCCACAGCCCATTGCAAAAAAACAGATTCGTCATACGTAACAGTTTCGAATTCTATAAAATTCTCCATTGTAAATGTTCTTTCGGAAAATTTTCTTATTGTCAGAACCGGACCGTTAACAGCAGTTGGATTTAAAACAGCATTTATACGCGAACCGTCTGCCAGACGTGCATCTACAATCGGTGAACTCTCATTTATACTTCTGTTAGAAAAAGATGCCATAGATTGTATAATACCGAACAAATCATCCTTACTCTCAAAGCGTACAGAAGTCTGCTCAATTTTTCCGTCTTTTTCAATAAAAATTGCATCTGTGCCGTTTACCATTATTTCATTTACACCCGGGTCATCCAACAAAGGCTGAATAATTCCGAACTTTCTGCGCAAATTAAAAACAGATAACCTTATCTCTGATTTTTCGTGATAACTTAACCGGGCACGGTCGGAAATATTTTCTATACACTCATCAATGATTTTCAGAAGCTCCGAATCTGAATATATAACTTCTGAGCTGATAGAATGTGTAAGCTTCTGATTAACCATGTCAACCAAATAATTTCTTGTCAATAATACTCCCCCTTTCTGTCGTAAAAAAATAATAACAACACTGAAGTGCCGTTGCAATTTGTTAAGTTCGATGTCAGTTTACACAATTCGACATTTTCAAAAATTTCTTCTTGCAAAAAACTTTGTTAAGCTTGACTTTAGCAAGATAAAGCGTTAAAATACGATTACATTTGAATGGAGGACATAATCAGATGAGAGAATTGGCAAACAGTGCGATAAAAACTGAAGAAACAGAAGCTTTTTTTGATGCAGTACTTTCTTTAAGCAGCAAAGACGACTGCTACCGTTTTTTCGAAGATGTCTGCACGATTAATGAGTTATGTTCAATTGCTCAGCGTCTTGAGGTTGCCAAACTTCTCAAAGAGGGAAATACTTTCAGCACCATTGCAGCAAAGACAGGCGCCTCCACCGCCACTATTGCGAGAGTTAATAAATGCATCCAGTACGGCGCAGGCGGATACGACTTGGTTCTAAAAGATAAAAATAAAAATTAGACACAAAAGAGGTCAAAATCAAAAGATTTTGACCTCTTTTATACATCCCGGACGGGAATCGAACCCATATCAACAGAGTCGGAGTCTGTTATCGTATCCATTGGACCACCGGGACAAATATTTTATGTCAGCTTAAAGATATTATCACAAGGGCACCTCAATCGCAACAATAAAATACCTTTATTTTAATGATAATATGCACAGCGGCGTTGACTTTTGGATAGAATAATAGTAAAATTTTTGTATATTTGTGAGCATGAAAGAAGATAGATTTTATATGAAAGTTTACGATATTTTTAAACGCATTCTTGATATTGTTATTTCTGTTGTATTTCTTCTTATATTTTGGTTACCAATGCTTATTGTCGCAATAGTTATCAAGTGCGACTCAAAGGGCAGTGCTTTTTTTACACAGCGCAGACTCGGAAAAGACAGGAAGGAGTTCATTTTATATAAATTCCGTTCCATGACTACAACAGCACCTGCGGATATGCCTACACACGAGTTGCAGCATGCAGATGCGTATATTACTAAAGTGGGCAAGTTTATAAGAAGAACAAGCATTGACGAATTGCCGCAATTTTTAAATATTCTGAAAGGCGACATGTCGCTGATAGGACCAAGACCGGCGCTTTACAATCAGATAGATCTCGCAGACGAAAGAGACAAATACAATGCAAACTCAGTTCGCCCGGGACTTACAGGATGGGCTCAGATAAACGGCAGAGATGATGTTGATATCCCCGTAAAAGCAAAGATGGACGGCGAATATGTAAAAAAACGCAGTCTTTTGTTTGACCTGAAAATTATTTTCGGTTCTTTCGGAGCAATCATATCCGGAAGAAATATAACCGAAGGCATGCGTAACGATAACAAAAACGATAAGAAACAATAAAGTTTTTCAGGAGGCTGTCTGTGAATATTCTTGTTGTATGCCAGCACTTTTATCCCGAATCATTCAGAATAAACGATATTTGCACCGAACTTATAAAGCGAGGTCATAAGGTTTCCGTTCTCACGGGTATGCCTAACTACCCCGCCGGTGTAGTTTTTGACGGATACGAAGAGTGTTACAAGACTCCGCGCGATTACAACGGCGTTACGGTGTACAATACCGACATATGCCCCAGAGGCAACTCAAAAAAGCAGCTCATTCTCAATTATTTTTCATTCTGGTTTAAAGGTTGTAAAAAGGCTAAAAAGCTTGCAAAGGCAGAAAAATTCGACTGTGTTTTTGTATATCAGCTTTCCCCTGTTTTTATGGCATTCCCCGGAATCACCGTTTCAAAAAAACAAAAAATTCCCATGTATACATATGTCCTTGATTTGTGGCCCGAAAGTCTGGCTGAAATGACAGGCATAAAAAGCGGTCCCGTATTCTCTTATATAAAGCATCTTACAAAAAAAGTATACAAAGCATCAGAGAAAATACTCATTTCTTCAGAGTCATTTAAAAACTCAATCACCGACGCAGGAATAGATTCCGATAAAGTCATGTTCTGGCCGCAGTATGCGGAGGATTTTTACAAGCCTGTCAAAGTACCGGAAGAAGACAGTATTAAGGAAGAAATACCAACTGGATTTAATATTATTTATACGGGAAATTTCGGAGAGGCGCAGAAGCTTGAAACTGCTATAGAAGCCGCCGCCTTGACGAAGAAAGAATATCCCGGTATGAACTGGATTTTTATGGGCGGCGGCCGCGACGAGGCCAATATCCGAAAAAAGGCCGAGGAGCTTGGAGTTCTCGACAAAAATGTTTTCTTCATCGGAAGAAAACCGGCGGAGGAAGTCTGCAAATATTTATCGGTGTGCGATGCCGCGCTTCTGATATTAAAGGATATGCCTCTTTTGAATATAACATTGCCGGCTAAGATACAGTCGTACTTTGCGTGCGGAATTCCCGTAATAGCGAGTTGCAGCGGCGAAGGCGCGGAAATTGTGAAAAAATCAGGCGCAGGATTGAGCTGTCCCGCGGAAAATCCAAAAATACTGGCGGAAACCGCAATAAGTATGTATAATATGAAAGATAGCGAGAGAAATTCCATGAAAGAAAATTCGCTGTCATATTTTGAAAAGAATTACAGGAAAGAATTTCTCATGGATATTCTTGAGGAGGTTATCGGATAAACATGAACTTTGACGGAAAGACATTATTGATAACAGGAGGCACCGGTTCATTCGGCGGCGCGGTTCTTGATAGATTTTTGAATACAGATATAAAGGAGATACGTATATTCTCCCGTGACGAAAAAAAGCAGGATGATATGAGACATGCTTATCAGAACGATAAGATAAAATATTACCTCGGAGATGTCAGAGATATTCAGAGTGTCCGCAATGCTATGCACGGCGTTGATTATGTATTTCATGCGGCGGCGCTCAAACAGGTTCCGAGTTGTGAATTCTTCCCTATCGAGGCTGTCAAGACCAATGTTCTCGGCACCGAAAATGTTTTGACAGCAGCGATTGACGCAGGTGTAAAGAAAGTTATATGTCTCTCGACCGACAAGGCGGCCTACCCGGTAAATGCCATGGGTACAAGCAAGGCTATGATGGAGAAAGTCTTTGTTGCAAAGTCAAAGACAGTTCCGGCTGATAAAACACTTATTTGCGGAACGCGTTACGGTAATGTTATGTGTTCAAGAGGTTCAGTCATTCCTCTTTTCATTGACCAGATAAAGATGGGTAAACCGCTTACCGTTACAGAGCCTAAAATGACACGTTTTATCATGAGTCTCGAAGAAGCTGTTGAATTAGTCCTCTACGCCTTTGAAAACGCCGAAACGGGCGATATTATGGTTCAGAAAGCACCTGCGTGCACCATAGAGGTATTGGCGCAGGCTGTAAAAGAACTTTTCCATGCGGATAACGAAATTAAAGTTATCGGTATCAGACACGGAGAAAAAATGTACGAAACACTTCTTACGAACGAAGAATGCGCAAACTCAATTGACTGCGGGAAGTTTTACAGAGTACCCGCCGATGCCAGAGATCTTAACTACGACAAATATGTTGTTAAGGGCGATGTGAAGCGTTCAAACCTTACCGAGTTTAACTCAAACAACACGGAATTGCTCGGTGTCGAAGAAGTTAAAGCAAAACTTCTCGAGCTTGAGTACATCAGAAACGAACTTGCAGAGTGGGAAAACAAGTGAAACTAGTCCAGATAAATGTATCCGATTACGGAAGTACAGGTAATATAGCTATGTCAATTCAGCAGGCATCACTGGCAAAAGGCCATGATGCACTGCTTTTTTGCGGGCGAAAATTAAAAGAATATAAAAACTGCGAAAGAATCGGTTCGTCATTTGACACATATTTTCATGCAGCGATGGCAAGACTCGGAAAAAACGGTCATGCAAGCAAACAGGCTACAAAAGCGCTTGTTGAAAAATTACAGAAGATAAATCCCGATGTAATTCTGCTTCACAACATTCACGGATATTATCTGAATCTGGATATCCTTTTCGAATATATTAATAATTGCAGCGCAAAAATATTCTGGACGCTTCACGACTGCTGGGCATTCACAGGTGGCTGCGCATACTTTTCTGCTGCGAATTGCAGAAAATACGTAAAAGGTTGCAGCGATTGCCCTATCTGCCGCAATGAATATCCAAAATCACTGATTGACACTACAAAAAAAGAGTATTTTCATAAAAAATCGCTTTTCTGTAAACGCAGCGACATCACTTTTATAAGTCCGTCTGTGTGGCTCGCAAATCTTGCGAAAGAGTCCTTCATAGCAAACTACCCTATTCATGTCATAAATAACGGAATTGATACGAAAAAATTTATTCCGGCAGATAAAATCGAAATAGAATCAGTAAGAAAAAAATACAACATCAAATTTAATAAAAAAATTATCTTAGGTGTAGCAAGCGTTTGGGACAACAGAAAACAGGCAGATGCGTTCTTTCGCTTGGCAAAAAAACTCCCTCAGTACAATTTCGTTGCTGTAGGTGCAGGTTGCAATCCCAAAGAAGCTATTGAGAACTTAACAGTAATTCCCAGAACGGAGAATCTTGAAGATATGGTCGGAATCTACTCTGCTGCAGACGTTTTTCTTAACCTGTCGGTAGAAGATAACTTTCCTCTTGTAGTGCCTGAAGCGCTCGCATGCGGAACTCCGGTAATCAGTTCGTCACTATGCGGAAGTCCCGAAGCAATATCTGACAAAGTCGGAATTGTTGTTAACCCGTACAATGATGATGAAATTATCAATGCAATCCACACTACTATCGACAAAAAAGCCACCACAGACATAAGTATTGATTGCAGAAAAAGAGCAGTCGCGCTTTACGACTGCTCTATAATGACTGATAAATATCTGAAACTCTTATTTGCTGATTAACTTTCCTACGATGTGATCTATTTCTATCTGTTCATCATGCATAGCTAAAGCCCGGCTGTCTAAACTAGCATTACGGTTATCTCCCATTACAAACATACAGCCTTCTTTTACTACCACCTGCTGTCCGTCAGTGTAATTATCCACCTCTTGCGTGAGTATGTAATCCTCAATTAGCATTTCACCGTTCCGGTATACTTTACCGTCTTTAAATTCTATCACATCTCCGGGTTTTCCTATGACACGCTTTACCCAGAAAGTGTCGTCTGTAAGTTCATTTTTATCAAACAGCGATTGGGTAAGTGCATTATATTTCAGAGATTCTGTTAACTCTACTATGAAAGTCCTGTCTCGATTTGCCTGTCTGTCAATAACGACTATATCACCATACTCCACATCGCCCAACATATACGGAATTTTTGATATTACAATAGTATCTCCGTTATTTAATGTAGGCATCATCGAACTGCCTGAAACAATGCTCGGCCTTGCAACATAAAGATTGACAACAATTGCTATAGCAAACGCGGCGAGAACCAACATAATCCAACTTATAATCTCGCGGATAAAATTCTTTACCATTTTTTTTCGCTTTTTCTTCTTTTTCAAAAGCTTTTTCTCTTCGGCTTTCTTCTCTGCCTCAGATGTATTAATATCCTTTTGGGATGAAGCATCCTCGGCACCGTCATCGGTATCTGAAACTGCAGCAATTTCTATCGAGCCATCTTCAACAGATTTATCCGCATCGGAAATCACAGCAGAAAGCGCTTCTGTTTCTTCATCAATATCGCTGTTTTCTGAAACCGTATTTTCGGTAACTGATTGCTCATAATCAGAAATTTCTTCGATTTTTTCGACAGAGTCATCATCAACCCCGTGTAGTTCTTCTGCAACAGTATCGGGCGCTTCAACATATTCTGTAACTTCTTCTCCTGTCACAGAATTATCTTCGGCAGCACATACCGCAGCTGACTCTTCATTCTCACATAATTCTTCTGATATTTCCTCGGAAATATTCTCATCCGGAGTTACAACATCACCTTCTGTGGTATTTTCTGATATTTCATCAGACTTTATATTTAGTGCATCACTCATATCCTCTATATCATCATCACATGAAACAAAAACACTATCATCAAAACGATCAAACCCTTCCGTTTCTTTTAAAGCAATAGTTTCAGCGTTGTTCTGTTTTTGTTCTTTCTTTTTGGATTTAGACAAATGTTTCGATCGGTTTATAACCAATAACGGCTGTAAAGCCGATGCGCGTATTTTTTGTGTCTGGGGTTGTTCTTCGCTATTTTTGGCTCTTACGTCATCTGCCGGGACGTTTGAATTCGTGTTGTCTTCTGAATCATCTGAACCATCATCAGATATCTTTTCGCTGTCTTCAAGTCTATCATCCGGTTTACCAAAATCAAACATATCATCATTAATAAATGAATTTTCTGCATTGTCTTTAGTGTCATCAATAAAATCCATATTTATTTTATCGTCATCTTCTGATACAGATTTCAACGAAAAATCTTCTTCTACTAATTCTTCATCGTCCTCAAACGGCAACTCGCCATAAGAATCATCGTCAAAAGAAAAAGATTCAATATCATCATAAAAACCTTGTACGTGACCTTCGCCGTGAAGCTTTACTGTAGAAAAATCATATAACGGCTCAACGTCATCTTCATCGTCATCATAAAATTCATATTTATCTTTTTTTCTCATACAGTATCACCTCACAAAAAGACATACACGAATGTATTATAGAACGTTAGGCTATATTCGTCAAACAAAAAGCCGTCGACCGCGTTTTGTAAATCGCAGCCAACGGCTTCTTGTAAATGGGCTGTAAGGAACTCGAATCCCTGACCCTCTGCACGTCAAGCAGATGCTCTACCAGCTGAGCTAACAGCCCATAAAGAAATCGTCAGCATTATACACAAACATTTTAAATATGTCAACACTACAAAATTTCACCGTATTGGTCAGAACTGTAATTGTCCGGAATGTTTTGAGGAGAATATTCCCCTAATGTCACAACATAAGTTTTTTTCTCATAATTTATTCCGTCATCGCTGTGGTAAGCAACAATTTCCAATTTATCTCTGACCGAATATGTTTTTAAGACAGTCTGCAAATCAGATACAGATGTTATCTGAACTCCGTTAGCTTCGACAATCATATCCTTGGTTATCATTCCTGCTGAAGCAGCCGCACCGTCAGCTTTGATATAAGTAATTTGGGCTCCATAAATGGCATAAGAATTAAACCAACCTCTTCCGTAAGTCAGATAACTGTCCTGAGCACAAATCTCCATACCTGCCTTTCCTCTTATATAGCCATAGGTTTTTAGTTCTTCTGCTATATTTATCGCATCATTTATCGGAATACAAAACCCTATGCCCTCTACAGTGGATGCAGAATATTTCGCTGTCACAATTCCTATAACTCGACCGCACGCATCAAAAGCGGGGCCTCCTGAATTACCGGAATTTACAGCGGCATCTATCTGGAACATATTTTTCGGATTCGCATCAGTATTTATAACTCTATTAAGAGCGCTTACAACACCTCTTGTAAGAGTATATGTGAGTTCTCCCAACGGATTTCCTATAACTATTATATCTTCTCCTACACAAATATTATCCGAGTCCCCCATATACGCACCGGATAGACCTGTTGCATCAATTTTAAGCAATGCTACATCGTTCGAAGCCTCATAACCCACAAGTTCCGCTTTATATGATGTACCGTCGTAGAGAGTTACCGTATAATTCGCTCCTGATTCTATAACGTGATAATTGGTTAAAATATACCCGTCCGACGAATATATTATGCCTGTTCCCGAACTGGCATTTTTACTTACCTGTCCGAAAATGTTAGTAGTTGTACCCTCAGTAGTAATGCCTACCACACTGTTTACACATGAAGCATATATCTCGGAAGCTGAAAGTTCTGTTTTTCCGTCGACAGATGATATAGTATCGTCTTTTTCAGGAACATCACTTTCTGAATTATCAGACGGATTTATATTCTCTTCAGTACTCACAATGTTATCAGTATCACTGTTATTATCGTCAACATCGGTATCCGCATCATCAACAGACGGTTCCACTTTGCTCACTTGTGAACTTCCTGTATTTGCTTTGTCATCAAATGAAAGGGAATCAGGAAAAACATTTTTTGCAAAAATAAATCCGCCGATCAATAAAGTAACGCACATAACAGTAATCGCAATTACATAAAAAGCACGCATAGATTCCTTATCATTTTCTGTATCATAATCTTCGTCTGATACGTTTCCGAAATCATTAACACGGACATCCTCAGCAGAAAAACCGTCATCATAGTCATCTTCGTATGAATCATAAATATCGGACTTTGCGTTGGAATTTGCACTCGGATGAGGCTCGACAACTGTGCCGTTTACATCGCTGATATTTTCGTCATTATTATTTATATTTTCCTCGTTATCAAAATCCATACTTATACCTCGCCACAAGTCAACTTTTACAGCGAAATTATATACATTGCAACTTAAATTAGTCTGTAACTTTTAAAGCACATGATAATTTCCGGTTATATATCATATCGACCAATTTCCGTTACGGAATATGTCGATACATTCTCCGTCTTTTGTGTATCCTCTGATACTCATATCATCCGAACCTATCATAAAATCCACATGAATCATAGAATCATTTATACCCTTTTCATGTATTTCATCAAGAGTGTATTTATCGTAATCTTCAATAAGATTTGTAAAGCCACTGCCCATAGCAATATGGCAACTCGCATTTTCATCAAACAATGTTTCATAAAAAAGAATTCCGAGATTATTTATCGGCGAATCATACGGGATCAAAGCAAGTTCTCCGAGCATTGATGCGCCTTCGTCAAAGGTCAGCATTTTTGTAAGCAATTCCTCTCCGCGTTCAGCGCTCCATGCCACTGCTTTTCCGTCTTTAAATTCAATTTTAAAATTCTCTATCAGCTGTCCTCTGTAACACAAGGGTTTTGTAGCAACAACCGTGCCCTCTGCCTTACCCTTCATGGGAGATGTGAAAATTTCTTCGGTTGGCATATTGGGGTTAAAATACTGTCCTGACAGCGTGTATTCTCCGCCGCCCTCCCATTTCGCATCGGGAATAAGCCATACCTTTAAATCAGTTCCGTTTTTGCTTTTATATTCAATTCTGTCAAATCTGTAATTATTTAATATCGCACATTTCTCTGCAAAACTCTTATTGTGTCGATTCCACTCGTCATGAACATTTTTGTCCTCGCTGACATATACCGTTTTAAGAATCGCCTCCCACAAAGCTTCCACTGCAGCCGATGTTCTCAAATGAGGAAAAACTTTTTTTGCCCAAGCCTTTGACGGAACTGCTGCAATAGTCCACTGCTGTTTACAGTCGAGAGCATCTCTGTACTTTTTTGTAACAGCAGACTGCGCTTGCTGGACTTTTTGCATCTTCTCAATATTTACACCTTTTAAACCGTCCGGATCATCCGACAAAAGAACTATTCTGCACGGAATGACCTCAACTTCTTCTGCAAGCTTTTCCTCCTGCCAATGAGGAACTTTCGACATCACCGACAAAGGCTGATATCTGTAATGTAGCTTTGTAATATCGTCTGATTTCCAATCAACGTGTACCTTTTTAGCACCCGCCTTGTAAGAAGCTTCTACCACCAGCTTAACAAAATCGGCAACCTCCACGGATGCATTTATTTTTACATGCTGACCCTTTTGGACATTAGCGCCGATGGTAACGATGGCATCGGCATATTTTTTTAATAAACTTTTTTTCATAAAATATCACCTGTACTTTTTACATTTCATAATCATCATTTGAATCATCAAGATCATCTGAGTTCTCAAAGTCATCTGAATCATCCGATTTTTCTCCGGGAACATCTTTTGAAAGTTTAATTCCCTTAAAAAGATCTTTTTTCTTAATCAAAATAAATACTACGCCGCATACAATCACTATAACGGCAATTACTACAACAACAATCCACCATGCAGATGACTCTTCCTTTTCACGTGTATTTCCATTATTTTCTACAGAAAAACCGGATGTTTGAGTAGGATTCTGACTCTCTTCAACAGGTACATCAGTTATGCCGGGAACATCAGTAGCAGGTATATTTGTAGCAGGTATATCTGTAGCAGGTGTATCT
>JAFTXP010000012.1 GCA_017461545.1 Clostridia bacterium | reverse complement strand
ATTGTATTGTGATCAGGTGCAACTTGACCTTCTAACAGCCACATGAAATTGACATCACGCTTGCAGGCTTCTTCGATTTTTCTTGTTGAATAGATGTTGTTCATGTATGCGTATACGATAACTTTGAAAAGAAGGATAGGATTGACCGCAGATTTTCTCCCTTTGCAGGAGTACGCCTTGTACAGTTTTGTGTAGTTTAATTCCTCCAATATTTGGCTGAGCAGTCTGACTGAATCATTGGGGTCTTTTTCTTTACAAAAAAAAGGAGCTGCCTCAAATTTTTATTTTGAGACATCCCCTTCTTTATACATCCGATATAACCAACGGAAAGTGAACTATAACCCATACACCGTTTCTTGTGTTTTCCCTGAAACGCAATTTAATTTTTGGAAAACCTTTTAAGCACGGATATTATGGGAACTATCAGTATTCCGCAGAAGAAATTGCTGACTCCGTGTATAAGGTCGTACGGAAGTCCAGCAATAATCCATGCAATCGTTCCTTCAAGGTTTAAACCGAACATTATGGCTTGTGCCGGCGCGTAAAGCGTTCCGAATAAGAAACCGTGCAGAGCACAAAGCACCATGTAGACAATCGGCTGTACCTTCGGCGGAATTTTTTTCGGCAGGAGCATCGTAGCACCCCAAAGCAGTGTCCATATGTACAGATAAGGAATCCACCACATATTGAATCCTGCAAATATTCCGTTTAGAAAAACGTAGATGTATATGGGATATAAGGCTTTTTTTCTGTAAACCACAGTCATTGCAATTATGAAAACACCGAGAAGATGAATGTTCGGGAACGCTTCCATTAAAATTTTGGAGGCATACATCATTGCCCCCAGCATGCTGAATATGACTGTTTCTTTAACAGTGAGCTTCAAGATTATTCAACCTTAAATGAATATACGGCACCGGCAGTTATATCGGTTTTATCGACTCCTGTCATGGCATATTCGCCGTTAATGTAAAATGCCCAGTACTTGCCGTCCTTGTCGTAATCTACGGTAATACCGTTTACAGTCTTAACATACAGACCGTAGGCTCCTTCTTCTCCGGAAATGAGGCCGAGCTCTGTGAGAGCATCGCCGACTGTAGTCTTGTCTGTGTGAACTTCGAAAGAAACAGTGTTTTTGTCAGCATCTGTAACATCAAATGTAAATACTGTGCTTCCTGTTCCTACAATTTTAGCTCCGGCTTCATTAGTAGGTTCCGGTGCAACACCCTCAGTAACCGTAGATACAGGAGCTTCGGTCGAAACGCTCTGTGTCGCTGTAGGGTCTGATGTGTTTTTTGTGTTGTCACTGCAACCGAATGTACAAAGTGCCATAGCCGCAATAAGCACGATACAAACGATGAGAGACAACGATTTTTTTAATCGTGTCATTTTCATAATTTGAAATCTCCTTTAAATTAAAATTTTTTATATTGTCCTCTTAAAACCGGCGCACGCAGTTATCAAAGAGAATTTATCCGGAAAATATTTCGACTTTGTGCATGACTTTTCACCTTCTCAAAACAGCTGTTTCAATGGCTTGTCCCGGAAGTTTGCGGCACCTCCGGCAGAAAAATCACAATAAAAGCACATCACGGCGACGGGCTCGTACAGGATTTACACCTGTTTCCTTTCCGAACAAGTTTGATTATAACATTTTTTTAAAATTAAACAATCTCGGCAAAATCATTTTGCCTTGCTTTTTATAAACATGTTCAAAAGTACATATACCGCTATGAGTAATGCAACCGTTCCTGCAAGAAAGGCATACATCGAACTTATCTCAACTCTGTTACCAAAGAAATACACATTGCAGTCAACGGAATCTTTGAGACCTTTGACGACTTCCGTCGGAAAACCTATCGACTCCATTTCCGCAAAAACGCCTCTTAGCGCATGGTTTCTCAGAAGCGATGTGCCGTATGTTCCGGGCAGAAAAGATAAAACTTTCTGAAGTCCGCTGCCGAAGGATGCAATAGGCATGTACGCACCGCAGATAAATCCGTAACACGAAGAAATTATCGAACCGACGGCAGAAATCTGCCCCTGCGAAGAAAGAAACAGATTTATAATACTTGAAAGGGCGGTGCCGAACATCACAAGCAGGAACACATCAAGCAAAATAAATCCGACATCTGCGGCTGACATATACCAGCCGATGTTGTACATATAAATCAGACTTGCCCCAAGTGCCGCAAGACATATAATCATGGTAGAAATGAATGTTGCAACATAATATGAGAGCGCAAGCACGGATTTTTTTACCGGTGTAACGCACAGGTCTTTTTTTGCTCCGGTGACTTTGTCCTGAACCATAAGCATGTTTGAGCAGAAAGCCACAGTTACCGTACAAACCGCAAGGAGTGAAGAAAAAAGCTGACCTCCTACCATTGCATCAATCAGTTCGTCTGATATCTGTATAAATTCAGGCATCGCCGACATAAAGCTGTCTTTGTAGACGTTTGCGAGGAATGTTGCGTACAGTACAAGTAAAATAAGCGGAGTGATAAGCGAAGTGAAGAAAATTCCCTTGTCCTTGAAATACATTTTTGTATTTCTTTTAATGAGATTTCCGAGTCCTGTCATTTGCCTTCGCCTCCTGTAAGTTTTTTGCCGGTAACGGCAAGGAAAATATCATCCATTTTTCCTTTTGTGATTTCGTAATCGGTAAATATTTCGGGGTGTTCTGTTATCAGCTTCGTCGCGGCTGCCGTATCAGGAACTGCCGCTTTAAAACCGTCCCGCACTTTTTCATATTCGACACCGAGTATTTTCATCTGCTCGTCGGTCACGTTGTAGAGCGTGATGAAATCGCCCGTATAAGTGTTCTTGAGCTCAAGCGGCGTGCCTTTTGCCGCAATTTTTCCGCTGTCAAGAATTATGACATAGTCTGCGTCTGCGGCTTCCTCCATATAATGTGTTGTCAGAAAAACAGTCATATTTTCTGTTTTTCTCAGGCTTTCTATAATGCTCCACAGGAGCTTTCTCGTCTGGGGATCAAGACCTGTGGTCGGTTCGTCCAGAATAAGTATCTCGGGTTTGTGGATAAGTGCTCTTGCAATGTCGATTCGTCTCCTCTGACCTCCGGAAAGTTTGCCAACTGTTCTGCCGAGCAAATCTTCGAAATCAAGCAGCTTCGCAAGCTCTGCAAGCCTTTCTTTAAAAGCAACTCCTTTTATTCCGTAAAGAGCAGCTCTCGACTGCAGATTGTCTTTTACCGTAAGTGATGCATCAAGCACCGAGTTCTGAAAAACAACGCCTAATTTTCGCGTTATTCCGGAAATTCCCTTATCAATGTTCTCTCCGCAGACGTAAACTTCTCCGCTGTCCTTTGTGAGCTGACCGCAGATGATGGAGATGGTTGTGGATTTTCCTGCACCGTTTACTCCCAAAAAGGCAAATAGTTCGCCCTGTTTTACAACAAAAGATAAGTCCTGCACGGCCTTTACTTCGCCGAAGGACTTATTAAGATTTTTAATTTCGATAATGTTTTCCATATAGGTCTCCTGCAAGGTTTTATTCTGCTAAACTATCATAATTATACATTTTGTGCAGGAAAAAAACAATAAAATCGTGCCGTTTGAACATGAAGAAAAATATTGAAACACAAAATCAAGCGTGCTATAATAATTCAGTTGTTTTCGATAGTACGCGTTTGCGGTACGGAAACATTGCTTACGGGAGGCCCCGATGAAAAAGAAAGTATATTATTTAGCAAGTAAATAATTCCGAGTGCGGTTTTCATCATGAGATGGAGACATACTCGGAGTTAACTTTTTCAGCCCCACGAAGTATATGAAGAAAGGTGTAGATTGATAGTGAATAACACAGAACGTAAAGTCGGTACAGTATCTCGCGGCATTCGTTGCCCGATTATCAGACAGGGTGATGATTTAGCTTCTATCGTATCTGACAGCGTATTGGAAGCTGCTCAGAGCGAAGGTTTTTCTCTCAGAGACAGAGATGTTATTTCAGTTACGGAGTCGATAGTCGCACGCAGCCAGGGAAACTACGCTACGGTAAATGACATAGCAACGGATGTAAAAGCTAAATTGGGCGGAGAGACTATCGGTGTAATTTTCCCGATTCTTTCCAGAAACCGTTTTGCAATATGCCTTAAAGGCATTGCGATGGGAGCTAAAAAAGTTGTCCTGATGCTCAGCTATCCCTCTGACGAAGTCGGTAATGCGCTTATAACCTGGGATCAGGTAGATGAGGCCGGAATAAATCCTTACAGCGATGTACTTACATTAGCTGATTACAGAAGATTGTTCGGTGAGAACAAGCATGAGTTTACAGGTATCGATTATGTTGCTTACTATCAGAATATTATAGAAGAAGCCGGTGCAGAGGCTGAGATCATCTTTGCAAACCAGGCTAAAACAATTTTGAATTATACAGACTGTGTTCTCAACTGCGACATTCACACACGTGCGAGAACAAAGCGTATCTTAAAAGCTGCAGGTGCGAAGGTTGTATGCGGCCTTGATGATATTCTTACTTCATCGGTAAACGGCAGCGGTTACAATGCAAAGTACGGTCTTTTGGGTTCAAACAAATCTACTGAAGATACAATAAAGCTTTTCCCGAAGGAGTGCAAAGATCTTGTTCTTGATATTCAGGAGAAGATTCTCAAAGCTACAGGCAAACATGTAGAAGTAATGGTTTACGGCGACGGTGCTTTTAAGGATCCTCAGGGTAAAATCTGGGAGCTTGCAGACCCGGTTGTATCACCTGCATTTACAGACGGACTTATCGGCACACCGAGCGAACTCAAACTCAAGTATCTTGCTGACAACGATTATAAAGAACTCAGCGGAGAGGCTCTCAAAAAGGCTATTTCAGAGGCTATAAAAGCTAAGGACGCTGACCTTGTCGGAAATATGGCATCGCAGGGTACAACACCGCGTCAGCTCACTGACCTCATCGGTTCTCTTTGCGACCTCACAAGCGGCTCAGGAGACAAGGGTACGCCGGTAGTATTGGTACAGGGATACTTTGACAATTACACAAGCTGATAGATATCTGAATAATACAAAAAGGCAACAAGCCCGAACCGTTTATGCCAAACGGTTCGGGCTTGAGTTTTTTTACGAAAAATGCACAGAGAAAATTAGTTTGCCGCTTTGCTTTGACTGTTCTTGATAAGCATATCGGCAATTTCAAGAAGCATCTTTTTATCGGTGCTGTTCATTCTGTCAAATCTTTTTTGAATTTCGGCACTTAAATACGTGGTCTGAGAAGAAGCCGTACCTGATACGAAGTAGCCGGGATCACAGTCCAGTGCGGCGGCTATTTTGCCTAACATTTCAAGATTGACTTTGACTCTGCCGCGCTCAATTTGGCTTACGTAACCGACTGTGACGGAAAGTAATTCAGCGAGTATTTCCTGAGTGAGACCGTTTGCTTTTCTTTTTTGTTTTATTCTTTGTCCTATGATGCTGAAATCTATATTCATAGTGCATACTCCTTGTTCGATTCAATATAGATTTTGTTGATGTTTAATAAATATATTAATTTCGCCGGAGATAATAAGAAGATACTTATGTGTAAAAATATAGTTATAAGTAAAAAGAGGTTAAACAATTTTTGGAATGTCAATAAAACAGTCACTTTAAAAGTGTTTCATTTGACAATTATGTGAAAATATTATATAAATCACCTAAATATATGATAGAAACTTAATAATTTTTTGAGGGGGCATATAATGGCTGCTTTTAGAATGTCGATTGTTATCGATGATGATGAACATGAGTTTTCGGACAGTGAAATAAGTACCGAAAAATTTGTTGTGTCGATGACAAGAAAATGTCTGGATTTTGGCTGTGAATACTTTCCTGTAATCAGTTTAAAAAAAAGTTGCAGAATCGTAAGGATTGAAGTCAGATTTTTGTTTGACGGTTTATATTGCGGCGAAAGAGTGCTGTTTTATAACAATGCAAACACTACGAATGATTGGGTAAATATCAAGGAACTCGGCGAAGAAAGCATCTCTTCAAAAGATATTGCCATGATTAAGTGCGGAGAAGAAACTTTTGCCGTGGCTATGACTTCTGCTGAAAAGTTCTATACGACATTTGAGACGGACAAAAGCAAACTTGTCATTCATTACGAGTTGGAGGGAAAAACTGTAAAGGCGGGAAATGAATTGGCGCTCGAAAGCTTCATAGCATCGGACGATGTTTGCGGCGGAGAGTTTTTTGACAAATACTGCACATATATGGCTGAAAAATATTCGGTAAAACTTCCCGGGAAAATTGACAGCGGCTGGTCATCGTGGTCATGTTATTATCATGACATAAATGAAGAAAACATTTCTCTGCAGAGCGAAAATCTAAAGAGCGAGTACGGAGACAGAGGAGCAGATCTCATTCAGATTGACGACAGCTGGCAGAACGGAAAGAGCTTCTGCGCAGACTGGACAGGCAGTACAGAGAATTTTCCGCACGGTATGGCCGCGCTTTCCGAAAAACTCAAGTCACGTAACCAAAGGCTCGGGCTGTGGCTTGCACCGACGCTTATAGGCGACAGCAGTAAGTTCTATGCAGAGCATCCCGATTATGCACTTACGGAAGCGAAACGGTGCTTTAATGTTACCACACAACCGATAGGAACGGAATACTCTGTATATACATTAGATCTGGAAAACAAAGAAGTAATAAGGCACATAAAAAATTCTTTCAAAAACGCCGTTGAAAAATACGGGAGCAGATACTTTAAAATCGACTTTACGTATCATTCACTTTTCAATGCCGAACACGGAACACATATAAAATATAAAAAGGGTTACAGCATAGAGGTATATAAAAATGTTACAAGAGAGATAAGAAAGACTGTCGGAGATGACACTTTCCTGCTGGCATGCACGGCTCCGATAACTGAGTCAATAGGTGTTTTTGACGCAATCAGAACGACTCCTGACGTAACGTGGGAGAAATATGGTGACAGCCATCCGGGGTACCGGAGCATCATTGAAGGCAATGCACAAAATATATTATTAAGAAGCTATTATCATGGGAAATTGTTTATATGCGACCCTGATGCACTTCTTGTAAGAGGTGTAATGGGAGAGGTTGACGACGATTTTCATGCAACGATTGACGAGGCACGGCTGATTGCAAGTATTGTCGCGCTGAGCGGCGGTACAATTCTCATAAACGAGGAAATAGAAAAGCTTGACGAAGAGCGCAGAGCAATCATAAAAAATGTATTGCCGCCGATAGGCATTGCAGCGCATCCGGAGGACTTTTTCGAATATCCGAGGTGCACAAAGGCGAGCCTTAAATGTAACGGCAAACGGATTGCCGCGGTTTTCAACTGGGAGGATTCTCCGTGCGATAAATTTATTTCAAACCGCGAAAGTGTATTTGCCTTTGATTGCTGGACAAAGGAATTTTTGGGAGAATTTAAAGGCGATATTCCGGTGGAAAATATGTCTCCGCACAGCGTCAGATGCATACTGCTGGTTCGGAATCCGTCAAAGACAAGGGCAGGAATGCCGATGAGAGGCAAGGAAAGACCTCTTTTCCTGTGTGACGACACAAACTTTTACATGGGTATAAATGAATCTTTTGACATAAGGGACAGCGTTGCGCCCGGTTCAAACAGATATTTTTACATTCCGCACGATTTTATGACGTTCGGATTGCCCAAAGCCATAGGAAAGAGAGTTTATCGAAATAATATCGGTGCAATATATAAGATAGAAGGAAAAAAGGAGAATGAATGAAATGACAGAAATTAAATCTTTCGGAAAGCTTGCAAACGGAACAGAAGTTGACCTGATTTCGATAAAAAACGCATCGGGAAGTATACTGGAGGCTACAAACTACGGCGCCTGTATCACCGGTATAAAACTTAAGATGGGTGACGGCAGTCTTCGCGACGTGGTGCTGGGATATGACACTCCGGGGGAATATGAAGCCGACAAGGACAACTATTTCGGCGCGACAATAGGCCGCGTGGCAAACAGAATCGGCGCATGCGACGAAACGGGCAGAGCAGGTTTTATTCTGAACGGCAAAACATATTATCTCCCTGAAAATGCAGGTGCCGGAACTCATATTCACGGAGGAAATTCCGGCTTTAATGACAAGATTTTCGCCTATACAACCGGAGAGGATTATGTCGAGTTTAAATATACTTCACCTGACGGAGAGGAAAACTATCCGGGTAATCTGGCGTTGACAGTAAGGTTTACTTTCGACGAAACAAACAAGCTGACAATAAATTACGATGCCGTTTCTGATGCCGATACCATCTGCAACGTAACAAACCACTGCTATTTTAACTTGGCCGGTCACGACAGCGGCTTAATCTGTACTCATAAGCTTCAGATAGATTCAGACAGAGTTACTGAGCTTTTAAATAATGTTACAACAGGCAAATACATCGAAGTTGCCGGAACTCCTTATGATTTTAACGAGCCTCATGAAATAGGCGAGAGAATAAACAGCGAACACTATCAGATTGTTGCCTCCGGTGGATACGACTGCAACTATGTTTTGAAAAACAACGATAAAAAAGAAGTAAGAAAGGTAGCATCGGTTGAGTCTCCGACAGGTGATATAAAGCTGACTGTATCGACTGACAGTGAGGGAGTGCAGCTCTATTCATCAAACTGCCTTAAAAAGAGAAAAGGCAAGGGCGGTGCAACATATGATATGCGCCACGCCGTCTGTCTCGAAACACAGATGTTTCCGGATTCGATAAATAAACCCCATTTTCCGTCAACGTCTATTATCAGAGCAGGGGAACATTTCAATACCGTAACGGTTTATTCCTTTGATGTGAAATAATTTAAATAAATATTTTTTAGCAGTTTTGAAAAGCAGCAGACCCCGACGCTGATATGTTTTATACGGTCGTCGGCCGCAATCTGATAAAATAAAAAAGCAACCGTCAAAGACGATTGCTTTCATAAACTGCGGAACTAGGATTCGAACCCAGACAAAATGAGTCAGAGTCATTCGTGCTACCATTACACAATTCCGCAACGCAAGGCGTATTATATCAGTAGATGAAAAAAAAATCAATAGCAAAAATGAAAAAATTTAAAAATTTTTTATATGAAATCCGAAATGCAACACTGCCGTTGCGTTTTGCACTTCCAAGTTGCATTTACTGCTTCTATATTGCATTTCGCTCTTCAGTGTTGCATCTCGGATTTCAACTAAGCATTTTAAAAATTTTTTCTGTTTTAAATTTAAAAGTTAAATTTTACAACTAAGGGGGCAAAGCAGAAGTCAGCATTTTACCAAATTCCACTTCATGATGTTGAAAGCTGTCATTCAATCAAAAAGATTCTGTTTTATATTTTTTAGTGCACACTGAAATATCCGCAATTTCATAAATTTTGAAGTTTTCGGTCTTAGTTATAACACTGACTTCTACTTTAAGGGAAGCTTTTTATAATAAAATTACGTCCTTGTAAGAGCAAAATCTGCTTTTATAAAAAGGATTAAAAAGCGAAATTTAACTGTTGGATTTTCTTTCAAAAAATTTTTTTGAAATTTTTGAAAAAAAGTGTTGACAATGAAATACCTCATGTGTATAATAGCGAATGTCGCTTGCGGACATTGCTTAGAGGTTTGCAAGTAGGCATTTGGTGGTAACGTGGGAGTTTAGCTCAGCTGGGAGAGCATCTGCCTTACAAGCAGGGGGTCACAGGTTCGATCCCTGTAACTCCCACCAAATGGCCCGGTAGTTCAGTTGGTTAGAACGCTAGCCTGTCACGCTAGAGGTCGAGGGTTCGAGCCCCTTCCGGGTCGCCATCATTTTTTAACGCTTCACCAGCCTTGTATTGAGGCGTTATTCGCCCAGATAGCTCAGTTGGTAGAGCAGGGGACTGAAAATCCCCGTGTCGGCGGTTCGATTCCGTCTCTGGGCACCATTATGCGGGTTTAACTCAGCGGTAGAGTGTCACCTTGCCAAGGTGAAAGTCGCGAGTTCAAATCTCGTAACCCGCTCCATATTTACAAAAGAAAACAGATATTGAAAAATATCTGTTTTCTTTTTTCTAACGGCACCATAGCCAAGTGGTAAGGCAGAGGTCTGCAACACCTTTACCCCCAGTTCAAGTCTGGGTGGTGCCTCTCAAAAAAGAGCAAGTCATTGGCTTGCTCTTTTTTTGCTAAATACTAAATGCAGCCTGATGGACAGGTTAAATCCAACCGCGATGGTTTTATTCTCTATTGGAGGCGATATATAGTGAACCGTATTATTACAGATATATCAAATTATATATTCGTATCAGATGAACCTGAAAAGGTTGATGCTATTTTTTTGCCCGGCGGTTCTCACCCTAAGCAACCCGAATATGCTGCCGAGCTGTATAACAAGGGATATACAAAGTGGCTTATACCATCCGGCGGTGTTAGTGTTAAGCGAGAAAAATGGCCCGGAGTTCGCTCGAAAGCGGAAATATATAATTGTGATTATCAGTCTGATTGTGAGTTTTTTACAGATGTTTTTATAAGAAACGGCGTACCTGCTTATGCAATAATAGGCGAAGATAAATCAGGTCACACAAGAGACAATGCCTTTCTTTCAAGAAAAGCGGTTGATGAAAAGGGTATAGAAATTAAAACTGCGTTAATCGTCTGCAAAGCATTTCACGCTCGTAGATGTTTAATGCTTTACCAAATGGCTTTCCCTGATGTCAGGATAAAGGTCTGTCCTGTTTATTGCTATAACATAACAAAAGATAATTGGTATAAGAGCGAACAAGGGATTAATCGTGTGCTCGGTGAACTTGCCCGTTGCGGCAATCAGTTTGTCGATGACATTAAGGAGTATATAAAATAGTATTATCTCTGCCTCGGGTGATTTTTGTAGATTTTTATTGAAGGATTTATTACTTTATGCGCTGCATTTGTCCCTGACAAGATCATATCAGGAATTCCGGTTTGTTTTATGATAATATTGCATTACTCAATCAAAGATCACGGAAGAGGGAAAAGGGATAGGGCGATTACTTATGTAATCGGCATTCCGCGTTTATTAATATTGAGATACTGGCGTTTGTTCAGATATAGTTTAATGAGGTGTTTTTATGGAAATTAAAGCTACAAGTAAATATGATTATGAGACGGCGCGTGCCTTTTATTATGTCCTTACATTAAAGCGTATTGTAATTGATATAATCATTTTCGCTGTTCTGGAGGCAATTGTTCTGCTGAAAATATTTTTGTTCGGGATAAGTACTATGATGTTAGCAGTAGCGATATTGATTCCTGTTGAGTTGTTAGTAATTTGCTTGTTTCATTTTGTCGGTGCTAAAAGATTCTACAATTCTCTCGGAAAAATGAAAAATGTTGAGAATGAATTTACTTTTTTTGAAGACTCATTTCGAGCAGTGTCAAAAATTGAAGGAATGAACGGCGGGAGCGAAATAAAATATTCTATGATTGAAAAAGTAGTAGAAAAGCAGGACTATATTTACATATATCAAAATAAGAGACAGGCATTTATTGTGGACAAATCTACCGTGATAGGCGGTACCGTTGAAGATATAAGAAATAAATTGATACCGATATTGCAGAAGAAATATTATTACAAGAACAAATGATTTGACAGCAGATTTTGTGTCAGACTTCAACCGTTGCAACACACGGGAAATGATCTGACACTTTGCTTATACTCCGGTTGTTGTATACGGCTTTGCGCAGATGGTCTTTGGTTTAATTATTGCCATTCTTGATAAGTAAAAGAAAAATATTTAAAGTATAGGTGAACTGTCCGGTAAAGTTAGATATTATATGAAAAAAGAGTTACTCGTTTTGTGAACTGAGCAACTCTTATTTTTGTATATTGGGGTTGTCGCTGATGCCGAGAATATAGTCAACAGATACATTGTAGAAATTAGAAAGTTTAATTAAGATGTCTGTGGGAATATCTCTTTGACCGAGTTCGTAATTGCTGTAAACCTGTTGTGAGCAGTTTAGCTCTTTGGCCATTCTTTTTTGTGTTAAATCTTTGTCTTCTCGTAAATCTCGAATTCTTTTATACACAGAAACATCTCCCTTTCTATTATATAAAATTATAACAAGCGTATGAATGTTGCATTGACTTTTACTGCAAATTGCGGTAAAATGCGCAATAAATATTTTATGGAGGGAAACAAAATGAAAAGAAAAAAGATAGTATTGATTGGCTTTATATTAATTATGACTTTTTCTATATTAACTTCGTGTGGAGAGTCCGATTTTGATAACTCAATAAACGACAAAGAAACCAGTGATGTTGAATCTTTGGATAAACACCAAGATGATAGTGATGCTGAATCTTTTGATATGAATGACAAAACCGTAACTCTTGTAGAACTTTCATCTAAAGGCGAAATACCATATGAATATTTTAACGGCGGTTTCTTTTCATACAAAACGTTTAATTCATATCGTTATGGAAATTATGCAGATTATTTTGATACAGAACTATTTCCGTATTTATATAATTCTAAATATGGTTTTTCGGATGCGGAAGGTAATGTTGTAATTAGTGAAAGATATGATTGGGTTAACTTATTTTCTGAGAATAAGGCTTTTGTTAGAATCGATACAACGTGGAAAATTATTGATTTGAAAGGAAATGAATTGTTTACTGTTCCGAGTGGATATGACTGTAATGATGCTTTATTTCAAAACGGCAAGGCTATAATTACAGATTGTAGTAATGATTTGTCTATTTTAATAATAGATGAAAATATGCGAACAAAGGAGATAAAAAAAGATGGTGGAAATCGACTGCAGGCAAAAGCAGTCAATACTCCGGAATTTTCAGGTGTTTTTGTTTATCGTCTGATGTCGTACTCTGATTCAAATTCGCTTAACGGATATAGATATGACTACATTTATACATTGTACGATACAGTAGGGAATGAAATCTGGAGTGTAACTGTTCCCGATAACAATGCTATTTCAGATAAATTATTTGATTCGTTAGGTAACTCGCTTATCATAAGTCAAAAGATAGATGTCATAGATACTTTTATCGTAAGAAACAGTTATCTTAACGTGGTAAATGAAAACGGAAAATGGGGATTACTGGATATAAAGACTGGTGAGATTGTCATTGCGTGCAATTATGATTTTGTAGGACCTTGTTCCGAAGGGGTTGTTCCTGTTTGCAGGTATGGTAAATGGGGATATGTAGATGTTAATGGAAACGACGTTATATCTCCATCTTTTTCTTTCACCGGAGAATTTACAGGAAATAGAGCATTTGCAATATCTACTGAAAATAAGCCTGTAGTTATTGATAGAACGGGAAAGATTATAGAAGAATATGACACCTCTTTGGATAGTGTCATGAATCAATTTTTTCCTTTTTCAGCTGAAACTGGAATATCCGTAATTGTTCGTGGTAGGGGCAGTTATGAGTACTCATTTACATTTATTACTTCAACCGGACAAACATTGTTAAATGTAAATGATTGTCGAATAATGTATTTATCAAACAAATATATTTTTGTTGATGGTAAAATGTATAAGATTGTAAAATAATTTGATTAAATATTTTGTGTCAGACTTCTACCGTTGCAACACACGGGAAATGATCTGACACTTTGCTTTTTACGACTGCAAAATCACACACTTTGATATCTTTTGACACGAAGATATGGTCTAAAACGGTGTGCGGGTTGTAGGTTGAGAAAGTTAAATCACGGTTATTACATTCGTCTGCGGCACTTTTTAAGTGCTTATACAGCGGCGCGAGAATGTCTGTGTGTGGTCTTGAATTGAAATCACCCATAAGTATAACCGGGGTTTTAGATTCTGAAATTATACTTTCGAGCGTGGAAACCATAAGCTTCTGTTCTTTTAAATTGAGCCCGAAGTGAGTGGCAATGACCGTGATGTGTGTGCCGTTAACATCTATCCCGGAAACCAATACTGCACGGTCTTCGTAAAGCTTATTTTCGCTGGGTAGCCGTTCTGAAATTTCGGGCGACGGTACGGGTATTACTTTTGATGAGATGATAGTATACTTTGAGAGCAGTGCGTTTCCGTAGTGAAGCTTGACGAATAGTCTGCCGAAAACTGCAGCTTCTCCGAAAGAGGCGTGCTTGAAGCCTGCCGCCGATGCGAGGCGTTTTTCCTGTTTGTTGAATTTAAAAGGTCCTTTGCCGTAGACCTCGTTGAGTGCGACAATATCGGCACCTGTTGAAGCAATTGATTCGGCGGTGCGGCGTAAATCGATTTTAAGCCTTGATTTGCCGCCTAAATTAAAGTTTTCGTAGTTAAGACCATGACAGATATTGTATGTCGCAACTCTGAATTTTTCAGCCATATTTTTCCCTCAGATAATAGATTGTTGCATTCGGTATATTTTATGACATGTGCAATATTACAGTGCCGGATTCAACAGATTTTTTTACGTCAATTATTCGCTGGTTTGACGAACCGCGGAATTTGAGGCTTATGTCGTATAAGTCCTGCATAAATTTTCCGTCAACAAGCACGTCTATCATTGAAAGCATTTCATCGGTAGCTTCGCAGTGTACGCGGCCGCCGGGTATCAGGTCTTTGTCAAACGTATATCCCGTGTAGCACCAAATTGTTTTTTGCGGCAATTCTTTTTTCACGCGTCTCAGTAGGTTCAGGAGTCCTTTTTGATTGACAGGTTCAAAAGGTTCGCCGCCCAGAAGAGAAAGTCCTGTCATATATGACGGTGTGAGAGCCTCTATAACCTCGTTTTCTACATCTTCTGTAAACGGGTCTCCGTAATTGAAACTCCATGTTTCACTGTTAAAGCAGCCTTCGCAATGATGTGTACAGCCGGAGACGAATAGAGAGACTCTGACACCGGTGCCGTTTGCAATATCACGCTTTTTTATATTTGCATAGTTCATATAAACAAATCCTTTTGGAATAAATTAAATAAGCCGTGCGCTTTTGATGCTTTATAGCGCGCACGGCCTGATTCGTTTTGTCAAAAAATTACAGGTGGAGAACTCTTTCTCTGATTTCCTGTGTTCTGCCCTGATTCCAGAACTGAGAACCGATATAACCGCAAGTTCTTCTTGCAACATTCATCTTGCCCTGGTCACGGTTTTTACATTTAGGACACTCCCAGATGAGTTTTCCGTCATCGTCTGAAATGATCTGAATTTCACCGTCGTATCCGCATATCTGACAGTAGTCACTCTTTGTGTTGAGCTCTGCGTACATGATGTTGTCGTAGATGTACTGAATAACCGAGAGAACTGCCGGAATGTTATCCTGCATATTAGGAACTTCTACATAGCTGATAGCTCCGCCCGGCGAGAGCGCCTGGAATTTTGACTCAAGTCTGAGCTTTTCGAATGCATCGATAGGCTCTGTTACGTGGATGTGGTAAGAGTTTGTGATGTAGTTCTTGTCTGTAACGCCTTTAATTACTCCGAAACGCTTCTGGAGGCATTTTGCGAACTTGTAAGTCGTGCTCTCAAGCGGTGTTCCGTAGAGGCTGTAATCCATGCCCTCTGCTTCTTTCCATTTTGCTGTGTACTCGTTGAGTTTCTTCATGATTTCAAGACCGAATGCTTCGCCCTCGGACTCTGTGAGTTTCTTGCCGATCATGCTGTATACACATTCCCAAAGGCCTGCGTATCCGAGTGAAATGGTGGAGTAGCCGCCGTAGAGAAGTTTGTCGATCGTCTCTCCCTTTTCGAGTCTTGCAAGTGCGCCGTACTGCCATAGGATAGGTGCTGCATCTGATTTAGTGCCTTTAAGGCGTTCGTGTCTCTTCTGCAATGCTCTGTGGCAGAGCTCCATGCGCTCGTCAAATATCTGCCAGAAACGTTCCATATCTTTTTCTGCGGAAAGTCCGATATCAACTAGGTTGACAGTTACAACGCCCTGATTGAATCTTCCGTAGTATTTCGGCTTGCCGTTTTCGTCAATGTAAGGTGTGAGGAAGCTTCTGCAGCCCATACAAGTGTAACAGTGTCCGTCGCCGTTTTTGTCAATCTTGTTCTGTAGCATTACTTTTTCTGAAATGTAGTCGGGAACAAGGCGCTTTGCCGTACACTTAGCAGAGAGCTCTGTGAGATACCAGTATTCGGAATCCGGTGTTATATTCTGTTCCTCGAGAACATAGATGAGTTTCGGGAATGCAGGTGTGATATATACGCCTTCTTCATTCTTTACTCCCTGATAACGCTGGAGAAGAGTTTCTTCGATAATAACCGCAAGGTCTTTTTTCTCCTGCTCGTTTTTAGCTTCACCAAGGTACATAAATACTGTAATGAAAGGAGCCTGTCCGTTTGTTGTCATAAGTGTTACGACCTGATACTGAATTGTCTGAACACCTCTGCGGATTTCGTCTCGGAGACGTCTTTCTACAAGAGCATTTACCGTATCGTCATCTGTTTTGCCGCTTGAAATTTTGAGATCATCCATAACCGCGCTGCGGATTTTTTCTCTTGATATCTGAACAAACGGTGCCAGGTGCGCAAGGCTTATACTCTGACCGCCGTACTGACTGCTTGCTACCTGCGCAATGATTTGTGTAGCGATATTGCAGGCAGTAGAGAAGCTGTGCGGCTTTTCTATCATTGTGCCGCTGATAACAGTACCGTTGTTGAGCATATCCTCGAGATCAATGAGGTCACAGTTGTGCATATGCTGGGCAAAGTAGTCCATATCGTGGAAATGTATAAGTCCCTGATCGTGCGCCTCTACAATGTCAGGGGGCAGAAGCAGTCTTTTTGTTAAGTCCTTGCTGACTTCGCCTGCCATGTAGTCACGCTGTACACTGTTTACGGTAGGGTTTTTATTTGAATTTTCCTGCTTGATTTCTTCGTTATTGCACTCAAGCAGAGAAAGTATCTGATTATCAGTAGTGTTTGCCGAACGGAAAAGGTTGTGAGTAAATCTGTAACGAATATATCTCTTTGCAGTTTCGTAAGCGCCGCTCTGCATAAGACGTGTCTCTACAAGCTCCTGTATTTCTTCGACTGAGAGAGCTCTGCCGATAGTTTCACAGTAAGTTTCAATCCCCTGTCCTATTTTAACTATCTGTTCTGCAGCAAGTTCGTTTGATGAGTTTGCTTTTGTGATAGCAACGATTATCTTATTTACATCAAATGTTTCTTCTGCACCGCTTCTTTTGATGATTTTCATTTCTTTTATCCCTTTCAAAAAGTGTCGTAGAAGCATTATACAACAGGGGAAAAAATATTTCTACCCATTTTTTTGATATGTTGTATATTTTTTTAGAGTTAACCACAATATATTGCGTTTTTTTGCGAGCTGTGTCGGGATTGACAAAGTCCGGATTTTCCCTTAAATAAAGCGTTTATTGTGTTATTATCAAGTTTTCTTGGATGTTAAAAAAATTTTTTTTATTGTGGTTAAAAATTTTTTGTATACAACATATTGTGCGTAGTCTCACTTGATTTTATCTTGCAAATATTTTCGGTTTTAAGTAAAAAGTGAATAAACGGAACAACGGCTTTTTCTATTATGACACCGTTAAAAGCGGCGGGATATTGAAAAATATTCCGCCGCCTCAAGTATATACTTTACTGAATTATTATTTTTTATTATTTTTCTTTTTTCTGACTGAGAAACCGAAACTGCCGATTTTCTTGCCGAGGGCAAAATATTCACCGTGTGCATAGGCTATAGGGTCTGCCTTATCCATGCGAAGCTTTCCGTCATTATCAATAATATTGCTATCGACAGAAACAGATACGATATCTGCGATAAACATATCGTGCGATCCCATAGGAATAATTTGTCGGACTTTACATTCAATATTTACCGGACATTCCGCGATAGAAGGGCAGGACACTTTGACGCTTTTGGACTTGGTGAAGCCGCAGGTCTTGAATTTATCTTCTTTCTTACCGCTTTTCATGCCGCAGAGGTCTGTGCGCTTGGCAAGATTACTGCTAGGTATGTTTATAACAAATTCACCGGTTTCCTTAAGGATTCCATATGAATGGCGCTCCGGTCTGACCGATATATATGTAGTAGGAGGGATTGTACTTATAATTCCTGTCCAGGCAATAGTAATAATGTTAGAATTTTCCTCGGAACCGCAGCTGACCATAACCGAAGGCATGGGAGCAAGAAGCGTACCGGGCTTTAATTGAATTTTTTCCATTGTAATCACCGAGTAAATAATAATTTTGAATGGCGTTTATGTCAATAACATAAGTCATAACTGCGGACAATCCTGAATATGTATTTTACATAATCCGGGAGGTGCAATATGGAAAAGAAGAAATATACTGGACTGACTTTGAGTGAAGCTGAAAAACGTTTGGAACAATACGGTAAAAATTCACTTCGCAGTCATAAGAAGAAGTCTCCTATACTTGTTTTTTTAGGACAGTTTACCGATTTGATGATAATAATATTGCTGGTATGTACTGCAGTGTCGGCTTTTATGGGAGATATAATCGAGGCAGTTGTAATGGTCTGTATAGTTGTGGTAAATGCGTTTTTAGGATTCATACAGGAGTACAGAACAGAAAAAACGCTGGAAGCTCTGCGCGGGATGACGGCTCCGTCTGCAGTTGTTATACGTGAAGGAAAAGAAATAAAAATACCTGCGGAAAATATAGTTCCGGGCGATATAGTAAAAATAACAACCGGGGACAGAGTTCCGGCGGATGGTTACATAATAGAGTCTGCGGGACTAAATGTAGATGAATCTGTTCTGACGGGCGAATCGGTTGCGGTATTCAAAGAGTCGGGGCAGCTTTACTCGGGTACGGTAATAACCGGCGGACATGGAATTGTGGAAGTAACGGATACGGGTATGAAAACCGAAATGGGAAAAATATCCGGAATGATACAGGATGCAGCAGAGGAGAGTACACCTCTCCAGAAGCGCCTGGCAAAGCTCGGAACAATAATCGTAGTAGGATGTATCGTGATATGTGCGGCAGTAATTGCTGTGGGTATAATAAAAGGTGAGCCTATGTGGCAGATGCTTATGGCGGGAATAAGCCTTGCCGTGGCGGCTGTTCCGGAGGGGCTGCCTGCAATAGTGACAATATCGCTTGCGATGGGTGTTCAGAAAATGGCTGCGAAGAACGCGCTGGTAAGAAAATTACCTGCGGTTGAAACACTGGGCAGTACTTCTGTCATATGTTCCGACAAAACCGGAACTCTCACAATGAACAAAATGAAAGTGCAGCGGATATTAACTCCCGACGATATCTATGACGGCAGAGATAATAATGGATTTGCGGAATTAACTGATGCCGGTATTGAATCGAATAAAAAATGTATAACTGATGACGCTGTAAAGCGATTGATCAGTATTGCCGTTAATTGCAACAACAATGACGGCGCAACGGAATCGGCTTTATATGAGCTGAAAAAACTTGCAGAAGACAATTACACAAAGAATACGTATGAAAGTGATGCCAAACTGTACAGATTCGGAGAAATACCTTTCAGTTCGTCGCGAAAGTGTATGTCAACAGCAGTGGAATCAGACGGCAAAAGGATGTTGTTTACAAAAGGAGCTCCGGATATAATTCTTTCAAAATGTACTCATGTATACAGGAACGGCAGAGTCGTTCAGCTTGATACAGTTATGAGAAAGAGAATAAATGTTTCAATTGAAAAAATGGCGGCATCGGCTCTCCGCGTCATGGGTTTTGCCTGGAGAAATTTGGGTATAAGCGAAAATGTATCTTCGAATAATGAGAAACAAATAGAAAGCCGGTTGGTTTTTGCAGGACTTTGCGGTATCGCCGACCCGCTTCGCCCTGAGGTGCCCGGTGCAGTCAGGACATGCCGCGAAGCGGGTATCCGCACTGTTATGATAACAGGCGACCATAAAAATACAGCTCGTGCCATAGCAGATGAAATGGGTCTTTGTGAAAACGGTGCTGATGTAGTAACCGGAGAAGAGATAGAAAAGATGTCGGATGATGAGCTGTGCGAGACAGTAAAGAAAACTTCCGTCTTTGCGAGAGTGCTTCCGGTTCATAAGTTAAGGTTGGTAAAGGCGTTTAAAAAGAACGGTAATATCGTTTCAATGACAGGTGACGGAGTTAATGATGCTCCGGCAGTAAAAGAAGCTGACATAGGTATTGCAATGGGCAAAAACGGCACGGAAGTCACCCGTGAGGCTTCATCAATGGTGCTTTTGGATGACAATTTTGCAACGATAGTTTCGGCTGTAAGATGCGGAAGATCGATTTATGCCAATATCAGAAAATTTATAAGATATATGCTTGCGTGCAATCTGGGCGAAGTTATAACAATGCTTGCGGTAATTATTGCAGGACTTCCTTTGCCGTTGATACCGATTCAGATTTTATGGGTAAATTTAGTTACTGACGGACTGCCGGGAATTGCTCTGGGAATGGACGGCGAAGAAGATGATGTGATGAAGCAGCCGCCGATGAAAAAAGACGGAGGCATATTTACGAAACGAATGGCAGGGTTGGTAATTTTCAGAGGAATTCTCACAGGATTATGTACATTGGCTGCTTTTGCGCTTGTTCTGCACAGTAACGGTGATTTAAAAGTAGCAAGAACAACTGCTTTTGTGACGCTGGTATTGATACAGCTGGTACATTCGTTTGAGTGCCGGAGTGAAACAAAAAATTTTTTCCAGATAGGAATACGGGGAAATTACTTTTTGCTTATTTCGGTATTGATTTCACTGATTCTGATGGTTGCGGTGGTTTATATACCTGTATTACAAGGTGTTTTCAGCACTGCCGCGCTCGGATTGGAGCAGTGGATTACGATAATACTGATCACGTTGATAGGCCCTGTCGCCGGCGTAATGTTTACAGCTGATAAAAAGAGAAAGAGTGATAAATAAAGTTCGAAATAATTATAAAAGAAACGGAATCCTGTAATAATATTTTTTAAAAGTGTGTTTTTAGGCTTGGTATTTCGGTCAATTTGGTATATAATATCTGCTTGTAGGTTATTGTCTTATTTAGGAGGAGTATAATCTTGTACGCTATCGGAAACGACCACACGGGAGTAGATTTAAAATATATTATAAAAAAACATCTCGAAGAAAAGGGAGAAACAGTAAAGGATTTCGGCACTGAAAGTACTACGGCGAGTAACTATCCTGACATTGCAGAAAGTGTTGCAAATGCAGTTGCATCGGGTGAATGTGAAAGAGCAGTGCTTATATGCGGCACGGGCGTAGGTATGTCTATTGCAGCAAATAAGGTAAAAGGTGTGAGAGCTGTTTGCTGTTCAGAACCGTTTTCTGCAAAGATGTCAAAAGAACACAATAATGCAAATGTTCTTTGCTTCGGAGCTAGAGTGATCGGAAACGAAATGGCGAAGATGATTGTTGACTCATGGTACGAAGCCGAATTTCAGGGCGGAAGACATCAGACAAGAGTTGACATAATCTCAGACATAGAAAAAAGACAGAAATAAAAAGTTTATTATAAATTACATATAGAAGTACATTATATGTTAAAAGGAGATATAAATGGACAGCAGCAAATTAAATGAGCTTAAACTCACTGCAGCAAAAATCAGACGCCACGTAATAGAATCTATCGCGGCGGCAAACAGCGGTCATCCGGGAGGCTCTCTTTCTTCTACGGATATAATCACGGTTCTTTTCTTTGATGAAATGAAAATTGATACGAAAAATCCTTCTTGGGCAGACAGAGACAGATTTGTTCTCTCAAAAGGCCATGCGGCGCCTGCATATTATGCGGCTCTTGCAATGAAAGGCTTTTTTCCCGAAGAGGATCTTGTGACTCTGAGAAAGACCGACAGTTATCTAGAAGGTCATCCGAGTATGAGAAAAGTGCCCGGCTGTGATATGTCCACAGGTTCTTTGGGACAGGGTATATCATGTGCGGTAGGCATGGCTCTTGCCGGAAAGATTGATAAAAAAGACTACAGAGTATTCTCTATATTGGGAGACGGCGAGCTTGAAGAGGGACAGGTATGGGAGGCTTCTATGGCGGCGGCTCATTACGGACTTGACAACCTTGTTGCTTTTGTTGACCATAACAATCTTCAGATTGACGGAAATATTGCAAATGTTATGAATCCTAATCCGGTTGCGGACAAGTTTGCGGCATTCGGATGGAATGTAATATCCATTGACGGACATGACTTGGAACAGATAAAATCCGCCGTGGAAACAGCAAAGACCGTAAAGGGCAAACCCACAGTGGTTGTGTGCGAAACGGTAAAGGGCAAAGGCGTTTCATTTATGGAGAATGATTACGGCTGGCACGGAGTTGCTCCGAATGTGGAACAGAAGGCAAAAGCCCTTGCTGAAATTGACGAATACATTAAAGGATTGGAGGCATAAGACGATGGGAAAAACAGCTACAAGAGACGCTTACGGAAAAGCTTTGGCAGAGTTTGGCTCAGATGAAAGAATAGTTGTTCTCGATGCCGATTTGTCAAAATCAACAAAAACATCTACTTTTGCCGCGGTTTATCCTGAAAGACATTTCAATATGGGCATCGCAGAAGGAAATATGATGAGTGTTGCGGCAGGTCTTGCAGCTTGCGGAAAAATCGTATTTGCCAGCAGCTTTGCAATGTTTGCGGCAGTGCGAGCAGCAGAACAGGTAAGAAACTCTATTTGTTATCCGAAACTCAATGTTAAAGTTGCCGCTACTCACGCAGGTCTCACTGTAGGTGAGGACGGTGCATCTCATCAGTGTATCGAAGATGTTGCGGTAATGCGTGCTATACCGGGCATGACGGTTGTTTGTCCTTGTGATGCTATCGAAACAAAAATGGCTATAAAGGCAGCTATCGAATATGACGGACCTATGTACATCAGACTTGGCAGACTTGCCGTAGAGGATGTTTTTGACGTTGCTGACTATACTTTTGAATTGGGCAAAGGAATCACCGTAAAAGACGGAAAAGATGTTACAATTGTAGCATCCGGGCTTATGGTTCAGGAGTCATTAAAGGCTGTTGAAATTCTTGCAAAAGAAGGTATATCTGCAAGACTTATTGATATGCACACGATAAAGCCTATCGACAAGGATATTCTGATCAGGGCTGCAAAAGAAACAGGTCTAATAGTTACCGTAGAAGAGCACAATCTCTCAGGCGGTCTCGGAAGCGCTGTATGTGAGGCTCTTGCTGAAAATTATCCTTGCAAAGTAAAGATGATCGGCGTTGAAGATAAATTCGGCACATCGGGTACTCCTGCGGAGCTTCTTGATATGTACGGTTTGACAGGCGAAGCTATTGCAACCAAAGTAAAGGCTGCATTGGCTTCTAAATAATAAGTTATTGGATTCAAGCCCCCGACGCGCGCTTTTTTTGCGCGGCGGGGGCTTAATTTAACAGTTTTCAGGTGGAATTATGAAAAAATTCGTTGCAAAATTTTTACCGATTTTATTGATTTGTGCTGTGATTTTAAATGTTGTCACAGTTACTGCAACAGAGGCGGAATTGGCCGTATATGCGGAGGATATAAGCGACAGCGCTGATATTTCGTATGATGGAAATACAATTAAGATTTCATCTGAAAAAGAATTTTGCGGAGTATACATAGAGTGGTCGGAGCTCCCCGGAAGTTGGTCTTTGTATGACGGAGAGAGCGAGATTCCGTATGGAGAAAAAGGTTTTCTGCACGAATATGCAGAACTTAAAACCGGCGGTAAATACGCGGAAATAAGACGAAGTAAAGATGTTTCGGCAAAAAATATCTATGTATTTACAGAGGGAACATTGCCCGAATGGGTGCAGGTGTGGGACGAACCGTGCGAGAAAGCCGACCTGATGCTTTGCTCGACTCATGCAGATGATGAACAGTTGTTTTTTCTGGGGGTGCTTCCGTACTATGCAGGGGAGCTGGGACTGAGTGTTCAGGTGGTGTATTTTGTAAACCACAACGATTCAGACAGCAGACCGCACGAACTTTTAAACGGACTTTGGACTGTCGGTGTAAGAAATTATCCCGTGATAGGCGATGCTCCTGATGCGTGGTCGGAATCGTTGGAGGAAGGTTTGACAAATTTTGCTGACAGCGGATTTTCCGAGGACGAGCTTGTTGATTTTCAGGTTGAAATGATACGCCGTTTCAAACCGCTTATAGTTGTAGGACATGACATTAACGGCGAATATTCGCACGGACAGCATATGGTAAATACTCATACTCTGAGAAAAGCGTTGGAGATAAGCAATAACCCTGATGAGTACAGTGATTCGGCGGATGAATACGGTGTGTGGGACGTTCCTAAAACGTATCTTCATTTGTACGAAGAAAATCAGATAAATATCGACTGGGACATACCTCTTGAGAAGTTCGGAGGTAAAACTGCATACGAAGTTTCTCTTGAGGGCTTTAAATGTCATGAATCGCAGCACTGGACGTGGTTTTCGAAATGGATAGGTCTTAAGTCTGATTGGGGCGTTACGAAAGCCGCGGATATAGAAGATTACAGTCCGTGCAAGTACGGTCTATACCGTTCTACAGTAGGCGAGGATGTCGAAAAAAAGAATTTCCTGGAAAATATCACGCTTTATAAAGATCAGGAAATCGCACAGCCGGAGGAATCCGTTATGCCGTCAGGGACGCCTGAAAATCTTCAGCCTGAAAATGCTCCGGACGGAAGCGACGTGCCTAACGATGGTGAAAGCGATAATCTGCTATACGAAGCGGATAAAAAATCCGATATAATGTTGATTGTTCTTTGTGTTGCAGTATTGGCTACGGCATGCTGCATGATTGTTATTTTGATAAAAAGAATCAAAAATTCCGACTGAATGGTCGGTTGACATTGCAAGGACAGGATTATATAATCTAATCGGTAAATTTTTGAAAGTCAGAAAAGGCATATGTTTAAAATTTTTAAAAGACAGAATGATCTCAAAATTGATAGTGAAAAAGCATATTACAAGCATCTTTTTTATATAATGATGGCTTGTTTTGTATTTGTGTTTTTTTTAATGGCTTTTATGACACACGGTACAAGTTTTAAAGGTATATTTTTTAAAGATGTATCGGATACATTTATGGATCACTATAACAGTGTAGTTTACAATGCTGTAGATCCTTACGAAAACGGTGTTGTATATCCCCCGTTAGCTACCTTTACGTACGGTTGTTTGTTGAAGCTGATTCCGGGAGATACTTTTAATGCTATTGTTTCAGATCCTACAATACTTTCACAATCTCGTGACATAAAGGTTTCGCAGGGTTTTGTTTTTCAATTCATACTGTTTTCTGTTATCACTTTTTTGGGATTGATGATTGTAATATATTTGTGCAAAAAAGGTTCGACGTACGAAAAAATGGCATTCTCGCTTCTTATATGTATGACGACTCCTGTTTTGTTTGCAATAGAACGCGGTAATAATATTATAATTCCTTTGTTTTTCTCACTGATTTTTGTAAGCTGTTATGATTCTGAGAACAAAATAATCAGAGAGATTGCACTTATATCATTGGCATTAGCTGTTGCGTTTAAGTTATATCCGATAGCTTTCGGTGTGTTGTTGTTCAGAAATAAGCAGTACAAAGAGCTTGTGAGAGCCGGTATTTACTGTATTGTTTTTACTGTACTTCCGTTTTTTATTTTTTATAACGGTTTTGACAGTATGCGTATTTTTATTGAGAGATTGACAGCATATGACGGAAAAAAATCATCTACCGTAAAAATTGACGGACAGCTGAGTTTTAAAGGAATATTTTATTATATTACCGGATTTTTAAGATTGAGATTCTCAAACACAGAGCTTTTATCAAATATATTCAGATATATTATGACGGGATTGTGTATTGGATTTGCTTTCCTTACAAAATCAAATTGGAAAGCTGCTACGTTATGTGCATGTTTCATTTGCGGTTTCCAAGGCGTGTGTCCGCAATATTTGTTGGTATTCTTTATTGTTCCCGTAATGATGTTTTTGGATCAGGAAAAAAAGAAATCATATGTAAATTATATATGTTTGATCTTTTTGGTACTTATCATTGCGCCGATAGTACTTCCGGATCCGAACACAAGTGTTTGGTCGACGTATACTTCTTCTAAAGTCTCCAGTTTATCGATACTTGCTGTTGCGCTTATAATCTGCGCAGATACAACTTTTGATTATATAATGAAATTAATCAGACACATAAAACGAAAAAACCGAAAATCTTCGGTTGTAACTGAAGATAGTGCTTCTTTACCTTTGATTGACGGAGGATTAAATAATGATTGAGAAAGAAAAAGTTTATTATAAGCCTCTGTTTTATATATTTCTTGCTTCGAATATAGCAATTTTTTTCATATTGCTGTTTGTGACAGGCGGAGAGAGTGCGTCAGGATTGTTGTATGCTGAAAAAGATCAGATGTTTATGGATTTCTTTAACAGCTTGCTGCAGAGTAAAAATCCGTATGAAAGTCGAGTGATATATCCGCCGCTTTCAAACTGCATGTATAGATTGTTGCTGTATTTGGTTCCGGTCCCGGCTATTCAAAGAATGATTACTGAAGAAAATGCCGTATATTACAGCAACGGTGTCTTAAAATTGCAACAATACATGATACCGTTTATTTTATACACTATAGTCACTCTTATTTTTATGTTTTTTGCATTGATTAAATTTAAAGGCGGCGACCAAAAGGAAAAACTGCTGTTTTGCGTACTGTGTTTTTTGTCAGGTTCAATGTTATTTGCTTTTGAACGTGCAAACAGCGTGCTGGTTGCATTTATAGGTATTTTATTCTTTTTATCACTTCGCAATTCTGAAAATAAGGTGCTGAAAGAATTAGGGATAATCTCTCTGGCAATAGCAACAGGAATAAAAATTTATCCGATAGTATTCTTCGTTTTACTTTTAAGAGATAAAAAATACAAAGAGTTAATCAGAGGATTAATATATTGTGCAGTGTTGTTTATAGTTCCTATGTTTCTTTTTTACGGGGGATTTGACGGAATATTAAAACTTATAGATAATTTGTCTTATTTCACTGAGACAAAAGGCCTTTCTACAGGAGTTCAGTTGAATTTCGCAAAAATGATAATTCTTCCTTTTTCTCTGTTTAATGTTTCAAATGACTCTCTGTTTGCGATTGGCGATTCTTTCAGATATGTTGCGACTTTTGGATGTGCGTTTGCAGCAATTTTCTCAAATAAAAATTGGAAATCTCTATGTGCATGTGCCTGCTTGATTTATGGATTCCAGGGGACAGTTGCTACATATTTGTTGATTTTCTTTATGATACCGGCGGCTGTACTGTTAGATGAAGAAAAGGAGCATAAAAAAATCAATTATTTATATGTAATAATGCTTGTTATCATTATTACTGCACCTGCAATAATAAATCCTGTGACAGGCGAATGGACACGTTTTGTAGGAACAAAAGTGACCAGTTATCTTATATTGGTTTTGTCAATCATGATAAGTTGTTCCGGTATAAAAGATATGTGTCAGTTTATAAAAGAAAAGTTAAATATAAAAGCAAAAATAACAGTATTCGCATTTTTTGTGATGTTGTTTGTCGTTGCATTCGGCGCACTGTTTGTTACTCCGGGCGGCATTGTGAAAGGTGATTTCCAGATTTCAGCATTCATAAAACTGGATTTTCTGATTGGCTCTGAGTTGATAAAAATGGTATTGCTTGTACTTGTTGGAATGATCTGTTTTGCCGGTATTATATTTCTCGCATGGTGGCTTCCAAAAGATGATAAATATAACGGACTCAGGCAGTTTGTTAAATTCGGTATCGTTGGTGTCAGCAATACGGCCGTATCACTTGCTGTTTATTATATGTTCTATTTTATAAGTGAAGATTTGTACTTCGTAGGAAATGCGGTAGGCTTTGTTGTAAGTGTGTTAAATGCTTATTACTGGAACAGCAAATTTGTTTTCAAAGAGGACAAAACTGAGAAGAAAAAGCGTAAAACAGGTGCGGTTTTGCTTAAGACATACCTTTGCTACGGTTCGACATTTTTACTCAGTGAAGTTATGATAATTATAGAAGTAGAGCTTCTTCATATTTCAGGTGTAATAGCGCCTGTTATAAATTTGCTTGTTACCATACCTCTTAATTATATTTTGAATAAATTCTGGGCATACGGAGAAAAACGCTCATCCTCGAAAGCGCTCCCTGTGGATTCAAACAATGAGGAGAAATAGTTTATGGAATTACCTATTATTGCAATAATGTATGATTTTGACCGCACGCTGTGCACGCGGGATATGCAGGAGTACCAGTTCATTCCGAGCCTCGGTATGGAGGCTTCAGAGTTCTGGAAAGAGGCAAACGGTCTTGCACACAGAGAGCATATGGACGGCATTTTGGCATATATGTATGTAATGATAATGAGAGCCAAAGAAAAGGGCATAGAGCTCAGCCGTGATACATTAGTATCGATGGGTAATAAGGTAGAGCTTTTCCCCGGTGTTGATGAATGGTTTGACCGCATAAACGAATACGGCCGTATGCAGAATGTAAAAATAGAGCATTACGTAATTTCTTCGGGTCTCAAAGAGATTATTCAGGGCTCGAAAATCAAAAATGCATTTACTGAAATTTTCGCAAGCGAATTTTATTACGGAGATGACGACAATGCCGTGTGGCCGAAAGCTGCGGTAAACTACACAAACAAAACTCAATTTGTATACAGAATAAATAAAGGTGTTCTGGATATATCTAATGATGTTGACCTGAATAAGTCAATGCCTGAGGAAAGCAAGCGTGTCAGATTTTCAAATATGATCTATATCGGAGACGGTCTTTCAGATGTACCGTGCATGAAGATGGTCAAGGCGTACGGAGGTTCATCCATAGCGGTTTATCAGGACGGTGAGAAAACAAAGGTTGACGAGCTCCTGAACAAAGGCAGAGTAGATTTCACATATCCCGCAGATTACAGAGAAAACTCCGGTATTGACATTACCGTTAAAAATCTCATAAGAAAAATGTCGATAGAGGAAACTCTGTTTGTTGAGAATGTGAAGCAGCATAAAGAGACTTTGCCGATAAATTGATGGTAAATTGATTTATAAATATGTCAAATTTTGTAATGTGTTAAGACATATGTTACAAAAATAAAAGAAAAAAGAGAGGTACTCTGGTACAATGAGTTTTACCACAAACAAAAAAGTACCGAAGGGAGTCCTCTCATGAGTATTGTAACAGAAGAAATGAAATATCGCC
>JAFTXP010000011.1 GCA_017461545.1 Clostridia bacterium | reverse complement strand
TACTTTTGCAGGGTATAGAAACTCTTTCGCTGCGTTTGGAACGTCATGCGGAAAATGCGAAGAAAGTTGTTGAATTCCTTGCAAATCACCCTCAGGTTGAAAAAGTCAATCATCCGTCATTACCCGACCATCCTGACAATGAGCTGTATCAGAAATATTTTCCAAGCGGCGGTGCGTCAATCTTTACATTTGAGATCAAGGGCGGCGTAGAAGAGGCTCACAAATTTATAGACAGCTTGCAGATATTCTCTCTGCTTGCAAATGTCGCTGATGTTAAAAGTCTTGTAATTCACCCGGCAACAACTACACACAGTCAGCTTTCAGAAGAAGAACTGGCGGATCAGGGAATAAAGCCTAACACTATCCGTCTTTCTATCGGAACAGAGCATATCGACGATATCATTGCCGACCTGCAGCGCGGATTTGACGCAGTCAAATAATGAAGGGAGATTTTCGTTATGTCCAATATATATACCTCAGCTGATCAGCTTATCGGCAAAACTCCTCTTTTGGAGCTTACACATATTGAAAAGAAATATAATCTGAAAGCAAGGATTCTTGCGAAGCTGGAATATTTCAATCCGGCAGGCTCGGTGAAAGACCGTATAGCAAAGGCAATGATTGATGATGCCGAAGCTTCAGGCAAGTTAAAGCCGGGTTCTGTTATTATCGAACCGACAAGCGGCAACACGGGAATAGGTCTTGCATCTGTTGCAGCAGCGAGAGGATATCGGATTATTCTTGTAATGCCAGAAACAATGTCAGTGGAACGCCGTCAGCTTATGAAGGCATACGGTGCAGAACTAGTGCTTACCGAAGGCTCAAAGGGAATGAAAGGCGCTATCGCAAAGGCCGGTGAGCTTGCTGCTGAAATTCCTGACAGTTTCATTCCGGGTCAGTTTATAAACCCTGCAAATCCTAAGGCGCACAGGGAGAGCACAGGCCCTGAAATCTATGAAGATACAGACGGTAATGTTGATTTCTTCGTGGCCGGAGTCGGAACGGGAGGAACGGTAACAGGAGTCGGCGAATATCTGAAGTCCAAGAATCCGTCCGTAAAGGTAGTTGCGGTTGAGCCTGCATCATCTGCTGTGCTATCAACGGGTGTTGCCGGTGCTCATAAAATTCAGGGTATAGGTGCAGGTTTTGTTCCTGAGGTATTAAACACAGGAATTTACGATGAAATAATTACTGTGGAAAACGAAGATGCATTTGCTACAGGAAAATTGATAGGACAAAACGAAGGTGTTCTCGTCGGAATATCATCGGGTGCCGCCGCATGGGCAGCTGTTGAGCTTGCCAAGCGTCCGGAAAACGAGGGTAAAACGATTGTTGTATTACTGCCGGATACCGGCGACAGATATCTGTCAACACCGCTTTTCAGCGAATAATATATAAGCCGGCATTTGTTTTTATTCAGATGCCGGCTTTTGAAATAAGGAGAAGTCTATGATTTATCTGGATAATGCCGCAACGACCAAAATGAGTCAAACGGCGATTAAAGCAATGATACCTTATATGGATTGTATTTACGGAAACCCGTCAAGTCTGCACTCTGCGGGACAAAAAGCAAACGAAGCTCTTACGGATGCTCGCGAGAGAATAGCAAGATTACTGGGCTGTGAAGCTAAAGAAATTACTTTTACTTCGGGTGGCAGTGAAGCGGACAATCAGGCGATTGTTTCCGCTGCACGTATCGGTGAGAGAAGCGGCAAGAAACATATCGTTTCGACAGCTTTTGAGCATCATGCAGTTCTGCATACGCTGAATAAACTCGAAAAAGAGGGCTTTGAAGTAACCCTGCTTGATGTCGGCGAAAACGGCATTGTTCTGCCCGAGCAGGTTGCAGACGCCATTCGGGAAGATACCTGTCTTGTAACGGTGATGTTCGCTAATAATGAGATAGGAACGATTCAGCCGATTGAAGAAATCGGACAAGTATGCCGCGGAAAAGGTGTTCTTTTTCATACAGATGCTGTGCAGGCTGCAGGGCATTTGAGGATTGATGCAAAGGCGCAGAATATTGATATGCTGTCTCTTTCCGCTCATAAATTTCACGGCCCGAAGGGAATCGGTGTACTGTATGCAAGAAAAGGAATTCGTCTTACGAATATCATTGAAGGCGGTGCACAGGAACGTGGAAAGCGTGCCGGCACCGAGAATATTCCTGCAATTATGGCTATGACGGCTGCATTGGAGGAAGCGTGCTTGCATATGGATGAAAACAGTGCAAAATTGACGGCTCTGCGTGATAAGCTGATAGCCGGACTGTCGAAGATTCCGCATTCTGTTTTAAACGGTGATGCCGAAAAGAGACTTCCCGGGAATGTGAGCTTCTGTTTTGAAGGCATTGAAGGAGAGTCGTTGCTTTTGCTTCTTGACGATAAAGGTATCTGTGCTTCTTCAGGTTCAGCCTGTACGTCAGGCTCTCTTGACCCAAGCCATGTACTGCTTGCTATCGGCAGAGTACATGATATTGCTCACGGCTCGCTTCGTCTTACTCTTTCGGAAGAAAATACTGAGAAAGAGGTCGATTATACGATAAGTGCGGTAAAAGATGTTGTAGAATATTTGCGGAGTATTTCACCCATATGGCGTGATCTGGTATCCGGCAAGAAAGAATTTATTATAAAATGAGGTGTAAATATGGCTCTTTACAGTGAGAAAGTAATGGATCATTTCCGTAATCCCAGAAATGTCGGTGTGATTGAAAACGCTGACGGCATCGGAGAAGTGGGAAATGCCAAATGCGGCGATATTATGAAAATTTATTTAAAAATAGAAAACGACATCATTGTCGATGTAAAATTTGAAACATTCGGATGCGGCAGCGCAATTGCATCAAGTTCAATGGCAACCGAAATGATCAAGGGCAAGCACATTTCCGACGCAATGAACCTGACAAATAAAGCGGTAGCCGAGGCTCTTGACGGGCTTCCTGCTCACAAGATGCACTGCTCGGTTCTTGCTGAGGAGGCAATAAAAAAGGCTTTGCTGGATTACTATAAAAAGAATTACATCGTATATGACAGCAATGTATTTCACGATTGTGAAAGCTGCGGTCACTGCTGCGGAGATTAAAAAATGATAATCACAAAAGTATTAACTTGATTTACCTACCGATTAGGGTGTATAGTAAGATATAAACACAATTAAGAAGGTATTTAAATATGAAAATCATTGATTTAATCACAACAAATACGATGTCGCTCTCTTTTGAGGTTTTTCCGCCCAAAACCGAGACGAATTTTGAAAGTGTAAAGACCGCAACCGAGGAGATTGCAAAGCTCCGTCCGTCTTTTATGAGCGTGACATACGGTGCAGGCGGCGGCACAAGTAAGTACACCCTTGATATCGCAAAAAATATAAAGGGACTTTACGGTGTTCCGACATTGGCACACCTTACATGTGTTTCTTCTACAAAGGATACCGTGCGAGAAAAAATAAGAGAAATAAAGGCTGCCGGAATAGAAAATGTGATGGCCCTCAGAGGAGATATTCCTGCGTCCCTTGAAAATGCAGACCGCAGCAAATGGGATTATCAGCACGCTATTGATCTTATTGCGGAATTGAAAGATGCAAACCCGGAGTTTTGCATCGGAGGCGCTTGTTATCCCGAGATTCATCCCGAAAGTACCAATCAGAAAGAAGATATTAAATATCTCAAAGAAAAGACTGACGCAGGATGTGAATTTTTAACTACACAGATGTTTTTCGACAACAATCTGCTGTATAACTTCCTTTATAAAATCCGTGAGGCAGGTATTACGGTTCCGATTATACCCGGTATTATGCCTATTACAAACGCTAATCAGGTTGATAGGGCAATCAAACTTTCAGGATCTTTTATGCCTCAGAGATTTAAAAGCTTAGTTGATAAGTTCGGAAGTGACCCTGCTGCTATGAAGCAGGCAGGAATTGCATATGCTACCGATCAGATTATTGATTTGTATGCGAACGGTATAACCAATGTACACGTGTATTCGATGAATAAACCGGATGTTGCCGGAAAGATTCAGAGCAATCTTTCCGATATTTTGGGAAAATGAATTCTGTCATCTTGTCAAAAAATTATATAGAACCGCCCTTTTGCGAGCGGGAGATTCTGCGTTATGCCGGATGTAAGAGTGTTGATGCTGAGCTGTCGGCTCTTTTAAAATTGTGTATAAAAGAAGCAAACGGCAAATTTGATTACAAAGTATGTTACCGTGAGTTTCATATATCACTTGACGGCGATGTTTGTGATTTCGGTGCATTCCGTCTTAAGTCGGAAAAACTTGCCGCGAATTTAAGTCATTGTAAACGAGTAATTATTTTTGCGGCAACTGTGGGAGTGGAAATTGACAGACTCATAGCAAAATACGGGAGGCTTTCTCCGTCAAAGGCCTTGATGTTTCAGGCAATCGGAGCAGAGCGGATTGAAGCTCTGTGCGATACATTCTGCGATGATATTTCAAGTGAAATGAATGTTGCTTTAAAGCCTCGTTTCAGCCCCGGATACGGTGATTTGCCGCTTGATTCTCAGAATGCTATATTCTCTGTCCTTGATTGCGGAAAGAGGATAGGTTTATCATTAAATGACAGTTTACTGATGTCTCCATCTAAGTCGGTTACGGCGTTTGCCGGTATTTCTGACATTGAGGAAAAACATACTACAAATAAATGCGGTGCTTGTAACCAAAAGGACTGCGCTTTCAGAGGTGCTTTATGACTTTTCAGGAGTATTTAAAAAATAATAATGTCTATCTTGACGGAGGAATGGGAACATTGCTTCAGGAGCAGGGTCTTAGGCCGGGGGAATATCCCGAGCGCTGGAACATATCTCATTCGGATATAATAACAAAAATTCACAAAGACTATTTCGATGCGGGCAGTAATGTTGTCTGCACAAATACATTCGGCGCAAATGCTCTTAAATTTTCCGATGACGAGCTTGATGAAATAATAAAGGCGGCTGTTGCTAATGCGAAAGCTGCCAAAGAGCAAAGCATTTCAGCAAAAGAAAAGTTTATCGCACTTGATATCGGTCCTTCGGGAAAGTTACTGAAGCCGCTTGGTGACCTCGACTTCGAAGATGCGGTCGGCGTGTTTGCAAAGACTGTCAGCTTAGGTGTCAAATACGGAGTGGATTTGATACTTATAGAGACGATGAATGACAGTTACGAGACGAAAGCGGCGCTTCTTGCGGCAAAGGAAAACAGCGAACTTCCCGTAATTGTTTCAAACGCTTACGGCGAAGACGGAAAACTTATGACGGGTGCGACTCCTTCCGCAATGGTTGCAATGATTGAGGGTATGGGTGCAGATGCATTGGGTGCAAACTGCTCGCTCGGCCCGGAACAGCTTCGCGGTGTAGCGGAGGAATTGCTCGAAAATGCATCTATTCCCGTAATTATGAAACCAAATGCAGGATTGCCTAAGTCGGTGAACGGAAAAACGGTGTTTGATGTGACTGCGGAGGAATTCTCTGACGAGGTTGCATCTCTTATGAAAAAAGGTGTCCGTGTTGCAGGAGGCTGTTGCGGTACTACTCCCGAATATATAAAAGCGTTGGCTGTTAAGACCGCGGACTTTGCAGCTGTGCCGGTAGAGCCGAAGAATATAACGGTTGTTTCATCTTACACTCACGCCATAAAATTTGACGAACCGATTCTCATAGGAGAACGTATAAATCCTACAGGCAAAAAACGTTTCAAACAGGCTCTTATAGAGAACGATATTGATTACATCCTTTCGGAGGGTGTACGTCAGCAGGAGAAAGGTGTTCACATTCTTGACGTGAATGTAGGTCTGCCTGATATTGACGAGCCAAAGATGCTTAAGACTGCTGTCTGTGAGTTGCAGGCGATAATCGACCTGCCATTACAGATAGATACTTCAGATACTGCCGCGATGGAAACGGCTCTTCGCCGTTATAACGGAAAGGCAATGATAAACTCCGTAAACGGAAAACAGGAGAGCATGGATGCGGTCTTTCCTCTGGTCAAAAAATACGGCGGCCTGGTCGTTGCGCTTACTCTTGACGAGAGCGGTATACCAGAGACAGCTGAGGGAAGATTCAAAATTGCCGAAAAGATACTTGCAAATGCTGCAAAATATGGAATTGATAAAAAAGATATTATTTTTGATACATTGGCTATGACTGTAAGTGCGGATAATACAGCGGCAGTCGCAACTCTTAAGGCGCTTAGACAGATAAAGACTGAACTCGGATGCCATACATCTCTTGGCGTTTCAAATGTATCGTTCGGACTTCCAAACCGCGATGCGATAAACGGAATATTCTTTGCTCTTGCTCTTGAGAACGGACTTTCCGCAGCCATCATGAACCCGTTCTCGCAGGACATGATGAAGACGTATTATGCTTACAAAGCGTTGAAGGGACTTGATGAAAACTGTGCCGCATACATCGGCGCGGCAGAATCGTTTACTACTGTTGCAGCAGCCGTTGTACCGGAAACAAAGAAAACGGCGGAAGAGTTTTCCTCAGAGCTTCAGCGTGCGGTGATAAAGGGTTTCAAAGAAAAATCAGGCGAGCTTACAAAGGCACTTCTTGCAAGTGTGCCGCCGCTTGAAATAGTAAATAACGAAATTATACCGGCGCTCAATATTGTAGGTAATGGCTTTGAGAATAAAACGGTATATCTTCCTCAGCTTCTGATGAGCGCCGAAGCCGCCAAAAGTGCTTTTGAAGTCATAAAATCCTTCATGGCAGGCGGAGAAAAAGCTGACGGTAAGGGAGTGTTCGTAATTGCAACCGTTTACGGCGATATTCACGATATCGGTAAAAATATCGTGAAGCTGTTGCTTGAGAATTACGGCTTTGACGTTGTGGATCTAGGCAAAGATGTACCTCCCGAAGCGATTGCGGAAAAAGTTGTCGAATTGCACGCACCGCTTGCCGGCTTAAGTGCATTGATGACAACTACAGTTCCCGCTATGGAGGAGACTATAAAACAACTCAGAGAAAAAGCGCCGTGGTGCAAAGTTGTTGTCGGCGGCGCCGTGCTCACACAGGAATACGCCGATAAAATCGGTGCCGATAAATATGCAAAAGATGCAATGGAATGTGTCCGCTATGCCGAAACGGTAACCCAAAGGGGGTAATTTACTATGATGATTTCTACAAGAGGCAGGTATGCTTTGCGCGTATTGCTTGATTTGGCAGAAAACCAGACAGAAGGTTATATTGCAATGAAAAATGTAGCTGAACGTCAGGAACTTTCTCTAAAATATATTGAGAAGATTATGCCTGTTCTGTCAAAAAATAATTATGTCGAGGGTGTACACGGCAAAGGCGGCGGATATCGCCTGGCAAAAGCCCCTAAAGATTACAGAGTAGGAGATATTCTTAGACTTGCAGAGGGCGATCTGGCTCCTGTTGCATGTCTCGGTTGCAATGCAAAACAGTGCGACCGCGCAGATGAATGTCCCACACTTCCTATGTGGTCGGAATTTCACAACATGGTCAATGATTATTTTGACGGAATTACATTGGAAGACCTTATGAAAAAATAATTTTTAACCTATTGACAGCAACTTTTTTAAGTGGTAAAGTATCTAAGAATTTAATAATCAAAGGCGATGACGAAGATCGTCCGGGTCGAAACATTACAGAAAGCCGATGGTTGATGCGAATCGGTATGGATTTAGCCCATGACTTCTCCCTTCCGAGCCGGATTCCTGAACATCGGTGAGAAAAAGTAGGGATTCCCGTGGATGCCACGTTAGTGCATAGAGGTTGATAGACTTCGAAATTAAAGGCAATGACGAAGACTGAAGCTACAACGAATTTTTCAGAGAGTCGGGGACGGTGCAATCCCGATAGAGGACTGTAGATTTTCTTATCCCTTCCGAGCCGGAAGTCCCAAAGGTTGACACCCAGTAGGAGCTTCCCGTGTATGCTGCGTCAGTGCATAGGAGTTGTTCGACTTCGAAGAGGTGGCGAATATTATATTCGCAATTTGAGTGGTACCGCGAGTGCAAATAAAGTAGTTTACACCCGTCTCAAAGTAAAAACGCTTTGAGGCGGGTTTTATTTTTGCTTCGAAGTCTGAAATTAAATTATTGAAAGGCGGAATAAAAATGTTATCTCTCGACAAAGTATTTGATGCACAGACCGTGCTTAAAAGCATTATCCGTGAGACAAATGTTGTCCGTGCGTACGGTATTGCTCCCGACTGCGAGCTTTATCTGAAACCGGAAAATCTACAGATTACAGGCTCATTTAAAGTAAGAGGTTCGGCTTATAAAATTGCGATGCTGTCTGATGAAGAAAAGGCAAAAGGTGTTATTGCCTGCTCCGCAGGTAATCATGCACAGGGCGTGGCGCTTGCAGCTGCCAAGAACGGCATTAAGTCCTTAATCTGCCTGCCCGACAGAGCACCGATTTCAAAAGTAGAGGCGACCAAGGGTTATGGCGCCCAGGTTTGTCTGGTGGAGGGATGTTACGACGATGCATATAAGAAAGCGCTGGAATTAAAGGAAAGCGAAGGTTACACCTTTGTACATCCTTTTGATGATGAAAACGTGATTGCGGGACAGGGCACGATTGCTCTGGAAATATTGAATGACCTTGATAATATCGACGCCATTGTTGTTCCGGTCGGCGGAGGCGGACTGATTTCGGGTATTGCTTATACCGCAAAAAAGATACGTCCATCTATTAAAGTATACGGTGTACAGATGGCAGGTGCGCCCAGTATGTACAATTCGGTAAAGGACGGAGCAATCGAATGTCTCGATTCGGTTCAGACCATTGCCGACGGTATCGCCGTAAAACAACCAGGCGAAAATACATATGCACTTGTTAAAAAATACGTTGATGATATTGCTCTTGTAAGCGATGATGAGGTAGCGAGTGCAATTCTCACACTTATCGAAAAACAAAAGATGATTGCAGAGGGCGCAGGTGCTGCAGCGGTAGCTGCCGTGATGTTCAACAAATTTCCGCTAAAGGGCAAGCGCGTTGTGAGTATCGTATCCGGCGGCAATATCGATGTAACAAGTCTTTCGCGGGTTATCGACAGAGGACTTCTCAATTCTGGCCGCTCAACAAGCCTACTTATAGAGCTTATCGACAAGCCAGGTCAGCTTAAGGATATTTCGCGTATTATAGCTGATTGCGGAGGTAATGTTACCGGTGTTCACTACGAAAAAGGCAATACCGAGAGTGTCAACGGATGTTTCCTGCGTATTGATATGGAAACCAGGGATTACGAACATGTTAACCTGATTGTGCAGTCTTTGCGCGATGAAGGTTTTAAGATAGTTTAAAATTTGAAAGGAGTAAATTTATGAGCAAAAAAGTTCAGACTGAAAAGGCTCCGGCGGCAATCGGGCCTTACTCACAGGCAATGATAGTAGGTAATCTCATTTTTACCTCCGGACAGATTCCTCTAAACCCGGAAACAGGGGCGATGGAAGGAAGTACGATAAAAGAGCAGACTCACAGGGTATGTAAAAATTTAGAGGCAGTGTTGTCTGCAGCAGGTGCATCACTTGAAAATGCTGTAAAAACAGTATGTTATTTGAGCAACATGGAAGATTTTGCCTCATTCAACGAGGTTTATGCGGAATATTTTGTGAGCAAGCCTGCGCGCTCTTGCGTAGCGGTAAAAGCCTTGCCGAAGGGCGCTTTGGTCGAGGTTGAGGTAATTGCGGAAAAGGAGTAAAAATTATGATGAATTCAACTAAATACCGAGTGGGATACTTCCCGGTATCGAAAGATTATAACAAATGGGTAAATAAGGATCATATCGAAAAAGCGCCTGTTTGGTGCAGCGTAGATATGCGTGACGGAAATCAGAGCCTTATTATTCCCATGAGTCTTGAAGAAAAGCTCGAATATTATACAGTATTGCTGGAGGTCGGATTCAAAGAAATCGAGGTGGGATTCCCCGCGGCGAGCGAGACAGAATATGAATTTTTGAGAACTTTGATCGATAACAATATGATTCCCGAGGATGTCACGGTTCAGGTGCTCACTCAATGCCGTGAGCATATTATCCGCAAAACTTTTGATGCCTGCAAAGGCGCGCCGAGCGCAATCATTCATTTTTACAATTCAGTAAGTGTTGCACAGCGTGAGCAGGTGTTTAAAAAGTCCAAGGAAGAAATTAAGCAAATTGCAGTTGACGGTGCGAAGCTTGTTAAAAAGTTAGCGTCGGAATATGAGGGCAATTTCCGCTTTGAGTATTCGCCTGAGTCATTTACCGGAACAGAGCCTGAATACGCTTTGGAGGTCTGCAATGCGGTTCTTGATGTTTTAGAGCCGAGCGTTGACAACAACGTTATCATAAATCTTCCCGTCACTGTGGAGATGAGCCTTCCGCACGTGTACGCATCACAGGTTGAGTACATGAGTGAGAATCTCAAATACCGCGAGCATGTGACTTTGTCTCTCCATCCGCACAACGACCGCGGAACAGGTGTTGCCGACACCGAACTTGCACTTTTGGCAGGCGCAGACCGCGTTGAGGGAACGCTTTTCGGTAACGGCGAGAGAACGGGAAATGTGGATATCATCACACTTGCGATGAATATGTATTCCCACGGAGTTGATCCAAAACTTGATCTTTCAAATATGCCGTATCTGGTGGAGAAATATGAAAAATGTACACGCATGCATGTATACGAGAGAGCGCCGTACGCAGGAGCGCTTGTTTTCGCAGCATTTTCAGGCAGTCATCAGGATGCCATTGCAAAGGGTATGAAGTACAGAAACAAAAATGATCTTCACGAGTGGACCGTTCCTTATATACCGATAGACCCGAAAGATATCGGACGTACATACGATGCGGATGTAATCCGCGTAAACTCACAGTCGGGCAAGGGCGGTATCGGCTATCTGCTTGAGCAGACATACGGTTACAATTTGCCGCCTAAGATGCGTGAACATTTCAGCTATCTGTGCAAGGATATTTCCGACCATGAGCATAAGGAGTTGAAAGCGGATGAGGTGCTGGATATTTTCCGTGAGAATTACCTCAATGTCGATTGTGATATCCGCGTGACAGATTTTGAATTTATGCGTGAAAACGATGCTGTAAAGATAGATATAACTTTTGAAAAAGATGGTGTTGAGACTGAAATGGAGGCGGAGGGCAATGGTTCTCTCAGTGCTGTAAATAACGCGCTTAAAGCCTACACCGGAGAGGAATATACTCTGCAGGTTTTCTCTCAGCACAGTATGCAGGGCCGCGGTTCTCAGAGTGTAGCCGCATCATATATAGGTCTTGAACGTGAAAACGGAGAAATGTACTGGGGAGCCGGCACAGATACGGACGTTATCAAAGCCAGCACCAATGCGCTTCTGAGCGCCTTCCGTAATATGAAAAAAGGAGAAAAATAAAATGGGTATGACAATGACACAAAAGATTCTTGCTGCACATGCAGGTCTTGACAACGTTGTTGCGGGTCAGCTTATAAATGCAAAACTTGATATCGTACTTGGCAATGACATTACGACTCCAGTTGCGGTAAATGAATTTAAAAAAGCCGGATTTGATTCGGTATTTGATAAAGACAGAGTAGCAATCGTTCTTGACCACTTTGTCCCCAACAAAGATATAAAGGCTGCTGAGCAGTCAAAGACTTGTCGTGAGTTTGCTTGTTCGCACTGCGTAAGCCATTTTTACGATGTAGGTAAAATGGGTATTGAACACGCACTTTTGCCTGAGCAGGGTGTCGTAACAGCCGGTGACTGCATTATCGGAGCAGACAGCCACACATGTACTTACGGTGCGCTCGGTGCCTTTTCAACAGGTGTCGGTTCTACCGATATGGCTGCCGGTATGGCAACGGGTATGGCGTGGTTTAAAGTTCCTTCTGCGATAAAATTCAATCTTACAGGAAAGCTGCCGGAAAATTGCAGCGGCAAAGATGTAATCCTTACAATAATCGGTATGATTGGCGTTGACGGAGCTCTTTATAAGAGTATGGAGTTCGTCGGAGACGGTGCACACAGCCTTTCCATGGACGACCGCCTCTGTATCTGCAATATGGCAATCGAAGCCGGCGCTAAAAACGGTATATTCCCTGTGGATGATATAACACGCGAATATCTGAGCGGACGCAGTGAACGCGAGCCTGTTTTCTACGAGGCTGACGATGATGCGGAATACGAGAAAACAATTGATATTGATTTAAGCAAAATCGTTCCCACCGTTGCGTGCCCGCATCTTCCGGAAAATACGCATCCTGCAAGTGAGCTCGGCGATATTAAAGTTGACCAGGTTGTAATAGGAAGCTGTACAAACGGCAGAATGGAGGACATGGAGGCAGCTTATAATATTTTAAAAGGCAAAAAGATTGCAGACGGTGTCCGATGCATAATAATTCCGGGTACAATGCAGATACTGCGCGAGTGCGTAGAGCGCGGCTGGTATACTGCATTTATTGATGCAGGCGCAGTTGTTTCAACTCCTACATGCGGACCTTGCCTCGGAGGATACATGGGAATTCTTGCGGCAGGCGAGCGCTGTATCGCAACAACAAACCGTAACTTCGTAGGACGTATGGGTCATGTGGACAGTGAGGTATATCTTGCATCTCCGCACACAGCGGCGGCAAGTGCCCTGACCGGTTACATTACAGAGTATAAGGAGGCGTAAAAATGAATACACAAGGTAAAGTTTTTAAATATCCAGACAATGTAGATACCGATGTTATCATTCCCGCACGTTATCTTAACACTCCTGATGCAAACGAGCTTGCGCTTCACTGTATGGAGGATATTGACACTGAGTTTGTAAAAAAAGTAAAAAAAGGCGATGTAATGGTTGCAGGATGGAACTTCGGCTGCGGTTCTTCGAGAGAGCATGCGCCGCTTGTAATTAAAACATGCGGAACAGGATGCGTTATTGCAAAAAGCTTCGCAAGAATATTCTACCGCAATGCCATAAATATCGGACTTCCGATTTTAGAATGTGAGGAAGCTGCCGATGAAATTAACGCAGATGATGAAGTAAAGGTGGATTTTGATACAGGTATTATCACCGACATTACCACCGGAAAAACATATAAAGCACAGCCTTTCCCTCCGTTTATTCAAAAAATTATTAAAAGCGGAGGCCTGCTCGCCTCATTAAAGGAGCGTGACAATAATGACTAAAAACATAGCAGTAATCCGCGGCGACGGCATAGGTCCCGAAATCGTAGAACAGGCGCTCAAGGTGCTTGATAAAGTGGGAGAACTTTACGGACACACATTTAATTATACAGACGTGGATATGGGTGGTTGCGCCATTGATAAATGGGGAGACCCGCTTCCGGAAGCAATGCTTAAAAAATGTACCGAGTCAGACAGTGTTCTGCTCGGCGCCGTTGGCGGTAACAAGTGGAACGATGTTCCGGGGTTTATGCGCCCTGAAAAGGGACTGCTTCGCCTTCGTGCGGGAATGGGTGTTTACAGCAACAACCGTCCTGCAAAAATCTGGCCGCAGCTTGCTGATGCATCTCCGCTTAAAAAGTCAATTGTAGACAAAGGCATTGATTTTATCATTGTAAGAGAGCTTATCGGCGGAATCTATTTCGGCGAACATAAAACCGAAGAGGTTGACGGTAAACCCACTGCAATTGATATTCTGACATATAACGAAGAAGAAATTGAGCGTATCGGCAGAATCGGTTTTGAAACAGCGAGAAAAAGAAATAAAAGACTTTGCTCAGTTGAAAAGAGCAATGTTCTTGATTCAAGCCGCCTCTGGAAAAAGGTTATACACCGCTTAGCGGAAGAGTATCCCGATGTAGAGCTTTCCGATATGCTTGTTGACAACTGTGCGATGCAGATAGTAAAGAACCCGGCTCAGTTCGATGTTGTCGTAACAGAGAATATGTTCGGAGACATCTTGTCTGACGAGGCATCTATGATTACAGGCTCAATCGGTATGATTCCTTCTTCGAGTCTCGGAGCAGGCACATGCGGACTTTACGAGCCAATTCACGGTTCAGCACCCGATATTGCAGGAAAAGATATTGCAAATCCTATCGGAACAATTCTTTCGGCTGCCATGATGCTCAGATTCAGCTTTGATATGCCGAAAGAGGCTGACGCTATTGAAAATGCAGTATCCGCTTATCTCGATGCAGGCTACCGTACTGCCGACATTATGGGTGACGGTATGACACAGGTAGGTTGCACTGAGTGCGGCGATATTATCATAAAGAATTTGAGAAAGGAGTGATAGGATGATTCTTTCCGGCGCAGATATACTGGTAAGAACCATTATAGAACAGGGCTGTGATACCATATTCGGATATCCGGGAGGGCAAATACTGAATGTATATGACAGCCTTTATAAATTTCAAGACGAAATCAATCATATCCTGACCGCCCATGAACAAGGTGCGGCGCATGCCGCAGACGGATATGCAAGGACTACCGGCAAGGTCGGTGTTGTCATATCAACATCAGGCCCGGGAGCCACAAACCTTGTTACAGGCATAGCTACCGCATATCTTGATTCAATTCCTTTAGTTGCAATCTGCGGAAACGTGCCGACAACTCAGATAGGTACTGACAGTTTCCAGGAAATTGATATCACAGGTGTTACACTGCCTATCACAAAGCACAATTATTTCGTAGGATCTGTTGAGCAGTTGGCAGACACTGTCCGCGAAGCTTTTGCTCTTGCAAAGTCAGGCAGACCGGGACCGGTGCTTATCGACATCCCGAAAGATGTTCAGATTGCAAAGTGCGAATATACACCATCTTCTTCTGCAAAGTACGAAGAGCCGCATGCGGCAAAGGAGATACGCATAAAAGAAGCGGCAGAGCATATCAACTCCGCAAAGCGTCCTTACATCTATTTCGGAGGCGGTCTTATAACTGCAAATGCCCAAAGTGAATTGCTCGAGCTTGCAGAAAAAATTGATGCTCCTATCGGATGTTCGATGATGGGTCTTTCGGGAATTCCGACAGAACACCCGAGATTCCTGGGTATGCAGGGAATGCACGGACATTATGCTTCCTCCATGGCAATGCATAATGCGGACTTAATAATCTCACTCGGCGTAAGATTCAATGACCGCGTTACAGGCAACCGTTCAAAATTTGCAACGGGAGCTAAGATCATTCACATCGATGTGGACGGCTCAGAACTTTCTAAGACGGTAAACGCCGTTTGCGGACTGAGAGGTGATGTGAAACTGTCACTTCAGAGCTTGTTGCCCTTAATAAAAGAGAGTGAAAAGCCAAACTGGAATCAGACAGTTGATACTTTCAAAAAAGAGGAAGAAGAATATCTGGATCACAGAGAGGGCTTAACTCCTCGAAATGCTATTTTGACGCTTAACCGTCACTTGGGCGAAAATACTGCAGTTGCGACTGACGTAGGTCAGCATCAGATGTGGTCGGCGCAGAATTTATCGTTTAAAACCGCAAGAAGATTTGTATCAAGCGGCGGTCTCGGTACAATGGGCTTTGGATTGGGTGCGGCCATAGGTGCTACATTCGGAACAAAAGAACGCAGCGTTTTAGTTACCGGTGACGGAAGCTTCGGAATGTGTTTAAACGAGCTTGCGACAGCTGTTTCATACGATGTACCGGTTGTAATTCTTATCTTGAATAACGGCGTACTCGGCATGGTTCGCCAGTGGCAGACACTGTTCTTTGACAAGCATTACTCAAATACAGTATTAAACCGTAAAACTGACTTTGTATCACTTGCTTTGGCGTTCGGTGCAAAGGGTGAATCGGTATCGACCGTTGAGGAACTTGATAAAGCACTTGAAACTGCATTCAAATCAAGCGGCCCGTATGTAATAGACTGCACTATTGATAAGGATGAATTTGTCCTTCCCATGCTGCCGCCCGGCGGAAGTATGGATGATATTATTGTAAAGGTAGGTGACTGATATGAACAGATATACAATAGCGGTACTTGTAAGAAACCAGTTCGGCGTGCTGAACCGTGTTACGAGCATGTTCAGAAGACGTCAGTTCAATATCAGCGCCCTGACCGTAAGTGAAACGGAATCCAGCGAATTTTCCCGTATAACCGTTGTTTTTGACGGAGAGGAAACATACAAACAGCAGCTTGTAAATCAGCTTTATAAGCTTCCGGATGTATGTTCCATCAAAGAATTTAACGCGGACAACTCCATAAGCTGTGAACTGCTTCTCATAAAGATGCAGAACGACCCGGCTAACCGCGAGGATATCAGAACAGCCGCTCAGGCCTTCGGAGCTATAACTGTGGACTATTCAAAGGACTCTATTATGCTTCGTCTTGCAGATGATTCAAGAAAGATAGATGACTTTATAAATCTTATGCGAGACTACAAAATACTTGAAATCTGCCGTACCGGCAGTGTATCCCTTGAAAAGGGAAGTACGACTATTCGTCAGACAATTAATTTTTAATATATGGAAAGAGGTAATTTATTATGGCAAGAATTTTTTATCAGCAGGATTGTGATCTTCAGAAATTAAGCGGTAAGACCGTTGCAATTATCGGCTACGGCTCGCAGGGACACGCTCACGCACTTAACCTTAAAGACAGCGGCGTAAATGTTGTTGTAGGTCTTTACGAAGGTTCAAAGAGCTGGGCAAAGGCAGAGGCACAGGGTTTGAAAGTTATGACAGCTGCCGATGCTGCAAAGGCTGCCGACGTTATCATGATCCTTATCAACGATGAGAAGCAGGCTGCACTTTATAAAGAGAGCATTGAGCCGAATCTTACAGAAGGTAAAACACTCGCTTTCGCTCACGGCTTCAATATTCACTTCGGTTGCATTAAGCCCCCGAAGAATGTAAACGTTATCATGATCGCGCCCAAAGGCCCCGGTCACACAGTAAGAAGCGAATATCAGGCAGGTAAAGGTGTTCCTTGCCTTATCGCAGTTGAACAGGATGCTACAGGCGACGCTTGGGATATCGGTCTTGCTTACGCGCTCGGTATCGGCGGAGCAAGAGCTGGTGTTCTTGAGACAAACTTCCGTACAGAGACAGAAACAGACCTCTTCGGTGAGCAGGCTGTACTCTGCGGCGGTGTATGCGCTTTGATGCAGGCCGGATACGAGACATTGGTAGAAGCAGGCTACGATCCGAGAAACGCTTACTTTGAGTGTATCCATGAAATGAAACTCATTGTTGACCTTATTTACCAGAGTGGTTTTGCCGGTATGAGATATTCAATCTCCAACACAGCAGAATACGGCGATTACATCACAGGTCCGAAGATTATCACAGAGGATACTAAGAAGGCTATGAAGCAGATCCTCAAAAATATTCAGGACGGTACTTTTGCAAAAGACTTCCTTTTGGATATGTCATCTGCCGGTTCTCAGGTACACTTCAACGCTATGCGTAAACTCGCAAGTGAGCATCCCAGCGAAGTTGTAGGTGCTGACATCCGTAAACTGTACAGCTGGAGCGATGAGGATAAGCTTATCAACAACTGATAAGGAGTGATTTTATGTCAAAGGAAAATATTGTAGACGGTGTGCAGAATGCACCTCACCGCAGTTTGTTTCACGCTTTGGGGCTGACAGAAGAAGAGCAATCACGTCCTCTTATCGGTATTGTCAGTTCCTATAATGAAATTGTCCCCGGACATATGAATATCGACAAAATCGTTGATGCTGTAAAACTCGGTGTAGCAATGGCAGGCGGCACTCCGATTGTATTTCCTGCAATAGCTGTATGCGACGGTATTGCCATGGGGCATACCGGTATGAAATATTCCCTTGTAACACGTGATCTGATTGCCGACTCCACCGAAGCGATGGCCTTGGCTCACGGCTTTGACGGCCTTGTTATGGTTCCTAACTGCGACAAGAATGTGCCGGGTCTTCTGATGGCGGCGGCAAGAGTGAATATTCCCACCGTGTTTGTCAGCGGCGGTCCGATGCTCGCAGGTAAAGTAGAAGGCAAGAAAACAAGCCTTTCCAGTATGTTTGAGGCTGTGGGCGCTTATTCTGCCGGAAAGATTTCCGATGAAAAGCTCCGTGAGTATGAATGTAAAACATGTCCTACATGCGGTTCGTGTTCGGGAATGTATACTGCAAATTCCATGAACTGCCTGACAGAGGCTCTCGGAATGGGACTTCGCGGAAACGGCACAATCCCTGCCGTTTATTCTGCAAGAATAGAGCTTGCAAAACACGCCGGAATGGCCGTTATGGATATGGTGCAAAAAAATATCCGTCCTCGCGATATCATGACCGAAGAGGCGATTATGAACGCCCTTACCGTTGATATGGCGCTTGGCTGTTCCACAAACAGTATGCTTCATCTGCCGGCTATTGCACATGAGTGCGGCGTTGAAATAAATCTCGATATTGCAAACAAAATCAGTGAAAGAACTCCGAATCTTTGTCACTTAGCTCCCGCAGGCAGAACTTATATGGAGGAACTTGACGAGGCGGGCGGTGTTTACGCCGTGATGAACGAGCTCAATAAAAAAGGATTGCTTAATACAGACTGTATGACCGTTACAGGTAAAACGGTCGGGGAAAATATAGAGGGATGTATCAATCTCAACCACGATGTTATACGTCCTATAGATAATCCGTACAGCGAGACGGGTGGAATTGCGGTGCTCAAAGGAAATCTCGCACCGGAGGGCAGTGTAGTAAAACGCTCTGCCGTGCTTCCCGAAATGCTTGTTCATGAGGGACCTGCAAAAGTATTTGACTGCGAGGAAGATGCACAGGCTGCAATAAACGCAGGAAAAATCGTTGCAGGCGATGTTGTTGTCATCCGTTATGAAGGCCCCAAAGGCGGACCGGGTATGCGTGAAATGCTCAATCCCACATCCGCAATTATGGGAATGGGACTCGGAAACAGCGTAGCGCTCATTACTGACGGAAGATTCAGCGGAGCAACAAGAGGTGCATGTGTAGGTCACGTAACACCTGAAGCGGCTTCGGGCGGACTTATCGGAGTTGTGGAGGATGGCGATATTATAAGCATCAATATTCCTGAGAACACAATTGAACTGAAGGTTGACGATGCTGTTCTTGCTGAACGTATGAAAAACTTTGTGCCGAAAACCAAAGAGTTGTCGGGTTACTTAAAGCGATATGCTTCGCTTGTGTCCGGCGGCGCTTCTGGTGCAATTTTGAACTGATATGAATACACTGAACGAATTAAAAATACGACTGTCAACGCTCACTATATTCAGAGCGTTGCTGGAGGATTCTGTAATCGCAGGGCTTCTGTATTATCTTGAAAATCCTACGGTTTCCGCATATGCCGGATTTACGGCTGCGCTATATAATGCAAACGGCGGCAACTTAGGCAGATACATACAGGACATATGTGAAAACAATGAAAACGTATATGTCCGCACCGTCGGGTGCGGAGAGGCTGTTCCGGACTTTATGCAAAATGCGCTGCTTGAGGAGCTTTCTGCCCTGCAAGCAGCCGCTGACTTGTCCCCTGAAGAACTGCGGAAGCCGCTTGATTACAGCGGTTTTCTGCCGGAATTTTTATCGGGCGGTATTAATCTTTCAGAAAGTTTTATCCACAGGGTAGAGAACATCGGAAAATACGGTTACGGTATTTATGCCAAAAACAGAATGTTCTATGTAGATGAGCAGGGAGCGATTCTCCCGGTTCGTAATCCCGATAAGACTGTACTTTCCGATTTGGTAGATTACGAGCGCGAGCGGCAGATTATCATTGATAACACAAAAGCGTTGCTTTCTGGAAAACCTGCGGCAAACATACTTCTCACAGGCGATGCCGGCACCGGCAAGTCATCGACTGTAAAGGCGGTGGCAAATGCCCTGTTTAACGAAGGTCTCCGCATCATTGAGGTGCGAAAGGATCAGCTTCGCTCAATACAGAAAATACTTGATGAGCTTTCCTCCAATCCGCTTAAATTCGTGCTTTTTATTGATGATCTTTCATTTCTAAAGGATGATGACAACTTCAATGCGCTCAAAGCTGTTTTGGAGGGCTCTGTAACCGCAAAGTCAAAGAACGTCGTGATTTATGCCACAAGCAACCGCCGTCATATCATAAAGGAAAAGTTTTCAGACCGCGAAGGAGACGATATTCACCGCAACGATACGGTTCAGGAGCTTGTTTCTCTTTCGGAGAGATTCGGTATTCACATTACCTTCAGTAAACCGGGCAAAGATACTTTTCTTCATATTGTCCGTCACCTTGCTGATGAAAGCGGTATCGTGATGCCTAAAGACGAACTGGAATTGCTCGCGGAACGTTTTGCACTTGAACGCGGCAGCAGGTCGGCACGTCTTGCACGGCAGTTTATCGACGGACTTCTTTCAAAATAAGGAGACTTAAAATGTTTTTTGAGGATATTAAACCTGATACAACAATTGACATTGCGCCTGCTGTCATAGAAAAGGATAAGATGCTCAGTTTTGCAAAGCTTTACGATAACATCCCTTTGCACACCGATGATGAGTACGCAAAAAATACACCATTCGGAAAGCTGATTGCTCCCGGAGTTATGTCATTTATGGCTGTGTGGGCGAAATATCTTGAGGTTGACTTATTCGGTGATGAATTGATTGCGGGAAAGTCCACTAAAATTGAATGGTATAAGCCTGTTTTTGCGGACGATGTGCTTACAGGAAAGGCCGCAGTGACCAACCTTATAAAACGAAATCCAAAAAACGGACTTGTAGAGCTTACGATAGATGCCTATAACCAACACGGTGAGCTTGTTCTAACAGATGTCACCGAGGCAATCGTAAAATGCAGACCGCTTTAAAAAAGCTAAATAAAAACTTGTATTGATTCAATATAAAATGCACCCGGATATCAGATGTATTTGTCAGATATTCGCGGTGCATTTTCGTCATTTATTTTATATCCGAACTCCCCAGACACATAATGGTGTTTTTGAGGATGGCAGTATTAGTTTTTTTTCGCTGATCAATGTCTCTAACAGAAAAGCGGCAACATCCAGTCGAAAACGGATTTTTGCAATGTCCCTGCACTGATTTTTTACAGATGCAGGAACATGGTCTTTTAGAATTGTTTCAGCCTGATTGGAAATTTCAATCATACAATCGCATATAATTTCAGTAATAGGATTGATAATCTCGCATAAATCAGTATAAACTTTGTCAGGGAACACAGGGAATTTGGCAGATAATTTATCTTCTTTACTGCCGATGAACCCGTTTTCAATCAGCAATTCCGAAGTGTTGTTTTCTATGTTTGCCTTATTACCGAGTATCGCATCGCACATGACTTCTGCTTTTTCTGAGAATCCTGAATGATCATATATCTGACACTCGCTGATTACACGGTAATTTACAGCTGAAAACCATGCGGTGTTTGTTTTGTTCGGGGTTTTTATTGTCACACCGTAAAAATGATGGTTGTTATAGTCATTATCGTAACCAAAGATCCAGCCGCTGCCGCCTAAAGTCAATTTGTTCGGAGTCCCCATAGGTGATTTATCCTGTGCCAGCATATATCCGTTTACCATTGCGATATTAAGTATTGCAAATAATAATCTGTTATCATCATAATCGTTACCGTAAAAATCTAACTTTCGGATTTTAGCAATAAGTTGGTTGGCGTTTTTAAATATGGAATTTGCAACTTTACTGTAAATATCGCGCGTTTTCTTTATAAATTCCTTTTCAAAGTCATCAGTAATGATTACAAGGTTGGTTTGATATTTATGCCCGGTTTTTGTCAGCACCCCGGCAGTTTCAAGGATTTCTATTTCTTCCTCCAGATACGGCATAGATACACCGAGTTCTACTGAAATTTCTTCTGCTGTCATTGGGATATGATATGCTGACAGGGCAATGGCTCCCGGGAGCTTTCTTTTAAACAGGTCTTCGTATTTGTTATAATCTCCCCAAAAGTCAAGTCTGAATGTGCCGGGGTTATAGCTTTTTTCTCCTAATACTCTCGTCATGCTTATTCCTTCTTTCAAAAGTTTGCGCGTTTTAAATAAGTGGTATTTTACCATTTCTACGCTGATATTTTTTTCTTTTGCGATTTGGGAACAACTTTTATTATCTACATAATATGCAACACAAACCTCACGGTGCATTTTCGAGAGAAGAGATAGTTCGCGTCTGAGGAGATAGAGATTTGTGTTTTTCTCTTCGCGTTCTATATACTCATTCTCAACTGATGTTTCACAAATACTTATCAGGTTATCCGAATCCGGTTCCCGATGCTGCTGTATCTGTTCTTCTTTTTTTATAAATTTGCGGAATGTATTCTCTGCAATCTTCCATACAAATCCCCAAAAGGCCGTGTCATCCTTTAAGTTTTTTACAGAAGACAGAATTTCGCAGATGATTTCAGATGACAAATCCTCGACTTTGTCTTTATCATAAAGTCGTGCAAATGCATATCCATATATCGCAGTCATGTTTTGTGAAATTAATTCTGATGCCTGAGTTTCGGTCATAAAGTTATTCCTCGCATTTTTGAAAGCTTTCGCCTATATAGTATCGGAATTGAAAATCGGTTAATGGTTAAAAAAGATTTTTTAGTATCTTATCACAAAATAGTTTGAAAATCAGTATAAAATACACTGATTTTCAAACATTGACATGGCGATTTAAATTTAAGGGAGATTATGCAGGTACTGAGTGGCAAGGTTTGGCTTACACGTTCAAAATCTTAGATTTTGCAGACGGGTAAGTTCCGCCGGAACAATCAGTTTTCCGTGTCGGACACCTTCTTGGGGCTTCGCTTAAATTGTCTGTCGCATTGAGGCTTCTTGTGTCATCCGGTGATCAAAATCATCGGACAAGGTGGCTGATTCACTCCACTGCTATCATCGTCATAATTACCATCATATAGCTTGCCTTTTGCAATTGCCTCTCTGATAGTTGCAAAAAGTATTGCATTATCCGCATATAAATATTGCTTCTGTAAAGGTACACTATCAAGGTGTGCAGGAATATCCTGCTTTTTTCCTTTGAAGAATTCAGAAAGAAGTTCCTTTAAGTCTTTAATCATTGCCTGCTTAGCGACTGTGCAGATCATCCATAAGACTTCCGCCTCTTCTTTGTCAAGCACAGGAATATTTATTGCCGGCTTTCCATTCTGCTCACAGAATATTTTGCATTTTGTAAGCCAAGGAACAGCCTTTAGATATTCAGGATTAAAGCCCACAGTTTCAGGGTCTGTACCTGTGTGGATAATATAGAGCAACTTGGTTATTTCTGCATCTATAAAAGTATTTTCGGGGAAAAAAGTATATTCCGAAGAATGATAATATGTGTAACACGGGAAACCGTCAGCACTATATGCATGCATTTCAAGCAGTTTGCTGTCTGCGTATTTTTCAAGTCTTGCAATACGCTCTCCGGAATATGAATGAGACAACAACTCAATGTGGTCCATTGGGTTGAACTCTTTCAGATTGACATGTCCGAAAGCAATCCATCGTCCGCCATTCGGCCTTTCTTTAAAATGTTGCTCTGCATTGAATATTTCACTGAAAGTCCAATATGTTCCATAATCGAGACAATTAAATGCAAAATAAAGTTCTAATGAGTTTTTTGCATCAAATGAACACCGGTTATAAAAATCTTGTTGGCGGATCTTTGTAAGTCCTTCGTCAATGGCATTCCAAAACAGTCCGAAATTATCGTGCACAAGTTGCTTTTGTGCCGGGATATGTTTCTCTTCGTCTTCTAAAGTCGAAATCATGAAATCGGTATAATATTTATTTCCGACTTTTTTCATGAGTTCTCCGTCTGCTAATTTCTGGACTATTGGCTCAATATACGCCGCAGGAATTCCGATAGACAAAGAAATTTCCTCAATGGTAGTGGGTTTGGAATAAGCAAGCCACAATATATTCTGGGCAATCAAGTCATTTTCGACAAGTTTGTGCGGTTCTCCGTTTAATCCGGGAGATCCACTGTGGGAGAGATATAATGTTATAGGCGAATAGCTTTGTTTTGAGTATTTTTCCATATTACTGATTCCTTTCTTCACATGATCTCTGCCTAAATGCAATCTGCTTTTTACAGTTCCTTCCGGAATATTTAGCTCCATAGCAATTTGTCTTATGCTCTGACCGTTCATATAGTACCGCACAATCACTTCGCGATAAATTTTTGCGAGATACGCTACAGCTTTTCGTACATTTTCAGCCTCGTCTTCTTCGTCATTTTGATAAATAGAAGTCCCTTCGTCAATACTATCGAAATCATCGCCAATACTCACCGTTGCCTGTTTGTATTTTTTTCGAAGCATATCGTTAAACTTACGGTTCATAACAACTATGAGCCATGCTTTTATATCTTGAATGTTTTTTTCTTGCGACATATACGATAGCGCTGCAAGCATTGTCTCTTGTGTCAAGTCCTCGGCGTCATATATATTGCCGCATTTTTGCAGAGCTGCAGATAGCAGAAATTCAATGTAGTTTTCTATGTTTTTGCTTTGCATTTTCGGTACCTCTTTACAAAGCTTTCACCTACAAGGTCGCGCCAATAGCTTGTTGGTTCACTGTTATAATGAGATTTTATCATAAATTTTTATCAGATGTACCGTTTTACAGATAGTTGTATCACTATTACTAAACCACAGTAACGAGATTGTCCATCTATGACAGAGAGAAGAAAGGCTGCTAACAACTAAATATCACCCCTATAGGTATAGGCTTAACATAGATTAACAGTTTCTTGCTTTTTGTAATGTGTTAAGACATATGTTACAAAAATAAAAGAAAAAAGAGAGGTACTCTGGTACAATGAGTTTTACCACAAACAAAAAAGTACCGAAGGGAGTCCTCTCATGAGTATTGTAACAGAAGAAATGAAATATCGCC
>JAFTXP010000010.1 GCA_017461545.1 Clostridia bacterium | reverse complement strand
TCACACATATACGCATGACGGTGTAGCAGGTTCTATGAGTTTTGTGGCATACATAACTCAATTAAAATCAAATGATGCGTATGTTTACTGGATTGTCTTAGATGAATCCGAAACACAGTCTCAATATGATAAGATAAATGAGTGTGCGAAAAAAATTGCCGAATCGCTGCACGAAGAAGACCTGTGGTGATAAAAGTCCGTTAATTTATCTTACTAAATATAGGAAGACCGGCAAATAGGGACTATCCCAAAGTCTGTATATACCTTCAAACTGATTAAGATAAAAATAATCAGTTTGGAGGTTTTTTATGTCTAGAAAAAATGACTGCCCACAAAAAGCAGCAAAGGGTCATTTTCCATTAGCAAAACGCAATTTTCATCTTTTTGCTTTTCAGCAAGAATGTTTATATAAAAATCCCCCATAAAACAAAAAACGCCGTAAACCACTATGGTTACGACGTTTTTTCGAAAGCACCCGCAACAGGAATCGAACCTGTAACTAACCCTTAGGAGGGGTTTATTATATCCATTTAACTATGCAGGCAAATATGATGTCAAAGCAATTGACAGTTGATATAATAACACTATCCCGTTAATTTATCAAAGGATATTTCGATATTTCCGAATTTCACTTTGTACAGACAACTTTCCGACATACAGCAATAAAACTGTATGTCGGATTCTGAACAACATGTTTTATTTTATGTCACCGAACTTTTCGCCGCTCAAAGCCTGTCCGATGAATTGTCCTATCTCGCAGCTTTTTACGGTTGTGCCGTTGAATATTTCCGTGCCCTTTCCTATCGCAAAAATCTGTACACTGTCATTAGTATGGGCAATAGTAGTAAAACGGTACGGCAAATCTGAAAGGATAATGTCCGGATTTGCTGCCTGCAACTCTTTTTCGTATTCCAAAAGCGCATTTACATGGACATCAGTCTCCGGCGCAGACGATACTATCTGGTTTGCAGATTCAGTTTCCATAAGTCCGCCTGTGTTGTGGTCTGCCGTAACAATAACTACCGTGTCAGGATGCTCTACAGCATACTTTATGCCGATACTTACGGCTTCGTCAAAAGAAATCATCTGTCGGCAAGTCTCCATTACATCCGATACGTGCGCACTTTCGTCCATCGCGCCTCCCTCAACCATAAGAAAGAATCCGTCCTCATCATCCGACAGAAGCTCCAGAGCTTTTTCTGTCATCTGAGCAAGTGTCGGAGTCGCCTCTTCCACACGTTCAAACAAATCGTCTGTAAGAGTTGCAATAAGTTTTCCTCCTGTGAAATCCTGAACTTCGTCCCATGTCTTTGCCCATGTAATGCCGTTGTCAGTCAATTTCTGTTCGTATGTCGGGTCATCGGCAATAGCCTTTTCGTACATAGCGCGGCCACCGCCCATAATCAAATCCGGACAGTTTTCTATCTGCAATTTTGCAATATTTGACTCATCATCACGGTTGGGCGCATGAATAGTAAACGCCGCCGGTGTGGCATCAACGATGCTTTCGTTTGTAACAACACCTGCTTTTTTGTCCATTAAATTCGCAAGTTCGCAAACATTCTGAACAACATTCTTTTTCTTATCCATACCGAGATATTTTCTTTTACTCTTGTACCCTGTCGCAAGTGCCGTGCCACCAGACGCACTGTCAGGCTCTCCGTCGGCACATATCGTCACTGCCGTGCCTTGGTTCGGTAAATACTCTATCGCAAGCTTGTCGCTGTATTGACCGCCGAGAATAGCCTTTGTCGCTGCAATATGATTTTCACCCATACCGTCTCCGATAAACAGAATTACATTTTTTGCATCGGTAAATTCTATATCGCCTAATGAGTCAAGAATTGCCTGCATGGACACTTCCGGTGATGGTGACGGTGACAGCGAAGGAGACACTGTATCGCCTTTATTTTTCTCGCCGCATGAACAGGTCAAAAGAACAGACAGCAATAACATTAAAGCTGTAAAGCTCTTCAAAAATTTTTTAACAGGAAACTTATCCATAACTTTCAGATCCTTTCAAAACGTCAAATAATTACAGTAATTTTACCACTCGGTTGAATTATTATCAATTTCATTCATAGATAAATTTACATTTCTGATAATGACCGCCTCCAATAAGGCAGTGTACTAAATATATTCAAAAAGTGAAACGGGACATTTTCACTTTTAAACACTTGGGACATTATCACTTTTAAACAAGAACCATAAAAATTTTTATAACAATCTGCTTGACAAACACATATGATAGCCATATAATGTTGGCAAATTTAATAAATCAAACCGTTGAAGCGGAGATAACGGCAAATATATGCCTTTACAGAGAGCCTGTGGTGCTGAGAGTCAGGTAAGAAACAAGTTGTCAAATGGACCGCTGAGGGCGCAGTCAAATGTGCTTTTGCACAGAGTATTCTGCGACGTTACAGGCATACGTCAGTTGCCGGGGATATGTTGGTATCCTGCTAAGCGCACAGGCTTAACGCTGTGAATTCAAGGTGGCACCGCGGATAAATTGTTTTTATTCGTCCTTGACAGAAGAGTATTTCTCTGTCAAGGACGTTTTTGTTTTTTTAAACCGCTCCTTTGACAGAAAACACGTCAAAGGAGCGGTTTCCTTTTAAGGAGGTACACAAAATGTTATTAACGAAACGATGGCGAAGCTTAAATTAATCGCGGTATTCATCGCAAACCGCACAACCGTAACAAAAACTTATAATTAAACTAAAATAAAAATTTATATTTGTTTGGAGGAAAATAAAATGAAATTTAATAATATTGACTTTGATACATACTTTAAAAACTACCCTGATGCAAACGGCTTTTTCGGAAAATACGGCGGTTCCTACATTCCGCCCGAACTTCAGACGGCAATGAACGAAATCAACGAAGCTTATCAGACTATATGCAAATCAAGCAAATTCATCAGCGAACTTCGCCGCATCAGAAAAGAATTTCAGGGCAGACCCACACCTATCTCTTACCTTGAAAGACTTTCCGGAAAACTCGGAAACGTTCAGATTTATGTAAAGCGTGAGGATCTAAACCACACAGGCGCTCACAAGCTCAATCATTGTATGGGCGAGGCTCTGCTTGCAAAGTATATGGGCAAGAAGAAAGTTATCGCGGAAACAGGCGCCGGTCAGCACGGTGTTGCCCTTGCCACAGCCGCCGCATACTTCGGACTCGAATGTGACATTTACATGGGCGCCGTCGATATAAAGAAACAGGCTCCCAACGTTGCAAGAATGAAAATTCTCGGTGCGAACGTCATCGAAGTCACAGACGGCTTGCAGACACTTAAGGAAGCGGTTGACGCGGCATTTGCCGCATACTGCAACGAGTACAAAGACGCAATTTACTGCATCGGCTCAGTTGTAGGACCGCATCCGTTCCCGATGATGGTTCGTGATTTTCAGAGCGTTGTAGGAATTGAAGCAAGAGAACAGTTCCTCGAAATGACAGGCGAGCTTCCCGATGCCGTTGTCGCATGCGTCGGAGGCGGTTCAAATGCAATGGGACTTTTCTCGGGATTTCTTAACGACCCTGTTGACATTTACGGTGTTGAGCCTTTGGGAAAAGGCACAGCGCTCGGAGACCACGCCGCAAGCCTTACATACGGTTCTGAGGGAATTATGCACGGTTTCAACAGTATCATGCTTAAGGATGAAAACGGCGAGCCTGCACCGGTCTACTCGGTTGCAAGCGGTCTTGACTACCCCTCTTCAGGTCCTGAGCACGCTTTTCTGCACGACCTCGGCAGAGTAAAATACGATGTTGTGACAGACGACGAAACTATTGACGCCTTCTTCGAGCTTTCGCGCATGGAGGGAATAATTCCGGCAATCGAAAGTTCACACGCCGTTGCATACGCCATGAAGCTTGCAAAGGAAATGGGTAAAGGCTCTATCCTCGTCAATCTCTCCGGCAGAGGCGACAAAGATATGGACTACATCATCGAAAAGTACGGCATAAGATAAAAAGCTTTATCAGCTGCAAATAAAAACAGTTTTAATACGGTCAGAAAATGCCTATGGAGTTTAAGTCATAGGCATTTTCTTTTATTCACTCGTTTTGATTTCATGTAGTCGCATGATTTGTTTAACAACATTCGCATTAAAAACGGAAATAAATAAAAAATAATTTATATAAATTGAAATATATGTTAAAATCAATATATATAATGTTCTCGGAAAGAAGGAATACGTTATGGGTTATAAAATTTTTGAATATGACGCATATTTAAAACCTTTTGAATCAGACATAAATCTCCGTATGCAAAATTACAAAAATAAAAAAGCTTCGCTTCTCACGGATGCCGAAACTCTGAAAGATTTTGCCAACGGACACGAATACTTTGGTTTTCACAAGTCAGGCAAAGGTTGGTACTACAGAGAGTGGGCTCCCGGCGCCGACATGGTTTTCATCATGGGGGATATGAACGGCTGGGACAAAACAAGTCTTCCGCTCAGAAACATAGGCAACGGTGTACACGAGATATTCCTCGAAGGCGAGAACAATCTTTTTGCAGGATGCAAAGTTAAGACCGTTATCGGAAAAAACGGTGCCCTGCTCGAAAGAATTCCCCTTTACGCAAAGCGTGTTGTCCAAGACCCTGTCACATATAACTGGTGTGCCGAGATTGTCGACGAAGAACCCTACAAGTGGAAAAAGAGAAAATTCAAAGCTGATAAAAAGCTCTTCATATACGAATGTCACATCGGTATGGCTCAGGAAAAAGGCGCCGTCGGTACTTACACCGAATTCCGCGATTACATATTGCCTCGAATTAAAGAAAACGGCTACAATGCCATCCAGATCATGGCGATAATGGAACACCCTTATTACGGTTCATTCGGCTATCAGGTTTCCTCTTTCTTTGCCGCATCTTCAAGGTACGGTACGCCGGCCGAGCTCAAAAGCTTAATCGACACGGCTCATCAGATGGGCATAGCGGTTCTTCTCGATGTCGTTCACTCTCACGCAGTAAAAAACACTGCCGAGGGTATAAATCAGTTTGACGGAACAGATTACCAATTCTTCCATGTCGGTCCGCGCGGCGAGCATCCCACATGGGGCACAAAGCTTTTCAACTACAACAAAAACGAAGTTATTCACTTTCTGCTCTCAAACCTTAAATTCTGGCTTGAAGAGTACAAATTCGACGGATTCCGCTTTGACGGCGTGACATCGATGCTCTACCATGACCACGGCCTCGGTGTTGCATTTACCGACTACAGCAAATACTTCTCGATGAACACAGACACCGAAGCAGTCACATACCTGCAGCTTGCAAACGAACTCATACGCGAGGTCAACCCCAACGCAATAACTATTGCCGAGGATATGTCTGCCATGCCCGGCATGTGTCTTCCGATAGAGGACGGCGGCATAGGCTTTGATTACAGACTTTCAATGGGTATCCCCGATTTGTGGATCAAACTCATTAAGGAAACCCCTGACGAAAGCTGGAATATGTATCACCTCTGGTACGAGCTCACAAGCAGACGCCCCGGAGAAAAATACATAGGCTACACAGAATCCCATGACCAGGCTCTCGTAGGCGATAAAACAATAATTTTCAGACTCTGCGACAGCGAAATGTACACTTCCATGTCAAAAACTTCGCAGAGCTACATCATTGACCGCGGAATCGCTCTCCACAAGATGCTCAGACTTATAACAATAAGCCTCGGCGGAGAAGGCTATTTAAACTTTATGGGCAACGAGTTCGGACACCCCGAATGGATTGATTTCCCCCGCGAAGGAAACGGCTGGAGTTACCACTATTGCCGCAGACAATGGCATCTGGCAGACGACAAAAATCTCAAATACGAATATCTGCTCAACTTCGACAAGGCAATGCTTGACGTTACAAAAAAATATAAAATTTTCGACAAAGCTCCGGTTCAGCTGTACGTTGACCAGGAAAAGCAAATCCTTGTATACGAGAGAAACAACCTTGTCTTCGTATTCAACTTTAGCCCGTTCAACTCTTACGAGTCATACTTCGTAAAGGTTCCGAAAAAAGGCAAGTACGAGCCGATTCTCTCCACAGACCAATACTCATTTGGCGGCTGGAACAGAATCGAAATGCCTATGACCTACACGGCAACACAGGAAAAAGGCAAAGACTGTGGTTTTAAGATGTATCTGCCTGCCAGAACGGCTGTATGTATTGCCAAAAGCGGCAGGAGTTGAGACCTGTTGACAAGCGAAAGAAAAGGTAATATTATAATAGCATAAAAAAGGTGCTACCGATAGACGGTTATGCTCCTCAAATATTTGCAGAAAATAATTGCCGCAATTGGGAAGCTGGGGCAATTATTTTTTTTGCTTATCTTTCAAAATCAGACCTATAACAGTTAAAAATACCATTACCAGTTCATAATCTGACATAGCATCACCCCTTTCCTATATAAAAGTCGCATCTATGTACGCCCACACATTGTATATAGAAAATCGAGGTTCATAATCGCCTACCGTTTTACCTGTAGCACCCGTGGCAGTATATTAACAGTTCTGTCTTTTATTTACAATGAAACAGGATTATTTCCCGGGAAATTTATTAATCTCTTAAAAACACAAAGAAGTGCCTCAAAACCGTTTTTAACAGATTTGAGGCACTCTAAATATAATAGTTTTTAAAGAAGAAGGTTTAAGATATCAGCTAGGTAATGAGAAGCTGCTGCAATTGACTATCTCTACCCCTTGGTAGTAGTGCAAAAGTATTTCTTCATATGTGCTGCCGGATGCTGCCATAACACCAGCTCCCCATTGACTCATGCCGACTCCGTGACCTGAGCCGAACACAACTGCTATAATCTCTCCTGAGTCGATTTGGCGCAAAATAAAATTAGTTGAACGAAGTCCTAGACATGTTCTCAGTTCTGTTCCCTTAAATACAACACCACCGATTGTCATGTTTTTTACTCTGCCGCTCTCGCTCTTTTCGCAATTTTCAATACTTTCATATATGTCTTCCGAATCAATCGCAAGCTCCGGTTTTAACTCTTTTAAACATTGCTTAAATTCCTCCGGAGTGAAAGTCTCAATTGTACAATATGACTCAGATGTTATATCTCCTACGCTGGGAACACTTTGTAAATAGTCTATAGCTTCGCTGTCCCACACATCTTCTACACTCTCAGTATATCCTCCGCCGTTTGAAAAATAATATGCCTGAACAATCTCACCGTTGTAACTCATGACAAGACCTTTTGTTGACTCAACTGCTGTCATTATTTTGTTGTAATATTCCTTTGCCTGCTCAGTCGGATAGCTTTCAAAAATAATCTCCGGATTTTCCCACGCCTGACAATGTGAATAGTCATCACAAATTACCGCACCGTCCTTGTGACGTAAATCGTCAGCGCCGCCGTTCAGTATTTTATAAAAAGTGTATGTTCTTGAAGCAACCGCTTGTGCTTTTATTGCCTCAATGTCAAATGTAAGCCGCATCTCTCCTAAAATAACTCCTGCAACATATTCTTCAAGTGTCATTTCTCTCGTCACATCTTCATCCGAAAAATAAACTTTAATTTTCATCTCGCTGTTTCCGCCATTAAATCCCGCATTCATAAGCGCGGCATCAATCCCGCCATCACCTATCATTATACTTCCGACATCAGTCTGAGCATTGGAAACTATTTCATATTTTTTACCAATCCCTGATACTGTAGCAGTAATCAATATAGCCGCCGGCAAAATTACAAACGCAAGCAAAAAGCAAACAATATAAATTGTCATCTTTTTCATATTAAGTACACCTCCGTATTTTTCTTATGTTTATAAGATATATATGCGGATTCTTCCCGATATAACCGGGTTTAAACAAATTATGTAAACAAAAAATACCGGCCTGAAAAAATAGGCAAAAATTCTGACGAATTTTCAATATTTTTTCAGACCGGTATTTTTTGTTTTTGAGTGAAATAGCAGTTGGCAAAAATTCTGACGTTTTTTCAATATTTTTTCTGGCCGGTATTTTTTGTTTTTGGGAAAATAACGCTTGGCAAATATTCTGACGTTTTTTCAATATTTTTTCGGACCGGTATTTTTTGTTTTTGGGAAAATAACGCTCGGCAAATATTCTGACGTTTTTTCAATATTTTTTCGGACCGGTATTTTTTGTTTTTGGGAAAATAACGCTCGGCAAATATTCTGACGTTTTTTTAATATTTTTTCTGGCCGGTATTTTTTGTTTTTGGGAAAATAACGCTTGGCAAATATTCTGACGTTTTTTCAATATTTTTTCGGACTGGTATTTTTTGTTTTTGGGAAAATAACGCTTGGCAAAAATTCTGACGAATTTTCAATATTTTTTCAGGCCGGTATTTTTTGTTTTTGGGAAAATAACGCTTGGCAAATATTCTGACGTTTTTTCAATATTTTTTCGGACTGGTATTTTTTGTTTTTGGGAAAATAACGCTTGGCAAATATTCTGACGTTTTTTCAATATTTTTTCGGACTGGTATTTTTTGTTTTTGGGAAAATAACGCTCGGCAAATATTCTGACGTTTTTTCAATATTTTTTCGGACTGGTATTTTTTGTTTTTGAGCGAAATAACGGTTGGCAAAAATTCCGGCAATGTTTCTATGTGCTTTTACACCGCTGATTTTAGTTTTAAAAATGCAAAGTGACAAACAGCGAAAGTCCAAATAAATTTTCCTTATTTCCTCCAAATAACAAGAAAAGGCTCCTGAAAAAATATTGAAAATTCGTTAGAATTTTTGCCTATTTTTTCAGGAGCCTTTTCTTGTTATCCTACAAACGGAATCGTTCTTGCTTCTCTGATTATATCCTCATTCTCACAGAAAACCGGTTTTATCACAAACGAGGCAGCGACCATGCCGTTTTTATCAGGTTTTATTAAAATACTTATTCCCGGCGATAAGTCCCTGCTTCTCACAGAGCCGCTCATTTTAGCATCAAGTTGCGGCATACCTTTTACAAGAAGTCCCGGCACTCTGTCGCCGTATGAGTAGATCCATCGGCAAGCTTTAAAAGCCTCGCCCGAATACGAATTACAATCATAGACTCCCGCCTTAATGTATGAGTTGCATTCAATCTCGCCGTACACCTTAGATTTCAGCAAATTATCCGAAACAGGATAAGTGAGTACAAGACTGTCACATTCACTGCCTATGAGATTTTCTGCAAAGCCGCTCACAGAAACACTTATTTCACCGTCACTGAAAATAATTGTTAAAATTGAAACAGAAAATTCGCCGTAACGGCTTTTTATTGAATATACGGAAGATATACACACGTGATGATTGTCACGGCTGACAACCGTGCTTCGCATATGGTCTGCATATATTCCCTCAAAAGATAGAAGGCACTCGCCGTATAAAACATCGCAAACCTCTTTTGATATCTTTTCAAGACAGCCTTTTTCCGTATCAAAAACATGCTCAAAGTTCACACCCGATGCGACTATTTTTCCGTTTCCGATATTCAGTGATTCAAAAGACGGCATATCCGACGACAACATTCTTTCACAGGCCGTCTGTTTTACCGTAAATTTAAACTGCTTTATAAATTCTCCGTCAATTTTAAAATCTATGAAATATTCATAAAAGGAAAGTGACGGGACATCGTATTCTATATTAATCCGGCATAAACTTCCGGTGTCTTCTGCAAAGCAGAGTTCCGATTCGCCCGAGTATATTGTTCCGTTCTCAGAAAAAATATTGTACTCTAATACGGTCTTATCAGGTATTTCATCGTCTCCGAGTACAGTAATATCAAAAATACCTTTGTCCAAATCAAGAGCGTTGATTTCAAAGTCACTTTTCTGCACCGCATAATTAGTACTTATTTCTTCACCTACAGGCAAATCAGGTCGCATATGTGACTCTGTGGGAATCGGTATTACCTCTTCGCCGCACACAAGTAAGACAAGTCTGACTTCAGATGAAATTTCTGCCGCAAGATTTCCCTCTCCGCGAATTTCTCTGCTGACACTCGTAATCAGATTTAAGTCATCGTCATATACCTCCGCGAGAACCGATGCAGAGATTTTTTTGCTCATATAAATATTTATATTTACACTGCTGTCATTAATCTCAAAGTCATAATCTCTGATATGAACAAATTTTCTCGCAATGATACTAGCCCGGCATCTTTTACCGGATTCTATTTCCTCGGAAATAATTACAATTTCATTTTCCAAATCAAAGTTTGCATGTGCCGTAATTTCTGATTCAATATATTCCCTTTTTTCTCCGTCGTCATTACTGCCAAAGTAAAAACATGCCAAAGCGCCGTTTATATAGACCGTTGTTTTTGGAGAAATTTCCTCAACGACTAAATACAACCGATAACCTTTCCACCCAGGCGAAATTTTAAAGTTCCTTCTGTACGCAGAAGCATTTTCTTTATCACTTATTTCCCACGCACCGTCAAGCCCCCTGTAAAGCAACCCTTTGTCACGGCCTCCGCCGATAGCTTCACAGCGGCAGTTGTACGGAATATATCTACGGCGAACTTCTTCTATATTAAAAGATTTGCCTTCGAACAATACGTCCGAAGGCATTCCTTTCTCAATAAGAGTACTTATACCGTGATATCTGTCAAAAAAAATCTTTTCGGCTTTCATAAAAGCCACCTCCGAAAATTTGTCAGATAACCAAGCTGAATTACAAAAACATTTTATCAGTTTCCGTTGTACGGAACTTTCTCTGTTGCCATACCGCCCGATGCATCAATCGTAATCAGTCGGCCTCCGAGCGATGTTTCCAAATATGAATCATATGTGCCTGTTTTTACACCGTATGCACAGTAGATGTTCGTGTCGGTATATGTGTATCCATAGCTTCGCTCGTGAATATGTCCGTGAAATAAACCCTTAACGTTTCTGGCATCAAGCTCTTTCATATATGAAGCACTGAGTCCTGACGCTGCTTCAGATTCCGCCTGAATGTGTATAAACATCAGCGAAGGAACATATGTGCCGCTGTTTGCCGCAGCAAGTGTATCCATATTATCCTTAATCAACGCCTGTGCGTCAGACTGCATTCCGTAATCTGTGTAAACATGCTCAAAGTCTACATTCGAAGTAAGTATACCGTCACCCACATCTTCACGTAAAACTGCGCATCCGTTTGTATCACCCATATAGAGCATATATTTTATCGAGCCGTTCTGTCTGAGGGCAATGTTATAGTTGCTGTTACCGGTAACCGTTCCCGGCTTGAAAATGCTGTATTTTGCATTCATGATAATTTTGTTCTGACCTAATACACCGTAACCCGATTCGTTGTCATGGTTGCCGTAAACAGCCGCCCACGGAATACCAAAGGAATCAATATAGTCTGCTAATGTTTGAAGAGCAATACCTTTATCGTCTGTCTCTCCGTAAACATTGTCACCTGTAAGGACAATAATATCCGGGTTTGTCTGCTCAATAGCATTTTTTACATATTTTAAGCATTTTTCATAAGCAGAGAACTCAGCATTTGTAAAGAACGCATTTCTGAGCTCAAGATAACGTCCGTTAGTTCTTGCGTAATTCATCGCCATAATCTGCGTGTCTGTGAGCTGAAGAATTTTAATTTCGTTGTCATGCTCTATATCGACGACAAAGTCAACACCGTTTTCGCCGTAATATTTTACATTGGGTAAATAGTTTTTGCCGAGAGTGTACGCTGTTCCGTCAATTGTAACATTGAGCATTGCCATAACGTCAAGAACAGAAACACTGTCCCTCGTAGCAGAGAGCAAAGCCGCATCATAGTTTACGCCGCCTGCAAGGTCAGTTCCGTGGATAGAAGCATATGCTGCGGATATATCTGATACATCAACACTGCCGTCTGCATTTACGTCACCGCCTACAACTACATTATAAGTGAAACGGTCTGCATTTATTTTCATCCCTGTAGAGAAAACAGTGCTGTCGGAAGCAGTTGTACCGTCTGCATTTAAAACAGTAATGCTGTCAACACACAGTGCTTCGCAAATATCAGCCGTTGCAGCAGATACAGTCTTTCCGGGAGCTATCATAATAGCATCAGCTTTTGTATAATAACCTGCACCGAGACTCTGTACAGCGCTGTTTGCATAGTTTGTATTTCCGTGTTCTCTCACTCCTGTGAAAGTAAAGTCTACGATAACATTTATAGTGTTATTAATAGTATTTGTCATCGGAGCTGCCGTAAATGTTATACTCTGAGCCGCACCGTTATTCTTAACCTCAACATGCTGACCGTCCAAAGAGATAGCATCAATCGCATAATATGCTCCCGGAGCTATATCAACTGTAACAGAAGAATTTACATCAAAAACACCGGATGTGCTGCCGTCCGGCAAAGTAACGGAACCGTTTCCCAACTCGACATGACACTTAACAGTCATCTCGGTAGCTACAGTCTGACCGTTCTCAATAAAAGTAACATGAATAGCGGTGTCACCTGCAACAACAAAAGCAAACACCTGTGCCGAAGCGTTTGCATTTACCGTCTGACTTACGCCGCCGATTGTAACAGTCTCTATATAGTAGCCCGTATATGCATCAACCTGGAAGTTTGCGGTTGAGCCTACAATATAAGTCATAGTCGATACATCGGTACCTGCAGTATCTCCTCCGAAGTGGATAATGCCACCCTCATCGTGGGTAAGAGTCAGAGTAGCAACTGTCTCTGCATTGGAATACATACTGACGTTGCCGCTTATCATAAATACTGACACCAGTGCCAAAGCAAAACAAATAATTCTTTTAAGCATAAATAATATCTCCAATCAAAAAAACTGCATTAATGATAGCACAATTTATGATATTTATCAACCCGTACTCAACATAATCACGGCCTCATGCAACCCGGAATATTTTGCCTGATAATTTATCTATAAAGAAAAAGACCCCGAAGGGTCTTAATGGATGGTATAATAAAAATATAAAAAGAAGAAAACACCGCCATCCAAAAAATTTATACACAAAATGGTATGTGTCGGCAACTGGTATTACCGTTAAATTTGGAATTTTTCATACCGGAGAATAATTCGGTCAGACTGCTCAGCCAAATATTGGAGGAATTAAACTACACAAAACTGTACAAGTCGTACTCCTGCAAAGGGAGAAAATCTGCGGTCAGTCCTATCCTTCTTTTCAAAGTTATCGTATACGCATACATGAACAACATCTATTCAACAAGAAAAATCGAAGAAGCCTGCAAGCGTGATGTCAATTTCATGTGGCTGTTAGAAGGTCAAGTTGCACCTGATCACAATACAAT
>JAFTXP010000009.1 GCA_017461545.1 Clostridia bacterium | reverse complement strand
TCCATAAGGAGATGATGATATGGACCAAGAAAAAATTGGAAGATTTATTGCTAATTGCAGAAAAGAATGTAATTTAACACAAGAACAAGTTGCTGAAAAATTAGGGGTTAGCAATAAAACAGTATCTCGATGGGAAAACGGAAACGGTTTTCCAGATGTGTCATTGCTACAACCCTTGTGCGAATTGCTTAATATATCTGTCAATGAATTATTATTAGGCGAAAAAATACCAGAAGACAATTACCGCAAAAAAGTTGAAGAAAATACTATTCGCATTTTAGAAGAGTGCCGTTTCTCACTTGAAAGCGGTCGATATTTTGAAAATACCGAGGAAACAATCAATTTAAGTTTTTTCGGTATTGTAGCGATAGTATTTATAATATTAAAATTGACAGGCACAATAACTTGGTCTTGGTTATGGGTTTTATCACCTTTATGGATTGGTTTGATTTTATGTGCAGTTATAGTTGCCGTTGTACTAATTATTATGAAAAATAAGATTTGGAAAAAACACAAGTTGAAGTGGAAAATGCCTAAAATCAAAATTAAATTTTTTTGAGAATTGTATATTAAAAAAACGCCTACAAAAACTGCGAGACTTCCTTATGAGAAGTCTCGCTAATGCGGTGATTCTTTTAGATTTAAAAGAATCCTGTCAGTTACAAGGGGAAGCTACACGAGAATTTTCTACCGTCACAAATGTTTTATAAAGTTAATATTCTATAAAAGAATAGTTGACTTTTTTTGTTGTAATGGTATTATATTTCAGTATTTTGTTAAATTTTGGAGGTAAAATTATGAGATGTAATCAATGCGGTGCCGATAACTCAGACGATTCTATCTTTTGCATGAATTGCGGAACATCATTGAGCGGTTCGGCAAATGTTGAAGTACAGAGTTCTGTTCCCGACACAGATAATTCCAACACTGAAGTAAATTCTGAAGCTGAAGTAAATCCCGAATATACAAATAACGATTCGGTAACTGATTATGGTGTCGAATCTAATGTTGAGACTGTTGAGAATACTGAGGAAACGGCAGAGAATAAGAAAAAAATTAAATTAATGCCTTTTATAATAGGCGGAGCTGCTGTTGCTGTAATTATTATTTTAATAGTTGTTCTCGTTTCAATTTTCGGCGGTAAATATGTAGAAGTAGATACAAGTATTGTATTATATAATTGTGACGGTGAAATTGTCATTTGTAATAACGGCGAAAAGTTGTCAAAAACAATTGAAGGTTCTTATAGTAGCAAACAGTCTAATTTAAAAGGTGATGTTGTTGCTTTTTTAGTTCAGAAAGAATCAGACGAATCTGATGCATCTGATGATTCATATTATTCTTCTTATTATTCAGACTATATGTCCAACGCTACATACGATTTGTACTGTGTTGAAGACGATGAAGTAAAAGAAATTGCAAATGATGTCAAAAAATATGAGCTCTCCGCTGAGGGCAACGCTATTGCTTTCTTGGATTCAGAAGGTGGTTTGTGCAGTGTTGAAGTAGGCTCAGGCAAAAAAGTTACTGTTGAAGATGAAGTCTCAGATTATGCTATTTCTCCGGATGGATCAGATATAGTATATATTATTAAGGATTCCGATGATTCTACTGCGACTGTTTATCTGTATGACGGATCTGATAAGACCAAGATTGGTTCTAATTTTGAAATAAATACATCAGTACTTGCTTTGTCGGATGGTGGAGACCTTATATATTTACTTGCTGAAAAAGATGGCAAGTCGGCATTGTATGTTTATACAGACGGCGGTGAAGGCAAAACTAAATTGTGTGACTCTTCCGTAACTTCGGCATATTTAAATTATGACCATACACAACTCATGTATGCTTATGACGGTAAAACATATATTTCCGTAGATGGTAAAGACGGCGTTAAAGTTTCCTCAGTAGAGTTAACTCCTGTTGTTCCCGCAAATGTTGGAGTTTCTTCTGGATCATGCGGTATAAAGGATTTCTTTGAAAATGTTTTTACCGGTGAAGGAAACATATATTATCTGGACAAAAAAGGTGAATCCGGAAAACTCGCATCTGATACAACCAACCGCAGAATTTCTGAGGACGGAGACTCTGTATATTACATAGAAGACGATGATCTCTATGTTGTTGATGCTAAAATGAATGCTGAACCTGAGAAGCTTCTTACAGATGTATCCTCGTTTGAAATTACACCTGACGGAGATAAAATTTACTTCCAAAAAGACGAAGATCTCTATTGCTATTTAGGCGGAACGAAAGTAAAGCAGATTAAAATTGATGTTTCATCATTTGATGTGTCAAGCGAAGGTTTATGTTTCTTTGTCTGTGATGATGACGAATTATATGTCTCTAAAAACGGAAAGAGTTCGGATAAAATAAGTTCGGATGTAATTAATTTTTATTGTTATTCAAATTCTGTTTTATATGAGACATTGAGCGATGGTACAATATGCATATATGGCAGTGACGGCGACGCAAAGTTTTCACTGATTACGAAATATGAAACAGAAGAATAATAGAAATATTATTTAAAAAGGTCATTTTGAGGTGCACTCTGAATGTCAGATAAAACATCTGACATTTGGGGTGCATTTTTATAGCTTAAAAGAAACGATATATTTTATCGGCGTTATTAAGATATGAATGTAATAAAAGGTTTACTTTTGTTTTGTATATAAATATAATACTTAATCAGAGAATTCAAATTGAACAAATGTAAAAACTGATATGGAAGTGACGGAAGTGACAATTTAAAATTGATTACAAAATCTGAATCATTTGATGAATTGGTCACGCCCCATGATTTTATAAATGAACAGAAAGATAAATGAATGTATAAAACCGAATATTGCTCTATGCGGAAAAAAGATCTGGCTTGACAAAAACCTTCCTCATAACAGCGAAGTATCGTTTGATCTTGAGGGAGACTATGCAAATTCTTCAGTCAGAAATTTTGCGTATGAGTCATTCGCTGAAAGCACCAGGATAAGAAGTGACCTGCCGGAAATAATGGCGGCCGAGACAAAGCGTGTGATGAAATCATTTTTTGATTCAGTACGCAATGTGAATAGTGAAAAAACGACAAGTGCTGCGCGTTTGATTCTGACGGATGCTGTATTTACTTTTAATGAAATAACAGTATGCATTGACAGATTGCTTTGCCGTGCAGACGGACTGATTGAGATATGCGAGATAAAAGCCGCAACACATGTAAAGGACAGTTTTATTAAGGATTTGTCTTTTAAATATGCCGTATTGAGTCTTATGGGTTATACCGTAAAGCGAGTATATATCAGATACATAAACGGCGCATACGTTAAGCAGGGGAAGATTGATGCGAATAAATTTTTCTTCTATAAAGATGTGACAGAATCGGCAAAGGTCTATTCATCGGATATGCTTGGGATTATAAAAGAGTCTCTCTGCATGGCAGAAGAGCCTTTCTGTAACATAGGCTACGGTTGCCTGTCTCCTCACAAGTGTAACTACTGGGGATATTGTACCGGAGAACTGCCTGACGATAATGTTTTTAATATTGCAGGTTTATCTATGGATAGAAAATTTGAGCTGTATGATTCCGGAATAATATCTTTTGAAGATATTGAGAAAAACAGAAGTGTTTCACCTCGGCAGATGGAGCAGGTATCTTCGGTACTGCATTTATCAGCTCCAAAAATAAATAAAAAAGAACTGGTGAAATTTCTTGACTGTTTAACATTCCCGTTGTATTTTCTTGATTTTGAAACATTTCAGAGTGCAATTCCGAGGTTTGACGGGGTATCACCGTTTACACAGATTCCGTTTCAATATTCCTTGCACTGTATGGTTGAAAAAAACGGTGAAATATTGCATAAAGAATTTTTGGCCGATTACGGAAAAGATCCTCGAAGGGAGCTTGCTGAGAGGCTTGTCAAAGATATTCCCGACAATGTGTGTGTTGTTGCGTACAACATGGTTTTTGAAAAAAATGTCATAAGGAAACTTGCTTTATTATTTAAGGATTTGTATGATCCGCTTATGAAAATACATGATAATATTAAAGATCTGATGATTCCTTTTCAAAAGCATTATTATTATGACAGAAAAATGAACGGTTCTTATTCCATTAAAGCTGTTTTGCCTGCTTTGTTCCCCGATGATCCGGAGCTTGATTATAAAAATCTCAATTTGATTCACAACGGAATTGAAGCGATGATTTCATATCAGCAGTCAGAAAATGCTGACAACAATACACGCGAGGAGATACGCAGCAGTCTGCTTAAATATTGCGGTCTGGATACATATGCGATGGTGAAAATCTGGCAAAAATTAAATGATGTGGTAAATTGAAAAGACCCGCAAGCTTGACCTGACCTCTAATCGTTAGATTTATTGGTCTAACTTTGGAGGGATAGTCAAGCCTGCGGGTTTCTTTTCAATCATACGCTGAAAGCGTTTCCTTTGCTGTCTGAATTACTCTATCGGCAACATATTGAGGATGAATAACCTTTATTTTATTTCCGAAAGAGAATAGCCATGAGATAAATATAGGGCTTATTATGACGTCTACATTGACATTAAATGTATCTCCGTTTTTTATCAGCATTGTCTCATTTCCGAATCTGTCAAGAATGACATCGGCAAGTGAGTTGTCACAGTTTAGTGTTACCTTTTCTTTTGTGCCGCCGAACATTCCGAAATGGCTCCCTGTATAGAGACTTAAATCGGAATTTTTTAGAGAATCATGTCCGTCGCACGGAAATTCTGTACATGCGGCAGAATCCATCTTGTCAACCCGGTAATGTTTAATCTTTTTTTCATCGGAATCATATGCAATCAGATAATATTTTTCGTCATCCCACACAAGCGCAATAGGGCTGACGCAATATAACTTTTTGTCATGCCGGTAAACTTTTTCTTTCGAGACATTGTATCTGAAATAGTAAAATGTCAGCTTTTTATTCTGTGAAATGCTTTCATGTATAGCGTCTATTGCGTAATAAGTCTTTTTGTTTTTACTCTTAAACCTTTCGTCTATGTGAACACAGCGGTGAAGTTTTTCTGCCTGATATATGCTTGAGAGCTTTTCGAGCTTTTTTATAAGGCTGATGCTTTTCTCGTACGTTATAAAGCGGGATGCCTGAACCGCGTCTGTCAATAATTCGAGTTCAGGAAGCTCGAATTCGCGTGTTGCAAGAAAATACCGTGTTGTTTTATCCCTTGTAACGCAAATGTCAAAATCAAGCGATTTTAACGCTTCTATGTCGTCGTATAAGCTTTTCCGTTCGGCTTTGATATCATAGCGGCGATGAAGTTCATCGGATATCTCTTTTAGTGAAAGGGGATGTTCTTCGTCAGTCAATTCGTGAAATATTTCAGCAAGGCAAATCAGCTTTAGTTTTTGTCCGTATGATTTCGGCATTTTGCACCTCTACATTCAACATAATATATGAGAATTTTAACACATTTTTCCACTGATTTGTATATGCGTATTTTTAAACGTAAATAATACTTTTATATTTGCTTGAAAGGGGAGTATCGCATATGGCGGGATGCTTGTTGACAGTATTTTTTATTTTATTGTACATTCTGACTTTTATATTGCTTTCAAGACTAAATATAAAAATATACGGAGAATTAAGCGGTGCGGATTTTACGGGATACATTGATTTTCGGATATACGGACTTAAGCTTTTTACACTGAGGATAGGTGATAAAAAGCAAAAAAATAAAAAGAAGAAACCGTCGATATTTAAAAACAGAGAAAAAGTTTGTAAACGTTTAAAAAACTATAGGGTAAGTAATATTGAAGCAAATGTAAAAATAGGGTTGGAGGATGCTGCTGTAACGGCTGTTTCAGTAGGTGTAGTTTATTCATTGCTGTCAACGGCATATGCAGTTCTGGCAAACTATATCAGGATTGATAAAATTAATTTTGATGTAAAACCCATATTTTCCGGGAGCTGTTTTGAATTAAATTTTTTATGCATAATTGATGTAAAAGTTGTCAATATTATAATTGATGTTTTACATGTCTGGTTGAGTTTTTTCCGTGAGAAAGTAACTGATAATATCAGTCATATGAGACGTTTTGAAGAACATAAAATTTTGAAAGGAAGAGTTTAATATGGCTGATCATCCGATAAATAATATTATGGATACCGCAATGGTAAATATTAAAGAAATGATAAACGTGGATACAATTATCGGCAATCCCGTTGACACCCCGGACGGGTCTGTAATAATACCTGTTTCAAAAGTTTCGTTCGGTTTGGCCGCGGGCGGAGCAGAATACGGAGGTGCTGTTGATTTTTCACAACAGACATCTGGTGACAAAGTTATTGCCCCTGTAAAATATCCGTTTGCAGGCGGAAGCGGAGCAGGTGTTTCAATTTCTCCGACTGCGTTTATTGTGTCAAACAGCTCAGGCGTTCAGTTGATTCCGATAAATGAATGCAGCGCTGTTGAAAAGTTGATAAATATGATTCCCGATGTGATGAACAAAGTGAATGATTTGATTACAAATAAAATGGGAAAGTCAAAAGAGTAAAGTAAGGCGGCGGGGAATAAAAGGGGTCCCCGCCGCGAAGCTGTAAATATACATAAAATTTTTATTCGTCGGTTTCGCTGACGATTGTAACATCAATACCGTCGGATTTGAGCTCTTCGGCAGCTTCTTCGGTGACTTGATTTTCGGAAGATTTACTCAGATCTATTTTTTCGAGTTCAGGAAGTTCTGATAAAGATTCCATACCGAGGCTCTGGAGAAATTTAATTGTTGTCTTATAAAGCATCGGTCTGCCGGGTGCATCAAGGCGTCCTGATTCTTCTACAAGGCCTCTTTCGATAAGACGCACTAAAACGCCGTCGCTGTTGACACCTCTGATAAATTCGATATTGCCTCTTGTGACGGGCTGGTTGTATGCGATGATTGAAAGAGTTTCCATTGCAGCGCGGCTCAGTCCTGATGTCGAAGGCTTTTCAAAATAGTCTCTTATTTCGTCGTGAAGAGCAGGATTTGAGCAAAATGCATATGATTTATCCATCTTGCGGAGCATGATGCCGCCGTTTCTTGCGACATACCTTTGCATCAGTTTTTCCATAACTGCCGTTGCTTTCTTTTTATCGGTTTTTAGTGCTATTGCAATGCTTTCAATTTTTACCGGTGCACCCGATGCAAATATGAGAGCTTCTGCAATGGATTCCTCCTGAGAATATGTTTCATCAACCGAAATATTTTCTTTTATATCATTAATCCCACTCATCATACCCCTCCAGGTTTGCAAGACCTTCCTGCATATCATCTTTTGCTTTTATAATACTTATATCGCCGAATAATTTTTTCTGTTCGAGACGAACGCTTTTATTTCTGTCAAGTTCGAGAATTGCAAGGAATCCTGTTACAATTTCGGCTTTTGAGTTTTTCTTTAAATTAAATATCTCGGAAAAGAATACATTTTTTCTGTTTGCAAGAACAGATATTACATGTTTAATCTTATCGCGCAGACTGACTTTTTCTATTTTCAGAATTACATTCATTTTGCCGGTGTTGTCGTTTCTGCTTGTTTCAAATCTGAGTTTTGCATTTTCGTAAGCATTTACAAGAGCATCAGAGGTCAGTTCTACGGGATCCTCTCTTTTCGAGAATGTAAGAACTTCTTGCTCACGGGATACGGAACCTTTCCAATATTCCATAAATTCAGCAAGTTTCACAGCAGTTTCCTTATACTGTTTATATCGCATGAGGTGCTCTGCAAGTTCCTCCTCAGTCAGTTCCTCTGTTTCGGGAAGAGGCTTAGGGAGAAGCTTTCTGGACTTCATGTGGAGAAGGCTGGAACCCATTACGACAAATTCGCTCGCAAGTTCTACGTCAAAGACACCTGCCGCAAATATATAATCAATATATTGGTCTGCAATAAGACTGATCGGTATATCGGTTATTTCTATTTTATTTTTCTCGAGTAAGGAAAGAAGAAGGTCAAACGGACCTTCGAACATTTCTAATTTAATGTTCCTGTTTTTTCCTTCTGATGCATTTTCTGACATGAGTAATTACTATCTCCATTGCTATAAATGAGTATACAAAAATATACTTTAATAGTATATCAATCTATTTTGATTCGTACAAGAAAAAATATTTTTATATTCATTCAGACAGAAAATATGCAAACTCGTTTAATACATTCATCAAATAATCTTTATATGTTTTCTTAATAACGTCGGATGACTGTGCTATGGCAGTTTTATATATTGTCTTATTTCCGGATTTGACAAATAAATATCCGCAGACTGAATTTTTGTATGAGTTTTTATTTATGAAAATTTCAATATTGTTATTTTGAGCGTTATTGATATCTACGGAATACACATTATTGAATATTTCAGCAGAATAGGAAAGATTTTTATATTCATTTTCTGTTAAAGGGAGTCTGACGGATTCGTTTGTCACAAGCTCAGAGGGCTCTGTTTTGCTTTTTTTTGTGTCAAGGGAACCTAACTTGATTGATTGCGGCAACACATCATAGATTTTGTAGTTTTCAAAGATACATTCAATTATTCTTTTTCCGTCAATTGTCCGGTTGAGACTGTCAGGACAGCCGAACAGCACGACAATTATTCTCATTCCGGATCTTTCAGCTGTTAAAACTATGCATCTGCCTGCGTTGTTTGTAAAACCCGTTTTGACTCCGTCAACACCGTCCACTGTTCCGAGTAACGCGTTTGTATTTACAAAATGTCTGTTTCCTGCCGTGTAAGTTTTGGTAGATATGATTTTTCTGAAAATTTCATTTTTTAATGCTTCTTTTGTGATGATTGAAAGGTCGTATGCCGTTGTAAAATGGTTTTCGTTGTCAAGTCCGTGCGGTGAAGTAAAATTCGTGTTCTGTGCGCCCAGATTTTTTGCCTTTTTATTCATTAAAATACAAAATTCTTCAATGGAATCTGCTGTGTGTTCGGCAAGTGCAATTGCAGCGTCGTTCCCTGATTCAAGCAAAAGTCCGTACAGTAAATTTTCAACACTTATTTCTTCTCCTGTTTTAAGGTTGATTTCCGAACCGCCGATTGCTGATGCTGTTTTGCTTACAGTTACGATATCTGTCATATTACATTCTTCGATTACTATCAGTGCCGTCATTATTTTCGTAGTGCTTGCCATTGCCGATTTATTAAAAGCATTTTTTTCGTAAAGTATACGGTTGCTTTCGTATTCTGTTACGATGCAGTGCTTTGCAGATAGTTCCGGCAGATTTTCAAGCTCTGATTCATAATTTACACCGGTGAAGCTTTCTTCGTAATTTTCATTTTTTATCTGTTTTGTTGTGTTAGTACACAACAGTACTGCAGCTGTTATTAAGCCGATTATGATCAGCGTTATAATCAGTATGTTTTTTTTATTCAATATATTTATCAATTGTTAACGCCTTTTTTATTTTCTCGAAAGATATATATTTTTTATAGTTTTATTTAATTCCAGAAAAACGAATTTTCAGAGAATATTCTGCGTCTAAGTATGTTTAACAGAGTCGAACTTAACAAATGGAAAATAAAAATGAATCCGTATAGAATTTATTTATGAATTTTGTCATGGACTCTGGAGGGGATTGTATGAAGCGTTTACTATGTGATTCGAGTGGTTCTTTTTCTGTAGAAACAGCCATTGTGTTGTCATCTTTGTGTATTGTTTTTTCTGCATTATTATCATTTGTTTTAGGTATGTTCTCCGGTATAAATGAACTTTGTGAAAAAGGCATTGATTATTCGGGATATCTGCCGGCCGTGATTCACCGTTTTGCAAATGTTGTCTTTGAGACGGGAGGTGAGTTGTTTGAGAAGATTTCTTAAAAATTTTTCAGTTTGCGGCGGAAGCATCACTTCTTTTATGTGCATCGCTGTTGCCTCAATCTTATTGTTCAATTTTGTTCTGATTGATTGCGCGAGGATGCTTGTTTTGAAAGAAACTATCGAGAGAAAAATATATTTTTGCGCTGAGTCACTGGCAGCGGATTATCTTACGGAATTACAGAGCGGATACGGATTATACGGACTGTATGGTAAAGAAGGCGATGTGCGCAGAAATAATGCATACGAATTTTTATCGGTTGAAAATTCAATGTCTGCTGAAATTATTAATTCGGTTGTATTCAGCCAATACAGCGAATTGGCTTTCTTTGATTATGAAATAAAAGATCTTAGTCTTTTTCATATGGGAAACATAACGGAACCTGCCGTGCTTAAAGAAAATATCTGCTCTCTTATGAAGTACAAGGTTCCTGCCGATTTGTTATCAGAACTTACAGAAAAACTTGAAATGTTCGGCGAAGGAACTGAGATTTGCAGCACGGAGACACTTTATTCGCAAATATCAGAAGCTCAGGACGAGGTTGTTCTTTTGATGGATAAGTTACAAATTGCTGTTAACGGCACTGCGTATTCAACCGCAGGATCTGTTCTGGAGTGGAAAGATTTTGGTTCTAAAAGTGTAAAGACACAAATCGACATCATAAACGGTATTCTTCCGGCGGTAAACTCAAACAGTGAGATAAAACAAAATATAAAGACTCAATTTGAAAGTTTGAAAAATACGGTTCAGGTTTATAAAAATTATATGAACAATGCTTTGTTGTATATAAATGATATCAAAACTTTATGCGATGAAATAGAAGTTAAGAAGGCTGAATTGGAGAAAGAAATCAGCAAAATGGATTTTTCCGTAGATATTAATTTAGCATATTATAAAAATATAAAACCTGAATTAGACGGATTAGATGTTTTTCTTAAAAGAGCATCGAATTCATCAGCATTGCAGAAGCTGCAAAAAAATTTATCATTGCTTAATGATGCGGAGACCGCATGCAACGATGTTATTACAATATTATCGGATTCATCTGCGGTTGATACGGAAATAATTGCCCAAAAAATTCAGGGGATAAAGAAACTTGATGAAATATCATGTGAAATAAATATTCCTGAAGTAAATAAACCGGATGGTAATAACGATTTTGCCGGATATGATATTTCCGATAAAAAGGAAAACAGTCTCTTGAATGTGTTTTCACAGACGACTGATATAGTTGTCCCTGAAAAGAGTATTTCGTTGTTACCTTCGACCGAAGCAGGGATACAAAAAGATACGGATTTGTCTGCGATTTTTGATTCGTTTAATAATCTGAATATTGAAAATGTCGGTGATTTTTCCGGCAACAGTATTTCTGAAACCGGAAATGTTTTTATGGGGATGCTTGATACGGCTGCGGAAAATGTATATGTGAATGAATATATTATGTCTTTTTTTTATTCGAACAGCGAAAATGTAACCGAAGACAGATTTTTCAATGCTGAAATAGAATATATAATTGCCGGAAATGCAAATCAAAATGACAATATAGAAGATGTATATAAACAGATATTGGCAATAAGGACAACTATGAATTTTATTCATATTTTACTTGACTCGACAAAAGTGAATTTTGCAAATCAGATAGGAAATTCCATCGCTGCTTCGACTATGGGGATAGGTGCTCCGTTGTATGCTTTTGCTATTATGGGCATATGGGCTACTGCCGAAGCTGCAATAGACTTAATAGATTTAAAAGAAGGTGAGTCTGTTCCTTTTTACAAGATGCAGGGAGATTGGAAACTTGATTTGGGATTGGATAATATCGGATCAGCTTTTTTAAACGAGTTGACAGATCATCAGACTGAAAAAAATGTTACATCCGGAGAAAGTATAATGAATATGACCTATAAAGATTATCTGAATGTATTATTGCTTGCGGTTCCGATGAAAACGAAGTTGCTGAGAATCTGTGATTTATTGGAGCTGAATTTATCTAAATCAGTCACAGAGAATTTTAATATTTCGGAAGTGTATACATGCATCTCCTGTGATTTGACAATATCTGTTCAGCCTATTATTAATCTTAATTTATTCAGAAAGGGGGGCAGAGGCGGAAAATATGAAATGCGTTTTATCGGCAATTCGATCTATTAAAAGACTACATGAGCATGCAAGTATTTCTGTAGAAACTGCAGTATTACTTCCGTTTGTCTTTTTAATTTTTTTTATATTTGTATCGTTTTTTCAGTATATTGCAGCTTACTTAAATGTGTATCAGGCTGCAGATATTACAGCAAAGTATATGAGTTACTATTCATGTATATATTACCGTGAGGGCATAGAAAGAATAAATGACAGTATTGTAAGCAAGTTGTATTCTGAATTGGGAGAAGACGGATTGATTGTTTCGGACATGATTAATACTTTTTCCGGAAATATGGCTTGTTCGCAGATAGCGAGCGCTGTTTTTTCAGAGCAGATAAAAAACAATGCAGATTTGTATATAAATAATTTTTATAAATTGGATAATATATCTTTGGCGGGAAGTTCATTTTTTGAAGATAATAATAGATTCAATTTGCAGATAACTTGCAGTGTCGATACATTCTTTCCGTTGCCTGAATTTTTCGGCAAGGGATACTTTATCTCTATAAATATCAAAGGAAACGGATGGCTGGGCGGTTCGTATTTTATAAAAGATTCAGAGCCTTCTGTCTGGAAGCTGAATAATTTTGATAGAGGAAAGGCGATAGAACAACATCTTGGATGTAATTTGCCTGAAGATTATCCTATTATTGATATATATGATAAAAGCAGCGGAACCGTTACTATTGTGCGTAGTTTAAATCATACGACAAAGTCTTATCTGAATGTGAACAATTTGAAAAAGGTATTGGATGAATCACTGGAAAAAATCAAAAACTTTAACGGGACAGAGCATAGTACTTTTGCAGACAGTTCTCTTGTAATAAAGTCAAGCGACATAAAAAAAAGAAAATTTATTTTGGTTGTTCCTACAAATGATATGACTAAAATGCAAACAAAGACAATTCTGGAGTTTTCAGCACAATGTGCGTTGTCAAATGTCGAGTTTGTTTTGGAAAGATATCATGTTTCGTATTAACATATCCTTTGGTGTATATTTATGGTTGCGAATTAAGTATTTGCATTGGTATAATATCAAAGTAAAATTTTTAGAAACATATGGGAGAGTATGATATGGGCAATGGCATGATAAAAAGTGATGTCGGAATAGTGGCTGTTGACAAGATTGGCTATAACTTAGCGCGTCAGTTCAGCAAAAAAGGATATAAGGTGACAGTATGTTGTGCCGATATAAATACTCCGGACGGATATGATGCTTCGTATGACAAACAGATAAAATCTATAATGAGCTCATTTTCAAAATCAAATGTAGAAACAGCATTTGATATAGAGTCCATGATTGTTTCGCTTGCAAGTCCCAAAAAAATATTTTTATTAAACAGAACAGGAATTTATTCCGAAGATATTTATATGAAAATTGTGTCCTGCCTCCAACCGGGAGACACAATAATCGATTGCTGTGACAGCTCTTTTGAGCTTACCGAAAAAAGAGGAAATGAATTGAGAAACTTGGGAATAGCATACCTTGGAGTCGGAATAGCAGGGGATGAGTACAGTGCATTGGAAGGTATGTCGTTTTTTGTCGGAGGACAAAAAGCAGATTACGAAAATGTAAAATCTCTTCTCAACGCTGTATCTTCAAATTTTCACGGGATTTCTTGCTGTCAGTATATCGGAGAGGGATTTGCCGGCCGTTTTGCTCAGATGATTTTCGGAGGATTGGAATACAGCATTTTGGAAGCAATCAGCGAGGCTGTAATGTTTTTAAAGTATGTTCTTAATTTTGACGGAGAGGAAATTCACGACACCCTATGTGAATGGAACGAATCAGAATTGGGCGGATATATTTTGGGAGTTTTTTCGGATATTGTAAGTTGCACGGACAAGGATACCGGAAGTTATATAACAGACGTAGTTTCGGATAAAGCGGGATACAGCAGAAATGTTTCCCGATTAAGCTCATGTGCTTCGGAATTATCTGTTCCCATATCTGTAATAAATGCGGCTGTATATACCAGATATTTATCAAAAATGGTTGAAAAAAGAGAACTGGCATCCGCCACATTTGATCTAAAACGGTTTAAAACTGCTTCTACTAAGGAATATGACGAGGACCGTCTTTGCGAATGTATAAGGCGAAGTTGTTATCTCACTATAATTACTGCTGTGAGCCAAAGTATCGAGCTGCTTCGCAAAGCTGAAGAAAAATACGGATGGCAAATGAATGTTGCCGAGGTTTTCTTTTCTTTTTATGCCGGGACTGTTATCCAATGTAATCTGATGGGCAGAGTTTATGACAACCTGACTCTTTTAGATAATAATGAGTTACCGTTATTCGCTGACGGTGATTTCAAAACTGATTCTGAAGCATATTTATTAAATCTCAGAGAGTGCGCTGTTATTTCAATAGAACAGGGTATTCCTCTGCCTGCAATAGTAAATGCGATTTCATATATAGACTGCTATTGCAGCGGAAAACTGCCTACAGGTATTCTGCAGCTTGTAAGAAATTATCTGGGCTATGACAGCTATAAGCGAAATGACAGAAAAGAAGCGGTTACAACTGATTGGAACGCTCCTGACGGAAAAGTGACAAGTGTTGCCGATGATAATTCAGACAAAAAAATATATTTGTGATAGTGTATCTTATGTATTATTTTAATATTTTCTTGATGATTCAGCTTCCATTGCATGTTTTTCAGCAATTTTTTCTTTAAAGGCAATAGATTTTTTTATTCCGGAGTATGATGTTGCTGTTATTAGTATCAGTACTATATGTATTATAAGTTTGGTATAAATTTCTTCCATTCCGATAAACGGTGTTATGAGATAGGCAAACGTTCTGGAAAATACAGTCCATAGATCAAATAGTTTTAAGGAAATACTGTATGCGTTGCTGCTGCCGGCGATTCTCATGCCGAGTTCAATTATAAAAAAGATTACGGCAGGCAGTTGATAAAAGAAAATACCTCTCAGTATATTGGAATAGTGTTTCACTCTGCAAAAAATACAGACAGCAATATGCAGCACAAGAATGAAATATGATGTTAATTGTAATGCTACCGGGATAACCGAACCCGAAACGGAAACGTTTCTGATTGCAGGAATCAGTCCGAATAACAAATTGATTAAAGTTAATACTGAAAAAATGCAAAAAACAAAAATATTTTTCCTTTTTTTAGATTCATTTATATAGTTGCAAAAATCTTTTAGCATTTAAATACCTTCTTCCTTTTATGACATTATAACGCGCTATTTATGAAAATACAATTTTAGTTGATATTTTTATGTAAAAGGTATACAATAACAAAGATTTTGGAATATTTTCGAAATCTTACTAAATTATGTTATTAAATATTTTTAAGGAGAGTGGCTTTCATGGGTTACTACAACAAAAAAAGTATCACAGATATCGATGTTTCCGGAAAGAAGGTTATCGTACGTGTTGACTTTAATGTTCCTTTTGACGGAGAGGGAAATATTTCTGACGATAAGAGAATTGTCGGAGCATTGCCGACTATTAAGTATTTATTAGATAATAACGCTGCTGTTATTCTCGTTTCACATATGGGAAAACCGAAGGGAGAATTTAATCCTAAGTTCTCTATGGCTCCTGCTTCTAAGAGACTCGGAGAGCTTCTCGGTATGGAAGTTGCTCAGGCTACTGATGTTATCGGAGAGGATGCAAAAGCTAAAGCTGCAGCTCTTAAGCCCGGACAGGTTATGATGCTTGAAAATGCAAGATTCCACAAAGAAGAAGAAAAGAACGATGCTGAGTTTGCAAAAGAGCTTGCTTCTATGGCAGAGATTTATGTAAACGACGCTTTCGGTACAGCACACAGAGCACATGCTACTACAGCAAGGATTGCTGAATATCTTCCTGCAGTATCCGGTTTCCTCATTCAGAAAGAAATTGAGGTAATGGGCAAGGCTCTTTCTAATCCTGTCAGACCTTTTGTCGCAATCATCGGCGGTTCTAAAGTTTCAAGTAAGATCGACGTTATCACAAACCTTATAGACAAAGTTGATACGCTTATCATCGGCGGCGGTATGGCATATACTTTCTCAAAAGCTTTGGGCGGTACAGTAGGTATCTCACTTTGCGAAGATGACAAGCTCGACGTTGCAAGAGAAATTGTTGCTAAAGCAGAAGCTAAAGGTGTAAAACTTCTTCTCCCTACAGATACTGTTGTTACAAAAGAGTTTGCTCCGGATGCTGAGTTTATAGTTGCCCCCACAAAGGCTCTTCCCGACGGATACATGGGTATGGATATCGGACCTGAGACAAGAGCAAGATTTGCTGCAGCTCTCGAAGGTGCCGGTACTGTTGTATGGAACGGACCTATGGGTGTATTCGAATTTGACAGATTTGCAGAAGGTACACAGGCTATTGCAGAAGCACTTGCTAACACAAATGCTATTTCTATTATCGGTGGCGGTGACAGTGCAGCAGCAGTTGAGAAGCTCGGTTATGCAGACAGAGTTACTCATATTTCAACAGGCGGCGGCGCATCTCTCGAATTCCTCGAGGGAAAGGTTCTCCCCGGAATTTCATGCCTCTTGAGAAAAGGTGTTGTTGCAGGTAACTGGAAAATGAACAAGACTCCTTCTGAAACAGCTGAGTTTTTGAAAGAACTTTCCGCAGCCATAAAGGATTGCAAAAATGAAGTTATCGCAGGCGTTCCTTTTGTATGCATTCCTGCTGCTCTCGAAGCTACAAAGGATAGCTGTATAAAGATTGCTGCTCAGAACATGCACTGGGAAGAAAAGGGCGCATATACAGGTGAGGTTTCTGCTGCTATGCTTAAAGATCTCGGAATCGAATATGTAATAATCGGACATTCCGAAAGAAGACAGTATTTTGCAGAAACTGATGAGACTGTAAATAAGAAAGCAATTGCTGCTCTCAAAGCCGGAATTAAGCCTATCATTTGTGTAGGTGAGTCACTCGAGCAGAGACAGTCAGGCGTTACAAACGAACTCGTAGCATATCAGGTAAAATACGCTCTCAAAGGTATTTCTGCTGCTGATGTTTCTAAACTCATCATTGCTTATGAGCCTATTTGGGCTATCGGCACAGGTCTTACAGCTACAGATGAGCAGGCTGAAGAGGTTTGCGCAGTTGTACGTTCTACTGTAAAAGCACTTTACGGTGCAGATGTAGCTAATGCTGTAGGTGTGCAGTACGGCGGAAGTGTTAATGCAAAAAATTCAAAAGACTTATTCGCTATGCCTAACATTGACGGCGGTCTTGTAGGCGGTGCAAGTCTTAAAGTTGCTGATTTCACAATCATCGCTAACAGCTGATTTGTTAAGCCTTAAAAATTTAAGAGGATTGATTTAAATGAAAATTACGACGGCAAAAAAATGCAGGATAAAGATTGCGGCTACGGCCACTGTTTTATCGATTGTATTTATTGCCGTCGTAATTATTATTTGTGAATCATTCGGATTGTATCCGGGACATTGGTGTAACCGTATAGCGGTTAATTCTTATATGGACAAGAATCATCCCGGAGTGGAATATACTATTCTTTCGCAAAAGTTTGAAAAAGCAGAAAAGAATAATTACGGTTCTGTATCGACCGAAAAATATTATAATTATGAAATGCGCCTTGTTAATACTGAAAACAAGGGTGAGACATTCAGTATAAAAGCATATAGTTTTAAAGTTGTTTCAGACGGCTATTATGTAGACTATCTCAGAAATACCGGGTTGGAGAATAGTCTCAGTACTTTTTTATATGAAAAGATTAACACCGAATACAATAAAGAATATGAAAATACGAATTCATCGATTTTAAGTGTCGATTGTTTTTCTGTTCTTACTTATGATAAATATCCTGCTTCCACAGTCAGTTCTCCCGAGAAAGTCATTGCAAATTTAAACGGTAACTATGACATCACCGTATGTATTACGGGTGATAATGTTACTTATGACGAATATTCAAAAATTGCAGAAAATGTTGTAGATGTTATTCACAACAAACTCGGATTTTCGCCTGACTTTACGCAGTTAATATATTATAGAAAACCTGTAAATGATGATGAGCTCAAAACTGCGGATGTTGTATACAACGGATTAATAATGCAATACGAGTCCCGCATCGAAGCATATCAGCTTTCTTTTGATATTGAAAATTCATCGGATATGCATTTTTTTGTTGAGCTTGACAGCAGTCAGGAAAAGCAAGCTAAAATATATAATTATTTTCAAACTTTTTATATTATCTTTGTCGGCATTGTAGTTGTTGCATTGACAGCTTTATGGTCTGTCCGCAAATTTAAAAAGTGGAACATAATTATTAAGGCCGAAGAGAGCAGAAATAAAACTGAAAATGCTGAAGAAATTACAGACGGCGAGAGTAGTACCGATGAATAATGCCGGTCGTATAAAATATAAGAATAGCGAAGCTACTGAATGAAATAAGTGTTTCATATAGAAAATGAAAGATCCTCCTGAGAATGGCAACATTCTCAGGAGGATTTCTATGTGCGCTTTTTGTTTATTATTTCCCGGGAAATTGCTTCCATAATTGACATATAAGTTACAAAAATTATACTTATATATGTAATTATTATTTATTAAGGGGGAATGATTTATGCCTGACATTACATTTGATGTGAGACAGAATTTAGGTGTTCTTTCGGATGCCGGAAAAGGTTGGAAGAAAGAGCTCAATGTTATCAGCTGGAACGGCAGAGATGCCAAACTTGATATCAGAGAGTGGAATTCAGACAGATCGAAAATGAAAAAAGGTATTACGTTATCTAAAGATGAGGCGTCTGTTTTGTATTATCTTTTGTCAAAGATTGATAATGATTCCATAATTGATAAAAATCTAAGTTCTTCTTCTCTTAGCAGCTTTCCCGAAAATAATGATGTTCCTTTTGATTAATTGACACAGTATGGATGCATTAAGATTCCTTGATTTTATCAGAAAAGTTGCGGCCGACCTGATTTGGCCGCCTGCCTGCATTCTTTGCAGAAATTATTCGAGAGATGTTGTTTGCAAAGAATGCAGAACAAAGAGCCGCTTGTATGCAAGCGGCTCTTTGTTCGACGGCACACAGTCTAAAAGCTGCAGCTGTGCGCCGTCGTGCAGCCACATTTATGCGGCAGGGGCATATTCCGGAGCATATAAAGATGCTGTGATTGACTATAAGTTTAACAGCATGCTGTGGATAGGGAAAGGCTTTGCAGAGTTGATGTATAAAATGTTAGAAACACGTAATGTATTTGAAAATTGCGCAGGTATTACATTTGTTCCGGTAAGTGATAAGCGATTTGCGGAAAGGGGGTTTGATCAGAGTAAATTTATAGCAGAATATATTGCTGAAAAGGCAGATCTTAAATGTATGGATTTATTATTAAGATGTGTTCAGGGAACGGCTCAAAGTAAATTTAACAGAAAAGAAAGAATAGAAAACAGTCATGAGCGTTTTATTTTTAACCCGAAGGCAAAAAAATACGAAGACCTTTGTTTGGGAAAAAGTAATAAATTGTTGTTGGTTGATGACATTCTTACAACAGGTGCGACATTGGAAGAGTGTGCCTCATTGCTTGTGAAAAACGGTTATAGAAATATCATTGGCGCTGTTATAGCAACAGGAAGAAAGGATATATGATACAGGTAATATTATGAAAGTACATATTGGATATTTATAATTAGTTATTCTTTATTATTGACACAGATTTGACTTAAAGATAGAATAAAATGAATAGTTGAAGTGCGTTTATTTATTATTTTTTATGCGGAGATACAGAATGAATAAGTCGGGTATACGATATAAGAATATTTATAGGGTAATATCATTGTTGATGGCGTGTATTATAATTTCCGGAATTGCCGGATGCCGCAACAATAAAAGCTCGGATAATGGCGATGCTCCTATGGAGACAACGAATATCACGGATAATTCGAGCAGTATGTTGGAAAATGAGACAGATGATGAATCTATGACAACCGGACCAACCGCAGGGATGACAGGCTCATCAGAGTCGGCATCATCTGTAGGTACAGAGGGCAGTGCTAAACCAACAGGTTCGAATGAATCAACACTGCATACATCTGTATCTGCTTCGACTTCTACTAATAAACCGATCTCAACGGCGGAGTCTACGCAGCCTTCTGCGTCTGAAGTTGTTTTCGAACGGATGCCTGTTTTAAAGATTACAACTCATAATTATGCCGGTATAAATTCAAAAGATGTTTATGTGAAATGCAGTATTTCGTCAGAACATTGTCCTGAAGAGTATGCTTTTGAGGATAAGTCAGCCGGGATAAGACTTCGCGGAAACTCTACTGCTGACGCAGATAAGAAACCGTATAGGATAAAATTTGATAAAAAACAGTCGATGTTCGGATTAAATGACGGAGCCAAGTGTAAAAGCTGGTGCCTTATGGCAGATTACTTTGATCATTCGATGCTCAGAACATATACAACATTTAATTTAGGCGGTACGCTTTTGGGCGACAAATACTTTTGTTCTGATTCGATGCATGTTGAGGTTTATATAAATAATGCATATATGGGTGTATATCTGTTATGTGAACAGTCTCAGATAAATCCTAACCGTGTTGATATTTATGAGAAAAGTGACTCTGATACAAGCCTTGAAATAGGTTATCTCATGATAGGTCAAGGCGGCCGCACAGACGAGGAGGACAGTATTGTTGTTTCTGTTGACGGTGAAATTACTGATTTAAACGGTGATGTGAATTATACAGAGGGGTTAAATTTCTCTCTTTCTGGAGGTCCGTATACCGAAGAACAGAAAAAATATATTGAGAAGTACGCATCCAATGCTCTGAATATTGTATGGAATGCTATATATAAAGAAAAATACTATTATTTAGATTCAAACGGAGATAAAGTTGAAAAAAAGAGTTTCCCTTCAAGCTATACCACGGAACAAAAACAGCGTGAAACGATAGGCTCAGTTATGAATCTGGATTCTGCCGTAAGAATGTATATCCTTGATGAAATTGTAAAAAATTTTGACGCGGGTACATTTAATATGTACATGGATTTGAGTCCTACAGGAGAAAAAAAGATTACATTCGGTCCGCCGTGGGATTTTGACTTTGCTATGGGAAATTCAAAATATGCTTCTACAAATTCTTCTTTAGGTATATATGCGGCGAATTTTACTTACAGTGACGGTATCAGAACGAATTTTCTTTTTGTAATGTTGTACGGTGTAAGGTGGTTCCGTGAAGATGTTTCAAAAGTATGGCGTGAGAATTATGATGCTCTTATGGCTGATATTGCGGAAATAAAAACGGTGACAGAGTTCGGGAAAGATCAGTTTGCATCAAATTACGTCAGATGGCATACTTTGGGAGAATATACGATGGAACATCAGGCGGAACACGTACTTACTTTCAAGACTCATGCCGATGCCGCAAATTACCTTTATGATTGGTTGATTTCCCGGATGAATTATATTAATTCCGTTTGGAGCAAAGGCGTTTTTGAATCGCCCTATCCGAACGGGGACAGTTTATCAATTATTGATTTTTCAAAATCTGAAAGTATGAATTACATATCTGATTACAGTTGCTGTTATGCTTCGCTTCAAAGTGATTCGCTTAAGCTTACCGTAAATGACAACTATGATCCGTATTTCAGTGTTGACTATACAAAGAGTACGCTGTATATAAATGCCAATACAAATAAAACTTTGAAGATCACATATATGATACCGGAATCAAATGCATATTCCGAATACGGCTGTGAATTGTTTTTTGTAACAGGTGACATGCAGCATGCAGAAGCAGGAAAATCTGTCACGTTTAATATGAAAGCAGACGGACAGTATCATACTAAAGTAATTGATTTGTCATATGTTCCTTTTTGGAGAGCCGCAGTTAATTCGATTCGGGTTGACTTTTTCTACGATTCGGTAGTCGGAGATGTATTCTATATAAAAGATTTGACCATTTCCAAATGATATATAATATCTTGTGTGATAATTAATCAGGCAGAGCAAAATGTTGCATTTTGCTCTGCCTGATTTGATTCGTATGCTGCCGTATTTGTTTGACAGCGTAAAATTACAATTTTTCCAATTCTTCGGATACTCCAAAATACTGTTCTGTTAATTTATCGAGTTTGTCAGAAAGAGTTTCACGTTCTGCTGTCAATTCCGATAATTTTGAAAAGTCGGAGGATATTGCAGGATCTGCAAGCTGTGTATCAATTTTTGATAGCTCGTCTTCTGTTTCTGTTATCTGTATTTCAAGCTTATTAAAGAGTGTTTCTAATTTGCGTTTTTTAGCCTTTTCTTCCTTTGCTTGCAGGTAAGATGTCTTTGCTTCAGACGGTTCCGAAACAGTGCTTTTTTTGAGTTCATGTACGGCTTGCTTTGCGGATGTTGCAGCCATGTCGATAAACTGCTTTGCGATTTTTGATACAAAATATCTGTCGTGAGAAACCGCTATTATAGTACCTTCAAATCTCAATAAAGCCTCTTCGAGTGCTTCGCGGCTCTGAATATCGAGATGGTTGGTAGGCTCGTCCAATATCAATAACGATGCGTTGTCATAAGATATCTTCAGCAATGCAACACGTGCTTTTTCGCCGCCGCTTAATACGGATATTTTCTTAAAAACATCATCTCCGGTAAATCCGAAAGCTGCAAGGGCATTTCTTATTTCCAGTATGTCGTGGAAATATGATTTTCCGGCGTGTTCAACGAAGTATCGCTTATTAGCATATTCAAAGACTTCATCGATTACCGTGTTTTCTGAATTCAGATCGCTGAAATCCTGTGAGTAATATGACCACTTTATGTTGTGACCGTATTTATAACTTCCGGCGTAGTCGTTTATGTGTCCGGTTATGATTTTAAGCAGAGTAGACTTGCCGCATCCGTTAGGGCCTTTTATAAATGCATGTTCGCCTCGAAAAAGGTTTAAATTTAAATCTTTAAAAAGTTCTTTGTCAGGAAAAGCAAAACCGAGATTTTTAATTTCCAGAACATTTTCTCCGCCCGGTGTTTCAACGTCAAAATTTATTGAAGGCGGTGTGTAGTCTGCTTCCGGCTTATCGATTAAGACCATTTTGTCGAGTTTTTTTTGCCAGCTTTCCGCCGTGACAATGTTCTTTTCACGGTTCCATTTGCGTTGATTCTCTATGATGCCTTCAATGCGGGCAATTTCTTTTTGTTGCTGTATATAACACCGCTGCTGATATTCCGTATCAGCTTTGCGTAGTTCTATGTATTTGCTGTAAGGAGCATTGTAAAGTTTTGCGGTGTTGTGTTCGATTATCAATGTTTTACTGACAGTATTCTCAAGAAAATATCTGTCGTGGGAAATTACGATAAGAGTGCCGTTAAAACTTTTTAATTCGCTTTCAAGCCATTCGATAGATTCGGTATCAAGATGGTTTGTCGGCTCATCAAGTATCATTATATCCGGCTGACTCAATATTATCTGACCGAGTGCAAGTCTTGTCTTCTGACCTCCGCTCAGTGAAGATATCGTCAAATCAAATGATTCTTCCGGAAACTTAAGTCCTTTCAAAATACCGATTATTCTGCTTCTGTATGTATTGCCGCCGCCGTTTACATGTTTTTCATATAAACCTGAAAGTTTTTGCGAAAGAGCGATTGCCTCATCGTGTGATGCTGCGGAAAGCATATTTTCGCAGGTCGCAATTTCTTTTTCCAATTCAATCAGATCCGAAAACGATTTTAAAAATTCCTGCATTACGGTGCTGTCTGAGTCAAGACTTGAATTTTGAGTAAGATATCCGTAAGAAAAGCGTGAAGTAGAGTATACCTCTCCGCTTTCAGGCTGATTTATACCCAACAGCATTTTTATAAATGTTGTCTTTCCGGCTCCGTTAGGACCTATAATGCCTATTCGGTCTTTTTCATTAACGGTAATATTTAAGTTTTCTAAAATGGTTTCGCCTCCGAATGAAACGGAGGCGTTTTTACATGAATATATAATCATTTTTTCTCTTCAATCAAAACAGGGCACTTTTTGTGATTTCTGTATGCCTCAATATATTGTTTTGTCCATCTGTAATATAAATCACCGTGACCGCCTTTCATCGGCTCAATGTCCCGGCTGTATTCAGGTGTGTAGTTATCAACAAACAACGGGTTTCTGTTTTCGTCGTAGAACAATTGAGCAGCCCATTCATTCCACCATGTAAGCGTAAGAACTTTCGGTCTGTACTTAAATGCATTCTGCCATTGTATGTTTAAAAACTTTCCTCCGTCCCTTCCTTTTGCGGTGTCGGTAAGCGACATAAAGGTCTGTTGTGTTGCAGTACATACACACATTTGCTCGGAAAAACCGTCGCAGTCAAGGGTAGGGTTATTTATTACGTTCAGGAAGCTCCATTCACACGGTTCTCTTCTTTGGTTCAGCCCCCATTGCTTCCTGATTGTCATATCATATTTCGGTCTGCCGGGAATCATATTGGTGACAAGCATAAACGGTTTGCCTTCCATATAGACAAAACAATCTTTCCATTTTTCCTGAGATAAGAATTGCTCGTATGTCTCTTCAGCAACTCCCCAGCGTTCACGGTCATTTACATTTGTCCAAAAAACAACATACGGTGTTTTTTTGCCTTCTGAACGCATCTCTGTAATGGTATCCAATATGGCTGTACACGGACGCGTAATAAACATATCCCAGTCAGTGCCGCGTGCTGTTTCGTGCCAGTACAAACCTGCATTTGTGTTGTCTATGATGATATAGTCAACTCCGAGTTCATATATCTGTGTCATATGAGTTCTTATCACATCTTTATCATCACTTTTATAAAAACCGAGCGCCGGTTCTGACCAGTAATGAAAAGCTCCTTCTCCGTCAAAATCTCTTTTGCCGGCAAGGATATCAGGTATAACAGGTTTGCTGTATCCGGGCTGCGAAAGGATTTTTGTAAACCAAGTGGAGTAGCATATGCCGATTACATCTGTCTTTTTTGTAATATCAAGACCGTACGGGACTTCTTTATAGTCAGCATATTTCTTATTCATGCAATCAATATACTCTTTGCAGTTTCTGTAAATTATATCATCGTTGATTTCCATAATAATCACCGCCGCATATTAAACGTAAATTTATACCAATAACCTGCGTATCAATAACCTTCTTCAACAAGTCGAGGACATTCTTCATAATTTTTATATGCAGTTATGTATTGTTTTGTCCATTGATAGTACTGGTCGCCGTGACCGCCTTTCATAGGTTCTATGTCGCGGCTGTATTCCTGATTATAGTTATCTACAAATTTAGGTGTTGTACCGCCTTCGTAAAATGCCTGCGCTGCCCATTCGTTCCACCAGGTGATTGTGATTGCTTTAGGTCTGTATTCAAAAGCATTGCTCCATTGTTCGTACATAAAAATACCGTGATTTCTGCCTTTGGCTGTTTCTGTATTTGACATATAGTCTGTCTGAGCTGCAGTACAGACGCATATCTGTTCCGCATATCCAAACTCGTCATAAGCCGGTTTGTTTTCATGCTCGAGGAAGCTCCAGTCGCCTGTTGCCCTGTTTTCATCAAGTCCCCACTGACGTCTGAGTGTAAGATCGTACTTCGATTCGCCTTCTATAGTATGTGTAGTCAGCATAAAGGGCTTTCCATACCAATATACGAAACAGTCTCTGTATTCTTCATCATTTATGAATTGGCGGCATGTTCTGTCAATAACATCCCATCCTGCAGTATCAGGATTATTATTGCTCCAGAATACAACATAAGGCGTTTTCTTACCTTCACTTCTCATTTCGAGAATTGTATCCAAAATAGCCGTACAGGGCTTTGTAATATACATATCCCAATCGCTGTCACGGTTTTGTATCCAAGTTCTTGTGGCATTTGTATTATCGATGATGATATAGTCAACACCCATTTCTGCAAGTTGAGTCATATGAGTTCTGATTACTTCTTTGTCTTCGCTTGTATAATAACCCAAAGCAGGTTCTGCCCAATAGTGGAATGTTCCTTCTTTTTGGAATTCACCGTTGCCGTTAAGTATTTCCGTGATGTTCGGAAAATTGTAGTCTTTATATGAATATATTTTTGTGAACCATGTAGAGTAACATATGCCGACTAAATCATATTTTTTTGTAATATCGAGTCCGTATTCTACCTCGGTATAGTTAGAGTATGCATCTTCAAGGTATTTTACATATGCGTCGTTTGGATTTGTTTTTATGACATTTTCGGTTTCTTCTTTTTTACAAGAAGTGATAGACACGATTGTACACAATAATAAAAATACAGATGTAATTTTAATAAGAACTTTTTTCATATATTTACCTCTTTTTTGTTTTTTTATTTTGTCTTATTTTATTTTCTGCCCCAAATATTAATATTCCTAAGACAACACATGTAATTATACTGATAAAAGAAAAAATGACAACTGATTTAATCTGTTTTTTTTCACAATTATAAAAAAAGAAAAACCACGCAGATTGTAAAATGAATATGTGATATGTTGAACTTCCTATAATAGTCAAGATTTTCTTTAAACAGTTACTCTTTATTTCAAAATTGGATTCTAAAATCAAGAAAACAATCGGTGCAATATAAAGTACGGTGGGCATAGATGTTGTTGTCCATGTATTAAAGAGCAAAGTTTTTACATCAATCATACAAAACAGAATAATATATATAATACCTAATAATGATGATAAAAGAAGATGTTTATTTTTTATCTTTTCTCTGTAAAGCACATAGTAGCAGCCGACGGCAAGAAATATTATGTATCTGAAACATAGCAGTCTGTAATAAGCATTGATGTCTGTGTAGGAAAAATATTCCCAAAGTCTCCATACAGTTTCTGTAAATAACTGTACTGCCGAAAGCAATAACAGTGCTTTTTCTCTGTACTTCATAATTAATATATAAATAATCGGAAGTATAAATATAATCTGAAGAAAGACAATAGGATAATAAGCTCCAGGGCTGAATGAGCTGTTTGTCAGCATAAGCTTTATAGTATGTAATATGCCTTGATTTGACATCAAAACTTCAAAAAGAACCAGAATAATATATAAGGGTAAAATTCTCAAAAGTTGTTTTGATACAGATTTGAAAGAATAACAATCTTTAAGATTATAGATGTTTTTCCTTAAACATGAGTTTGTGTAATTTACAGCCGTTAAAATCATAAAAATCGGCACAGCCATATCTATCCAGAAAGGGAATAACATAAAAACTTTTATATCACTGCTGAATCTTATATGACTGACAATGACAAAAAAAATTGCTATACTTTTAAGAATGTCAATTTTTATGTTCCTATTATTCTTAAGCACAGAAAAACGAACCTTTCAGAAATATTCTACAATATAACTACTATATACGCATTAAAACATAATTCCGTACATGCAGTCAATCAAATTGTGTATTTGCAGAACACAATTTGGAGTGATATAATGTGTCGGCAATAAAAACATTATGGAGATTTTTTATGATAGTCAGACGTGCTAATACAGGTGATATAGACGGAATAAATAAATTATTAAGACAGGTGCTTTCTGTTCATCATGAGGGCAGACCTGATCTTTTTAAATCATCAGGGAAAAAATATACGGACAGTCAGCTCGAATATGTGATTTGCAGCGACGATACGCCTGTTTTTGTGGCGGTAAATGACAGCGGTCTTGTTTTAGGGCATGCTTTCTGTCAGATAAAGACCACAAAAAACAGCAATGTTCTTAAAAGTATCAAGACTCTTTATCTTGATGATTTATGTATTGATAAAAATGCCAGAGGACAGCATATTGGAACGTTATTATATGAACAGGTTGTTTCCCACGCAAAAGAACTTGGATGTTACAATGTGACTTTAAATGTCTGGTCATGTAACGAAAACGCAATGAAGTTTTATGAATCGTGCGGGTTGGCTCCTCAAAGCGTGACCATGGAAAAGATTTTGTAACAAAATGTATAATTGCAACAAGTATATGATTATAGTTGAACAGCACCTTTACGGGTGCTGTTTTTTTCGTAACATTGTTGACAACTCAATAATATAATGATATTATACTAGTAACATTTACAGGCAAATTGTGTTTATGCCTGGCATTAAAAAATATTTGCGTATATATAGCGAAAGGAGGTTGAAATCCTCGGTATTCGATTGCATGTCCGTTTGTGCGATGATTACATTGACGAGTGATTTCGAATCTTATGAAAAAACGAGTTATTAGCTTTATTTTAGTATTGGCAACACTTATCGGTGTTCTCGGTACAGCATCTATTACATCAATGGCAGCTCCGACTTGCTATCAGCAGGGTGACCCAAGATGGGGCGGCAT